>NZ_JBIRGO010000005.1:0-516978 GCF_044328065.1 Streptomyces sp. NPDC017993
GGGGGGGGGGCCGCGGGGGGCGCGGTTGGGCCCGGGGGCGGGGGGGGGGTGTTTTTGGGGGGGGGTGGGGGGGGGGGGCCCGGTGGGGGGGGGGGGGGGGGGGGGGGGGGGGGGGGTTCGGGGGACGCGTCATGACGCGTCCCCGTACCCCACCACCCCTCCGATATCGCGCCCCGCCGGCCACTCCGACCACCCGATACGGTCCGCTGACCCACCCCGCCCGGGCCGTTGAGCCGAATGGCACGATGTCCCGCATGACCACCGGGCCCGCCGCACGCGCCGCACGCGCCGCGATCTTCGCGGTCGTCTGTGTGGCGACGGCGGCCCTGGGGCACGCGCTGATGTCCGCCGCGCCCTTGCCGTGGTGGGCTCTCGCCGCAGCTTTCTGCGGCACCAGCGGGGCGGCGTGGTGGCTGACCGGACGGGAACGCGGTCCGTTGGTCATCATCGGCTCCACCGTCCTCGCCCAGCTCGGTCTGCACTCACTGTTCAGCCTCGCGCAGGCCTCTTCCGGTGGGCCGGCCTCTTCCGGTGGACAGGCAGGTCATGCCTCGTCCGCGGCCGGCTGGACGGCACAGTTCCTGTGCGGGACGCCCGGCGCCGCACCCACGCACGCCTCGCAGGAGGCAGTGATCCGGCTGCTGCACCACGCCGGCCTCGGATCCGGGAATGCGGACGTACCTCTCCCGACGTCCTCGGGCGGTATGAGCGGCATGGACCACATGGCTCGCATGGGGCACATGGCTCACGGGGAGCACATGGCCGCCATGTCCGGCGCCATGGACCACATGCCGATGTCGCATGCGGGCCACAGCTCCATGGGGATGTCGCTGGCCCACGCACTGGCCGCGGTGCTCTGCGGACTGTGGCTGTGGCGCGGCGAGGCGGCGGGATTCCGGCTCGGCCGCAGCCTGGCGGCGTCGCTGTTCACCCCCTTGCTGCTGGTGCTGACGACACTGCGGTGGGCCGGACGTACGCCGTCCGCCGCTCCGGTGGCCTGCCCGACGGTGGTGCGCCTGCGCGGCGTGCTGTTCCAGCATGTCCTCTCCCGAAGGGGCCCGCCCGGGCTTTCGCTGTGCGGCTGACCGCGCGTCGCCGGTGCGCTCCGGGCCATAAGGGCTAGGGGCGTTGCCGCGTCGACGGGTGGCGTACCGGCGTGCCCGCGCGGCCGTCCCGATGGACGTCCCGCGCTCCCGCATGCCGGCCCTTTGACCATGTGGTGCTCTCCCGGACCCCGCCGGCCGTCGGTGCGGTAGGCCGACGGCCGGCGGGGTCGCGGAGCGCCGCTCGCCGGCGGAGCCGTGCCACGCCATGGCACAGTCCCGCAGTCACCGAGAGACCCTTTGCGATGACCCCTGTCCTGCCCGCGACGACCCGTGGATCGCGGGCCCCCGTCGAAGACGAGCGCGTGACCGCCTTGGCGCTGGCGGCGCGAGACGGAAACTCCGACGCCGTCGACCGCTTCGTCCGTGCCACGCACCAAGATGTGTGGCGGTTCGTGGCGCACCTGAGCAACGACCTGAACGGAGCCGATGACCTGACTCAGGAGACCTTCCTGCGGGCCCTCACCAGCCTGCCGAGATTCGCCGGACGCTCCTCGGCACGCACCTGGTTGATGTCCATCGCCCGCCGCGTCGTGATCGACCGCTACCGAGCGGCCGCCGCACGCCCGCGCATCACCGACGTCGCGGACTGGCAAACCGTGGCCGAACACACCCAGCCACGCGAGCTGCCGGGATTCGACGAGGGCCTGGCGATGGGCGAGTTGCTCGAATCGCTGGACTGCGAGCGCCGTGAGGCATTCGTGCTCACGCAGTTGGTCGGCCTCCCCTACGCGGATGCCGCAGCGGTGGTGGGCTGCCCGATCGGCACCGTGCGCTCACGTGTCGCCCGCGCCCGCGCCGACCTCATCACCTGGCTGGAGACCGCGGAGCGCGCCGCTACGGCCTCCCGTGGGGTGGCGGCGTAGCGAGTTCCGTTCGTGGGGGCAGCAACCAGCTCTACAGGGCGGCGAGTTCGGCCCGATGAGCTGTTGAGCTGAGATCCCGAACCCGCTCGGTCTCGATGTA
Source organism: Streptomyces sp. NPDC017993 (assembly GCF_044328065.1). Taxonomy (NCBI): domain Bacteria; kingdom Bacillati; phylum Actinomycetota; class Actinomycetes; order Kitasatosporales; family Streptomycetaceae; genus Streptomyces; species Streptomyces sp. NPDC017993. The sequence continues at coordinate 2,070 of NZ_JBIRGO010000005.1, forward strand.
CCGTGCCCGGTGCCCCTTGGACAGGGGGCACCGGGCACGGGGGGCACGGCATGAGTCGAAGACGGTATGTGGCCAGAGGGGTCCCCGGCGGGTACCGCATCTGGGACAACAAGGGGCGCAGGTGGTGGGGTGACCACTACGAACTGTGCCCTGATGATCTCCTCACCGAACTGAACGGCGCCGCCGACCACGGGAAGATCACGGCTCTCCTCAAGAGGTACCGGGCCCTGAAGCGCTGAGGGGCCCGAGACGCGCCCGTTCCGGCAGGGGCGGCGGGGCTCCCGGCGGCGTAAATTCGCGGCATGGTGACTTCGATGACGCGCGATGACTATGAGCGACGCATGGAGCGAGCGGGGCAGGCGGCCGCCAATGCCGGGCTGGCCGGGCTCATCGTGACCCCGGGACCGGACATGGAGTGGCTGTGCGGCTACCGGCCGCCCGCCGCCACCGAGCGGCTGACCGCGCTGGTCCTCCAGCCCCGGCAGCGGCCGCGGCTGCTGGCGCCCGCGCTGGAGTTGCCCGACGCGAAGCGGTCCGAGGGTGCCAAGGCGATGCAGATGTCCGGGTGGCGTGACGGCGCGAACCCGTACGCGGAGGTCGCCAAGTGGCTGGACGGCGAGGGGCGTTACGGGGTGTCGGACTCGACCTGGGCGATGCACCTGCTGGGGTTCCAGCGCGCGCTGCCGGGGAGCGCGTATGGCGCGCTGACAGAGGTCCTGCCGATGCTGCGCGCCGTCAAGGACGCCCATGAGGTGGAGCGGCTCGCGGCGGCCGGGGCGGCCGCGGACGCCACGTACGAGAAGATCCTGGGCTTTCCGTTCGGGGGCCGCCGGGAGCGCGAGGTGGCGGCGGATCTCGCGCGGCTGCTGACCGAGCACGGGCACAGCCAGGTCGACTTCACGGTGGTCGGGTCGGGCCCCAATGGCGCCAATCCGCACCACGAGGCCGGGGACCGGGTGATCGAGGACGGGGACATGGTGGTGCTCGACTTCGGTGGCCTGAAGGACGGGTACGGCTCGGACACGACGCGGACCGTGCATGTCGGGCCGCCGAACGCCGAGGAGCGCAAGGTGCACGACATCGTGCGGGAGGCGCAGCAGACGGCGTTCGAGGCGGTACGGCCCGGGGTGGCGTGCCAGGAGATCGACCGGGTGGCCAGGAAGGTGATCAAGGCCGCGGGATACGGCGAGTACTTCATCCACCGGACCGGGCACGGCATCGGGGTGACCACCCACGAGCCGCCGTACATGGTCGAGGGGGAGCATCTGCCGCTGGTGCCGGGGATGTGCTTCTCGATCGAACCGGGGATCTATCTTCCGGGGCGGTTCGGGGTGCGGATCGAGGACATCGTGACGTGTACGCAGACGGGCGGACGCCGGCTGAACGAGACGGCGCGCGAGATGGCGGTGGTGGGCTAGCCGGCGCCTGGTGCCGGCCCAGGGCCCAGCACCGGGGCCGGTCTTCGTCTCGCGGACATGCCCTAGGGGATCAGTACGACCTTGCCCATCGTGGCGCGGGTCTCCAGCGCGCGGTGGGCGGCCGCGGCCTCCGCCAGGGGGAACGTCTGCACCGTAGGGATGAGTCGGCCGGCGGCCGCCTCCGCGAGTGCTGCCGTCTCCAGGGTGCGGAGCGGGTTGTCGCCGCCCGCTCTCCGTCGGTCAGCTCCAGGGGGCCGCCGTCGAGCGGGCCTGCGGAGGACCAGCCGAAGACGAGGTGCCGGGCCGCCCGGTGCGAGGAGGCCGACGGCGGCGCGGCCCGCCGCGCCGCCGACGGAGTCGAAGACGATGCCGGCGCCGGGAGCCGCGCGTGCGTCGAGGAAGCCGCGTACGAGGGAAGGCCACTCGTCGTCGGTGTAGTCGACGGCGAGATCGGCGCCCAGTTCGCGGGCCCGCGCCACCTTGGCGGTGCCGCCGGCCAGCCCGATGACCGTCGCCCCGGTGTTCTTCGCATACTGCACGAGCAGTGAGCCGATGCCGCCCGCGGCCGCGGGAACGATCGCGATGTCGTCGGCGGTGAGGTCGGCGAAGAGCAGGATGCCCATGGTCGTACGGCCGGTGCCGATCATGGCGACCGCCTGGCCGGCGTCGAGGCTGTCGGGGATCGCGTGCAGCCGGTCGGCCGGTACGGCGGCCAGTTCGGCGTGGCCGCCGGGGACCATCCCGAGGTGGGCGACGACGCGCCGGCCGAGCCACGCGGGGTCGGTGCCCACGCCCAGGGCGTCGACGGTGCCGGCCACTTCGCGGCCCGGCACCGTCGGCAGCTCCGGAGGGGGCGCGGGGCCGCGGTGTCTGCCCTGGCGCAGGGCCGTGTCCAAGAGGTGCACGCCGGCCGCCGCCACGGCGATCCGGACCTCACCGGGGCCCGGCCGGGGATCGTCGACCGTCTCGTAGGTGAGGTTCTCTGCGGGACCGAAGGTGTGCAGCCGTACGGCGTGCATGGCGTGGTGCCTCCTGGGACGTGGCTTCGCGGTGGCCGCGCTCCCCGTCGGGTGGCTGTGCATGGTGGCCGTGCCCACCACTCCACTACCTCAAGGTTGGTTGAGGTCAACACCCGTGCGGTGGGCCGTGGTGGCTCCGAGGGCACGTGAGACTGCCCCGATGGCGCTGGTGAACGACACCTCGCTCAGCACTCCGGGGGCCGCGACCTGATCGCCCGCCAGGTAGACGCCGTATCCGCGGTCCACTGCCGGGCGGTCGCGCCATGTGGTGCCCGGCAGATCGACCGCCCCCGTACGGCCGATGGCCAGCGACTCGCGACGCCAGGTGGTGCGTTCGCGCCACCTGGGGAAGCCCGCGTCCAGGAGGCGTTCGGCGCGTGCGACGCCGTCGGCACGCCGTTCGTCCGGGGCGATGCCGATCTGGCCCTGGAGGAGCTGCTCGCCGCGCGGGGCCAGGCCCGGGTCCTGGGAGGTGAACCGCTCGATCCAGCCGGAGAAATCGAGCCCGGACAGCGCGAACGGGTCTCCGCGCCGGGTCCGCACGGCGATGTCGAGCAGCACCGTCCGTGCGCCCGTCCAGTGGAGGCCGTCATCTTTGAGAAGGGTGCGGGCGGCGTCGAGCTGGGTGGCGACGATGACCGGGTTCTCCTCCGGAAGCGAGTCGACGCGGGAGCCGGTCTCGATGCGTACGCCGAGGCCGCGGGCGTGGCTCGCCATCCGCGCGATCAGTGCGCCCCAGCCACCGCGGAGGTAGTGGGCCTCGGGCGGCAGGCTGGTGGTGCGGCGCAGTCGTTCCTGCACGAACGCGGCGGAGAGGAGGCCCGGGTCGTGGTGGAAGGTCGCGACGCCCACGTAGTTCGCCGCCGCGCGGGCGGCCGACTCGCCGACCCGGCCGCTCGCCCAGCTGAAGAAGTCCTGGTCGACGGGGGCGTTCTTGCGTCCGCGCAGTTTCAGGACGCCGAGCGGCGGTAGCCGGTGCAGGCTGCCGCGGTGGAAGAAGCGCAGCCCGGCGAGGTCCCGCAGCGGCGGTGCGGCCAGTGGCTTGAGCAGGCCGCGCTGCTTGAGCCAGGCCCAGTGCGGGCCGCCGTTGTAGAGGGCGTGCGGGCCCTCGTTGGTGCGGTACGGCGCGTCGGCGGTACGCGCGCGGCCGCCTAGGGTCCGGTGTCCCTCGTGGAGGGTGACGACGGCGCCGGCCTCCGCGGCCGAGATGGCCGCGGTCAGGCCCGCGAAGCCGCCTCCGATCACGGTGATCTGCTGGGGCATGGGGTGCTCCTTGGTGGGTCGGTCGTCGTGGGTGCTGGGGGGGCCTTTGGTGGCCGGTGGGCGGCCGGTGGTGGACGGCGGGTTCCGGGTTGTGGCGGTCGTGGACTTGGACGGGTGGCCGGGGGTCGGTTGTGACACGGGCTCGGGGCGGGCCTCGCGGAGTCCGTGTTTTCGCAGGTCGTGCGGGCTGTGGGCGGTGGGGGCCGCGGGGTGTCCGCGGTGGTGCCTCGCGCTGTTGTCGAGGGCGCCGTCCGGGGCGTTGTCAGTGGCGTGGTTCACGATGGGTGGGCAGGAGCGGATCGGTCCGAGGAGCGGTCCGTCGATCGGGGTCCAGTGGCTGGAAGGCGGTGATCGCGTGACGGGGCGCGGCAAGGAGACGGTGCGCGCGGTGCGGCGGGCCGAGGTGCGGTTGCCGGAGCTGCAACCGCATGACGGCGGCGCGTTGGAGCCCGAAGGGGACTACGACGGCCTGGAGTTCACGGAGGCCGACTGGGCGGGGCAGGCGGCGCGCGGAGCCCGTTTCATGGACTGTGCGGTGCGCCGGTGCGCGCTGGACGAGACGGTGCTGAGCCGGGCGCGGATCATCGACAGCGTGCTCAGCGGCGTGCGGGGCGTCGGGACGGACCTGTCCGAGGCATCACTGCGCGACGTGGAGCTGACGGACGCCAGGCTCGGGGGGACGCAGCTGCACGGCGCGGTGCTGGAGCGGGTCGTGGTGCGCGGCGGGAAGATCGACTTCCCCAATCTGCGCAAGGCGAAGCTGCGGGATGTCGTCTTCGAGGGGTGCGTCCTGGTCGAGGCGGACTTCGCGGGTGCGGAGCTGCATCGGGTGACGTTCGACGACTGCACCCTCGCCCGGGTGGACTTCACGGATGTGCGGATGAAGGACGTCGATCTGCGGGGTGCCGCCGTGGTGGACATCGCGCGCGGCATCGACCGACTGGCCGGCGCGGTGATCAGCCCGGCCCAACTGCTCGATCTGGCACCGGCGTTCGCGGCGCAGATCGGGGTGCGGGTGGATTGAGGGAGGCGCTGGATGGTGCCGGGGGCCACCCCCGAGCACCTACGGGAGGGAGGGGCCGGCCGCGTCGGTCCCAGGGAGAGACGTCACTCAGATACGGGGAAAGCGGGCCTGGAGGTCCCAGATGATCGGGTTGTCGCCGAGGCCGTCGTGCATATCGGTGAGGTCGGCGATCAGGTCGTGCAGAAAGTCGCGCGCCTCCCGGCGGAGCGCCGAGTGGTTGAAGTTGAGCGGGGGCTCGTCGGCCGGCATCCAGTCGGCTTCGACCTCCACCCACCCGAAGCGGCGCTCGAAGAGCATCCGGTCGCTGGATTCCGTGAAGTCCAGCTCGGCGTAGATCGAGCGGGCGGAGCGGTTGCCACGAGGGTCGGTGTCGAGCTGCTCGACGATGTCGCACAGCGCCCAGGCGAAGTCCAGGACCGGCACCCATCCCCATGCCGTGGACAGCTCGCGGTCCGACTTCGTGTCGGCGATGTAGACGTCGCCGCAGAAGAGGTCGTGACGCAGCGTGCGCACATCGGCGGTCCGGTAATCCAAGTGCGAAGGATCCGGAAAGCGCCGGGAGAGGGAGTAGCCGAGGTCGATCACCTCTTGATGGTGTCACGCCGGTGTGGCGGGGCATCGCCCGCATCGGCCCGGGCGCCCGGGCCGTCGGGGCCGTAGGTTCGTGAGCGGTCGCGGGCGCGACACGGGGGCGCCGGCACGGGGCAACGGCTACCGCCGGGCTGTTCTGATTCGGGTGCCTGAGGGCGCGGACGATCCCGGTGATCGTGAGGAGTCGGCTGCAGCTCCGGGCGACCGCGAGGAGTCCGCCGCATGGACTCCGGGCGCCGGACGGCGTGCGTCACCGCGGGGGAGCGCTCACAGATCGCGGCCCGGCCGCGGCCGCGGCTGCCGCTCGGGTCAGGGCAACAGCCGCTGCTCCTTTGCCACGGAGACCGCGCCGGAGCGGGTGTCCACCCCGAGTTTGTCGTAGATGCGCCCGAGGTGCGTCTTGACGGTCGCCTCGCTGATGAACAGCGCACGGGCGATCTCCCGGTTGCCCAGGCCCCGCGCGAGCTGGCCGAGGATGTCGCGCTCCCGGTCGGTGAGGGTGGGGCGCGGGCTGCGCATACGGGCCAGGACGCGGTGGGCGACCGGCGCGGACAGGGCGCTGCGGCCCTGTGCCGCGGCATGAATGGCGGAGAAGAGTTCCTCCGGGCGCTCGGCCTTGAGGAGGTAGCCGGTGGCGCCGGCCTCGATGGCGCGGGTGATGTCGGCGTCGGTGTCGTACGTGGTCAGGACGAGGACGTGGGGGCCGGGGGCGGGATCAGCGGAAGAGCTGGAGGAGCCGGAGAGGGCCGCCCGGTGGGCGGTGATGCGTCGGGTCGCCTCGATGCCGTCGATACCGGCGCCGAGTTGCAGATCCATCAGTACGACATCGGGTCGGAGCTTGGCGGCCATCGCCACGGCCTCCTCACCGTTGCCTGCCTCCCCGACGACCTCGATGCCGGGCGCGCTGCTGAGCAGCGCGAGCAGCCCGGCGCGTACGACGGCGTGGTCGTCGCAGAGCACGACGCGGACGGGCGAGGGCGGTGACGCCGGCACGGGCGCCGGGGCGTGAGGTGTGCTCATGGGGTGGGCTCCAGGGGGACGGCGGCGGACAGGACGGTGCCCTCGCCGGGCGCCGACTCGATGGTGAGGGTGCCGCCGAGCTGCCGCATCCGGGCGCGCATGGCGGGCAGGCCGTGGCCCCGTACGGGAGTGGCGGCGGGCGGTTGCGCCGGCCCGGCCCGGCCGGACGCGTCCGCGGGGTCGAAGCCGTGGCCGTCGTCGGCGATGTCCAGGACGACTTGGTCGCCGAGGTAGCTGAGGGTCAGGGCGACGGAGGTCGCGAAGGCGTGTTCATCGACGTTCGCCAGGGCGCCTTGGGCAACGCGCAACAGGGCGGACTGCACCCGGTCGGGCAATGGGGTGGGCGTGCCGTCGAGGTGGAAGCGCACGGCGAGCGCTCCCGTCGCGTCAGGCGCTGACCGGCTTGCGCGGGTGGCCAGTTGGCGGAGGGCTTCGGGGAGGGATGTGCCGTCGGCGAGGTCCGCGGGGGCGAGGTCGTGGACGAAGCGGCGCGCTTCGGCGAGGTTGCGTGCGGTGATCTCCGTGGCCGTACGGACGTGGCCGCGAGCGGTGTCCTGGGAGGTGTCCCACGTGCGCTCGGCAGCCTGCAGCAGCATCTGCTGGCTGGACAGGCCCTGGGCGAGCGTGTCGTGGATCTCCATGGACAGCCGCTGGCGCTCGGCGAGGGTTCCCTCGCGCCGTTCCGTGGCGGCCAGTTCGCGGCGGGTCCGGATCAGGTCGTCGATCAGCGCACGCTGGCGCGCGGCCTGCCGCTCCATGTGGACGAAGACGGCGGTGGCGAGTGCGGCGACCGCCGGCGGGGCCAGCAGCAGATTCGGGTCGAAACCGGTCGACAGCCGCAGTTGGGCGGCGACCACGAACGCGGTCAGCACCCCGACGAGCAGCGACGCGGCGCCGGCGGGCAACGTACGCAGGCCCGTGTAGAAGAGCGGCACCGCGCACCAGGCGAAGCTCGGCGCCAGGAGGACCAGGACGACCCAGATCGCGACGACCGCACCCAGCCAGACCAGCCTGCGTGGGGTGGGCCGCCGCTCGTCGTGCGTACGGGGACCGAGCGTCGGCCCGAGGACGTAGAGCAGGGCGAGGGCGAGGCTGAGGGCGATGATCCACGGCGTGCGGGGCTCGCCGGGGTGCCGGATCAGGAAGCGGGCGAGCGAGGCGCTTAGCAGCAGAAAGAACGCCGTGTGCATGACCGGGCCCAGGAGTCGGGCGTCCGGATTGGGGTCCTGGTCGGCGTGGCGGTCGTTCCGTACGGGGGCCTGGCCTCTGCGTCGTTCCGCGTCACGGAGGAGGTCCGCCGGGGTGGGCGAGGAGGGGGAGGGGCGCTGCTGCGGTGTGTGCACGTGGGTCTCCTTGCCCGGGCGCTTCGTGATCGTCACCCGGGGCGCCGCCGGAACGGCTGGTCACGGCCGGAGCCGCCGGCACCGCCGGCCCTGCGGGCATCGCCCTCGGGAGTGGCCGACCGTGGGGCGCTCGGGCGCCCGGCCGTAGCCGTGACTGCCGTGGGGCGGCCGCTGCCCGGTGGTCGTTACCCCGTAGTCGTAACCCGGCCGGGGCGCGGCCCGCATCAACCGATCGGCTGACACCCGTATCCACCATCATGCACGGCCACCCCAGCCGGTACGTCGACCCGCGTGGCCCCGCCCCGCTCCGAGGATGGATGTGGGCCGACACGGCAGGTACGGCACGCAGTCCGACCCAGCAGGTCCGAGACACCCTCGCCGTCGTCCTCAGCCCTCAGAACCCGCCCCTCCCTCCCGTCCCAGCGTCACCTCAAGGAGCCCGAGATCATGAAGAAGCTGTCCCTCCGCGCCCGTGTTGTCACCGGTGCCGCCGCTGTCGCCCTGGTCGGCGCGGGCACCTTCGGAGCCGTGTCCGCGACGGCCGCGCCGTCGCCGGCCGCCTCCCAGCCGGCCGCGGCCACTGCCGACGCCGGCGACAAGAACCTGACCCGGTCCACGCACCTCCGCATCGACGCCGCCACCAAGGCCGCGCAGGCCGCACTGGACGCCGCGGAGAAGGCGGGCCAGAAGGTCTCGGTCGCCGTGGTGGACCGCAACGGCAACACGCTCGTGCAGCTGCGCGGCGACGGCGCGGGCCCGCAGTCCTTCGAGTCGGCGACCAAGAAGGCATACACCGCCGTCGCCTGGAACGCCCCGACCTCCGAGCTGGTCAAGCGCCTCGACACGGCGCCCACCCTCAAGGACATCCCCGGCACCCTCTTCCTGGCGGGCGGCGCGCCGGTGCAGGCCGAGGGCGCGCCGGTCGCGGGCATCGGTGTGGCCGGCGCCCCGAGCGGTGCCGCCGACGAGCAGTTCGCCCAGGCGGGCGCGGCGGCGCTCGGGAAGTAACCCGTCGCGAGCGCCGTGCCCCTCGCCGGCACGAAGCGCCGAGGGCCGGCTCCCCATGGGAACCGGCCCTCGGCTGCGCTGAACGCGTCAGAACTCGGGTGTCGTGATCAGACGTTGACGCCGAAGTCCTGGGCGATGCCGACGAGGCCGGAGGCGTAGCCCTGGCCGACGGCGCGGAACTTCCACTCGGCGCCGTTGCGGTACAGCTCGCCGAAGACCATGGCGGTCTCGGTCGCCGCGTCCTCGCTGAGGTCGTAGCGGGCGATCTCGGTGCCGCCGGCCTGGTTGACGATGCGGATGAAGGCGTTCCGCACCTGGCCGAAGTTCTGGCTGCGGTTCTCGGCGTCGTAGATGGAGACCGGGAAGACGATCTTCTCGACGTCGGCCGGCAGGCCCGCCAGGTTGACCTTGATCTGCTCGTCGTCGCCCTCGCCCTGGCCGGTGACGTTGTCGCCGGTGTGCTCGATGGACTGGTCCGGCGTCACCTTGTTGTTGAAGAAGACGAAGTGCTGGTCGGAGTAGACCTTGCCGCTCGGGTTGACCGCGATGGCGCTCGCGTCGAGGTCGAAGTCCGTGCCGGTGGTGGTCCGGACGTCCCAGCCGAGGCCGACCGTGACGGCGGTCAGGCCCGGTGCCTCCTTGGTGAGCGAGACGTTGCCGCCCTTGGACAGGCTTACAGCCATGGGGATGCCCTTTCCTCGTCGAATTCGTCGGGCTCCGTACTGCGGACGAAGCTACCGTCATCCACCTCAACGCCGTCAGGGGACCACGAGGTTCCAGCTGCCTTTACTTTCTTTGCCGAATCCTGATGCCGTGCCCCGAGAAATCCTGAGGTTGGCCCCCTCAGGGGTCGCCCCACCGGCGGTTTTGCGCCTACCCAGTCGTGTGCAGCGGGAAAAGTGGGTGACGGGACGGCCGCGAAGGCGGGATCATGGGACGCATGTCCGGGCCCTATGTCATCCGCGGTTCGGTCGTCCTTCCAGAGGCCGAGCTCGTATGGCGTTTCTCGCGGTCCTCAGGTCCGGGCGGCCAGCACGTCAACACCAGCGACAGCCAGGTCGAGCTGCGCTTCGACCTCGGCCGAACGCATGCGCTGCCTCCTGTGTGGAAGGAGCGCGCCCTGGAGCGGCTGGATGGCCGGCTGGTCGACGGCGTGCTGTCCGTACGGGCCTCCGACCACCGCTCGCAGTGGCGCAACCGCGAGACCGCGGCCGTCCGGCTGGCGGCGCTGCTGGCGCAGGCCACCGCGCCACCGCCCAAGCCGCGCCGCAAGTCCCGCATTCCGCGCGGCATCAACGAACGGCGGCTGCGGGAGAAGAAGCAGCGCGGCGACACCAAGCGCGGACGCTCCGGCCGCGACTGGGGCTGAGAAGGCGCGCCCCGGGAGCCAGCTGTTCCGCTCCCGCCACCACCTCAGCCCAACCGCCGGTACTTCCCCCGGAAGTACGTCAGCGGCCCGTCGTCCTCCGCCAGGGCCGAGGCCGTCAGGACGCGGCCGATGACGAGGGTGTGATCGCCGGCGACGATCCGCTGTTCGGTGCGGCATTCCAGGGTGGCGAGGGCGCCGCCGATCAGCAGAGCCCCGGCCGCTTCGCCGCGTTCATGCGGAATGCCCTCGAAGAGAAGCCGGTCACTGATGCGGTTCTTCATCGCGAAACGCCCGGCAATGTGGCTTTGACTCTCCGACAGCACCGAAACCGCCCAGAGCGGCTGTTGCTCCAGGAGGTCATCCATGCGTGAGTCGTTGCGAACGCTCACCATCACCAACGGCGGTTCGAGCGATACGGACAAGAAAGCGGTCGCGGTCATGCCGACGTCCTCGCCGCGCGGCCCGTCGTCCGGGTCGTGCGCGGTGATCAGCACGACTCCGGCGGCGAGTCGGGACAGGGCGGCGCGGAACTCGTCGTCACTCACCCCCACAGAATGCGGGATCGGCGGCCCGCCCGGCACGGACGTGGGCGCGACCGTCGGTGCGGCGGCGGTGTCGGCGGTGGTGGGCCGGTCTGCGGCGGCGGTTTTCGTGAACACGCCATGCACGCTAACTTCGTCCCCCCGCTCCGCGCATCGGGCCCTGGGACCACCTGTGTCCTAGGTCTGTCGACGGAGGGGTGCGGAAGGACGGATTTGCGTTCAGGAAGTGTAGGAGCGCTCCCACCCGGCTTCCCTGGGGGAGCGCCAACCACTCCTGATCTCTTGTGACTTGGGTCACAGCAAGCGTTAATTGTTGACCCTGTGTACCGGGTGAACAGCTCACTGTGATTCAGTGAGCGAGGAATCGGACGACCAAGAATCGTGGAGTTGCTGTCGAGGTCTCAGGGAGAGCGAGCGATGGAGACCGAGTCGGAGCCATACGTCCGTCTTGCGACCCTGCGGCAGCTGCACCAAGTGGTCGCCGAGCTGAACACCGCACGCAGCCTTGCGGACACGTTGCAGACAGTCGCCGACGGCGCGATCGCCGGGCTGGGCTATGAGCTGGCCGCGGTCAATCTCGTCCGCCCCGACGGCGACCTCGTCGTGGCCGCGGTGGCCGGCAGCGCGGGTGCCGAGGCGTTGATGGCCGGGCGGGTCGGTTCGCGGTCCTCCTGGGAGCGCCGGCTGGCCATGGGTGAGCGGTGGGGCGACCTCTGCTTCATCCCGCACACCGAGGGCTGGGTGCTGGACGACGATGACGTCCCCCAGTGGCACACCGCGGGCCCCGCGCCCCGCTTCCCCGACGAGTGGCACCCCATGGACCGCCTGTTCGCGCCGATGTACGCGGCGGCCAACGGCGGTGGCGAGCTGCTCGGCGTGATCTCCGTCGACCGGCCGCGCAACGGCCGGCGCCCCGGGCCCTGGGGGCAGGAGGCGCTGCAGATGTACGCCTTCCAGGCCGCGATCGCGATCAGCAATGCACGGCTGCGGGCGAACATGCAGCGCGCGCTGGTCCGGCTGGAGCGCGATCAGCAGGCCCTGCGGGCCAGTGAGGAAAGCTTCCGCCAGGCCTTCGAGTACGCGCCCAGCGGGATGGCAGTCGCCGAGATGGGCGGCGACCAGCACGGTCGGCTGCTGCGCACCAACGACGCGCTGTGCCGGCTGCTGGGCCGCCCGGCCGCCGCGATGCGCCGGTACTCCTTCTCCGACCTGGTGCACCCCGAGGACATCGGCACCCTGCTGCGCACCTCTGCCGAGGGCGGCCGGGCGGAGCTGCGGCTGGCCCGCCGCGACGGCACCTACGTCTGGGTCTCGCTGCGGAACTCCGTCGTCGCCGACACCACCGACGGGCCGCGTTTCCTGCTCACCCACGTCGAGGACATCGAGGAGCGCAAGCGGCACGAGCTGCAGCTCGCGCACCGTGCCAGCCACGACTCGCTGACCGGCCTGCCGAACAGCGCCGAGCTGCGCTCCCGGCTCGGCGCCCGGCTGTGCTCCCGCCCGCCCAGCTCACTCGCCGACTCCTACGCCGCCTCGGCGACCGTCTTCGCCGACCCCCGGGACCCGCACGGCTTCGGGGCGGACGGCAAGGAGCCGTTCGAGGGGGTCGACGGCTTCGAGGGCAAGGGCCCGGCCCCGTACGACCACCATGTGCACACCGTCGCGCCCCCGGACGGCGCCGCGGACGACGGGTCCAAGGGGCTCGCGGTGCTCTTCTGCGACCTCGACGGCTTCAAGTCGATCAACGACCGGTTCGGGCACCACACCGGTGACGCGGTGCTGATCGAGGTCGCCCGCCGGCTGACCAGCGGCGTCCGTGACGGCGATACGGTCGCCCGGCTCGGCGGCGACGAATTCGTGGTGCTCGCGGACGGCCTCGGCACGGCCGACGCCCAGGATCTCGCCGTCCGCCTGCGGAACGCGATCATTCCGCCGATCCGGGTGGACGGCCGGGCGGTCCGGGTCGGTGCCAGCTTCGGCATCGGCTGGGCGAGCTGCGGGATGACCGCCGAGGAGGTCCTCGCGTCGGCGGACCAGCGGATGTACGTCGAGAAGCGGTCCCGTTCGAAGGCGAACCGGCGGGCGGGCTGAGGCCCGGTCCGCCTTCGCCGCTCCGGTGGCGCAGGCTCCGCCCGCTCCTCCCCTCCGGCCTGAGACTCCGGTCACCACCAGGTCCTCCCGCCCGCCCGCAGAGGTGCCGTAAGGTGCGACCCACCGCACCCCTTTCCGCGCGCCTGTCGTCCCAGCTCATCCGCTCGTCGCACGCGTCGCGCACCGCCGCCCCGCACCCCCCGTTCACCGTTTTGTAGCGATCTTGTGGCTGTCCGGGCCCGGCGTGACAATGCCCGAAAGGGGTAGGCTGCGCCGATGCGGCGCGGTGCCGCCGGGGGCCCGAAAGAGACAGTTCGCGCATCTACGTGCGGACGCGTACAGACGCGTACAGATCGCTTGGGAGTGACACGGAATGACGGCCGGCAACAACGGCGCGGACACGCCGGAGAACGACGACCCGTTCGCCTACCTCTACCGCTCGGAAGGCGGCGAGGACGGCGCGGCGGGCCCGTCGGGCGACGGCGCGGCGGCGCGGCAGCCGGGAGTCCCGCGTACCTCCTACAACCAGGTGCGTGCGGTCGGCCAGCGGCAGTACGGCGGCCAGCAGCAGTACGGCAGCCCGCAGCAGGCTCCGCAGAAGGCGTACGGGCAGCAGAACGCCCACTACGCCGCCCCGGAGACGCTGCCCGGCGGTGACCGCGCGCGCAACGGGTCCGGCCCGGGGTACAGCGGTGGCCAGGAGCCCCGCCGTAACCGCAACGGCCTGCTGATCGGCGCCGTCGCGGTGGTCGCGGTGGTCTGCATAGGCATCGGCGTCGCGATGCTCACCAACGGCAAGGACGGCGCGGACGACGAGGCGGGCAACGCCGGTCCGTCGGCCGGCGCCTCGGTGGCGCCCAGCGACGAGCCCACCAGCAAGCCCAGCGCGGGCGAACTCCCCAAGATCGACGCGGGTGGCCTGCGGCTCGACGGCGGCGCGAGCACCGCGAAGGACGTCCCGGGCGCGCGCTCGTCCAGCGGCGCCTACGTCGCCGGGATGAACACCCCCGGCGCGTCGGCCACGTGGACGGTGGATGTCGACAAGTCCGGCCAGTACAAGCTCTGGGTCGGCTACGGCGTCCCGGGCAAGGACGCGAACCTCACCCTGGGTGTGAACGGCGCGGCCGCGACCCGTCCGGTGAACATGGAGAACTTCGCCCACGCCGCCGAGGGCGCCTGGGACAAGGGCTGGACCAAGACCTGGTCGTATGTGCAGCTCAACAAGGGCACGAACAGCGTCAAGCTGTCCTGCGAGAGCGGCAACCAGTGCGATGTGAACCTCGACAAGGTGTGGCTGGCCCACAAGTAGGCCCCGGCGTCCGCTGGCACCGGGCGCCCGCCCCCTTCCCCCGGCCCCGCGCGCGCCCCGGACACGGCCTGGGGCGAGTCAGCAAAGCCCGTCTCGCCCGCGTCGCTCCCCTCAGCTACCGCTGGGAGGTGCCCCCAGGTACGCACTCCCCGAGAGGGGCCCAGCTGCGTTGTCGGGATCGTCCACGTGGACCCACTACGAGGGCGACCCTCCGCCTTGCGATCGCGCTCCGGCTTCCGAAGGCGGCTGTGAGCTGAGACGGGGCGGGTGCGACGAGCGCAGTGCACCGGACGCCGCGGCCCCCGCCCTACGGGCGGACGACGGGACTTCGCGGACACGCCCTGGGGCTGTTCACGCCGCTGTCGGATGCTCCGTCACGGCCACGCGGGACAGCAGCTCTTCGTAGGTCGCGGTGTCGAACTCCCCTGCGGCCGGGGCCCGTACGGTCGCCGCCGAGAGGGCCACCGCGCGGGTCAGGCGCTCCGGCCAGGACAGCCCCTCGACCAGCCCCGACAGCAGACCGGCCACGGCGGAATCGCCGGCGCCGGTCGGGTTGCCTGCGATGCGGCGCGGCGGGGCGGCCTGCCAGGCGCCGTCGGCGGTGACGGCGAGCATGCCGTCCGGGCCCAGCGACGCGGCCACCGCGTGGGCGCCGCGACGGCGGGCGTCGCGGGCGGCGCGCAGCGGTTCGGTGCTGCCGGTGAGGGCGGCGAGTTCGTCGGCGTTGGGCTTGGCGAGGTCGGGGCGGGCGGCGAGGCCGCGGCGCAGCGGTTCGCCGCTGGTGTCCAGCAGGACCGGGACCCCGGCGCCGCGCGCGGCGCGGGTGAGGCGGGCGTAGACATCGACCGGGACGCCCGGCGGGAGGCTGCCGCACAGCGCCACCGCCTGCGCGTCGCCCAGCAGTTCGCGGTAGGTGCCGAGGAAGGTGTCCCATTCGGCGGGGGTGACGACCGGGCCCGGTTCGTTGAGCTGGGTGGTGTCGCCGGAGGCCCCGTCGACGACGGCGACGGTGCGTCGGGTGGCGCCGCCCACCGGCACCAGCGCGTCGGTGACGTCGGACTCCTGGGTGAGCAGGGCGCGCAGGGAGTCGCCGGTGCCGCCGCCCGCGAAGCCGGTGGCGACCGTGCGGTGGCCGAGCGCGGCCAGGACCCGGGCGACGTTCAGGCCCTTGCCGCCGGGCCGTTCGGCGACCTCGGTGACCCGATTGGTGGTGTGCGGTCGGAGCCCGGGGACGCGATAGGTGATGTCCAGGGCGGCGTTCAGCGTGACCGTGAGGATCATGGTTCCCCCTCCCGCGCCGTGCTCGGACGGCTTACCGGTGGACAGCAGCCGTTGGCCGGGCAGTCGTTGGCCGAGCAGCCGCCGGTCGGACGGCTGCTGGTATCGCAACCGCCCTCGGCGGTGGCATGCGGACAAGTGCGCGAGCGATCATGCCATCGCCGACGGTCGTTGGCCCAGACCCGGGCCGGTCACCATCCGATGAGCGGCCGGCCACCGGGTGGCCGGCCGCTCGCCACCGAGCGTTCCCGTGCGGGCGGTCAGACGCCTGCCGGACGGACCAGCCACTCGCCCCGGCGCATGACGCCCACCAGGTCATGCGCGGCGTCGAGCACCACCAGGTCGGCGTCCTTGCCGGGCGCGAGGGAGCCGGTCCGGTCGTCGATGCCGAGCAGCCGGGCGGGGTTGGTGGAAAGCGCCTGGACGGCTTGGTCGACCGTCAGGTCGTCGACGGTGACGGCACGCTTGAAGGCGCGGTCCAGGGTGAGCGTGGAGCCCGCGATGGAGCCCGCCGTGGGGCCTTCGCTGATCCGCGCGACGCCGTCCCTGACCTCGACCCGCATCGGGCCGAGCGGGTACATCCCGTCGGTCATGCCGGCCGCGCCCATGGCGTCGGTGATGAACGCGACCCGGTCGGCGCCCGCGTCGCGGAAGGCCATCTGCAGGATCGCGGGGTGCAGATGTGTGCCGTCGTTGATCAGCTCGACGGTGATCCGCTCGTCCTCCAGCAGGGCGGCGATCGGGCCCGGGGCCCGGTGGCCGAGGCCCGGCATCGCGTTGAAGAGGTGGGTGGCGACGGTGGCGCCCGCGTCGATGGCCTCGCGGGTGGCCTCGTAGGAGGAGTCGGTGTGGCCGATGGCGGCGATCACGCCGGCGTCGGCGAGCAGCCGTACGGAGTCCAGGCCGCCGGGCAGTTCGGGGGCGACGGTCATCATCCGGGCGGTGCCGTGGGCGGCGTCGATGAGCTTGCGGACGTCGGCCGGGTCGGGGTCGCGCAGCAGCTCCGGCTGGTGTGCGCCGCAGCGGTGCGGGGAGATGAAGGGGCCCTCGAAGTGGATGCCGGCCAGCTCGTCCTGCTGGACGAGTTCGGCGAGCACGGCGGCCTGCCGGGCCAGGTCGGCGAGGTCGCCGGTGACGGTCGAGGCGACCATGGAGGTGGTGCCGTGCCGGCGGTGGGTGGCGGCGACCGTCAGGCATTCCTCGGGGTCGGCGGAGGAGAAGGAGCCGCCGCCCCCGCCGTGGACGTGCACGTCGACGAAGCCGGGGACGATGAGGTGGCCGGTCAGGTCGACGGTGGTGGCCGCCGCGGGCGGCGCGACGTCGCCCCTTCTTCGGCTGTCGCCGCCTCGGTCCCCGCCCCGGTCGGCGTCCCGGCTGCGGATGTCGGCGATGCGGCTGCCCTCGACGGTGATCCGGCCGTTGTCGACGACGCCGGACGGCCGGGCGATCCGGGCGCCGGTCAGCACGGTGCGCCGGGGGTCCGAGGGCCGTCCCGCGGTGTGTTGCTGTGCCATCAGGCGGTTACCTCCGTGGAGAGAAGATCCCAGGCGAGGAGTCCTGCGCCCAGGCACCCGGCGGCATCCCCCAGGGCCGCCGGAACGATCGAGGGGAGCCGCTGGAACGTAACGCGCCGGCGGACCGCTTCCCGGAGAGGCTCGAAGAGCGTGTCACCCGCCTCGGCGAGTCCGCCGCCGATGATCAGCGTCTGCGGGTCGAGCAAGGTGAGCCCGGTGACCAGGCCGTCGGCGAGGGCGTCCACGGCGGTCTGCCAGACGGCCAGGGCGCGCTCGTCGCCTGATGCCACGGCCTTGGCGGCGTCCGCGGCGCCGGCCTGCGGATCGCCGCACGCGGCGGCCCAGTCGCGGCCGACCGCGGCGGCCGAGGCCAGCGTCTCCAGGCAGCCGCGCTGACCGCAGCCGCACTCGCGCCCACCGGGGCGTACGACGATGTGGCCGATCTCGCCGGCGCTGCCGTGGGCACCGGCTTCGATGCGTCCGCCGATGCCGATTGCGCCCGCGATGCCGGTGCCCAGGGGCACGAAGAGGAAGCGGTCGGCGTCCTTGCCGGCGCCGATCCGGCCTTCGGCCAGGCCGCCGGTGCGGACGTCGTGGCCGAGGGCGATGGGGATGCCGCCGAGGCGCTCGGAGAGCAGGGCCCGCATCGGGACGTCCCGCCAGCCGAGGTTGGCGGCGTAGACGGCGATCCCGTCGGCTTCGTCGACGATGCCGGGGACGGCGACCCCGGCGGCCAGGGCGGGGGCGCCGAAACGCCTGAGGCCGATGTCGCGCAGCTCGGCGGCGAAGCCGAGCACGGTCTCGACGACCTCGTCCGGGCCGCGCTCGCGGCCGGTGGGCCGCCGCGCTTCGTGGAGCAGCGTGCCGTCCGCCCCGGCGAGGGCGGCTTTCATCCCGGTGCCGCCCACATCAAGGGCGATGACGTGTTTCACGGGAACAGTTTCGCGCGATCCGATACAAAAGGTCTAGTCCACTCACCGTACGTTCTGCTTTCTGTCCGCCGCGGTCCCGACGGTGCCTGACCGCCCGGCGCCCCGAGGGGCCCCGGGCGGCCTGGGGAAGGGCGGCGGCGAACCCGAATGCCGAGTGGTGTAGACCTTGTGTCGGAACGCGGGAGACACCCGCTGTTCATGCCGGCCGAGGGCGATCCCCGAGGCCGCGGGGCAAACCCGTACAGCACGGAATTTCAGGACAAAGGGCGGTAGTGGCAGTGCAGCGGCGGTACGTGAGCCTGACGGCGGCGGGGATAGCCACCGCCATGACACTGACTCTCACCGGCTGCGGCAGCTCCGGTGACGACGGCGACGTCACCCTCAAGCTCGTCGCGGCGGACTACGGCGACAGCCGGTCCAACAGCTCCCAGCACTACTGGGACCGGCTCAGCCGCGCCTTCGAGAAGAAGAATCCCGGCATCAAGATCGATGTCGAGGTCCAGCCCTGGACGGACGTCGACAAGAAGGTCGCGGACATGGTCGAGGCGGGCAACGCCCCGGACCTCGCGCAGATCGGCGCGTACGCCGACTACGCCGCCGACCACAAGCTCTACAGCGCCGACCAGCTGCTCTCCATCCCCACCCAGGCGGACTTCACCCCCTCCCTCGCCGAGGCCGGCGAATACGAGCGCATCCAGTACGGCATGCCGTTCGGCGCGAGCACCCGGCGGCTGTTCTACAACAAGAAGCTGTTCGCCGAGGCCGGCATCACCACACCCCCGAAGAGCTGGGACGACATCGCCCACGACGCCGAGCTGCTGAAGGCACACGGCGTGAAGATGCCGTTCGCGCTGCCGCTCGGCCGGGAGGAGACGCAGGCCGAGACGCTGATGTGGATGCTCAGCGGGGGCGGCGGCTACACCGACAGCATCGGCAAGTACACGATCGACTCGCCGGAGAACGTCAAGACCTTCCAGTGGCTCCAAAAGGACCTCGTGGGCAAGGGACTGACCGGTACCGACCCCGCCGAGCTCAACCGCGCGGACGCCTTCCAGGGCTTCGCCGACGGCGAGGTCGGCATGCTCAACGGCCATCCCACGCTGATGAAGCAGGCAGCCGCCAAGGGCATCGACTACGGCACCGTCGAGCTGCCCGGCATCAACGGCAAGGCCAAGGCCACCATGGGCGTCGCCGACTGGATGATGGCGTTCAAGCAGCACGGCCACAGCAGGCAGATCGGCAAGTTCCTGGACTTCGTCTACAGCGAGAAGAACGTCCTGAAGTTCTCCGGCGACTACGGCCTGCTGCCGGTCACCGAGTCGGCGTCGGAGGCCATGCTCGCCGACCGCCGCTACGCCAAGCTGCACAGCTTCCTCAAGCAGCTCGGCAACGCCGAGTTCTACCCGGCCGACAAGACCTCCTGGCCACTGGTCTCCAAGACCATCAAGGCCAAGGTGGCCGGCGCGGTCGGCCCCAAGGGCAACCCGGCCGGTGTCCTCACCGACATCCAGAACACCGCGGACGCCGCCGACAACACCGGCGAGTGACGCCCACGGCGGCCCACCGGGAGGTGTCAGACGGTGGGCTTATCGTGGAATCGTGATGACGAGCGGACCGGGCGGCGCGGGGCGTGGCGCCGGCGGAGAGGCCGATGTGAGCGGGAGCGGAGCCGGGGCGGACGCCGGTGCCGCCGACGGTCCCGGCATAACGCCTCTCTCCACCCGGGACGAGGCGGTCCTCGCGGTCGAGCGCCGCTCCTGGCCGGGCCCCGGCGCCAAGGAGCGCGTCATCCGTGAGCGCCTGGGCATCTCCCCGACCCGCTATTACCAGCTCCTGAACGCCCTGTTGGAAGACCCGCGCGCCCTCGCGCACGACCCGGTCACCGTCAACCGCCTGCGCCGCGTACGGGACGCCCGCCGCGCCCGCCGCTGACGGCCGCCCCGGGGACGCAGCGCCCGCCGCCCGGATGCCCCCGTGCACCCGGCGTGCGCCGGTGGTCCGCCGGTAGGGTCGTCGACATGGGCAGCCTCTCGAACGACGCGCCACAGTCCTCACCGACGCCGCACTCCGTGCCGACGCCGGCCACCGCCGCGGGCCGAGAAGGCATCGCCGCGCTGCTGGCCCGGCCCGAACGCGCCGCCATCGCTCTCGACTTCGACGGCACCCTCGCCGACATCGTCCCCGACCCCGAGAAGGCCCGCGCCCACGCCGGCGCGACCGCCGCCCTCGGCCGGCTCGTGCCCCGGCTGCGCGCCGCCGCGGTGATCACCGGACGCCCGGCCGGCCTCGCGGTCCGCCTCAGCGGCGTCGCGCACGCCCCCGGCCTGGAACACCTCGTCGTCCTCGGCCACTACGGCGCGGAGCGCTGGGAGGCGGCCTCCGGCGCCGTGCAGGCCGCGCCCCCGCACCCCGGCGTCGCCGCCGTACAGGCCGAACTCCCCGCCACCCTGGAGAGCACCGGCGTCTGGCACGGCCCCTGGGTCGAGACCGCCATCGAGCTCAAGGGCGGCCGGGCACTCGCCGTCCACACCCGCCGTGCCGCGGACCCGCAGACCGCCTTCGACCGGCTGCGCGGCCCGCTGACCTCGCTCGCCGAACGCCACGGCCTGATCGTGGAGCCCGGCCGGCTGGTCCTGGAGCTGCGCCCACCGGGCATGGACAAGGGCGTCGCGCTCGCCGACTGGGTCCGTGAGACCGGTGCCAAGACCGTCCTGTACGCCGGTGACGACCTCGGCGATCTGGCCGCCTTCGCCGCCGTGGAGAAGCTGCGCGCCGAGGGCCTCACGGGCGTGCTGGTATGCAGCGGCAGCAACGAGGTCGCCGAGCTGGCGGAGCGCGCCGATCTGGTCGTGGACGGCCCGGCAGGCGTCGTCGGGCTGCTCGGCGCGCTGGCGGACCGGCTGGCCGCCGGCTGAGCGCGCGGGCGTACCCGTCCGGGCAGCGCGCGGCCTACGCCTGGAGCGCCCGCAGCTGGTCGAGGAACCACCGGGCCGGCGGCAGCGCGGTGGCCGCCGCGGCAAGCCGCCGGGTGCGCTCGGCCCGCTCCTCGCCGTCCATCGACAGCGCCGTGTGCAGCGCCTCGGCGGTGGCGTTGACGTCGTACGGATTGACGCTCAGCGCGTCCTCGCCCAGCTCGGCGTGGGCGCCTGCCTCCCGCGACAGCACCAGGGCGCAGCCCTCGTCGGAGACCACCGGGATCTCCTTGGCGACCAGGTTCATGCCGTCCCGGATCGGGTTGACCAGGGCGACGTCCGCCAGCCGGTAGGCGGCCAGCGAGCGCGCGAAGTCGTCCTTGACGTGCAGCACGACCGGCTGCCAGTCCGCCGTGCCGAACTCCTCGTTGATCTCCTCGGCCAGCCGGCCGACCTGGTCGGTGTACGCGCGGTAGACGGCCAGATCCTGGCGCGAGGGGTAGGCGAAGGCGATGTGCACGACCCGCTCGCGCCACTCGGGGCGGTCGGTCAGCAGCCGCCGGTAGGCGAGCAGCCCGCGCACGATGTTCTTGGACAGCTCGGTGCGGTCGACCCGGACGACGGTCTTGCGCCCCACCCCGCCGATCTGCCCGCGCAGCGCCGTCAGCCGCTCCTCGACATCGGGGCGGTGCGCCCGCTCGCGCAGGAACTCCGCGTCCGCGCCGAGGCCGTAGACGCCGACCGAGGTCTTGTGCGGCTTGCCTCCCGCCGTGGCCGACAGGAGATACGGCGCCTCGTCCCCGGGACGGCGCGCCTCGCAGTCCGCGCCGAGCGCCGTCTCGCAGCAGCCGATGAAGGCCCGCGCCCACCGCTCGGTCAGGAAGTTCGCGTGGTCCGCGCCGAGGATGCCGGCCGCCAGCTGCCGCTGGATGTCGTCGGGCAGCATCGCGAAGTACTCCGCCGGGGCCCATGGCGTGTGCGAGAAGTGGGCGATGCGCAGGTCGGGGCGGCGGTCGCGGAGCAGGCCGGGCACCAGCGCCAGGTGGTAGTCCTGCACGAGGACGGCCGCGCCGGGCGCCGCCTGCTCGGCCAGCGCGTCGGCGAAGGCGGCGTTGTAGGCCACGTAGGACGCCCACTGCGCGCGGAAGCCCGAATCGAAGGCAGGCTCCAGAGGCGTTTGGTAGAGCATGTGGTGCACGAACCACAGCACGGAGTTCGCGATGCCGTTGTAGGCGTCGGCGTACACCTCCGCCGGGATGTCCAGCATCCGGACGCGCTGTCCGCCGGTGTCGTCCACGGCGAGCAGCCCACCGGTACGCCGCACCGCCTCCCGGTCGCCCTCGCCGAGCGCGGCGCACACCCACACCGCGTCGGTCTCCGGGCCGATGGCCGACAGGCCCGAGACCAGCCCGCCGCCGCCGCGCTTGGCGGTCAGCACGCCGTCCTCCCCCAGGGCGTAGGAGACCGGACCGCGATTGGACGCGACGAGAACCTCGGCACCACTGCGCTCGGAGACCATGCCGCGAGACTAACCCGCGACAGATCCGCTCAAACGTACGGAGCTCGGTCAGGCCGCCCGTCGCTCGGCGTACTCCGGGATTTCGGCCATCGGAGGCCGCTCCTCGGTGTCCACGTCCGTCGTGCGCGGCACGAATCCCTCCTGCCCGCGGTCGAACTGGGTCAGCCGCGGCCGGATCAAGTGGCCCCGGGTGAGGCGGAGTTGCGCGGTGCGGTAGATCGCCGCGGCCATCCGTCCGAGGGCCTGGCCGTCCTGGTGGCGGTGCTTGCGGACGCCCACGTCGACCTGCGCCAGGGCGTCCAGGCCGACGGTGTGCAGCGCGTCGACGAGCAGGCCCAGCTCGACGCCGTAGCCGACCGGGAAGGGCAGCCGCTCCAGCAGCGAGCGGCGTGCGGCGTACTCACCGCCCAGGGGCTGGACGAAGCCGGCCAGCTGCGGCCAGTGCAGATTCAGCAGCGGGCGGGCCACCAGCTCGGTGACCCGGCCGCCCTGTCCGGCGCCCGAGCCGTCCACGCCGGCTTCCAGCGGGCGGTCGTACATCGCCTTCACGAACTGGATGTCCGGATCCGTCAGCAGGGGGCCGACGATCCCGGAGACGAAGGACGGCGAGAACTCGCGCAGGTCGGCGTCGACGAAGCAGACGATGTCGCCGCTGGTGGCGAGCAGCGAGCGCCACAGCACCTCGCCCTTGCCGGGCAGCGCGGGAAGCCGCGGCAGGACGCTGTCGCGGTGGACGACCCTGGCCCCGGCCGCCGCCGCGACCTCGGCCGTACGGTCGGTGGAGCCCGAGTCGAGCACCACCAGCTCGTCGACCAGCGCCACCGACTCCGTCATCAGCTCGCCGCGGATCGCCGCGACGATCGCGCCGACCGTCGCCTCCTCGTCGAGTGCGGGCAGTACGACACTGACCGTCCGGCCCGTCTGGCGCTTGGCCTCCAGGAGCCGGCCGAGCGGCCGGTCGGCATCGGACCAGGAGCGGCTGCTGAGCCAGCGCTCCACTTCTTCCAGCACGTCTACGATCTCCTCGGTGGCCGCCGATCGACGACCGTGTGATCCATCTCGCGGTTCGGACGACTATCTCAACAGTCACTGCCTTCGGTTACAGTCTTGAACAACGCGGATCACCGTCGTATGTCGGGGGTACCGCAGAACAAACGCCTGGGTTTCGGCCCAGCGCCATACCGCTCATCCAGAGGGGCAGAGGGAAACGGCCCGTTGAAGCCCCGGCAACCCTCCAGCCGGTCTTGCCGCCAGGACGCTGATGTCCCGCGCGCGTGAGGCTCCCGGCTAGGGAAGGTGCCAAATCCGTCTCGTGGCGAGATGCGCCGCGAGGAAGATGAGGAGAAAGGGCCTCGCCTCCATGGCTGTGCAAGTCACCGAAAACACTCCCTCCGTCGCTCTCGGTCCCGCCGCGGCGCTCTCGTGCCGCGAGTGCGGACAGCGCTTCGACCTCGGCCCGATCTTCGCGTGCCAGGAATGTTTCGGGCCGCTCGAAGTCGCGTACGACCTGCCGAGCGGCGACCCCGAGGGCCTGAGGAAGCAGATCGAGGCCGGCCCCGACAACATCTGGCGCTACGCGCCGCTGCTGCCCGTCCCCACCGACGTCGCGGACAAGCCGAACCTGAACCCGGGGTTCACCAAGCTGGTCAAGGCAGACAATCTCGCCCGTGAGCTGGGCGTCACCGGCGGTCTGTACGTCAAGGACGACTCCGGCAACCCGACGCACTCCTTCAAGGACCGCGTCGTGGCGATCGCCGTCGAGGCCGCCCGCGCCTTCGGCTTCACCACCCTGTCCTGCTCCTCCACCGGCAACCTCGCCGGTGCGGTCGGTGCCGCGGCGGCCCGCGCGGGCTTCCGCTCCTGCGTGTTCATCCCGCACGACCTGGAGGCCGGCAAGGTCGTCATGGCCGCGGTCTACGGCGGCGACCTGGTCGGCATCGAGGGCAACTACGACGACGTCAACCGCTTCTGCTCGGAGCTCATCGGCGACCCGCTGGGCGAGGGCTGGGGCTTCGTCAACGTCAACCTCCGCCCGTACTACGGCGAGGGCTCCAAGACGCTGGCGTACGAGATCTGCGAGCAGCTGGGCTGGCAGCTGCCGGACCAGATCGTCATCCCGATCGCCTCGGGCTCGCAGCTGACGAAGATCGACAAGGGCCTCAAGGAGCTGATCGCGCTCGGCCTCGTCGAGGACAAGCCGTACAAGATCTTCGGCGCGCAGGCCGAGGGCTGTTCGCCGGTCTCGACGGCCTTCAAGGCCGGCCACGACGTGGTGCGGCCGCAGAAGCCGAACACCATCGCCAAGTCGCTGGCGATCGGCAACCCGGCCGACGGGCCGTACGTGCTCGACATCGCGCGCCGTACGGGCGGTGCGGTGGAGGATGTCAACGACGAGCAGGTCGTGGACGCGATCAAGCTGCTGGCCCGGACGGAAGGGATCTTCGCGGAAACCGCGGGCGGCGTGACCGTCGGCGTGACCAAGAAGCTCATCGACAGCGGTCTGCTCGACCCGTCCCTGTCCACGGTCGTCCTCAACACCGGTGACGGCCTCAAGACGCTTGACGCCGTCGCCCCCACCACAGGGCCCTCGGCGACCATCCGTCCGAGCCTGGACGCGTTCCGCGCGGCCGGCCTGGCCGGCTGACCCGCCGTACGCAGCCGTACGGCGTCGAGCGCGGCCATACGGCAGTCGCACAGCCCTGAACTTGTACTCCGAAGTCGCTGGAAGGCAGAACCCATGAGCGTCAACGTCCGCATCCCCACCATCCTTCGCACCTACACCGACGGCAAGGCCGAGGTCGCCGCGGACGGCGCGACCCTCGCCGAGGTGATCGCCGACCTGGAGAAGAACCACCAGGGCATCGCGGCCCGGGTGCTGGACGACGCGGGCAAGCTGCGCCGTTTCGTGAACGTCTACGTCAATGACGACGACGTGCGTTTCGAGCAGGGCCTTGAGACGCCGACGCCGGACGGCGCGGGCGTCTCGATCATTCCGGCAGTGGCCGGCGGGTGCTAATTCGCGCCATCTCGCCTCTCGCTTGACTTGAATTGCCCCGTCCGCCGAAAAGCGGACGGGGCAATTCCGTTCTGTGAAAGGGGATACCATGGCGCTGATCCCGCTCCGCGCGCATGCCGAACGCATATGAGGCCGCGCCGAGTTGTGCCCGAAGTGTGTGCGGCATTTGTCGCCCAGGTGCGTTATGCCCGGCCCGGCTTGCCCAGGGAAAACGGTGTTTCACCGCATATTGCCGATTCTCCGGCGCCAGAATTCTCGTCCGATTGACCTGTTGCGCTGGGCAGTGGTGCAGATACATTCAGCGGCGGTCGACGCGTTCCGGCGCACACCCCGCGGGCCTTTCGGGGGGTGAGGTCTGACCCGGGTCCGCGGAGTGCGGTCCTGTGCAAGGGCCAGTAATAGGGGAGTTAGGCATGGCTCAGGGCACCGTCAAGTGGTTCAACGCGGAGAAGGGGTACGGCTTCATCGCGGTCGACGGTGGTGCGGATGTTTTCGTCCACTACAGCGCGATCCAGATGGACGGCTACCGCACCCTTGAGGAGGGTCAGCGGGTCGAGTTCGAGATCTCGCAGGGCCAGAAGGGGCCGCAGGCGGACATGGTCCGGGTGGCCGGCTGAAGCGCCGACCTACTGCAGCGTGATGAGGGTCCGCATCCCTGAGGGGGTGCGGACCCTCTGCTGTGCGTTCCGGTGTGCGTCCGGTGTGCGTCCGGAGGGTGGGCCATCGCGGGAGGCGCTTGCACTCGCACCCCCCGAGTGCTAATCATTGCGTTAGCACTCTCCGAGTGAGAGTGACAGTTAAGGACCGACTCGGTGAGGTCGGCAGGCCGGTGGGGCAAGGAACCACAGGCTCGCAGACCGTCCGTCGCGGGCGCCAGCGCGGTCCGGAGCAATCCACCCCTGTCCGGGAGGACCACTTCACATGGCCAAGATCATCGCGTTCGACGAGGAGGCACGGCGCGGTCTCGAGCGCGGGATGAACCAGCTCGCCGACGCCGTCAAGGTCACCCTCGGCCCCAAGGGCCGCAACGTCGTCCTCGAGAAGAAGTGGGGCGCCCCCACGATCACCAACGATGGTGTTTCCATCGCCAAGGAGATCGAGCTCGAGGACCCGTACGAGAAGATCGGCGCCGAGCTGGTCAAGGAGGTCGCGAAGAAGACGGACGACGTCGCCGGTGACGGCACGACGACCGCGACCGTCCTGGCGCAGGCGCTGGTCCGCGAGGGCCTGCGCAACGTAGCCGCCGGCGCCAACCCGATGGCCCTCAAGCGCGGCATCGAGAAGGCCGTCGAGGCCGTCTCCGCCGCTCTGCTGGAGCAGGCCAAGGATGTGGAGACCAAGGAGCAGATCGCCTCCACCGCCTCCATCTCCGCCGCTGACACCCAGATCGGCGAGCTCATCGCCGAGGCGATGGACAAGGTCGGCAAGGAAGGCGTCATCACCGTCGAGGAGTCCCAGACCTTCGGTCTGGAGCTGGAACTCACCGAGGGCATGCGCTTCGACAAGGGCTACATCTCGGCGTACTTCGCCACCGACATGGAGCGTATGGAGGCGTCGCTCGACGACCCGTACATCCTGATCGTCAACTCCAAGATCGGCAACGTCAAGGACCTGCTGCCGCTCCTGGAGAAGGTCATGCAGTCCGGCAAGCCGCTGCTGATCATCGCCGAGGACGTCGAGGGCGAGGCCCTGTCGACCCTGGTCGTCAACAAGATCCGTGGCACCTTCAAGTCCGTCGCCGTCAAGGCCCCGGGCTTCGGTGACCGCCGCAAGGCCATGCTCGGCGACATCGCCATCCTCACCGGTGGCACCGTCATCTCCGAGGAGGTCGGCCTCAAGCTGGAGAACGCCGGCGTCGACCTGCTGGGCCGCGCCCGCAAGGTCGTCATCACCAAGGACGAGACCACCATCGTCGACGGTGCCGGTGACAGCGAGCAGGTTCAGGGTCGGGTGAACCAGATCCGCGCCGAGATCGAGAACTCGGACTCGGACTACGACCGCGAGAAGCTCCAGGAGCGCCTGGCGAAGCTGGCCGGCGGCGTGGCCGTCATCAAGGCCGGTGCCGCCACCGAGGTCGAGCTCAAGGAGCGCAAGCACCGCATCGAGGACGCCGTTCGCAACGCGAAGGCGGCCGTCGAGGAGGGCATCGTCGCCGGCGGTGGCGTCGCCCTTCTCCAGGCTTCCTCGGTCTTCGAGAAGCTCGACCTCGAGGGCGACGAGGCCACCGGTGCCAACGCTGTGAAGCTGGCCCTGGAGGCCCCGCTGAAGCAGATCTCCGTCAACGGCGGCCTCGAGGGTGGCGTCGTTGTGGAGAAGGTGCGCAACCTGGCCGTCGGCCACGGCCTGAACGCCGCGACCGGCGAGTACGTCGACATGATCGCCGAAGGCATCATCGACCCCGCCAAGGTCACGCGCTCCGCGCTGCAGAACGCCGCCTCCATCGCGGCGCTGTTCCTCACCACCGAGGCCGTCATCGCCGACAAGCCGGAGAAGGCGGGCGCTGCCCCGGCCGGCGGCGGCATGCCGGGCGGTGACATGGACTTCTGATCCTCCCGGATCAACTGTCCTGAACGTTCGCCGGGGCGGCACCTTCCTTCCAGGAGGGTGCCGCCCCGGCGGCGTTTTCATGGGCCTGCGGTGCTGTGGCCACAGCTGCCGCCGTCGGTCAGCGGGCGTAGTCCTTGAGCTCTTCCGTCTTCAAGGTGATGCCTACAGGGCCAGGGATTTCGACGGCGGTTCCGTAGGGGTGCGAG
This sequence comes from Streptomyces sp. NPDC017993, assembly GCF_044328065.1. Classification (NCBI taxonomy): domain Bacteria; kingdom Bacillati; phylum Actinomycetota; class Actinomycetes; order Kitasatosporales; family Streptomycetaceae; genus Streptomyces; species Streptomyces sp. NPDC017993. The sequence goes on from NZ_JBIRGO010000005.1 coordinate 29,991, forward strand.
ACCCGGACCGGATACTTGCCGTTCCTCGGCTCGCTGTACACCGTGACGGTGCACGTGTCGCGGTCGATGAGGAGGTAAACGGGGATGCCGGCGGCGGCATAACCGTCGCGTTTCTCGTCGCGGTCACGGGGGTCGGTGTCGGCGTCGTGGGACGTCACTTCCACGGTCATGAGGACGCCGTCCGGATCGGCCCACTCTCCCTGCCCCACGAAGTGGTTCTTCGGTGCGAGGCTGCCATCGGGGCGGGCGCGGCCCTTTCGGTAGGTCTCCGCCTTGAGACCTTGCTCGGGGTAGAGCCTCAGGTCGGGGCGCTGCTGCATGCAGCACTCCAGCAGCCACATGATGATCGCTCCGTGATCGCCGTCCGGCCCCGGCTTGACCTCCAGCTTTTTTCCGTTGATGAATTCCAGCGTGACGGTTTCCGGCGCGGAGCGGGCGAGTTCCTCGAAGTCCTCGACGGGCATCTGCGGGTGGTCAGCGGTGCTGGAGGTCATGGTGTCGCCTCCACGGCTCCATGTGCCCCGGTTCTGGTGCTGGTAGTTGCTGCGGTCATGCGTGGCTCCGTTCCCGTGGGCGGTTGGCGGCTCGTAGGCGCTGGATGTGGGTGTGGACCTCTGCCGGGGGCAGCCCGGGGGGCGGTGGTGGCGCCTCGCCTCGACAGGCACTGCAGAGGCCGCCGGGGAGCGCTTCGGGGCGACCGGGGGCCGCGCACACGGTGCACTCCATGAGGCGCAGGGGCGGTGGCGCCTGGCTCGGTGTGTGCGCTTCCGACTCCGGTGCCGGCGCTGGCTCCGGCTCCGGCTCCGGTGGGAGCTTGCTGACGAGGCGGCTGCGGGCCAGATTGCCCGGGTGGTGAATGGGCGACGGCAGCCCCGCCGTGAGGGCCTGCGTCAGGTACGTCGTGGTTGCGCCGCGGGCCAGCCACTCGGCGGCCAGCGGTTCGAGCGCGGCGCAGTCGGCGGCGGAGAGCGTCATACGGGGATCGGTGCGGCCGAGCCCGGCCAGGGCTGCGTAGGCGGGGCTGCGGGGTGTGCGAGGGGCGCTGGGTTGGGGGAGGGGTGTGGTCGGCTGGGGCTGGGGCTGGGGCTGCAACTGGGGCTGGGGCTCCCGTTGTGGTTCCCGTGGCGCCCTTTGCGGCTCCCGCTCCTGCGCCGGTGGGACGTCGCCTGCGCTGAGGGCTGCCCACCACGTGTCGTCGCGTGCCGTACGGGTGAAGTACGTACGGGTCACCCAGCGCGGGCTGCCGTCGCCGCCACGGATCTCGGTGATCCGGCGCAGATGCCCGGCCTCGGAGAGGCGGCGAAGCGCGGTGCGTAACGCGCACTGGCCGTAGTCCGGTAACACCTTGGCCAGCGTCTTCACGGAGATGTCCGAGCCGTCGGGCAGGTGGTCGATGTACGCGGCGATGGACGCCTCGCGGGCGGGGAGATGCGCGAAGTCGGCGGGGCGGCGGGGGCGTTGATCCGGGGCGCTGCGTTTGCCGTAACCGGGGGTGGCGCTGGGGTGCGTGGATGCGGGCGTGGGCATGCCGACGCTAAAGTCTGGGGAAGCCATGGGATCGCTGCTTTCGATCTTGTTGGTCAGACCCCGGTCGGTGTTGGTAGCACCTGCCGGGGTTGTTTCTTTGCTGCGCACGCTAGACCGACGCGACGTGCCGTGGCAAACCGATCACGGATTGTCATCCCCGCTGGTGTGCGCGGCAGTTGGGGAGGGTGGGTGGTGGGTTCTACCCGTCCCACCCGTTCCTTGAAAGCAGGGCTCGGAGCGCGAAGCTCGGAGTACGAAGCTCGGCGCCCGGGGCTCGGGGCTCGGGGCTTGGAGATCGGGGCCGACGGTGGGGCGATCTCGTCACCGCTCCGAAGCTTCCTCGGGCTTGCTCGACGAGCTGGAGCTGGAGCTGGAGCTGGAGCTGGAGTTGCCGGTGCCGGTGCCGGTGCCGGTGCCGGGTGTGCCGGTGGGGGGTGGGGTGAGGCGGGTGAGGCGGGTGCGTAGGGCGGTGATGGCGGCGCATACGGCGGCGGCAAGGGGGGCTCCGTAGAGCGCGTGGGTCAGCCCTTGGGGTGGCAGGAACAGCAGGAGCGCCTTGCTGAGGAGCGTGCTCAGGGGGGCGTTCTGCGATGTCAGGGGTTCGGAGTTGAGGATGGCGACGAAACCGGTGGTGCCGGCGGTGTACGCGACCCAGACGCTCAGCGTCACGCGGGCGGTGCGCGGCAGACCGGCCGCCATGGTGCTCGCGAAGAAGTAGCAGATGGCGTACAGCAGCAGGAACGCCTGCCAGGCGTAGATCAGGAAGAAGCGGGTCACGAGCGGGGGCGCGAAGAGGTTCTCGCCCGTTGGCAGGCTGCCGTCCAGATGGCCGTGCAGCCGGGTCACGCACGGCCCGGGGAACTCGTCGGAGGCGCACCAGAAGCGGAGAAAAGGGTCCAGGGTGGCTGTGGCGATGCCGCCGGACAGCAGGCTGAGCAGGGCGGCGCCGGCCGCTGTGGCGACGAGGGTGGCGCCGATGCGTGGCCAGAGGGTGTCCATGGGGCCGCGCATCGCGGCGAGGCCGAGGAGCAGGGGGGCGAGCGGGGACGGGGAGGGGGGCTGCGGGGTGGCGCTGCGCTCCGGGGGCGCGGAGGTGGTGTCGTCCGGCTCGGTGCGGTGGCGCCGTTGGAGGGCGATCACGCCGATCCAGGCGGCGGCCTGACCGCCGATCAGGCCGAGCAGCAGCGCATGGCCCGTTCCGGCTTGTGCGTCGCGGAGGAGGTCGGCCGCCGCCCTCCCGCGCAGCAGCGGGTCGAAGGACAGGTCGGGCAGCCGGAGCAGGGCGAGTGCGAGCAGATTGGCGAGCGGGGCGAAGGCGGGCCAGGCGATGGACAGGGCGGCCAGCCGGGTGTAGCCACTGGCGCGCGCGGTGATGGCGGTCGTGGCGGCGGTGAGCAGTGCCAGGAAACTCGCCGTCCACACCACTTCCAGGAGGACGGCGGCCGGTCCTGTCGCGGTGCTGAACCGGCGTACCGGGGACACGGTCAGCAGCCGGAGGGCGTTGGGGAGGGTGAGGTCGGTGTTCGGGAATTCCGGTGGGATCCGGCTTGCCCAGTCGACCTGTTGGGGGAGGGTGCCGGCCAGATGGACGAGCAGGACGGTGAGGGCGGCGAAGGCCAGTGGGGAGCGGAGGGAGAGGCGGAGGAGAGAGGGGAGGCGGGAGGGGAGGGTGCTGAGGGGACGCCGGGGGTGCGGGCGGCGTGGGGGCGGGACGGGGCGCGGGGCGGTCATCGGGCGACTGCCGTGACGCGGAAGGGGCGGCCGTCATTGTCGATCGTCGTGGTGTGCACCTTTTTGCCGTCCCACCAGGTGAGCGTGGCGCGCCATTCGCAGTAGTGCCGCTGGGTGGCGCCGATCAGCAGAAGGTCGTAGACACTGCCGGTGTCGATGTCCCTGGGCAGGGACATCTCCTTGCGCCCGTACGTCGGATTCGCCTTGCGTGCCTCGCGCTGATGCGGGCTGGTCATCAAGTAGCTTCCGGAGACGGGCCGGTGCAGCGGCAGCGTGTCCAGGTCGACGTAGAACGCTTCCGGGGGCTGCTCTGCGCCGCATTCCGTTGTCGGTGTCGGGCTGCCGGGGAGCGGTCGGCCGCGGCGGAGGACGGTGATGGACAGATCGCGGATCTGCACGGCCTGGTCGATGTTGCCGCGAATGCTGATCGAGGAGCGCACGGTGTCGACATGCGTGATCTTGGATTCGCGTTCCCAGCGGGTGAGGGCGCGGGAATCTGCCGGCTTGATGCTGCTGCGCAGGCTCTCCTGGCCCGGCGCGACCATCCAGAACGAGGAGCAGGTTTCATCGCTCTGCTCGGTGTACATGACGATGGCGTCCTCGCCGAAGAGGGCGTCGTAGCCGGAGGTCACCACCGGGGTGAGTACCGGGACCGCCGCGATGACCAGTCCCATCGCGGCGATCTTGTTGGTGGTGCCGAGCGCGGCGAAGCGTCGCCAGAGCCGGACCGGTAACCCTGGCCGTTGAGACGGGGCGGACGGCTCGGGTGCCGGGGGCTCGGGTGGGGGCTGTTGAGCGGGTGGCGGGGTGGCGGGGTCCTGGTCCGGCGGTGGCGGTGTTCTTGGCGCGTCGCCGGTCATAGCCCTCAACTCCCCGTGCTGCCCTGGCCCTTGGAACGGGAGGGTACCGGGCGGAATCCAGCCACAGCACGGGGGTGTCCGTTCAGGTGGGTCAGCTGGGCACCGATTCCTTCTCCGGGCCCATCGGTTCGGGTGCGGCAGGCGGTTCGGGTGCGGTCGCCGGGGCGGGTGAGGCGTGCGCCTCGGAGGCGGCGGCGGGCTCGGGTGCGGCGTTGAGGTCCGTCAGCATCTGCTTGCTGAAGCCGAAGAAGTAGGTGGCGAGGAAGCCGACCAGATAGCCGACGGCCAGGCCGATGGCGTAGACGGTGATCGTGGTGCCGATGCCTTGGTTGCCCTTGACCAGGGGGAAGAGGGCCCAGCCGGACGGGCCGATGGCGGTGGAGCCGACGGCGTCGCCGAGTTGGTTGAACAGGCCGACGAAGCCGCCACCGAATGCTCCGCCGACGCAGGCGGTGATGAAGGGGCGGCCGAGGGGGAGTGACACGCCGTAGATCAGGGGCTCGCCGACGCCCAGGAAGCCTGCCGGGAGGGCGGACTTGATGGTCGTACGGAGGGAGCCGTTGCGCGGGAGGCGGAGGTAGACGGCGAGTGCGGCACCGACCTGGCCCGCGCCTGCCATGGCGAGGATGGGCAGCAGAACGGTGTAGCCCTGCTGCTCGATGAGGGTGGTGTGGATGGGGATCAGTGCCTGGTGGAGGCCCAGCATGACCAGGGGCAGGAACAGGCCGCCGAGGACGAAGCCGGCGAAGGCGCCGCCGTGTGCGAGCAGCCAGTTGGCGAAGCTGCCGATGGCGGTGGATACCTCCCCGGCGGCGTACATCAGGCCGAAGATGGTGACCAGGCCGGTCAGGAGGACCGTGAGGGTGGGGGTGACGAGGACGTCGAGCGCCTCGGGCACCCACTTGCGGCACCACTTCTCCACCTGGACGGCGAGCAGGGCCGCGGCCAGTGCGCCGAGGACGCCGCCCTGGCCGGGGGAGAGCTTCTGGCCGAAGGCGGTGATGTTCGCGACGCCGGGGAAGACGATGATCGCGGCGACCGCGCCGCCCAGGATGGGGGTGCCGCCGAACTCCTTGGCGGTGTTGTAGCCGACGAACACGGCGATCAGCGACATGAATCCGGAGGCCATGGCGGCCAGTGCCGGGACGACCGAGGGCAGCCAGCCGAGGTTGGTCAGCAGGCCGTTGATGCCCGCGACGATGCCGCAGCCGATCAGGGCCGGAATCAGCGGGACGAAGATGTTGGCGATCCGGCGCAGGAAGAGCTTGACCGGGGTGGCGTTCTTCGCCTTCTGGCGGGCCTTGAGCGCGGCGCCCTGGGCGGCCAGTTCATCGGCGGTGGTGGAGTGCGACGCGGCGGGGCCGGACGTCGGGGCCGGGGTGGCGGTGGCGGTGGCGGGCTCAGGTTCGGAGGGTGCGGCGGTGGCCGGTTCGGGGGTGGCGGCGCGCGCCTCCTCCACCAGTCGCTCGAACTCGGGAGTGACCCGGGCGACCGTCCCCGGGCCCAGCACGATCTGGTAGGTGTCGTCCTCGACCACACCCATCACGGCCGGCAGTGCTTGCAGGGCCTCGTCCTGGACCAGGGAGCGGTCCACGATGCCGAGGCGGAGCCTGGTCATGCAGTGGGCGATGGAGGTGAGGTTCCCGGCGCCGCCGACGAGGGGGAGGATCGCGGCGGCGGTGGCGCGGTTCTTGTCTTCGGTCATGTGCGGTGCCTTGCTGTGCGAGCGACCAGGGGGCGGGTCAGCTGTTCCGCGCGGCTTGAAGGGCTGCGCGGAGATGGCCGTGGGAATCGTGGAGGAGGCGGGTGGCGGTCGGACCGTCGACCTCGCCGAGGAGGGTGAGGATGGCGTTCTTCACCTCGCCGTCCGTCGCGGCGAGGGCCGCCTCGATCTCCTGATCGGAGGCGCCGGTGGCCAGCGCGACGATGCGCCGGGAGCGGGCCCGAAGCTTTTCGTTGGAGGCGCGGACGTCGACCATCAGGTTTCCGTAGGTCTTGCCCAGCCGGATCATGGTGATCGTCGAGAGCATGTTGAGCACCAGCTTCTGGGCCGTGCCCGCCTTCAGCCGGGTGGAGCCGGTCAGCAGCTCGGGGCCGACGACGACCTCGATGCCGTGCTCGGCGGACGCGGCCAGCTCCGAGTCGGCGTTGCAGGACAGGCCGATGGTCAGCGCGCCCAGCGAACGGGCGTGCTCGACGGCCCCGATGGCGTACGGCGTGCGGCCGGAGGCGGAGATGCCGACGACGGTGTCCCGGTCCGTCAGGCCGATCGTCGACAGATCCTCGGCGGCGAACTTCTTGCTGTCCTCGGCGCCCTCGACGGCGGTCACCATCGCGGACGGGCCGCCCGCGATCAGCCCGAGCACCTCGGAGGGGTCGGTGTTGAACGTCGGCGGGCACTCGCTGGCGTCCAGCACCCCGAGCCGCCCGGCCGTGCCGGCGCCGGCGTAGATCAGCCGGCCGCCGTCGGCCATCCGCGCGGCGGTGGCGTCGATGGCGGCGGCGATCTGCGGGAGCTGCCCGGCGACGGCGGCGGGGACCTGGGCGTCCTCGCCGTTCATCGTCCGGGCGATCTCCAGCGTGGCGCACCTGTCGATCTCGGCGAGCTCCGGCCGGAACGCCTCGGTGGTGAGGGTGTCCAGCTGGGCCCGCAGCTGTGCGTGTTCGACGGGGGAAGTCATGGGTGTCGGCTCTTTCCGGGCTCGTACGGCTCAGTACGACGTGATCTGTGCGGGGCGTGGCGGCAGTGGGCAGGGAGGCTCAGTGCTGGAGCCCAGCGCTGAGTCCCGGTGCTGAGTCCCAGTGCTCGGGCTCAGCGAGGGGAGCGCGGGGAGTGGCGGTGTGCGAGGGCTTCGTAGGACGCGGACAGGGCGGGCGCCGCGGTCTCGTACGTGCGCTGCGCGACTCCTATGAACAGGCAGTCGACGACCAGGAGTTGGCTCGTCCTGGAGGACATCGCGGCCGGTCGCAGCTCGCTCTCGCGGGCGGTGGAGGTGGTCAGGATGTAGTCGGCGTAGGAGGCGATCTCACCGTCGGGTCGGCCGGTGATCGCGATGGTCGTGGCGCCGTGGTCGAAGGCGACCCGCAGCGGCTCTATGACATCGGTGGTGCGCCCGGAGTGGGTGATGGCGATGGCGACATCGCCGGTCCGCATCTGCACGGCGTTCGTCACGGCGAGGTGCGGGTCGGCGTGCGCATGCGCGATCAGGCCGATGCGCAGCAGCTTCTGGGCGAGGTCCTGGCCGACGAGGTTGGACGCGCCGATGCCGTAGACGTCGATGCGACGGGCCGCGGAGAGCGCGCCGACGGCGGCTTCGAGCTGGGTGACGTCCAGACCGGCCGCGGTGTCGGCGAGGCACTGCTGCTCTTCCTGGGCGAGCTTGGCGACGACATCGGTCAGGGAGTCGTCGACCGCTATGTCGGCCGTCACGGCCGGCGCGCCACCGGCCGCCTGCTGCGCGGCGAGTGCGGCGAGCGCCAGGCGCAGATCGCGGTAGCCGGGGTAGCCGAGCAGCCGCGAGGTCCGCACGACGGTGGCCTCGCTCGTGCCGGTGCGTTCCGCGAGGCCGGTGACGGTGAGGGCGGCACAGCCGGCCGGGTCACCCGCGACCGCTTCGGCGACCCGCTGCATGGAGCGGGTCATCGTCGGGGCGAGGGTGCGGACCTTGGCTGCCAGCGCCGCGGGGGCGGGTGGGGCCGGGGCCGGCCGGGTCTCGGCGGCCACGTCCTTGAAAGTTTCCTTCAGGCTGCTGCTCACAGCTGAAAAGTAATTTCATAGACGTCGCGCGTCAATACCCTCCGAGAGACCTGTGGACAAGCGGCGTGGCGCGCATCGACCTGTGGATGACGGTGGGGTGCGGCGCGGGTCCGCGAGACAATGGACGGCATGGAGCTGGAACAGGCATTGCATGCCGCGCGAGCGTTGGTGCTCGCCGACCTGATGGCGGACGACGTCGCGGACGCCGACATCGTCTCGCTCGTCGAGGACGCGGTCGTCCACCGCCGATGGTGGGTCGAGCAGTGGCCTGAAGGTGTCGGATTCGTCGCGGGACTGATAGCGCAGGACGTCCAGGACGCGTTGCTGGAGAGGTATGGCCGCTGGCCGTTGTGCCCCGTCTGCACCCAGTCCGGGGACCCGCACGCGCTGGATGTCGAGCCGGAGTTGGGGCCCGATCCGCATTGGGTCTGCCCCAAGACGGCGGTCGCGGTGGCCCGCGTCGGCAGGCTGCGCGCCCCCACCGAGGGCTGACGCGGTGACCGGGTCGGAGAGCTGACGTGGCGATCTATATCGATCCGCCGACGTGGCCGGGCCACGGACGGATGTGGTCGCACCTGGTCAGCGATACCTCCTTCGAGGAGCTGCACGGCTTCGCGGCCGCCCTCGGTGCGCCCAGGCGTGCCTTCGAGCGTGATCACTACGACCTGCCCGCGGAGCGGTACGCCGACGCGGTGCGCGCCGGGGCGGTGGAGATCGGCAGCAAGGAGCTCGTCCGCCTGCTGACTGCCGCGGGGCTGCGCAGGCCCAAACACCGCCCGAGGCCCGCGGCCGCCGGCGAGGAGGGCGCGCCCGGTGCGCCCGCCCGCGGCGCGTCGCAACGCCGGGGCGACGGGTCGCCCGCGCACGATGGGCCCAGTTCGTGAGGCGCACCGAAAGGGACAGCCATGTCAGCCACGGAACCGGCCACCACGCTCACCACGAGGTACAGCAGCGAGGACGCCACCCCCACCGCGTGGTCCGCGGCGGTGGGCGGCCTGACGGAGGCGGAGATCTTCTGGCTCAGCACCGTCCGGCCCGACGGCCGCCCGCATGTCACCCCGCTGCTCGCCGTCTGGGCGGACGGCGCCCTCCACTTCTGCACCGGCGCTGACGAGCGCAAGGCCAAGAACCTCGCGGCCAATGCCCGGTGCGTGCTGACCACCTCGACGGCCGGCGGCAACGACCTGCACGCCGGACTCGACGTGATCGTCGAAGGGGAGGCGGTGCAGGTCCAGGACGAGACCACGCTGCGCGGGCTGGCCGAGCTGTACGCCGCCAAGTACGGCAGCGACTGGCACTTCGACGTACGCGACGGCGCGTTCTACGGCGCCGGCGACCGGGCCGACGTCTTCCGCGTCGAGCCCGTCAGGGCCTTCGGCTTCGGTCGCGGGGAGACCTACAGCCAGACCCGCTGGAGCTTCGACGGCGAGGGGTGAGGTGAGGGGGAAGGGCGCAGCCTCCCCTTTGCCCGTAGGCCCCGCGCGGCCCGTGCCGGTCAGTGCCGGTAGGCCCCGGCCCCGTGCCGCTCCGCCCCCCCGTAGCCGCGCGTGCCCCCACGTGCCCCTAAGTACCAATCAGTGCCGGTCCGCGTTCTCGGGCGCGGGGGCGGCCTTCGAGAAGGCGACGAGTCGCGAGGGGTGGGGCGAGCGCTGAAGCCGGAAGGCGATGGCGGTGGTGCCGACGGCGACGGCGGCCAGCGCCGCACCGGTCCATGCGACGGACGGGTAGCCCCAGCCCGCACCGATGGTCAGGCCGCCCAGCCAGGGACCGAGCGTGTTTCCGATGTTGAACGCGGCGGTGGTGGTCGCGCCGGCCAGTGTCGGCGCGGCGTTCGCGACATTGAACATCCGGGCGTTCAGCGCCGGGGCCGTGGCGAACGCGGTGACACCGAGCAGCAGGGAGAGCACGATGGCGGCGGCCGGGCTGTGGGCGGTCAGCGCCAGGACGGCCAGGACGACCGTGGAGGCGGAGATACCGGCGAACAGCGTCCCGAAGAGATGGGCGTCGGCTATCCGGCCCCCGGTGAACGTACCGATCAGCGCGCCGACGCCGAACAGCGCGAGCACCGTCGGCACCCAGCTCTCGGAGAGCCCCGCGGTGTCGGTCAGCAGGGGCGAGAGGTAGGAGAAGAGCGCGAAGACCGCCGCGCCGTTCAGGGCCGTGGCGGTCAGCGCGAGCCAGACCTGCTTGTCCTTGTAGATGGTCAGCTCACGGCGCAGCTGCGGCCGGTCGTCGCCCGTGGGGACAGCCGTACGCGGCACCAGCGCGATCACGCCGACCAGGGCGATCGCGGCGAGTCCGGCCACCGCCCAGAACGCCGCCCGCCAGCCGGCGTGCTGGCCCAGGAGCGCGCCGGCCGGGACTCCGGCGATGTTCGCGATGCTCAGGCCGCCGACCATCACGGCCATCGCACGGGCCCGCGCGGTCACCGGGACCAGCGAGACGGCGACCGCGGCGCCCACCGCCCAGAAGCCGGCGCAGGCCAGTGCGCTCACCACCCGTGAGGCGAACAGCACGCCGTACGAGGGGGCGAGCGCGCCCGCCACCTGCCCGAGGCCGAACAACGCCAGCAGGGCGATCAGCGTCGTCCGACGCGGCAGCCGCAGGGTGGCGGCGGCCAGCGCGGGGGCGCCGACCACCATGCCGATCGCGAAGGCCGAGACCAGCAGCCCCGCCTGCGGGATGGAGACCCCCAGGTCGCGGGCCAGCGGTTGGAGGATGCCGGACAGCATGAATTCGCTCGTGCCGAGCGCGAAGACGGACAGGCCGAGGACGTAGACGGCTATGGGCATGCGGGCGCGTTCGGAAGGAGCAGGCATGACAGCAACCAACAGTGCCGAAGCCGATGACATTCCCCGTCGGGGCGGCCGCAGCGAGTGACCTTGCCCATGTCGCGCCCGGACCCATGGCCGTGCGGTGACGGCCGTCATGAGTCCGTCATGGACTTCCGCCATGGCCTGTCGTGCGGGCGCCAGGAGGCGGCCGGGACTCCCTCAGCCGCTCAGCAGGTCGAGTTCGGTGGTGAGGTTGCGGCGTGCGATGTGCTCCCACCAGTCGTGCCCCAGCGGCGTCCTGTACAGGCGCGGGAGGGCGAGGAGTTGACGCAGTACCGCGGACCGGCCGACGAGGAAGTCGGGGTCCGGCACGAACGCGTACTCCTCGCGGACGGCGGCGGCATAGGCGGCGTACCCCTCGGGCGAACCGGCGAGCACGGCGAGATCGGCGTCGCAGAGCACCGCGCCGTTGAGATCTCCGGGCGCCGGATCGTGGGTGATGGTGAGGCGCACCAGGCGGGCCACCTCGGCCGTCCGCGCCGCATCGATGCCCAGCTCGGGCAGGGCGCGTTCGGCGAGGGCGGCGCTGCGCTCCTCGTTCTCGGAGCGGTCCGGCCGGTAGACCGCGTCGTGGAACCAGGCCGCCAACTGGACGGCGGCCAAGTCCATTGCGCAGTCCGACAGTTCGTCGATGTGGTGCAGGACATCGGCCAGGTGGTGGGTGGTGTGGTAGCGCCGCTGCGGCTCGTCCCACCGGGCCAGGAGGTTCTCCGCGTACGGGTCGGGGTCCTCGGCCCCCTTGGCGCCACGGGCCTCTGCCACGGTCATGGCCCAGCGCCTGCGCAGCTCCGGCGCGAGGTCGGTGGTGCGCGCCGTACGGGACACGGGAGTCATGTGGGCCATTGTGCCTCGGGGGCGGGCGAGGGGCGCGAACGGCCCTGCCCGTGAGGATGCCGCCTCGCGCCGGCCCGAGGCGGCGTCGACCGGGTCCGCCCCCGGGGCAGGCACACCCGGCGGGGCCGGCCCCGGCTTGGTACACACCGGTGGTTTCCGCCGCGTGCCGGGCCGATGTGGCCCCGGCGGTCCGGGTCACCCCTTACGCTGGATATTGGACTAGACCTGTCGACGGTTCGGCCTGGTGGCACCTCGGGTCCCGTCCGATATCTGTTCGTCTCGTTTCGTCATGCCTTGTCACGTCGTCGTCGGAGGATTGGGGTCACATGAGCAAGCGCGCACTCCTGGAGGTGATCGCGCTCGGCCCGGAGGATGCGGTCGCGGCGCAGGCCGGTGGAGCCGACCGCCTCGAACTGGTCGCCGATATGGCGGCCGACGGGCTGACGCCGCCCCGGAGCACCTTCGCGGCGATCCGGGCGGCCGTCGACATTCCGCTGCGGGTGATGCTGCGGTCCGCCGACGGCTTCGCCGCCGGTGACGTGGCGGCGCTGTGCGAGGAGGCCGCGGCGCTGCGCGCGGAGGGCGCCGAGGAGTTCGTGCTCGGCTTCCTGACCCCGGACGGGCGGCCGGACCTCGACGCCGTACGGGCGCTGGCCGAAGTGATCGAGGGCTGCCGCTGGACCTTCCACCGGGCCCTCGACCGGGCCGCGGACCGGGACGCGCTGCGCAAGGCTCTGGCGGCGCACTGCGCGGTGACCGGCTCCTCCGGGACGACGACGGGGCTCGACACGTTCCTCACGGCCGGTGCCGCGCAAGGTGTCGACGCGGGGCTGCCGACGCTCCTGGCCGAGCAGGCCCGCACGACGGCGGGCGAACCCGGGTACGCGCCGCGCATCCTGGTCGGCGGCGGCCTCGGGCTCGGCCACCTGCCGGCGCTGCGCGCGGCCGGCATCGACGCGTTCCACATCGGCGGCGCGGCCCGCCCCGCCGGGTGGTCGGCCCCGGTGGACGTGGCGGCCGTCCGGCAGTGGCGCGACACGCTGGACGGGGTGCTGGACGGGGCGCCGGCGTAGCGCCCCCGGCGCCAGGGGCGCGTGGGCGGCGCGGCGTCGGCCACCGCCCACCCCTGGCCATCACCCCCAGCACCAAGGGCGTGTCCGCAAAGTCCCGCCTTGCCCGCGGCGCTCCCCCAGCTACCGCTGGGAGGTGCCCCCAGGTACGCAGGCTCGCCGCCGTGTCGGGACCGTCCATGTAGACCCACTACGAGGACGAGGACGAGGACGGGGGCGAGGCCGAGGCCGAGGACGACCTTCCGCCTTGCGATCGCGCTCGGCTTCCGAAGGCGGCTGTGAGCCGAGACGGAGCGAGTGCGACGAGCGCAGGGCGCCGGGCACCGCGTGGCCCCGCCCCTACGGGCGGACGCCGGGACTTCGCGGACACGTCCTAGCGCTCCTCGCTCGACTGCTCTGGCAGCGTGCCGCCCAACTGCGCCGGCAGCGGCGCGGCATGCACCACCGTCAGGCCGGACACCGGCCGGGTCAGGCAGACGTACAGGCGGCGCAGGCCGGTGCGCTCGTCCGGCTCGCCGTCGACGATCGCCGCCGGTTCGTCCAGCACCACGTAGTCGTACTCCAGGCCCTTGGCGAGCGTGGCGGGCACCAGCGTCAGCCGGGACTCGGCCGAGGTCTCCTCGCCCGGCGCCAGGCAGGTCACGCCGGCCTCCTCCAGGCCGGCGCGCAGCGCGGGGATGCGGGCCTCGGCGGCGATCAGGCCGATCGAGCCCTCCTTCGTCAGGGACTCGTGGCAGGCGGCGAGGACGGCGGAGTCCAGATCCCCGGGGGCGACCGTGCGCACCTCGAAGTCGCCCGCGGACTCACGGATCGACGTCGCCTCCGTCAGGTCGGGGGCGATGGCCGGCAGCAGCCTGGACGCGTACGCGATGACCTCGCGCGGCACGCGGAAGCCCAGGGTCAGCTCCTCGACCGCCGACCCCGGCTTGCCCAGGTGGGCCAGCGCGTCCTCCCAGGTGTCGGTCGCCCACGGGGTCGTTCCCTGGGCGATATCGCCGAGGACGGTCGCCGAACCCGTCGTGCAGCGTCGCCCCACCGCGCGGTACTGCATGGGGGAGAGGTCCTGCGCCTCATCCAGGACCACATGGCCCAGGGACGGCGTGCGCGCCACCAGGTCCATGGTTTCGTCGATCAACACCGCGTCCGCGGCGGACCACTTGGCGCTCTTCACGCTCCGGGCCGGCTTGGCCCACAGGATCGCCTTCTGCTCCTCCGGCGTCAGGATGCCCTCCGCCTGCTCGGCCAGGAACTCGGCGTCCCCCAGGAGCCGCAGTACCAGCTTCGCCGGCTCGACCGGCGGCCAGACCGCCTTGACCGCCGCTTTCACGGCGGGGTTGCGGGCCACCGCGTCCTGTACCCGGTCGTCCGGCGCCTCGCCTGCCTGCTCCATGCGGACCAGCACGGCATGCGCGATCCGCTGCGGCAGCGCGTCGCGCGCCGCGCCGTAGCGAATCTCGCGCGCCATCAACTCCCGTACCAGCTCTTCGAGTTCATACGCCGGTACGCGCCAGCGGCGGGAGCCGCGGACGACCACGCACGGCTCCTGCGGCATGGTGATGTGCGAGCGGACGGCCCGCCGCAGCACCTCGGCCATCCGCGCATCGCCCTTGAGCGTCGCCGCGGCCGGGTCGTCCGAGCCGCGCACCTCCACATGCCCCACCAGGTCGTCGACGGTGGCCTGCTTGACCTCCAGCTCGCCAAGGGCCGGCAGCACCTGCTCGATGTAGTGCAGGAAGGAGCGGTTCGGGCCGATGACGAGGGTGCCGGAGCGGGCCAGCCGCTCGCGGTGCGCGTACAGCAGATAGGCGACACGGTGCAGGCCGACCGCGGTCTTGCCGGTGCCCGGTGCCCCTTGGACGCAGACCGTGCCGCCGAGCCCGGCACGCACGATCTCGTCCTGCTCCGGCTGGATGGTCGCGACGATGTCGCGCATCGGGCCCACGCGGGGCCGCTCGATCTCGGTCTGCAGCAGCTTGCTGCTCTGCTCGGCCTCGGTCGGGTCGGTGAGGTGCTCGTCCTCGTACGCGGTCAACTCGCCGCCGGTGTAACCGAACCGGCGGCGCAGTCTGAGGTCCAACGGGTTCTTCTTCGAGGCCCGGTAGAACGGCTGGGAGACCGGCGCGCGCCAGTCGATGACCATGGGGTCGCCGTCGGCGTCGTGCACATGACGGCGCCCGATGTAGAAGTTCTCGCCCGCTGCCCCCTCGGCCAGATCGACGCCCGGGGCGTGCAGATAGTCGAGCCGGCCGAAGAAGAGCGGGGTGTGCGAGAGGTCGGCGAGTGCCTTGATCCGGGCGTCGATCTCGCCCTGGAGCACCTCGGCGTTGACCCAGTTCGCGGTGACGTCGGCGATGTTCAACGCCTCGGCGTCCTCGCGCATGGCCCGGAGCGCGGCGCGGGAGGAGGCGAGATGGGCGCGCTCGCGTTGCAGGGGGTCGGGGATCGGGCCGGGCTCTTCCGGGCGGGTTGCGTCCGGGCCGGGCCGCCGGCCGTCGGCGGTGGGGGCCTCGGGTGGTGCCGGGGCGGCCGCGGTCGGGGCGGCGGCGGGTGACGGGTGGGCGTGCGAGGGCACGGCGTTGCCTCCGGTGAGATGTACTGCGGCGGGCGCGCGCCACGGGAGCGGGCACGGTCGGCCGGGGCGGTGCGTCGGGCGGGTCATCAGCGTGCGGCGAAGGACCGGCCGGTTTCCGTCCGGTCGGCGGCACTCCTCGACGGGAGGCAGGGCAGACGCGCGATTGTAGTCAGCGGGCATTCCGGGCGCCAACGGATATTCGGCGTCCGGCGCCGCACCGAAGACCCCGAGACCCCCTCGTAGTCCCGTAGGGGTGGGAATAGGCCCGGAGTCTGACGTCCGGCCCTCTCGGGATGGGCCCATGGGCCGATGTGCGGCAATCGCGTGAAATTCATCATGGAGACATGAGCAGCGCAACGTTCCACCCAGTCCCTGTCAGCCCGACCTCCCCGCAGCGCGCCGCCGGCGCCACGGCCCTGGGGGTCGCACCCACGCACGGCGGCCACGACCGCCACCTGCTGGGCAACGCGCTCCGCGCGATCAAGGTCTTCGGCGCGGCCGCCTTCAGCGTGGCCGTCATGGGCGAGTACGGCCATGACGACCACGCCGACGATTGACGGTGCCCTGATCCGCAGACGCCCTTGAATCGACGCCCGACCCACCGAACCTCCGACCCACCGACCCTCCGAACCGCCCGGTAACCCCTCGCCGAACGCCCTGCCCTTCTCCCGCCAGCCCTCCGCGTAACGCCCCGCAACGCCCCGGCGCTCCGCGTCCGGGGCGCGCATCGCACCTCCCCGCGCGCGCCCCACGGACAAGGCCGCGCACACCGCGCACAATCACGCGCAAGAGCCGGCACCTGGCGGACATCCGGATGACCGGAAACCGTTACGGACGGTCGGCTCCGATCCACTAGCGTCGCCGCAGAGAGCGCGCTCAGGGCGACGAGAAGGGGACAACGGGTGTCTGCCGCCGATGGGGCACGAACGTGGACATGGAGACGCACCTGGGCGCTCAGCGTCGCCAGACCCGGACGGCTGCTGATGGCGGCAGCCCTGCTGGTGGCCTCGTTCGCCGGACTCTGGCTGCTGTACACGGTTCAGCCGCTACCGATGTCGGACATAGTCGTCTACCGCGCGGAGGGGGAAGCCGCCGCGGCCGGTGGTGACCTCTACGGCTTCACTGTCACGAAGTGGGCACTTCCGGCCACGTACCCGCCCTTCGCCGCCCTGCTGTTCATCCCCACGACCTGGATCTCGCTCGGCACCCTCAAGGTCGCCTGTGTCCTGGTCAATGCGGGCCTCCTCGCGCTGCTGATCCACCTCTCCTGCAAGGCCGCCGGCCTGCGCAAGGCCGCCTGCACCGCGCCCACCCTGCTCGCCCTGACCGCACTGGGCCTCTGGCTCGAACCGGTCTTCCAGACGTTCGTCTTCGGGCAGATCAACCTCGCCCTCGCCTGCCTGGTCCTGTGGGACCTCTCCCGCCCGGACGGCGCCCGTTTCAAGGGCTTCGCCGTCGGCATCGCGGCCGGCATCAAGCTCACCCCCGCGATCTTCGCGGTGTATCTCCTGGTCACCGGCCGGGTGAAGGCGGCGTGCACCGCCCTCGCCGGATTCCTCGGCTCGGTCCTGGTCGGGGTGCTGGTCCTGCCGGGCCCGAGCATCGAGTTCTGGACACGGCGGATGTTCGAGACCGGCCGCGTCGGCAAGGCATGGATCGTCGACAACCAGTCCCTCCAAGGACTGATCGCCCGCGCGCTGCACCATCCCGAACCCGGAATCCTGTGGGCCGCGCCGGCGCTGCTCACGGCGGGCGCCGGGCTCTTCGTCGCCCGCCGGGTCTACCTGCGGCGCGGGCTCGACAGCTGGGGCGTGCTGGTCACGGCCGTCACGGCGCTGCTGGTCTCGCCGATCAGCTGGTCCCACCACTGGGTCTGGTGCGTACCGCTGCTCGTCGCCCTCGCCGCGCACACCCGGGGCGTGCCGTGGCGCCGCGCCCTGTCGGCCGTCGTCGCCCTCGTCTTCACCGCCCGCACGCTGTGGATGGTGCCGCACGCCGGCGACCTCGACCTGCACTTCTCCTGGTGGCAGCAGCCGCTCGCCGCGCCCTACCCCCTGCTCGGTCTGGCGTTCCTGGTGGCGATGGTCCGGTGGACGCGCGGCGGCTCCCCGGCCGTCGGAGGCCCCGGCCACATCCCGCTGCCCCGCACCGATCACGAGACTCTGAGTACGCGGTCCCGGGCGGGCTGAGGATCCGGCCGCGGACCCGGCTGCGGCTGAGTACGCCCTCGATGCCCGGCTGCTTCAGAGACCGCAGCATGGCAGCCGTTCTCCCCAAGAACGCGTGCCAGGACGCCGGCCTCCCGCCACTCGACGCCCTCGACGGCCCGCACCCCGCTCGGCCGTCGGGCCGGTGCCCGTGTGCGTTCCTGGTACGACCCCAGCTGTCGCGGCCCGCCTCTGCAGGCCGGCCCGCACAGGCGGGCCGCTACCCGCGCGGCCCGCCCACGCCCCTCAGACGTCCTCGTCCGCCGACAGCAGCTCGTCGGAGTCCACGATCCGGTACGCGTAACCCTGCTCGGCCAGGAAGCGCTGGCGGTGGGCCGCGAAGTCCTGGTCGATGGTGTCGCGGGCGACGACCGAGTAGAAGCGCGCCTCGTGCCCGTCCGCCTTCGGACGCAGCACCCGGCCCAGCCGCTGGGCCTCCTCCTGGCGCGAGCCGAAGGTGCCGGAGACCTGGATCGCGACCGTCGCCTCGGGCAGGTCGATGGAGAAGTTCGCGACCTTCGAGACGACCAGGACGGAGATCTCGCCCTCGCGGAAGGCCCCGAACAGCTTCTCCCGCTGCGCGTTGGTCGTCTCGCCCTTGATCACCGGCGCGTCCAGATGCTCGCCCAGCTCGTCCAGCTGGTCGATGTACTGCCCGATGACCAGCGTCTGCTCGCCCTGGTGCTTACGGACCAGCGCCTCGGTCACCCGCTGCTTGCTGGCGGTGGTCGCGCAGAAGCGGTACTTCTCCTCGGTCTCGGCCGTCGCGTACGCGAGCCGCTCGGAGTCGGTCAGATTGACCCGCACCTCGACACAGTCCGCGGGCGCGATGTACCCCTGCGCCTCGATCTCCTTCCACGGCGCGTCGAACCGCTTGGGGCCGATCAGCGAGAAGACATCGGACTCCCGGCCGTCCTCGCGCACCAGCGTCGCGGTCAGCCCCAGCCGTCGCCGGGCCTGGAGGTCGGCGGTGAACTTGAAGACCGGCGCGGGCAGCAGGTGCACCTCGTCATAGATGATCAGCCCCCAGTCCCGCGAATCGAACAGCTCCAGGTGCGGGTAGACGCCCTTCCGCTTGGTCGTCAGCACCTGGTAGGTGGCGATGGTGACCGGCCGGATCTCCTTCTTCGTCCCGCTGTACTCGCCGATCTCGTCCTCGGTCAGCGACGTCCGCTTCACCAGCTCGTGCTTCCACTGCCGGGCCGAGACGGTGTTCGTCACCAGGATCAGCGTGGTCGCCTTGGCCTGCGCCATCGCGCCCGCACCGACCAGCGTTTTGCCCGCGCCGCAGGGCAGCACCACGACACCGGAGCCGCCGTGCCAGAAGCCTTCCACGGCCTGCTGCTGGTAGGGCCGCAGCGCCCAGCCGTCCTCGGCCAGCGCGATGTCGTGTGCCTCGCCGTCGACGTATCCCGCCAGGTCCTCGGCCGGCCAGCCCAGCTTGAGCAGCGTCTGCTTGATCTGGCCGCGCTCGGAGGGGTGCACCACGACGGAATCCGGGTCCAGCCGGGCCCCGACCAGCGGCTGCACCTTCTTCGACCGGAGGATCTCCTCCAGTACCGGGCGGTCGGTGGTGGTCAGCAGCAGACCGTGGGTGGGGTGCTTGGTGAGGGTGAGGCGCCCGTAGCGGGACATCGTCTCCGCGATGTCCACCAGCAGGGCGTGCGGTACGGGGTACCGCGAGAACTGCACCAGGGCGTCGACGACCTGCTCGGCGTCGTGCCCGGCCGCCCGCGCGTTCCAGAGCCCGAGGGGCGTGACGCGGTAGGTGTGGATGTGCTCCGGAGCGCGTTCGAGTTCGGCAAAGGGCGCGATGGCCCGCCGGCACGCGTCCGCCAGCTCGTGGTCCACCTCCAGAAGCAGCGTCTTGTCGCTCTGGACGATGAGAGGTCCGTTCACGCGCCTCGCCTTTCGCTTCCCGGGCATCGGCCGCAGATACGGCCAAACGTCCAGTGTGCCGCATCGCCGCAACCCGCCCGGCCGGGACGGCCCCGTACGACCGGCCGACGGGGCACCTCCCCGCCGTCACTGTCTTCAGCGTTCCGCAGCGGTACGGGGATTCCCGCGGGCGCCCGCAAACCGCCGGAGCCGCGCAGGCGCCGAGGAATCGGCCACCCCTGCCGGGCCCGCCCGCTCTCAGACCGAGTCGTCCGCCAGTTCCGCCACCCCCGTGATGCGGTGCAGCGGGTAGGTGCGGACCTCGTCGGAGGTGTGGTCGTAGGCCGTGACGAAGCCGCCTTCCACCCGGACCGGGGCGATCACGCGCTGGCTGGCGGCGCCGTCGGCGTTGACGTAGCCGATCCACACGGCGGAGCTGGTGAGGACCGCGGCCTGCATCGTGGCCAGGGTCTCGGCCGAGGTGGTGCGGGGGAGCGCGCCGGACGCGGGGGCGGGCGCGTGCACCGGCTTGCGCTCCGCGGTCGCGGCGAGGTCGCCGGCGCGGATGGCGCGTACGGCCGCGTCGAGCAGCGTCGGATCGGGGGACGGCGGGCCGTCGGGGACCGGGGCGGGCGCCGTGCGCGGCGGGGTGCGGTAGGAGTCGGCGCGGGCGATCAGCACGTCGCCCTCGGCGGATTCGGCGGCCGGGGCGTAGCCCATCGACCGCAAGCCGTCGAGGAGTTGGTCGGGCGAGGTCTGGGCGGCCAGCACCGTCGGGGCCAGGCGGCGCAGCCGCAGGGCGATCGCGCGGCGGTCCGCGAGGATCTCGGAGAGCAGCGCGTCGTCGTCACAGCGGACGTAGGCGGCGGCCGCACCGATCCGCAGCCGGCCGTGCTTACGGGCCACGTCCTCGATCAGGTAGGCCAGCGGCTGGGGCACGGGCGTCCGGGAGTGGGTGGTGAGGAACTCCTGGAGTTCGGCGGCGGACCGGCCGGCGTCCAGGGCGCGCCGCACGGAGCCCGGTGTGAAGCGGTAGACGGTCGCGCCGCCCTTGGACTCGATGTCGGCGAGCATGCCGAGCGCCTCGGCGAGCGGGCGGCGCAGCGGGCCGGGGGCGACCGCGGTCAGGTCCGCCTGGAGGAGGACGTGGTCGAGCGGTTCGGGGAGGAGGGGCGCGAGGAGCGCGGCGGCGCGGCTCGCCGCGGCATGGGTCTCCGCGGCGGTGGGGTGCGCCGAGGCGGTCGTCGCGTCGATCAGGGCGCGGCCGTGTGCGGAGAGCGCGCCGCGCCCGGTGACACCGAGCAACTCGGCATCCGCCAGCGCCCATTGGGCGAGGCGGGAGCGCAGGTCGTCGGCCGGGGAGGAGGGTGCGGCGCCCGGTCCTTCGCCCGCCCCGGAGGCTGTCGGGCCGGTGGACGGTGCCGAGCCCGCGCCCCGCAGGGGGCGCTCCCAGCGCAGCCGGGAGAGGACGGCGGTGGGTGGGACGGACGTGCCGGGCGGGAGGGAGCCGAGCAGGGCGAGGGCACGGCGGCGGACCTCGGGGGCCGGGGAGCGGTCGAGGTGGGGGCCCAGTGCGGCGAGCGCCCGGCCCTTCGCGTCGGCGACGCCGACGACACCCGGCGTGCGGGTGGCGGACAGCCAGCCTGCCGCGATCACGGCCCAGCGCTCGGGGTCGGGCAGTTGCAGCCATTCCTCCGCGGCAGGCGTGGTGGCGTACCGCTCGTCGGCCTCACCGTCGGAGGCCACCAGTCCGGCCGCGTAGGCCAGTTCCAGCCAGAAGGCGGCGAGCTGCTCGGTGGTGTCGAGGGCGGCGGCGGTCCGCTTGAGGTCGCGCACGCTCAGCCCGCCGGCGCGCAGCACCGACGGCCCGCCGAGGTCCCATTCCTTGAGCAGTTCCTCGACGGTGTCCAGCGCGGTGAACGCCTGGCTCGCGGCGGCGTTGTCCACAAGCTGTGGATCGCGTTCCGTGGTCGGGGCGAGCACGGGCGGTACGGGTTCCGGAGCGCGGTGGGCGCGTCCGCCCCGCAGATGCAGCGCCGCCTCCCGGGGCAGCACGACATTGCGCGCCCCTGCGGGAAGCAGCAGGCCGTGGTCGAGCAGCCACGTCAGATGCGGCGCCGGGCGCTCGGTGACCCCGCCGTAGGGCGGCCCCCACAGCAGCTTGTCGAGCACCGCGACCGACTCCGCGGGGGCGGTGTCCAGCAGCTCCGCCATCCGCGTGCGGTCGGTGAACAGGCCGGTCAGGGCGGCGACCGCGCTGACCGGGTCGTGGGTCGCGGGCAGCCCGGCCGCGGCGATGATCTCCTGCAGCCGGGTGGGGGACATCCCGGCGGTGGCCTCGGCGACGGTCGGCCCCAGGCCCGTCGGGGAAGGATGGGTGGCACTCGGGGACAGCAGCTCACGGGCCGTACGCACCAGCCGCAGCCGGTCGTCCGGGCCCCACACCAGCGCCTGCGCGCGCAGCTCGGCCACCGCCCGCGGCAGCTCCGCGGCTACCGCCTCGTCCCCGGCGTCCCCGGCCATCAGGGCGCCGAGCGTCGCGTACGGGCACGGGTCGGGGGCCACCGCCAGCGCCTCCGCGGTCTGCAGGACGAAGCGGTCGAGCCGCTCCACGGCGCGCACGACCGACGCCCGGGTGCCGGCCCGGGTGGCCAGCTGGGTGACATCGCCCGGCACCGGGTTGAGCAGATCGGGCCGGGCCCGCAGCAGGCCGACGAGCCCGCTGTCGGTGCGGGTCCTGAGCTCCTCGGCGAGGGTGCGGGGTGTACCGGTCATTCGTCCTACGTTAGCGGTGCCGGGGATGCGGGGGCACCGTCCGGCGATGTGCGGCCCGTCGTACGCCAGTGCCGCCCGGGTCGGTGCGCGCGCGCCGCCGCCCGCGGCCTGCGGCCCGCACGCCGATCGACGCGGTACCGTCGAAACAGCAACCAGCGCATGCCGCAGGGGAATTCGTGGGGATCGAGAGCGATCAGCTCGTCTTTGACTATCTGAGCCGGGTGGGCGACCTGGCCCAGCAGCGGGGTCTGCCGTCAGCCGCGCGCATGCGGCTGGTGGCCACGCTGCGTGCCGAGATAGACGCACAGAAGGCCGACTCCGTCCCGGGTGTGCGGCGGATTCTGTCGCGGCTGGGGACACCGGAGGCAGTGGTGGCGGCCGCGGGATCGGGCGAGAGCCCGGCCGTCGGCAGCCCCCGCGCTCCCCAGGACGTGGACGGCCCGGCGGGTCCCGCGGTGCCCCTCCATCCGGATTCCCCGGGCTTCTCGGAGTCCTCGCAGGGCATCCGGCCCGCGCAGCCCGCCGAACGGCCGTGGTCGACCCCGCGGCAGAAGCTCAGCGGCCTGGCCTGGCGCAACGGGCTCACCGGCCTGACCGGCCTCACCGGCAAGCTGCCCGCGCCGCGCGACGGGTCCGGGCCCGCCCCGTCCACCGGATTCGGCTTCCTGAAGAAGACCGGCAGCACCGAGCGGCCGCCGCTGCCCGACCTCGGGCAGACCGCCTCGCCGCCGCATCTGGCGAGCGCCGCCGAACTGGGCGACACCGGCGACGCACCCGACTGGTGGCGGGTGGAGGCGTCGCCCTTCGGGCCGGGGGAGACCGTGCCCGGCTTCGTCGGGGGCATCGAGGTCCCGGAGATATGGGAACGGCCCCCGGGCGAGGACCCGCCGTCCCTCAAGAAGGGCGGCACGCCCGACCCCGGCGACGAGCCGGACGCCGACGCGGCGGCCGGCGGGGCGACGGGGGCGCTCCAGGGGATGCTGCGCAAGGCGCTCGGCCGCAGGCGCGGCGCGGCCGCCGAGCCCGAGGCGGAGAGCGCGGACGACACGGCCGCCCCGGAGGTGGTCGCTCGGGCGCCGCTGAGCCCGGTGCTGTGTCTTGCGGTCCTGCTGCTGGCCGCCGGTGCGCTGCTGGGGTCGTGGTGGGCGCTGGCCGGAGGCTGGGGGCTGGCGTATGTGTCGCGGCGGCTGAGCCGTACGGAGGCCAAGTTCGCGGCGCTCGGTGTGCCGGGGATCGTCGCGGGCGGGCTGATGGTGTGGCTGTGGGGGCGGTTCGACGGGCGCTGGGGCGACCCGATCGCGCAGGGCGCGCTCGGGCAGGAACTCGCCGACGGGCTTCCGGTGATGGCCCGGGTCGCGGCGGTCGCCTCCGCGCTGTTCCTGGTCTGGCGGATGAGGCGAGCCCCGAGGTGACGGGCGCGCGGTGAGCCGCGCCGGGCCGGGGCCCGTGTGTGCGCGATGCACACCGCGGGGCAAGGAGCGTCTCACCACGCGTTTCCCCGCCGTCGGCCATGGCGGGCACAATGGCGGGCATGGCTGCGCATCCCCTGACGGTCGGATTCGACCTCGACATGACGCTGATCGACTCCCGCCCGGGCATCAAGGCGGCATATCAGGCGCTGTCCGCCCGGACCGGCACCTTCGTGGACGCCGACCTCGCCGTCACCCGGCTCGGACCGCCGCTGGAGCAGGAGATCCGCCACTGGTTCCCCGAGGAGCAGGTGGCGGAGATCAGCGAGGTCTACCGCGCGCTGTACCCCCTGCACGCGATCACGGGCACACCGGCCATGTCCGGCGCCCGGGAAGCCATCGCCGCGGTCCATGCCGCGGGCGGCCGGGCCGTGGTCGTCACCGCCAAGTTCGAGCCGAACGCCGAACTGCACCTGCAGCACCTCGGCATCGAGCCGGACGCCGTCATCGGCTCCCTGTGGGCGGAGGCCAAGGCCGACGCGCTGCGCGAGCACGGCGCGCAGATCTACGTCGGTGACCACACCGGTGACGTCCGCGGGGCACGCGCCGCGGACGCGCTGTCCGTGGCCGTGGCCACCGGCCCCTGCGCGGCCGCCGAACTCCGCGCGGCCGGCGCCGATGTAGTGCTCGACGACCTGACCGCGTTCCCGGCCTGGCTGGAGCGGTATGTGGCCGACGGCGGTTACGTGACCGAGGGCGCGGACGCCGCTTCCGCCTGACGGCGCTGGGCCACGGCGGACCGGATCACGCCCGCCGCGGCGACGAGGAACCCGGCGCCCATCAGCATGCAGACCCAGTAGAAAACGGACGGCAGCGGTTCGGCGCCGATGAACAGCGGCGTTACCGTGGCGAGAGTGGCCAGCGCGCCAACAAGGAACATGATCGCGCCGATTCGGACCAGCAGATCCCCGGCCTGGGGAGTTTCGTCAGACACCTGACCAGGGTAAGTCCGGGCCAGAAGCACAGAGGAACCACCCTGCGACGTCTTGTCACCGGGCACCGGACCATTAGCCTTGTGTTGTGGCGGGCCCTGCGGCCCGCTGCACTGCTATCCAGACCCGTTTTCCCACACATTTTCGCAAGTGATCCGGCCAGCTTTTTTCCCACGAGTACGAGGACGAGGACAGACGTGCCTACCGGCAAGGTCAAGTGGTTCAACAGCGAGAAGGGCTTCGGCTTTCTCTCCCGCGATGACGGCGGCGACGTCTTCGTGCACTCGTCGGTGCTGCCCGACGGCGTGGACGCACTCAAGCCGGGCCAGCGCGTCGAATTCGGCGTCGTAGCAGGCCAGCGCGGTGACCAGGCGCTGACCGTCACCCTCCTCGACCCCGCGCCCTCCTTGGCGGCGGCGCAGCGCCGCAAGCCCGACGAACTCGCCTCGATCGTGCAGGACCTCACCACGCTCCTGGAGAACGTCACCCAGCAACTGGAGCGCGGCCGCTACCCGGACAAGGTCCACGGCTCCAAGATCGCCGGCATGCTGCGCGCGGTCGCCGACCAGTTGGACGTCTGACCGGCAGCCCGTCAACGCACTTCGCCCCCGGCCGTTCACCGCGGTCGGGGGCGAAGTGCGTAAGCGGGGGCGGCGTCAGACGAAGTTCAGCGCATCGCGGCCGAGGGGCGGTACGAGTCCCTCGGCCGCGGCGCGGGTGAGCAGGCCGCGGACCGCGGCGTAGCCGTCCTCGCCGAGGTCGGCGGTGAACTCGTTGACGTACAGCCCGATGTGCTGGTCGGCGACGGCCGGATCCATCTCCTGGGCATGCGCCAGGACGTACGGCCGGGAGACCTCCGGGTCGTCCCAGGCCATCCGGACGGAGGTGCGGATGGACGCGGCGAGTTCGCGCAGCGCGTCCGCGCCCAGCGACCGCTTGGCGATGATCGCGCCGAGCGGGATCGGCAGGCCGGTGGTGGCCTCCCAGTGCTCGCCCATGTCGGCCAGGCGGGACAGCCCGTAGTCCTGGTACGTGAAGCGCGCCTCGTGGATGACCAGGCCCGCGTCGACCTTGCCGTCGCGGACGGCCGGCATGATCTCGTGGAACGGCAGCACGACGATCTCGCCGACGCCGCCCGGCACCTCGGCCGCGGCCCACAGCCGGAACAGCAGATATGCGGTGGACCGCTCGCTGGGCACCGCGACGGTCCGGCCCGCCAGGTCGGCGGCCCGTCCCGCCTCACGGGTCAACACCAGCGGCCCGCAGCCGCGCCCCAGGGCCCCGCCGCAGGGCAGCAGGGCGTACTCCTCCAGCACCCACGGCAGCACCGCGTAGGACACCTTCAGCACGTCGAACTCACCGCGCTCGGCCATGCCGTTGGTGAGGTCGATGTCGGCGAAGGTGACCGCGAGTTCCGGTGCGCCGGGGACACGGCCGTGGGCCAGGGCGTCGAAGACGAAGGTGTCGTTCGGGCACGGCGAGTACGCGATGTCCAGCGGCCGGGTCACGGGGTCCTCCTCGGGGATGGCGGCTCTTCTGGAACCGGACCGGAGCCGGTGAGCAGCGCGTCGGGCAGCGTCCGGAACGCTTCGGTCAGGGCGGCGAGCGCCTCGCCGATCCGCCAGGAGGCGCGGTCGCGGGGGCCGACGCCGTTGGAGACCGCACGGATCTCCAGCACCGCCACGCCGTGCGCGGCGGCGGCCTCGGCGACACCGAAACCCTCCATCGCCTCGGCCAGCGCACCGGGGTGACGGGCCGCCAGCTCGGCGGCGCGCGCGGCGCTGCCGGTGACCGTCGAGACGGTCAGCACCGCGCCGGTCGCGGCGCCGCACGCCGACGCGACGGCCTTTACCAGGGCGGGGTCGGGGCGGTGGGCCACCGTCCCGAAGCCGAGTTCGGTGACCGGCACGAACCCTTCGGGCGTCTCCGCGCCCAGGTCGGCGGCGACGATCGCGTCCGCGACGACGACGCTGCCCAACGGCGCGCCCGGTGCGAAGCCGCCGCCGATACCGGCCGAGACGACCAGGTCGTACGGCTCACCGGCGAGCGCGGCGGCGGTGAGTGCGGTGGCGGTGCCGGCGGCCGCGGCGGCCGGGCCGACGCCGACGGCCAGCGCGTCGAGCGTCGCGGCGGGATGCGGGCCGGCGGGCCGGACCGCGCGCCGCAGGGCGTAACCGCCGGGCAGCGCCGAGGTGTCGTGGGGCCCCGCCGCGGCGCACACGGCGTCGCGCTCGGCGGCCACCGCGGTGACGGCGAGTACCCGCATCAGACGGCCCTCGGGGCGCCCGGCCGGTGCTCCCTCAGAGGACTCAGTCCTTCTGCTTCAGCGTGAAGTGCCACATGGTCTTGGGGCCCTGGCCCGCGCCGAGCTCGGCGACCTGGAGCGTGACGGACTTGGTGTACGTGGTCTGGCCGGTCTGCGGGTTCTGCTGCGCGAAGAGCTCGTCCGAGTCGAAGCTGCGGTACGTCTCCTTGCTGGGCTCACGCATGACGGGGCCGCCGCCGATGACGATCCAGCCGGACTTGGCGACGTCCGGCTCGACACCCACGCGCACCTTCTCGCCCGGGTGCACCGTGATCGACTTGCCGCCCTTCTTGGTGATGCAGGACTCGATCGTCTTCTTGTCGAGAACCTTGCCGTCACCGTCGCAGCCGGCGGTGGCCTCGGACGTCACCGTCGTGGATCCGACGGTCACCGTCGCCAAGGCGGTCGGCTTCTCGCAGGCGGAGAGGGTGATGAGACCCAGGGACACGGCACCGATGGCGGCAGCGGCACGGCGGCCCTTGCCCCAGGAGATCAACGCAGCGGTCATACGCGCAGGCTATCGGGCGCCCCAGCTCTGGCCACGCGCGGGTGCGGCGTGCCGCGACTCAGGCCACGCGTGCGCCGGGAGCGCCGCCCCGCCGGGCGGCCCCCAGCAGTCCGCGGCCCGCCGCGATCAGTCCCGTCGCCACCAACGCCGCGGCCACCGACATGCCCACGACGCCGATCAGCGGCAGGGAGATCCCGATGGCGCCGCCGACCACCCACGACATCTGCAGCGCCGTCTCGGAGCGGGCGAACGCGGACGTACGGACCCCCTCGGGCACATCGCGCTGGATCATCGCGTCCAGCGACAGCTTCGACAGGGCCTGGCACAGACCCGCGGTGGCCGCCGCCGCGGTGACCACGACGATCGCCACCACGTTGTAGAAGACCGCCGCGAGGATCGTCACGGACAGGGCGAGAGCCAGCATCGAGGCGATCAGCCGCTCCGGGCCGCGCGCCTTCAGCCACGCGCCGATCGCGGTGCCCAGGGCGTTGCCGGTGCCGGCGGCGACCGCGACCAGGCCCAGCGAGGTCGCCGGACCCAGCCCGCCCAGTGGGTGCTCGCGCAGCAGGAAGGCCAGGAAGAACGTCAGAAAGCCGGAGAGCGAGCGCAGACAGGCGTTGGCCTGCAGACCGTGCAGCACCGAGGGGCCGACCGTCCGCAGCCCCGGCCGCCGCTTGGAGAGCACCGACCCCGCCGTCTCGTCGCGGGACGCCATCCGGGCCCGGGCCTCACCTTTGGCCGAGTCGACCTTGTGCGGCAGCGAGAAGGACAGGAAGGTGCCGGTCACGAACACCACGAAGGCGCCGTACAGCGGCCAGCTCGGCCCGATCAGATGCAGCCCGCCGCCGATCGGCGCCGCCAGCCCGGTGGCCAGCAGCCCGGCGAGAGTCACCCGGGAATTGGCCTTGACCAGCGCGATCCGCGGAGGCAGCAGCCGTGGCACGACCGCGCTCCTGACCACGCCGTACGCCTTGGACGACACCAGCACGCCCAGCGCCGCCGGATACAGCTCGAGACCGCCGCCGGCCACCGCGCCCGCCATCGTCAGCGCCAGCAGGGCGCGGGCCAGCATGGAGCCGGCCATCGCCGCCCGGCGGCCGTGCGGCACCCGGTCGAGCAGCGGGCCGATGACCGGGGCGAGCAGCGCGAACGGCGCCATGGTGACCGCGAGATAGAGTGCCACCCGGCCCCGCGCCTGGTCTGTCGGCACCGAGAAGAACACCGTCGAGGCCAGCGCAACGGTGATCATCATGTCGCCCGCGGCGTTCACCGCGTGCAACTCGATCAGCTTGCCCAGACCCGACTCGCCCGCGCCGTGCGCGTGGGTGGCGCGCCGTATGCCGCGGGCGGCGCCTGTGAACGGTCGGTGCAGCGCGCGGCCGACGACCCGGCCCGCCCGGCGAGCCCGGTTGCCTTCTCCGCCCCTGGTCGATGCGCGCGACACCCGTGATGACTTCGACACCTTCGACGCCTTTGCGGCAGCCACCACGCCATACTGCCCCAACTCGCCCAGGAGATGGCACTTTCTCCGGTCTGCCGCGCGGGGCGCGAAGGCCCCCGGCGGCCGTCGGGAACAATTGGCGCTCCCGCCGAGGGGTCGTCCACGATTGAAGGGGTAGCGTGTGTAGCGCGCCACCGGCGGTCGTTTTTGGCCGCGCGCCTTACCGCGATCCCGCAGAATGGTTCGTAATAGGTGCGCTCGACCGAAACGATCGGGCGCGGACGTCGACGCGGTCCCCAGGTCCGCTCCGCCCGCCCCGGCCCCGCCGGTCGTCCGGACAGGACAGGACAGCTCCGGCTGGCGCACTCGTGAGACGGCGTGGAAGAGAGAATCGATTCTTGTGAGTGCTGCGATGCGAAGCCGTACCCCTGACCGCCTGTGCGCCGAGGCGGTCGATCTTGCGCGGGCGGCGGCGGAGGAAGCCGCGCTGCCGGGCATGGTCGGCGAGCACATCGACGCCGTCGCCGACGGAGACCGCGTCGTCACCCA
Organism: Streptomyces sp. NPDC017993; assembly: GCF_044328065.1. Classification (NCBI taxonomy): domain Bacteria; kingdom Bacillati; phylum Actinomycetota; class Actinomycetes; order Kitasatosporales; family Streptomycetaceae; genus Streptomyces; species Streptomyces sp. NPDC017993. Next base: position 59,240 of record NZ_JBIRGO010000005.1, read on the forward strand.
TCTCTTCGCCTGCAAGGAGCCCGGCTACCGGGGCTGGCGCTGGGCGGTGACGGTCGCCAGGGCCTCCCGCGCCAAGGTCGTCACGCTCGACGAGTCGGTGCTGCTGCCCGGCCCCGACGCGCTGCTCGCACCCGAGTGGGTGCCGTGGAGCGAGCGGCTTCGCCCGGGTGACATGGGCCCCGGCGATCTGCTCCCCACCGAGGCCGAGGACCTGCGTCTGGAGCCCGGCTACTCCGGCGAGGACGCCCCGCCGCCGAACTCCGTGGTCGCCGACAAGGCGCCCGTCGGGCTGGCCGAGGACCTCGCCGAGGTCGAGGACGCCGATGTCACCGCCGGCTCCCCGGCGGTCCAGCCGGCCCCCGCGCGGGGCAGCGCCGCGGCCATCGCCCAGGAGCTGGGCATGGGCCGCGCCCGGGTGCTCTCCCGCTACGGCCTGCATGTCGCGGCCGACCGCTGGGAGGAGGCGTACGGCGCGAAGACCCCCATGGCGCAGGCCGCCCCCGCCTCCTGCGTGTCCTGCGGCTTCCTCACCCCGCTCGCCGGCTCCCTGCGGCAGGCGTTCGGCGTCTGCGCCAACGAGTTCTCCCCGGCGGACGGCCGGGTCGTCTCGCTCGCCTACGGCTGCGGCGGGCACTCCGAGGCCGCCGTCATGCCGAAGCCGCCCCGGCCGGCCGAGCCGGTGATCGACGAGACCATCGTCGACGCGCTGTCGCTGCGCCCGGAGCGGGACGGCGGATCGGTCGAGGACGGCGGGCCCGCCGAGGAGCTGGGCCACAGCTGACCCCCGGGGCGCTGCCCCGGAGAGTCGGAACGCCCCCGCACGGCCCCCGCGGTTGCCGCCTTCAGCGGAGCGTGGGTGCCGTGACGCATGCCTTGATCCGATCCCCTCGCTCGGTGCGGCGAGGGGCACGCGCACGGCAGCATTGCCGCCGCGCCCCGGATCACTTGCTGTTTTCCACGGCCGCGGCCGAGGGTGGTCGTCAGCAGGTGGCGCGGGCGCTTCCCGAAGCCCCGTCACCGGATGCGCCCGGAACCGACGGCGGCCGCCCCACCCGGACGCCCGCCCGCGGCAACGGCGGGCAAAAGAACACCAGGCGCGGCACGGCGCGGCACACGGCAACGTGGGGCGATACCGTCGGGCCACCGACCAAGTCGAGGGAGACGGACAGTGACCGGTACGGCGATGGTGCGCGGCGCGGCCGAAGGGGCGGACCCGTTCGGGACCGCACGACTGCGGCGCGGCGTGCTGGACGCCTGGGCCGCCTCGCCGGCCCGGTTCCGTGAGGACGCCAACGCGGAGGAGGACCTCGCGCTGGGCGGCTACCGCGACCGTCTCGTGGTGGAGCTGGCGCAGAACGCCGCGGACGCCGCGGCACGGGCCGAGGTTCCTGGCCGGCTGCGGCTGACCCTGCACCCGTCCGACGGCATCGGGCCCGCCGTGCTCGTCGCGTCCAACACCGGCGCTCCGCTGGATGCCACCGGCGTCGAGTCGCTGTCGACCCTGCGGGCCTCCGCGAAGCGGGAGGCCGGCGCCGCGGCAGGTGCGGTCGGCCGGTTCGGTGTCGGGTTCGCCGCCGTCCTGTCCGTCAGCGACGAGCCGGCGCTGGTGGGCCGCACCGGCGGTGTCCGCTGGTCGCTGGCCGAGGCCCGCGAGCTGGCGCAGGAGGTGGCCGCGCACAGCCCCGGGCTCGGCGGCGAGCTGCGCCGCCGGGACGGTCATGTGCCGCTGTTGCGCCTCCCGCTGCCCGCCGAGGGCGGCGCGCCCGAGGGCTACGACACCGCGGTGGTGCTGCCGCTGCGGGACGTCGCCGCACGGGATCTCGCCGAGCGGCTGCTCGACGGGATCGACGCGGCGCTGCTGCTGACGCTGCCGGGGCTGTCCGACGTCGTGGTCGAGACCCCGGAAGGCGTCCGGGAGCTGCGCAGGCGCCGGGACGGCGACCTCGTCGTCATCGAGGACAGCGAGCGGGGCGCCACCCGCTGGCGGGTGGCGAGCGACGGCGGGCCACTGGATCCCGCGCTGCTCGCCGACCGGCCGGTCGAGGAGCGGCTGCGGCCGGTGTGGTCGGTGACCTGGGCGGTTCCGGTGGACGCCGAGGGAGCCCCGGCACGGCCCGGTACCGCGCCGGTGGTGCACGCGCCGACTCCGACCGACGAGCCGCTCGGGCTTCCCGCGCTGCTGATCGCGTCCTTCCCGCTGGAGCCGACCCGGCGGCACGTCGCGCCGGGCCCGCTGGCCGACTTCCTCGTGGAGCGCGCCGCCGAGACGTACTCGACGCTGCTGCGGGACTGGCAGCCGGTCTCGGTCGGCACCCTCGACCTGGTCCCGGGGCCGCTGGGCAAGGGCGGCCTGGACGGTGAGCTGCGCCGGCAGGTGCTCGCGCTGCTGCCGCGGGTGCGTTTCCTGCCGAGCGCCGGCGCGCCGAGCGGCATGGAGCCGGAAAAGCGCGAGCCGGAGGCGGCCGCGGAGGAGTGGGACGAGGAGAGCGCGGAGCGCTTCGTGCTGCGTCCGGTGGAGGCGGAGCTGGTGGAGGGCGCCGGCGCGGCGACGGTCGGGGTGCTGGCCGAGCTCTTCCCGAGCCTGCTGCCCGCCGGCCTCGAACGCCGTCCCGAGCTGCGGGCATTGGGCGTCGCCCGGGTGCCGCTCGGGGAGATGGTGGACCGGCTCGCGGGCGTCGAGCGGGCGCCGGGCTGGTGGTGGCGGCTCTACGACGCGCTGGCCGGCACCGACCCGGACCGGCTGAGCGGGCTGCCAGTACCGCTGGCGGGCCCGTCCGGGCAGCGGCCAGGCGGCGCGGGCGGCGTACGGACGACGATCGGGCCGCGCCAGGTCCTGCTGCCGCCGGCCGGCGAGGCGGACGAGGAGGCCGCGGCGCGGCACCGGACGCTCGCCAGGCTCGGGCTGAAGGTCGCACATCCGGACGCGGTGCATCCGCTCCTGGAGAAGCTGGGCGCCACTCCCGCCTCACCGCGTGCCGTGCTGACGACCCCGCAGGTCAGGGCGGCCGTGGCGAACTCGCTGGACGCGGACGAGGACGCCTACGACGTCTTCGCGGACGACATGGAGGACGGCCCCGGGGCTCCGCTGGGCTCCGAGGCGCTGGCCGAGACGGTGCTCGGGCTGGTCCGGGACGCGAATCTGTCGCCGGGCGACGAGCCGTGGCTGGGCGCCCTCGCCCTCCCCGACGAGGACGGCGAGCCGGCGCCCGCCGGGGAGCTGGTCTTCCCGGGGAGCGCCTTCGATCAGGTCATCCGGGAGGGTGAACTCGCCGCCTGTGACGCGGAGTTGGCGGAGCGCTGGGGTGAGCAGCCGCTGACCGCGGTGGGCGTGCTGGCCGGCTTCGCGCTCGTCCGGGCCGCCGATGTGGTGCTCGACCCGGACGAACTGGAGCCCAGGGACAGCGATTTCGCCGAGCCGGACGACGCGGGGCTGCTGGACGCGGTGGATGTCTGGTGCGAGGACATTCTCGACGCGCTGCCGGAGACACCCGTGCCACCGGTGGTGACCGAGCTGGTCGCCGTGCGCGATCTGGACCTGGTCGACGACGCCGCCTGGCCGCAGGTCCTCGCGATGCTCTCCCGCCCGCCGCTGCGCGACGCGCTCACCGCGCCGGTGCGGGTGCTGCTGCCGGACGGCACCACGGAGTCCGTGCGGCCGTACACCGCGTGGTGGCTGCGGGGACACCCGGTACTGGACGGACGGCGGCCCGCGGGGCTGCGGTCGGCCGGCGGCGATCCGCTGCTGGCCGGGCTGTACGAGTCGGCGGACGCCGGTGAGGTCGACGCGCAGGTGCTCCGCGCGCTCGGGGTACGGACCTCGGTGGTCGCGCTCCTGGAGGAGCCGGGCGGCGCGGCGGAGCTGCTGGGCCGGCTCGCCGACCCGGAGCTGCCGGTGGGCCCCACCCAACTGCACTCCCTCTACAGCGCGTTGGCGGATCTCGACCCCGAACAGGTGACGCTGCCGGACGAGCTGCGGGTGGTGGTGGACGGCGAGGTCCGTGTGGCGGACGCGGCGGACGCCCTGGTCGCCGACGCGCCGGATCTGATGCCACTGGCCGCGGGCCAGGCGCTGCTGCCCGTGCGACCCGCGCGGGCAGCCGAGCTGGCGGAGCTGCTCCAGGTGCGGCGGCTGAGCGAGGCGGTCGGTGCCGAGGTGCGCTCCGAGGGCACCAGGCACGAGGTGCCGGAGGCGGTGCGGGTGCTGCTCGGTACCGGCACCCCGGAGGCGTACTGGGAGCACGAGGAGCTGCTGGTCGAGGACGGCGACACGACGGCCGAGCTGGACTGGCGGTGGGCGACGGACGGGACCCTGCACGCGGCGACGCTGGAGGGTGTCGCGGCCGGGCTGGCCTGGGCGGCGGGGCAGTGGCCGCGCCGGTTCGAGGTCGCGGCGCTGCTGGAGGACCCCGAGCGGGGCGACGAGCTGGCGCGGGCGCGCTGGTTCGACTGAGCGACGGCGCGGGTGCGACTGCCGCTCATTGCGGGAGGCGCACCCGCGCCGACCGGGCTCAGTCCGAGCTGAACTTCTTGGCGATGCCCCAGATGAGCACGATCGCGGAGAGGGCGAGGACCAGCCACACCCACCACTCGGTGCTGCCGCCACCTCCGGAGCTGCCGCCCGAGTTGTAGTGGTGGTAGTGGCGATGCGAGCCCGCCAGCAGCTCGTGCATGAGGTTCCCCCTGTGGAATGCCATGGGCACGGACCCTAGGGGGTGGCCGCCGCTCACCGCCATTGCCGGGCCGCTTCTGTGACCGTGCCGACACCGACACCGGCGCCCTCAGGCCGGAGCCCGGCGCCCCACCCACCACCAGGCGACCTCCAGCAGCACCGCCGCCACGACCGCGACGGCCACCGCCGTCCACGGCATGGTCGTCCCCACCAGCTTCAGATCGAAGAAGTGCTGGAGCCACGGTGTGATCAGGACGACCAGGAAGCACGCACCCATCGTCAGGACCAGTCCGATGCGCCACCAGGTGTAGGGCCGGGCGATGATCGCGAGCACCCACATCGCGGTGAGGAAAAGAGTCAGGGTCGCCGTACTGGTCTCGGCGGCCAGCGCGTCCGGGCCGCGGTAATGGGCGCGGGCCAGCAGATAGGTGGCGAAGGCCGCGCCACCCGCGATGACGCCGGACGGGACGGAGTACCGCATCACCCGCCGTACGAAATGCGGCCGCGCCCGCTCCGTGTTGGGCGCGAGCGCCAGGAAGAAGGCCGGGACGCCGATGGTCAGGGTAGACAGGAGCGTCAGATGCCGCGGGAGATACGGGTAGGGAATCTGCCAGCAGGCCACCAGGATCGCCAGCAGGACCGAGTAGACGGTCTTGGTGAGGAAGAGGGTGGCGACGCGGGTGATGTTGCCGATCACCCGGCGGCCCTCGGCGACCACCGACGGCAGCGTCGCGAAGCTGTTGTTGAGCAGCACGATCTGCGCGACCGCGCGGGTGGCCTCGGAGCCCGACCCCATCGCGACGCCGATGTCCGCGTCCTTCAGCGCCAGTACGTCGTTGACGCCGTCGCCGGTCATCGCGACATGGTGGCCGCGCGACTGCAGGGCGCCGACCATGTCCCGCTTCTGCCGCGGGCTGACGCGGCCGAACACCGCCCCCTCCTCCAGCGCCGACGCCATCGCGTCCGTCTCGGCGGGCAGCTTCCGGGAATCCACCGGTTCCTGGGCGCCGGGCAGCGCGAGCTTGGCGGCCACCGCGCCCACCGAAACCGCGTTGTCGCCCGAGATGACCTTCGCTTGGACGTCCTGGTCCGCGAAGTAGCGCAGGGTGTCCGTGGCATCAGGGCGCAGCCGCTGCTCCAGGACGACCAGCGCCGTGGGCGTGACGTCCCGCGCGACGGCTGCGTCGTCCAGCTCCCGCTCGCTGCGGGCCAGTAGCAGGACCCGGAGGCCCTGGGCGTTGAGGCCGTCGATCTCGCGGAGGGCGGGGTCGGCGGCGGGCAGCAGTACGTCGGGCGCGCCCAGCAGCCAGGTGCTGCTCTCGCCGTCCGGGTCGTTGAAGGAGGCTCCGCTGTACTTCCGGGCGGAGGAGAAGGGCAGCGACTCCGTGCAGCGCCATCCCTGGGCCGCGGGGTAGGAGTTGATGATCGCCTGGAGGGAGGCGTTGGGCCGCGGATCGGACTCGCCGAGGGCGCCGAGCACCTGCCGGACGTAGGACTCGTCCGGCTCGTGCGGCGCGGTGTCCGTGCCGCTCGCCCCGCCGCTCGCCGTCTCCTCGGTGGCGGGCGCGAGCAGGCGCAGCGAGCTGACATCCATTCCGCCTTCGGTGAGCGTGCCGGTCTTGTCCAGGCAGACCACGTCCACCCGCGCCAGGCCCTCGATGGCGGGCAGCTCCTGGACCAGGCACTGCTTGCGGCCGAGCCGGACGACGCCGATGGCGAAGGCGACGGAGGTGAGCAGCACCAGGCCCTCGGGGATCATCGGCACGATCCCGGCGACCATCCGCCGCACGGCCTCGTCGCCTGTCAGGTTGAGGGTGTAGAGGTGGCTGAGGATGAGGCCGATCGCTGTCGGGATCATCATCCAGGTGACGTATTTCAGGATCTGGCTGATGCCGGTGCGCAGCTCGGAGTGGACCAGCGTGAACCGGCTGGCCTCCTCCGCGAGTTGCGCGGCGTACGCCTGCCGGCCGACCTTCGTCGCGGTGAACGCGCCGCCGCCCGCGACGACGAAGCTGCCGGACATCACCGGCTCGCCTGGCTTCTTCAGGACGGGATCGGCCTCGCCGGTCAGCAGCGACTCGTCGACCTCCAGGCCGTCGCTCTCCAGCACCTCGCCATCGACGATGATCTTGTCGCCGGGTCCCAGCTCGATCACCTCGCCGAGGACGACCTCGGAGGTGGGGATGTCGGCGGCCACCCCGTCGCGCCGGACCGTCGGTCTGGCCTCGCCGATGACGGCGAGGTGGTCCAGGGTCCTCTTGGCGCGCAGCTCCTGAACGATGCCGATGCCGGTGTTGGCGACGATCACGAAGCCGAACAGCCCGTCCTGGATCGGCCCGACGATCAGGATGATCACGAAGAGCACGCCGATGATGGCGTTGAACCGGGTGAAGACGTTGGACCGGATGATCTCGGTGGTCGAGCGGGAGGACCGTACGGGGACGTCGTTGACCTCGCCCCTGGCCACCCGTTCGGCGACCTCGGCCGCGGTCAGTCCGCGGTGGGCCGGATCGGGAGCGGGCCTGCCGCCCGGCTCCGGTTCCTCGACGTCGGTCCTCGCCCGCTGCGTCATGCCCCCGACGTTACGGGCGCAAGGGGCATATCACCTGCTGGGTGGGCGTACGGCGGGGGGAGACGTCGCGCTGGATCCCGCGGGCGGGCGGGCGGGTGGGTCAGGAGGCGTCCGGAGTGGCCGACGCGCGCTTGATCGCGGCGTCGCGCCGGCGGACGTACCAGATGCCGAGCAGGCCCAGCGCGCCGCCGGCCAGGCACGTCCACACCCACCAGGTGAGTCCGCGGTCGGCGTACCAGCCGTAGAAGGGGAGCTGGCCGAGGAAGAGCACGAACCAGATGACGGTGCCGCCGGTGATCGTGCCGACGACCGGCCCCTCAAGAGGCGCCGGGGCCTCGCGCAGTTCGGACTTCTTCCACATGGTGCCCAGCTTACGGGGCGGCCGGGCGGCGATTCCGGGCGGCGGTCCGGAAGACGGCAGGCCGGGGTGAGGCCATATGGCACAAGGGTCTACGCGCGGAGATAGCGATCACCGAATTGTTTATTCATACTGAACCTTTCTGGATCTGACTGGTTTGGCTCGTTGATTCATCCAATCTGATCCGGTTGTTCATGTTCTGGGCCCTCGGGCCCCCGTGCCGCCTCCAGGCCCTGTCCGACTGAGGTCCCCGCATGCCCCCCTCGGCCACCACGCCGGTCGATGCCCTCCACGACCCCGGCCCCAAGCCCCCGAAGAACGGCTTCGACCGCTTCTTCAAGATCTCCGAGCGGGGGTCGACGGTCGGCCGCGAGCTGCGCGGCGGTCTGGCGACGTTCTTCGCGATGGCCTACATCATCGTGCTGAACCCGATCATTCTCGGCGCCGGAGTCGATAAGTTCGGCCACCAGCTCGACAACGCCCAGTTGGTCACCGCGACCGCGCTGATGGCCGGTCTGAGCACGGTGCTGATGGGTGTCATCGGCAATGTCCCGATCGCCATCGCCGCCGGCCTCGGCATCAACGCCGTCGTCTCGCTGCAGCTCGCCCCCAAGATGAGCTGGCCGGACGCGATGGGCATGGTCGTGCTCGCCGGTCTGGTGCTGATGATCCTGGTCGCCTCGGGTCTGCGGCAGCGGGTGATGGACGCGATCCCGAACGGGCTCCGCCGGGCCATCGCGATCGGTATCGGCCTGTTCATCTCGCTGATCGGCCTGGTCGACGCGGGCTTCGTGACCCGCAATCCGGACACCGCGCACACCACCGTGCCGATGGGCCTGGGGCAGGGCGGTCAGCTCACGGGCTGGCCGGTGCTGGTCTTCGTCGTCGGCCTGGTGCTGATGTTCATGCTGGTCGTGCGGAAGACCAAGGGCGCGATCCTCATCGGCATGGTCACCATGGCCGTCGTGGCGATCATCATCAACTCCATCGCCACCATCCCGGACGCGGAGTGGGGTCTGGCGGTCCCGAACGTCCCGGACAGCGTCATCGGCGCACCGGACTTCGGTCTGATCGGCGAGATCAGCCTCTTCGGCGGCTTCAAGGACGTCGGGCTCCTCACCGGCTGCCTCTTCGTCTTCACGGTGCTGCTCTCCGGCTTCTTCGACGCGATGGGCACGATCATCGGCGTCGGCGAGGAGGCCGGGCTGACCGACGACAACGGCAACCTGCCGGGCATGGGCCGGATCCTGATGGTCGACGGCATCGCGGTCGCGGCCGGCGGCGCCTGCTCGGCCTCCGCCAACACCTGCTTCGTGGAGTCCACGGCGGGCGTCGGCGAGGGCGCCCGCACGGGCCTGGCGAACGTGATGACCGGCGGTCTCTTCCTGCTGGCGCTGATCTTCACGCCACTGGCGACCGTCGTGCCCTCGCAGGCCGCCACGCCCGCGCTGATCGTCGTCGGTTTCCTGATCATGGCCTCGAACGTCAAGCAGATCGACTGGGGCGACTTCACCGTCGGCATCCCGGCATTCCTGACGATGATCTCGATGCCGTTCACCTACAGCATCACCAACGGCATCGGCATGGGCGTGCTCGCCTTCATCCTGCTGCGGACGGCGGCCGGTCGCTTCAAGCAGATCCCGTGGCTGCTGAACGCCGTCGGGCTGTGCTTCCTCGTCTACTTCCTGCTGGACCCGATCGAGCAGGTGCTGGGGGTCAAGTGACCCGTGTCCCGAGCGGCGGCGCCGGGTGCGGCGCCGGGCCGGGGGCGGTCCCCCAGCCGCCCAGCCGCTCCGTCTCGTCGACCGACGTCTGAAAGCGTTCGTCGAAATCATCGCGAATGAGCGTCCGGACCACATAGTCCTGGACGCTCATTCCGCGTTTTGCGGCGTGCTGCTTGATGCGCTCCAGCAGCTCCCCGTCGACGCGCAGGCTGAGCACTCTCGATCCCATATGAACACCGTCCCCGCGCGATCCGGTCGGGCGTGTCGCTTTCGGCTGCACCCTCACCCGAATGGGTGATCCAGGGGAGGTCTCGTCCCGCGACTTTCCTTAGAAAAGGTAATGAGTTATGCTAACGAACATGCCGGAACTGTCCCGCGGCGACGACACAGCCGCCGTGAACGCTCTGCGGTCCGCCGTGATGCGCCTGTCCCGCCGACTCAAGCACCAGCGGGTCGACGAGTCGCTGAGCCCCACCGAGATGTCGGTGCTCGGCACCCTCGCCCGGTGCGGCCACGCCACGCCCGGCGAGCTGGCCCGCAAGGAGCATGTGCAGCCGCCGTCGATGACGCGCATCGTGGCCATGCTGGAGGCCAAGGGACTGGTCCGGCTGGAGCCTCACCCCGACGACCGCCGACAGAAGGTCGTCACCCAGACCGAACAGGCCGAGGCGATGCTCGAGGAGAGCCGCCGCAAGCGCAATGCCTGGCTCGCCGAGCTGGCCTCCGGGCTGGACGATGACGAGTGGGCCAAGATCCGGGCCGCCGCGCCCGTGCTGGAGAAACTCGCCCAGTTGTAGACCCCTACGCCGAGGAGGCGAACCCACTTTGAGTACGGGATCCGGAGCAGACTCCGCCCCCGCACCGAACTCCCACCACGACACGGTTTCCGGCGACGCGACCGCGACCACTGCGGGCACCGCCCCGGGTGCCGCCGCCGGCCCCGCCGCCCCGCCGCGCAGGGGCATGTTCAGTTCACTCCGCATCCGGAACTACCGTCTTTTCGCCACCGGCCAGGTGGTGTCCAACACCGGTACGTGGATGCAGCGCATCGCCCAGGACTGGCTGGTGCTCAGCCTGACCGGCTCCTCCGCCGCCGTCGGCATCACCACCGCGCTGCAGTTCCTGCCGATGCTGCTCTTCGGGCTCTACGGCGGCGTCATCGCGGACCGCTTCGCCAAGCGCACGCTGCTGCTGATCACCCAGTCCGCGATGGGGCTCACCGGCCTCGCCCTCGCCGTGCTCACCCTCAGCGGGCAGGTGCAGGTCTGGCACGTCTATCTGGTGGCCTTCGTCCTCGGCCTGGTCACGGTCCTCGACAACCCCTCCCGGCAGGCGTTCGTCGTCGAGATGGTCGGGCCGGACGATCTGCGCAACGCCGTCAGCCTCAACTCCGCCAACTTCCAGTCCGCCCGGCTCATCGGGCCCGCGGTCGCCGGTGTGCTGATCACGGCCTTCGGCAGTGGCTGGGCCTTCCTGTTCAACGGTCTGTCGTTCATCGCTCCGCTCGCCGGACTGCTGATGATGCGTACCGCGGAACTCCACAAGGTCGAGCGGGTCCCGCGCAGCAAGGGGCAGCTGCGGGAGGGCCTGCGCTATGTGTCGGGGCGTCCCGAGCTGGTCTGGCCGATCGTGCTGGTCGGCTTCATCGGCACCTTCGGCTTCAACTTCCCGATCTGGCTGACGGCCTTCACCTACAAGGTCTTCCACGAGGGCGCCGGCACCTACGCGCTGTTCAACGGCCTCATGGCGGCCGGATCCCTGATCGGCGCGCTGCTCGCGGCACGCCGCGCGTCCTCCCGGCTGCGGCTGCTGGTCGGCGCCGCGCTGATCTTCGGCGCCCTGGAGATGACCGCCGCGCTCGCGCCGTCGTTCTGGATGTTCGCCGCGCTGCTCGCCCCGATCGGCATGGTCGGCCTGACGATCAACGTCACCGCCAACTCCAGCGTGCAGATGGCCACCGACCCGCTGATGCGGGGCCGGGTGATGAGCCTGTTCATGATGGTCTTCATGGGCGGCACACCGCTCGGCGCGCCGCTGGTCGGCTGGATCACGGACGCCTGGGGCGCCCGGATCGGCTTCCTTGCGGGCGGTGTGATCTCCGCGCTGGCCGCGGCGCTGATCGGCCTGATCCTCGCCCGGCTGGGCGGGCTGCGGCTGAAGATAGACCTGCGCCGCGGGCACCAGCACGTGGCGTTCGTACCCCGGGCGGGCTCGCCGTCCTCGGAGCAGCACCTCGCGGCGGCGGCCTGAGTTTCACCGCCGGTCGCGGCCACCGCTTTCCGCCCCGTCGGCGTTGCCGGCGGGGCGCGGTGCTGCCCTGGCCCGGCGGAGCGGTGAGATGGACGAAGGCGAGCGCCTAGGGAGCGTCATGGAAATGGAAGTCATTGCCATTAACCGCTAGTGTGACGGTCCGAGCCGCCACACCCCCGGGGACCGCTGTGCACGACCGACGACACGAGCCGCGAAGCGCCGGCCCGTACATCATCCGGCCCGCCCTGCCGCAGGACTGCGACGGCGCGCGCCGGGTCATGCTGGAAACCTTCTACCGCGAGTTCACCTACGGATACGTGCCTGCCTGGCACGCCGATGTCATCGATATCCAAGGGACCTATCTCGACCACCCGCGACACCGCCTGATCGTCGCCGTCGCGGACGGCGAGGTGGTGGGCACCACCGGGCTGCTGTCGCGCGGCCCCGCGCATCCGCCGCACCCCCGGTGGATCGCCGAGCGCTATCCCTCCGGGGCCACCGCTCAGCTCGTACGTGTCTATGTCAGCCCCGGGCACCGGCGGCACGGGCTCGCCCGCGCCATGGTGGAGCGGGCCTGCGACTTCGCGGCCGCCGAGGGCGGCTACCGCGCCGTCTACCTGCACACCAACGTCGACATCCCCGGAGCCCGCGCCTTCTGGGACAGCCTCGCCAAGGAGGTCTGCGACGCCCGGGAAACCGGCGAGCACGGCGAGGGCTTCGCAACCGTGCACTACGAGATCCCGCTCTCGCGCTGACCGTGCGGGTGCGGGTGCGGGTGCGGGTGCGGGTGCCGGGCCGGGCCGGCGACTGGCGGGCGCCGCCGGGTGATCGGAAATCCGGGCGCGGCGGTCGGCCGACGGGTGAGACTGTGCCGCATGAGACTCTTCGCCGCCGTCCTGCCGCCCACCTCCGCCGCCGACGAACTGGCCGACGAGGTACAGAAGTTGAAGTCCCTCCCGGGAGCGGGCCGACTGCGCTGGACCGGACGGGAAGGGTGGCACTTCACCCTCGCGTTCTACGGGGAGGTGGCGGAGGCGCTGCTGCCCGAGCTGCACGAGCGGCTGGCGCGGGCCGCGCGACGCAACGCGCCGTACGGGCTGCGGATCTCCGGCGGGGGACGGTTCTCCGACCGGGTGCTGTGGGCGGGGGCCGAGGGGGACCGCGCGGTCATGCAGAAGCTGGCGGACTCGGCGGCGGCCGGGGCGCGGCGGGCCGGAGTGCCGATGGAGGAGCACCGCGCGTATCACCCGCACCTCACCCTCGCCAGGAACCGCACCGACGACCTGGACATCGCCCCGTTCGTGGCCGGCCTGGACGGCTTCGTGGGCACGCCGTGGACCGTCGGGGAGCTGGCCCTGGTGCGCAGCCATCCGCCCGTCGACGGCGTCGCGGGCAAGCAGCCGCGGTACGAGACGGTGGCCTCCTGGCCCCTGGGGCGCTGAAGCGTTCGGATCCCGCCCGGTTACGCTCAAGGGGTGGACCCCAAAACCCGTAACCGGATCATGTCCGGTCTTTTCGCCGTGCTGCTCGTCGTCGTGATCGTGGCGGCCGCCTTCCGCTGACCACCGCCTTCCGCCGACCACCGAGCCGCGCCGGCACCCGGCGGCCGGTCACCGCCGGGCCGCCGGGCGCGCGTCACTCACCGTGCGCGACTCACCAGGCGAAGGCCTCCGGCGAGGCGCCGGGGCCGGGGAAGATCTCGTCCAGGGAGGCGAGGAGCTCGTCCGGCAGGGTCAGCTCGACGGCGCGCAGCGCGGAGGCGAGCTGGTCGGTGGTGCGCGGGCCGACGATCGGGCCCGTCACCCCGGGACGGGTCAGCAGCCAGGCCAGCGCGACCTCTCCGGGCTCCAGGCCGTGCTTGTCGAGCAGGTCCTCGTAGGACTGGATCTGCGCGCGGATCGCGGAGTTGGCGAGAGCGTCGGCGGAGCGTCCGGAGGCCGACCGGGCCGAGCCGCCCGCGCGCTCCTTGCGGATGGCCCCGCCGAGCAGTCCGCCGTGCAGCGGCGACCACGGGATGACGCCCAGGCCGTAGCCCTCGGCGGCCGGGATGACCTCCATCTCGGCGCGCCGCTCGGCGAGGTTGTAGAGGCACTGCTCGCTGACCAGGCCCAGCGAACCGCGGCGCGCGGCCGTCTCGTTGGCGCGGGCGATGTGCCAGCCGGCGTGGTTGGACGAGCCGGCGTAAAGGATCTTGCCCTGCTGGACCAGGATGTCGATGGCCTGCCAGATCTCGTCCCAGGGCGTGTCCCGGTCGACGTGGTGGAACTGGTAGAGGTCGATGTGGTCGGTGCCCAGGCGCTTGAGGCTGGCGTCGACCGCGCGCCGGATGTTGAGGGCGGAGAGCTTGTGGTGGTTGGGCCAGACCGGCTCGCCGTCGGTCGCCATGTTGCCGTAGACCTTGGTGGCCAGCACGGTCTTGTCGCGCCGGCCGCCGCCCTTGGCGAACCACGAGCCGACGATCTCCTCCGTACGGCCCTTGTTCGCGCCCCATCCGTAGACGTTGGCGGTGTCGAAGAAGTTGACGCCGGCGCCGAGCGCGGCGTCCATGATGGTGTGGCTTGCGGGCTCGTCGGTCTGGGGTCCGAAGTTCATCGTCCCGAGGACGAGTCGGCTGACCTGAAGTCCGGTGCGTCCGAGCTGCGTGTACTCCATAGCTGCTCAGCCAACGCCTTCGAGTGCGCTCGAATCAAGGGCCGCAGGGGCGCGTCGTGAGCGGAAAGCGGCGTCGGCCGCCGGTCGCCCCGCTCAGCCGGCGGACACCTCGTGTACCTCGTGTGCCCTGTGTGCCCTGTGTACCTCGTGAGTCTCGTACGGTGCTCCCACGCCCCACGCCTGGTGCATCGCGTCGGCGAACGCGCCCGCCAGCAGGTGCTCGCCCTCGGGTGAGGGGTGCGTCCCGTCGTACGTGGCGCGCGGGATCTCCCACCCGGCCGGCTCGGAGGCCAGCAACAGCGGCGAGGCCGGCGTCGAAAGGTCGGCGACGGCCTTGCCCAGCAGCTCGTTGAAGCGCTCGCACTCCGCGCCGAACGGGCCGTCGGTGACCGCCCGCACGTTGGGTATCACGGGCATCAGCACCGCCCGGATGTGCGGCGCGGCCTCGCGGGCCCGCGCGACGAACTGCCGCACGTTCTCCGCTGTCTGCTCGGCGTTCGTGTAGAAGCCGAGGTCTATCAGGCCGAGCGAGACCAGCAGGGTGTCGGCGTCGTGATGGCGGACCGCGTCGCCGATCAGCGGCGCCATGTGCAGCCAGCCCTCGCCCCAGCCGGCGAGATGACGGCGGGCGGCCTCGGGGAAGCCCGGATCGCCGTATTCGTGCGAGGTGGGGCTGTCACGGAGGGTGTCATGGAGCGCGCGGCGCGGCCCGACGATGCGGTAGGGGCCGCCGAAACTCGCGTTCAGGTGCTGCCACATGCGGTAGCGCCAGGTGAAATCGCCGGTGTGCCCAACCGTCATCGAGTCACCGACGAACATGATCCTCATCCGGCCATGATGGCCGACAACCCCTACTGCCTGGTACGTGACGCTGGACACGCCGTACGCGCCACCGCCGCGGATGGCAGTCTGTGCCCATGCGTTCGCTTCTGTGCGCGGCCGGTGCCGCGGGGATTGTGCTGTGTACGGCGATAGCGCCGGCCGCGGCCGACGAGTCCGACGGCTTCACCCTCACCGATCCCAGGATCACCGAGTCCAGCGGGCTGGCCGCCAGCCGCGCGCACCCCGGCGTCTACTGGACCCACAACGACAGTGACGACGGTCCGTTCGTCTACGCCGTCGACGCCGCGTCCGGCAAGACGCTCGCCACCATCACGCTGCGCGGGGTCGGCGACCCGCGGGACGTGGAGGCGATCTCCGTCGGCGCGGACGGCAATGTCTACGTCGGGGACGTGGGCGACAACCTCGGCGGCTCCTGGAACCACGTCTGGATCTACCGCTTCCCCGAGCCGAAGCAGCTGCGCAGCGCCACGGTCACCGCGGCCCAGTTCACCGTGAAGTACGCGGACGGGCCCCGGGACGCCGAGGCGCTGATGGTGCATCCGAAGACCGGCCGCGTCTACCTCGCGAGCAAGAAGGAGGGGGGCGGCGGCGCGCTCTACGAGGGTCCCGCGCGCCTCACCACGTCCGGCACCAACACCTTCCGCAAGGTCGCGCCGATCGATCTGTGGGTGACCGACGGGGCCTTCTCGCCCGACGGCACCCGGCTGGTGATGCGCAGCTACTTCGGGGCCCGGATCTACCGCTGGCAGGACGGCCGCCCCAAGGACATCGGCAGTGTCGGTGTGCCGATCCAGCAGCAGGGCGAGTCGGTCACCTTCACCGCGGACGGCCGGACGCTGATGTACGGCTCTGAGGGCGGCGGCAGCGAGGTCCGGCCGGTCGGCCTGACCGGCGACCAGCTGCCGGAGTCGGCGAAGAAGGATGAGGGGGGCGCCGCCGGGTCGGATGCCAACGCCGGGCAGGGCGCGGACGGTTCGCAGCTGAATCCGAGCTTCACCAAGGGCGCCCTGGTCCTTGGGGCGGCGACGGTGCTGGTGGTCGCGCTCCGCAGGCTGCTGCGGCGACGCCGGTAGGGCGCCGGCCGTCACGGGATGACATCCGTCAGGGGGTGACCTCCGTGGTGTCGTCCCGGCTCGCCGCCGGGCCGGCGTCCCGCCCGTTCTCGATCAGCCGCAGTTCGTAGTGCAGCGTCCGATCCTTCTTCAGACGGTGGGTCAGCGGCACCACCAGACCGTGCAGCAGCGGGTACTTGCGGGTCAGCGCACGCTCGGCGCGGCGGTACTCCCGGGAGGCCGGGTCGATCAGCCGCAGGCGGGCGGGACGGGCGGGCCCGGTGGGCCGGCCGCGCCAGGTGGCGGCGCAGAACTCCACCTCGGGGAAGTTGCGCAGCCGCTTGGCCTTGCCCGAGCTGCTGTAGGTGCGGACATAGGCGTGGTCACGGTCGACAGCGATATTGACGGGGGTGCCGACGCCCGTGCCGTCCCGCTTGTAGGTGGTCAGCAGCACCACCGCCTGGCGTACGAAGGGCGAGAGGCCGGGCTCAGCAGGAGTCGTCATGCCCTCCATACAGGCACAGACATGCCGGTTCGTCCTGTCGCGACGCGGCCGTTCGGGCGGACGCCCGCGGTGATGCGGACCGCGGGAACGGGCCAGGCCCCCGGCGAGGAACGCCGGGGGCCTGGGAACGCGCTGTCGTGGCTGCGGGTTACAGCTTCTCGATGACGTAGTCGATGCAGGCCGTCAGGGCCTGGACGTCCGCCGGGTCGATCGCCGGGAACATCGCGACGCGCAGCTGGTTGCGGCCGAGCTTGCGGTAGGGCTCGGTGTCGACGATGCCGTTGGCCCGCAGGGCCTTGGCGACGGCCGCCGCGTCGATCTCGTCGCTGAAGTCGATCGTGCCGATGACCTGCGAGCGCTTGGCCGGGTCGGTGACGAACGGGGTGGCGTGCTTGGAGTCCTCGGCCCACCCGTAGAGGTTCTGCGCGGAGGCGGCGGTGCGGCCGACCGCCCAGTCCAGGCCGCCCTGGCCGTTGATCCATTCCAGCTGCTCGTTGAGCAGGAAGAGGGTGGACAGCGCCGGGGTGTTGTACGTCTGGTTCTTGAGCGAGTTGTCGATCGCCGTGGGGAGCGAGAAGAACTCCGGGATGTGGCGGCCGGACGTGTGGATGCTGCGGGCGCGCTCCAGGGCGGCGGGGGAGAAGGCCGCCAGCCACAGGCCACCGTCGGAGGCGAAGGACTTCTGCGGGGCGAAGTAGTAGACGTCGGTCTCGGTGATGTCCACCGGGAGGCCGCCGGCGCCGGAGGTCGCGTCGACCAGGACCAGGGCGCCGTCGTCCGCGCCTTCGACGCGCTTGATCGGGGCCGCGACGCCGGTGGAGGTCTCGTTGTGGGTGTAGGCGTAGACGTCCACGCCCTTCTCCGCGGCCGGCGTCGGGTGCGAGCCCGGGTCGGCGGAGATGACGCTGGGCTCCTTCAGCCAGGGCGCCAGCTTGGCGGCCTTGGCGAACTTGGAGGAGAACTCACCGAAGGAGAGGTGCTGGGACTTGCGCTCGATCAGACCGTGGGTCGCGATGTCCCAGAACGCGGTCGAGCCGCCGTTGCCGAGCACGACCTCGTAGCCCTCGGGGAGCTGGAAGAGGTCGCGTACACCGTCGCGCACCTGGCCCACGAGGTTCTTGACCGGGGCCTGGCGGTGGGACGTACCGAGAAGGGAGGTTCCGGTGGCGGCGAGGGCGCCGAGCGCCTCCGTACGCACCTTGGAGGGGCCCGCGCCGAAGCGTCCGTCGGCGGGCTTGATGTCAGCGGGGATCTGGATATCAGCCACAGGGGAAGCCTAAGCGGTCGTGCCCGGGGCCCTGGCAGTGCGTCCACCCGATGAGATGGCGATCGGTCTCCTGGTGAGACGGCGCTTCAGTCCCCCGGCGGCGCGCCGGGCACCGCGCCCGCGTCGTCCGTGGCGTACAGACCGGTGACCTCGGCGGCGGCGCGGGCCAGGATCCGCCGGGCCTCGGGCGGTTCGAGCACCTCGACGGAGTCCCCGAACTGGAGCAGCTGGCGGACCGCGCGCAGCACCGGGTACGCCAGCTCGACGGTGACCCAGGTGCCGTCGGCCGTGCTCCCGGTGGTCCCGGTGCTGCCTGTGGCCCCGTCCGTGGTGTCACCCGTTCGTGGCGGTCCGGTCAGTGCCGGGCCGAGGATGCGGACGGCGAGATCCAGACGGTCGCGCCGGATCCGGGCGGTCACCCGCACCGGCGCCGTCCGCTCCTCCACCTCGCGGCGCAGCACCTGCCACACGTCCGCCAGCTCCACGCCGGGCCGACGACGGACCGGGGTGCCGGTGACGGTGGCCGCCAGGATCCGGTCGGTGCGCAAGAGCCGTGGTCTCCCGCGCCGGTCGGCGACGAGGTACCAGGTCCCGGCCTTGGCCACCAGGCCGTAGGGGTCGACGGTGTACGTCCGCGGCGCCGTCGTGCCGCTGTGGCGATAGCGCAGGCGCAGCCGGCGGTCGGTGAAGACCGCGGTGTTCAGCTCGTCGACGTCCACGGTGGGGTGGGCGGGCCGGGCCATCCAGCGGTCCGGGTCCACGAGGATGCGCCGGCTGGTGAGTTCCGCGGCCGGGCGGTGCGGGGCGGGCAGCGCGGCCATCACCTTGCGCAACGCCGAGCCGAGGGCGTCGTCCAGGCCGAGGGCGGTGTGCGCGCCTTGTGCGGCCAGCACGAACAGCGCGCGGGATTCGTCGGCGGTCAGGCCCGTCACGTCGGTGCGGAAACCCGGCAGCAGCGCGATCCCGCCGTGCCGGCCGCGCTCGGCGTAGACCGGGACACCGGCCGCCGAGAGGGACTCGACGTCGCGGTAGACGGTGCGGGTGGACACCTCGAGGCGCGCGGCGAGCTCAGCGGCGGGGACCGTGCCGCGGGTCTGGAGGAGCAGCAGGAGTGACAGCAGTCGGTCGGACTTCACCCGCGCTTTTATATATGACGGCAGGTGTCAGGTTATTGAGTCAGAGTGCGCGGCATGGAGACCAACGACCGCACGCACGACCGATACGACGCCGCCGCTTCCCGCAGCGGGAACCCTGCCACCGCTGCCACCACCGCGATTCCCGTGCCGGACCCGGGAGCCCTGGCCGCCCTCGCCCGGCGGGTCCGCGGGCCGGTCCTGGCCCCCGGCGACGACGGGTACGACGCCGAGCGGTCCGGCTTCCAGGTGGCCCACCGGCACCGCCCGGCCGTCCTCGTCGGGGCGGCGTGCGCCGGCGACGTGGCCGCCGCCGTGGGCTTCGCCCGGGAGCACGGGCTGCCGGTCGCGGTGCAGGCCACCGGCCACGGGTTGTCCGCGGCCACCGACGGCGGGCTGCTGATCAGCACGCGCAGGATGGCCGGGGTGCGGGTGGACGCCGCCGCGGGCACCGCGCGGGTCGAGGCGGGCGCCGTGTGGGGCCGGGTGGTCGAGGAGGCCGCCCGGCACGGGCTCGCGCCGCTGAACGGCTCCTCGCCCGGCGTCGGCGTCATCTCGTACACCCTCGGCGGCGGGGTGGGCGTGCTGGCCCGCACCTTCGGATTCGCCGCCGACCAGGTCCGGTCCATCGACCTCGTGACCGCCGACGCCCGGCAGCGGCACCTGACCGCCGCGAGCGACCCGGAGCTGTTCGGGGCGCTGCTCGGCGGCGGCCACGGCCTCGGCGTGGTGACCGCGATGGAATTCGGGCTGCTGCCGGTGGCCCGGCTCTACGGCGGGCAGCTGGTGTTCGGCGCGGAACGGATCGACGACGCGCTGGCGGCCTACCTGCGGTGGACCGAAACCGTCCCGGACACCCTGACGTCCTCGGTCGCACTGATCACCTACCCGGACCTCCCGCAGCTGCCCGCGTCGCTGCGTGGCCGCAGCCTCGCGCAGATCCGCATCGCGTACACGGGCAGCGTGGAGGAGGGGGAGAGGCTGGTGGCTCCGCTGCGCGCGGTGGGCCCGCTCGCCGCGGACGACCTCCGCGAGATGCCGTACTCCGAGTCGCACACCATCCACCGGGACCCGAGCGATCCGCACGCCTACCTCGGCGACAACGCCCTGCTCAGCGGGCTCGACACGGCGGCGTTGTGCCGGGTGGCCCGGCTGACCGGGCCGGACGCGCCGGTGATGTGCGTGGTCCAGCTCAACCACCTCGGGGGCGTGCTGGCGGCGCCGTCCGCCGCGCACGCGGTCGGGCACCGCGACGCCAGGTTCGCGCTGCGGGTGCTGTCGCCGCTGGACCCAGGGAACCCGGCATCGGACCTGCGCACCGCGCAGGCGCTGCACGAGTCGGCGCTGGCGGAGGTCGCGCCGTGGCGGCTCGGCCGCAGCGTGAACTTCCTCCTCGGCGACCACGGCAAGCGGGCCGACGCGGCGGCGGTGGCCCGCAGTGCGCACGGCGATGACCTGCACCGGAGGCTGGCCGCGCTGAAGGCCGCCCACGACCCGGCCGACCTGTTCCGCTTCCACCCGCTCGCGGCCGCCCGGCCCGCCGGCGACGCCGCCTCGTCCACATCCGTCGCCGGTGACGGGCATGCCGAGGCGCCATGAACCGGGCCGAGTGGGCAGGCTGGGGGCATGGCTGATCGTACGGAGAACGAGAAGCGGGAACTGGAGAAGGAGTTGGCGGCCGCGGTACGAGGGGAGGTCTCCTTCACCACGGCCGACCGGGCGCTGATGACGATGGACGCGTCCAACTACCGGCGGGTGCCCCGAGGGGTCGTCGCGCCCCGGGACGCCGAGGACGTCGCGGCGGCGCTGCGGGTGTGCCGCGACCACGGCGTGCCCGTGGTGCCGCGCGGCGCCGGGACGAGCATCGCGGGGCAGGCCACCGGTGTCGGAGTCGTCCTGGACTTCACGCGGCACATGCGGCGGATCGTGTCACTGGACGAGGCCGCCGGGACGGCCGTCGTCCAGCCCGGCGTGATCCTGGACGACCTGCGGGCGGCGGCCGCCCCACACGGCCTGACGTTCGGCCCGGACCCGTCCACGCACAGCCGCTGCACCCTCGGCGGCATGATCGGTAACAACTCCTGCGGCTCGCATTCGGTGGCCTGGGGCACCACCGCCGACAGCGTGCACGAGCTGGAGCTGCTGACGTACGGCGGGGAGCGGGTGCGGGCCGGGCAGGGCATCGACTCCGACGGCGCGCCCACCGGACTGCCGGCGCGGCTGCGGGACGGGGTGAAATCCCTGGTGGACGGGGAGTTGGCGCTGCTGCGCACCGGCTACCCGGAGCTGCCGCGCCGGATTTCGGGCTATGCGCTGGACGCTCTGCTGCCGGAGGCGGGCACCGACCTGGCGCGTGCCCTCACCGGCAGCGAGGGCACTCTCGGTGTGCTCACCGAGGCCACCGTGCGGCTGGTACGCACCCCGGCGGCGCGGGCACTGGCGGTACTCGGCTACCCGGATGAAGGCGCGGCGGCCGAGGCCGCGCACACCCTGCTGCCGCACGGCCCGCTGACCGTCGAGGGAATGGCGGCCGACCTGGTGGGCAGCGCCGCCGGGCTGCCCAAGGGCGGCGCCTGGCTGTTCGTGGAGATGGGCGGCGCGAGCCGCGCCGAGGCGACGGCCGCGGCCGAGGCGCTGTGCCGGGCGGCGGCCGGCGGCCTCACCGACCACGCCGTCGTCTCCGACCCGGCCGGGCAGCGGGCGCTGTGGCGGGTGCGCGAGGACGCGTCGGGGACCGCGACGCGGATGCCGGACGGCAGCGAGGCATGGCCCGGCTGGGAGGACTGCGCCGTACCGCCCGCCCAGCTCGGCCCCTACCTGCGCGACTTCCGCGCCCTGCTGACCCAGCACGGCCTGCGCGGCACGCCCTACGGCCACTTCGGGGACGGCTGCATCCACGTCCGGATCGACTTCGATCTGCTGACCGCCCCCGGCATCCGCAGGTTCCGCGAGTTCTCCTACGACCTGGGCGATCTGGTGGTGGCGCACGGCGGTTCGCTGTCCGGCGAGCACGGCGACGGGCAGGCCCGCGCCGAGCTGCTGCCCAAGATGTACGGGCCGGAGCTGGTCGGGCTGTTCGGCCGCTTCAAGGACCTGTGGGACCCGGCCGCCGGGCTGAACCCCGGCATGCTCGTACGCCCCGCCCGCCTCGACGACAACCTCCGCTTCGAGGTGCTGCCGAAGCGGCCGGTGCCGGTGGAGTTCGGCTATCCGCATGACGACGGGGACTTCTCCGCGGCGGTGCGGCGCTGCGTGGGCGTCGCCAAGTGCCGCCAGCTCACCGCCAACGCGGGCTCGTCCGACGTGATGTGCCCGTCCTTCCGGGCCACCGGGGAAGAGGCGCACTCCACCCGCGGCCGTGCCCGGCTGCTGCACGAGATGCTCGCGGGCGAGGTGGTCACCGACGGCTGGCGGTCGGAGGAGGTGCGCGACGCCCTCGATCTCTGCCTGTCCTGCAAGGGGTGCCGCAGCGACTGCCCGGTCGGAGTGGACATGGCCACCTACAAGGCGGAGTTCCTGCACCACCACTACGAGGGCCGGCTGCGGCCCGCCGCGCACTACGCGATGGGACGGCTGCCGCAGTGGCTGCGCGCCGCGGCGCCGGCCGCGCCGCTCCTCAACGTCCTCGCCCGCAGCCCGCTCGCCGGCGTCGGCAAACGGCTCGCCGGCATCGCGGCCGAACGTCCGATCCCACAGCTGGCCACCGAGCCGTTCACCCGGTGGTGGTGGCGCCGGAGGAAGGCGTCGGGCGTCCCGGCAGCCGGGACCGCCCGCACGGTCGTCCTGTGGGCCGACACCTTCACCAACTTCCTCTCCCCGGAGGTCGGCCGGGCCGCCGTACAGGTCCTCGAAGCCGCCGGGCTGCACCCCCTGCTTCCGCCCACCCTGCCCCAGGACCCGGCCGGCCGCGCGCCCCGGCCGCGTCGGCACCGCCCGCTGTGCTGCGGGCTGACCTATGTCTCCACCGGCCAGCTCGATCAGGCGCGAGCCGTCATGCGGCGGACCGTCGAGGTGCTGGATCCGTTGCTGCGGGACGGCCGCCCGCTGGTCGTCCTCGAACCGAGCTGTGCGGCGGCGCTGCGCACGGATCTGCCCGAGCTGCTGTCGGACGATCCGCGCGCCGCTCGGATCGCCGCGTCCGTGCGGACCTTCGCACAGGCCCTGGAGGAGCTGGCCCCCGACTGGGAGCCGCCGCGCCTGGACCGTCCCGTGGTCGGCCAGACGCACTGCCACCAGCACGCCGTCCTCGGCGACGCGGCGGAGCGCAGGCTGCGCGAACGTGCCGGTCTGACCGGGGAGTTGAGCGGCGGCTGTTGCGGTCTGGCCGGCAACTTCGGTTTCGAGGCCGGGCACTACGACGTCTCCGTCGCCTGCGCGGAGGACCGACTGCTGCCCGCCGTACGGGAGTCCGCCGCCGACGCTGAGGTCCTCGCGGACGGCTTCTCCTGCCGCACTCAGCTCGACCAGCTCGCCGGGCGCCCCGGCCGCCATCTGGCCGAGGTGCTCGCCCAGGCGCTGGAGGAGGAAGGGGGGAAGGCGAGCGGGTGAAGCCGGCGCCGTCACCGGCGGTGACCGCGCCGGGCTCAGGCGCCGCCCGTCTCGCCGATGACCTCGTGCGCCAGCGCGATCAGGTCCGGGATGAGGGGGTGGCCGGGGCTGTCGCGCCAGGCCAGCACCACCGGGACGGGCGGGGCGTCGGTCAGCGGGACGTACGCCATCGCGGGGTGCGGGTGCATCCCCGCGGTGGCGGAGGTGGTGACGCCGACCGCCCGGCCGCCGGTGATGGCCGCCAGCCAGTCGTCGGTGTTGCCGATGGTGATGGTCGACGCCGGGCGGCTCCCCGCGGGCCACAGATTCAGCGTGGTGGTTCCGGAGACGGTGTTCAGCGCGAGGGTGCGGCCGGCCAGCTCGGTGAGCGAGAGGGTGGCGCGGCCGGCGAGCGGATCATCGGCCGGCAGCCCGGCCACCCGCGGCTCGGTGGTCAGCTGCTCGGTGACCAGACCGGGGGCGCTGACCTCGCCGCGCAGCAGGGCCGCGTCGACATCGCCGCGGGCGAGCCCCGCCGTGCGGTCGTCGACCCGCAGCAGTTCCAGCGGGGTGTCGGGGTGTAGTTCGTGCCAGCGCCGGAGCAGCACGGTGGTGTAGCGGCCGGCCGCCGACCAGGCGTGGCCCAGACGCAGCGGCCAGCCCCGGTGCGGGTGCCCCAGCGCCCGGTCGAAGGCGGTCACCGCGATGGCGGCCTGGTCGCGGAAGCTGATGCCGTCGGGGGTGAGCGCGAGGTGATGGGTGGAGCGGTCGACGAGGCGGACGCCCAGTTCCCCTTCCAGCTGGCGCAGGGTGCGGGAGACGGCCGGCTGGGTCAGGTGCAGCCGCTCGGCGGCGCGGGTGACGCTGAGGGTGTCGGCGATGGCGAGAAAGCAGCGGAAATGACGCAGCTCGATGGTCATGCGTGCGGAGCATAACAACAGGGGAAACGGCATTTCACGGACTGGAAGGGCGGCCTTTAGCGTGGGGGTGTGAATTCTTCTCCCGCCGGCTCCGATGGATCCATATCGGCCACTTCCGCCCCCTCCGACTCGTCCGCCGCGCCGTCCACCGGTGCCACCGCCGCCACCGCTTCCGTGCCGGTCGGCCCGGCCTCCGGTGACCCGGCCGCCGAGGGGTCGATACACCACCCGGTGCCCGCCTCGCCGGAGGTCATGACGGCGGAGGCGGCGGCCGGCGCGGCGGGTCCTGCGGGGGCACGCGGGCGGCTCGTGTCGGTGGCGCTGGTCATCGGCGGCATCGTCTCGCTTCAGTTCGGGTCGTCCGTGGCGGTGCTGCTCTTCCCGCGCGCCGGGGCGCTGGGCGTCGTCACCCTCCGGCTCGTCGTCGCCTCGCTGGTGCTGCTGGTCGTCTGCCGTCCCAAGGTGCGCGGCCACAGCCGCGGTGACTGGGCCACGGTGGTCGCCTTCGGCGTCGCCCTGGCCGGCATGAACTCGCTCTTCTACCAGGCGATCGACCGCATCCCGCTGGGCGCCGCGGTCACGCTGGAGTTCCTCGGTCCGCTGATCCTTTCAGTGGTCACCTCACGGCGGGCGCTGAGCCTGCTGTGGGCGGCGCTGGCGCTCGGCGGCGTGGTGCTGCTGGGCCGCGAGGGCTTCGACGGCCTCAATCTCGCCGGCGCCGGCTTCGCCCTGGCGGCCGGCGCGCTGTGGGCCGCGTACATCCTGCTCTCGGCCCGTACCGGTCAACGCTTCCCCCAGGCGGACGGGCTCGCGCTGGCCATGACCGTCGCGGCGGTGCTCAGCCTCCCGCTCGGCGTGGCCAGTGCCGGCGCCGCGCTGCTCGACCCGGTCACCGTGGGTCTGGGCGCGGCCGTCGCCCTGATGTCGTCGGTGCTGCCCTACACGCTGGAACTGCTGGCCCTGCGCAAGCTGCCCGCCTCGGGCTTCGCGGTCATGATGAGCCTGGAGCCGGCCGCCGCGGCCACCGCCGGATTCCTGGTCCTGCACCAGGTGCTGGGCTGGGTCGAGGTGCTGGCGATCGGCCTGGTCGTCGTCGCGAGCGTGGGCGCGGTCCGCAGCGCGGGGTCGTCCTCACACAGCTGATCCGCACGACGCCGGGCGGTGGAGTGCCGCCGCCCCCCGGCGGCTTCAGCCCGCGCTGCGCAGGGTGGCGTGCAGCCGCGTGGCCGGCTGAAGCAGGATGCCGACCTCGGGGCGGACCTCGCGCGGCGTGACGTCCAGATGAAAGCGCTGCGCCAGCGTCGCCAGCAGCAGTACCGCCTCGACCTGTGCGAAGCGCGCGCCGAGGCAGGCGCGCGGGCCGCCGCCGAACGGAAACCAGGCGTGGTCGGGCACGGCGTCCCGCGCGTCGGGCGCCCATCGCTCCGGCCGGAAGGCCGTGGGGTCGGGGAACCACCGGGGGTCGCGGTGGGTGGTCCACTGACTGCACCACACGGTCGTCCCGGCGCGGATGCCCCGGCCGCCGAGCGTGGCGCCCTCCCCGGCCACGGCGGGAATCAGCCAGGCCGGGGGGTACAGCCGCAGGGTCTCCTTGACGATCTGCTGGGTGTAGGCCAGCCGCTCGTGGTCATCGATACCGGGCAGCCGTCCACCGAGCACCCGCGCCAGCTCGTCGTCCAGCCGCGCCCGGACCTCCGGCGCGTGGGAGAGCAGATACCAGGCCCAGGTCAGCGCGGTGGAGGTGGTCTCGTGACCGGCCGCCCACAACGTCACCGCCTCGTCCCTGACCTCCGCGGGCGAGAGCGGCCGGCCCTCCTCGTCACGGGCCGCGAGCAGCCGGCTCAACAGGTCGTCCCGGTCGTCGGCGGCGGCTCCGGCCGCGAGGCGCGCGCAGATCAGCCGGTGCACCTCCGCGTCGATGGTGGCGACGGCGGCGAGCAGCCGTCGCCGGGAGGGGGTGCGCACCCAGGCGGGCAGGAAGAGGTTGATGCCCCGTAGCTCGTCGCCGACCAACTGCTCGGCCGTCGCCATCGCGTCGCCGATCGCGCGGGTCCCGGCGGCGAGGTCGTTGCCGAACAGCGTCCGCAGCACGACCCGCTGGGTGATGAGCGCCATCTCCCGGTGCACATCGAGCAGGTCGCCGTCCCGCCACCGCCCGGCCGCCAGCCGGGCGCAGTCGACCATGGTCGTGGCGTACCCGCGGACCTGCCGGGGGCGGACGGTCGGCTGGACCAGGGAGCGTTTACGACGCCAGTCGGCGCCCCGGCTGCGGAGGACGCTCTGGCCGATCAGCTGCTTGAAGGCCCAGCCGATCTCCAGGATTTCGAAGGTCTGTTCCCGGGCGGCCAGCATCTCGGCGATGTGCTGCGGGTGGGCGAGGAACAGGCTGCGCCGCGGGCCCAGTGACCAGGTCACGGTGTCCCCGAAGTCGTCCCGCAGACGGACCAGGAAGGACAGTGGGTCGCTGCCGAACTCCGGGAGATTCCCGAGCCACGGCAGCCCCCGCGGCCCGGCCACGGGGCGCAGCGGAACGGGCGGCGACACAGACATGGCCCCTCCAGGCGGGTGTGAAGCTTTCCGCGGCGGCCGGGGACCGGCCCAGGGCAGCCGCCCGGTGCCGCCTCTCTCCCTCTACCACGACGGACAGGCCGGTCACCGGCAACGCACCGGGTGACGGGGCGGAGCGGGAAGCGGCGGGAGCACGATGTCGCGACCCGTCGCACTCGGTCCCGCCCCGGGCGTTCCGGCGCGCCGGCTCAGGTGCCGGTGGAGCAGAGCGCGTGGACCGTGCCGCTGACCGGGGCGCGCTGCGGCATGTTGTACGCGACCTTCTGCGCCTCCTCCAATTCCTTCTGCGCGGCGTCGCGTTGTGCGTCGGTCGTGGCGTTCTCCACGGCGTCCTGCTTGGCCTGGATGACCTCCAGCTGTTTGAGCAGTTCCGGGTTGATCGAGTCGGCGCTGACCACCCAGCCGTCGCCCGCGGCGGTGGGGTGGGAGGCGGTGACGGTCTGCTCGATCTCGTAGCCGGAGATCTCGAAGCCGCCGCTGGTCACATAGGAGCCGGCCGGGCACCTCGCGGTCAGGCCGTTCAGCTCGCCCTGCACCGTGACGATCCGCGGCCGGTCGAGCAGCCGCGTGGCGAGGGAGGGGGCGGGGTGCGCCGTGGCGCCGGCGGCCGGGGTCGCGCCGCAGGCGAGCAGGGCGGCGACGGTGGCTGCGGAGAGGGTCAGTGCGGTGGCGCGCATCGCGGCTCGGGTGTCCTTCCGTGGAACACGCACGACGTGGAACGAGGGGGTCGAGAGAGGGGCAGAGAGGGCGAGAGAGCGAGACGGGTCGAGAGGGCCGAGAGGTACGAGAGCGGTCCCCTATAGATCTGTCCGGCTGCGCCCCCGCTCACCGGTCGGCGCGCCTTATTCACCGACTTGGCGGTGGTGGTCGCTTCACCGACTTGGCGGTGGTGCCGAGGAGAAAATCATGCAGGCGTGCTTGATTGTTTCTGTCGACGCTGCCACGCTCGGAGCGCACCGCACCACACCGCACCCGTACGGCCGCGGCACTCCGCAGCGGCCTGCGACGCATGCCAACGTGCCCCGCCGTCACGGCAGTCGGGCCGAGGAGGGGAGTGCCGCGTGTCCGATCCCGGCGCCGTACTGGCGGATCTCAGGGCCGAGAGCGAGGAGCTGGACGCCATCGTCGGCGCGCTCCCCGCGGGGCAGTGGGCCACCCCCACCCCCGCGGACGGCTGGACCCTCGCCCACCAGATCGCCCATCTGGCCTGGACCGACCGGCAGGCTTTGCGCTCGGCCACCGACCCCGACGGCTTTCTGCGGGCCGCGCAGGAGGCCCTCGCCGCGCCGCTGACCTTCGTCGACGAGGCCGCGGAGGCCGGGGCGCAGGCGCCGCCCGCGGAGCTGCTCGCGGACTGGCGGGCGGGCCGCGAGGCGCTGGCGACGGCACTCGCCGAGCGCCCGGACGGCGAGAAACTGCCCTGGTACGGCCCGCCGATGAGCGTCGCGTCGATGGCCACGGGTCGGCTGATGGAGACCTGGGCGCACGGCCAGGACATCGCCGACGCGCTCGGCGTGCGGCGCGCTCCCACCGTCCGGCTGCGGCACGTCGCCCGAATCGGCGTGCGGGCCCGCAACTTCTCCTACGCCGCCCACGGCCTCACGCCGCCCGAGGACGACTTCCGGGTCGAACTGCGGGCGCCGGACGGGACGGTCTGGGCCTACGGGCCGCCGGACGCCACCCAGCGGGTGACCGGGGACGCGCTGGAGTTCTGCCTGCTGGTGACGCAGCGGGCGCACCGTGCCGACGTACCGAGCGTGCGCGCCCAAGGGGCCGAAGCGGAACGCTGGTTGGGCATTGCCCAGGCGTTCGCCGGACCGCCCGGGAAGGGCCGCGCGCCGTCCGGTCCCGCGGCCACGGGCGCCGGCGGGGGCGGCGCGTGAGCCCCGCGGCGCCGCCCGGTGCCGACGCGGGCGTGCTGCGGATCGGCAATGCCTCCGGCTTCTACGGCGACCGGTTCGACGCCGTCCGCGAGATGCTCACAGGAGGCCCGCTGGACGTCCTGACCGGCGACTATCTCGCCGAACTGACCATGCTGATCCTCGGCCGGGAGCGGCTGAAGGACCCCGCGCGCGGCTATGCCAGGACCTTTCTGCGGCAGCTGGAGGAGACCCTGGCCCTGGCCGTGGCACGCGGGGTGCGGATCGTCACCAACGCGGGCGGTCTGAACCCGGCCGGACTCGCCGACGCGGTAAGGGAGTTGGCGCACAAGGTCGGCGTGCCCGTACGGGTCGCGCATGTCGAGGGGGACGATCTGCTGGCGCGAGGCTCCTCCCTGGACCGGAGCGCGTCGGAGGCCCTCGTCGGAGGCTGGGGCGACGGCGTGCTGACCGCCAACGCCTACCTCGGCGGAGGCGGGATCGCGGCGTGCCTGCGGGCCGGCGCCGAGGTGGTGGTGACCGGCAGGGTCACCGACGCCGCCCTGGTCAGCGGCGCCGCCGCGGCACACTTCGGCTGGCACGCACAGGACCTGGACCGGCTTGCCGGGGCCGTCGTCGCCGGGCACGTCCTGGAGTGCGGCACCCAGGCCACCGGCGGCAACTACTCTTTCTTCGGCGCGCACGACCTGCTGCGGCCCGGCTTCCCGCTCGCCGAGATCGCCGCCGACGGCAGCTCGGTGATCACCAAGCACCCGGGCACCGGCGGCGCGGTCACGGCGGGCACGGTCACCGCCCAACTGCTGTACGAGACCCAGGGCGCGCGCTACGCGGGGCCCGATGTCACCGCGCGGCTGGACACCGTGCGCCTGGTGGACGAGGGGCAGGACCGGGTGCGTATCGAAGGCGTGCGGGGCGAGGCGCCGCCGCCGACGCTGAAGACCGGACTGACCCGCCTGGGCGGCTGGCGCAACGAGGTGACGTTCGTGCTGACCGGCCTGGACGTGGCGGCCAAGGCCCAACTCGTCCGCGACCAGATGGACGCCGCCCTAGACGCCCATGACCGGCGCCCGGCCGAGGTGCGCTGGACGCTGGCCCGGACCGACCACGCGGACGCCGACGTGCAGGAGGAGGCGAGCGCGCTGCTGCGGATGGTGGTGCGCGACCCCGACCAGGACGCGGTGGGCCGGGTCGTCAGCGGCGCCGCGATCGAACTGGCGCTGGCGAGCTACCCGGGCTTCCATGTCACCGCGCCGCCCGGCAAGGGCGAACCGTACGGCGTCTTCGAGGCGGTGGCGGTGAACGCGGCCGACGTGCCGCACACCGCGGTGCTGCCGGACGGCACCCGGGTCGCCGTCCCGCCCGCGGAACGCACGAGGGAGTGCGAACGCCTCGCGGACCCGCCGCTGCCCGAACCGCTCGATGCGACGCTGCCGACCCGTCGGGCACCGCTCGGCCTGGTCGTCGGCGCGCGCAGCGGGGACAAGGGCGGTGCGGCGAACGTCGGGGTGTGGGCCCGGACCGAAGAGGCGTGGCGCTGGCTGGCACACGAGCTGACCGTCGACCGCTTCCGTCAACTCCTGCCGGAGACCGCCGAATTGCCGGTCGACCGGCATCTGCTGCCCCGGCTGCGGGCGCTGAACTTCGTCGTCGGGGGCCTGCTGGGCGAGGGCGTCGCGTCGCGGGCCCGCTTCGATCCGCAGGCCAAGGCCGTGGGGGAGTGGCTGCGCGCGCGGCACATGGAGATACCGGAGGTGTTGCTGTGACCGTGCTCGCGACCGGGATCGACCCGGCGAGTGCCGAGTACGCGGAGCGTCGTACGGCGATGCTCGCGAAGCTGACGGAGGTCGAGGCCGAACACGGCAAGGCACTCGCGGGCGGCGGCGAGAAGTACCTCGCCCGCCACCGGGGGCGCGGCAAGCTGCCGGCCCGTGAGCGGGTGGAGCTGCTGCTCGATCCCGACACCCCGTTCCTGGAGCTGTCGCCGCTCGCGGGCTGGGGCAGCGAGTACACCGTGGGCGCGTCGCTGGTCACCGGCATCGGCGTCATCGAAGGCGTGGAGTGCCTGATCACCGCCAACGACCCGACGGTACGGGGCGGGGCCAGCAACCCCTGGACGCTGAGGAAGGCGCTGCGGGCCAACGAGATCGCGTACGCCAACCGGCTCCCGGTCGTCTCCCTCGTCGAGTCCGGCGGCGCCGATCTGCCCAGCCAGAAGGAGATCTTCATTCCGGGCGGGGCGCTGTTCAAGGACCTCACCCGGCTGTCGGCGGCCGGCATCCCGACCGTCGCGGTGGTCTTCGGCAACTCCACCGCGGGCGGCGCGTACGTCCCCGGGATGTCCGACCACGTCATCATGGTGAAGGAGCGCGCCAAGGTCTTCCTCGGCGGGCCGCCGCTGGTGAAGATGGCGACGGGTGAGGAGAGCGACGACGAGTCGCTGGGCGGCGCCGAGATGCACGCCCGCACCTCCGGTCTCGCGGACTACTTCGCGACCGACGAACCGGACGCGCTGCGGCAGGCCCGCCGCGTCATCGCCCGCCTCAACTGGCGCAAGGCGCACGCCGATCCGGCGCTCGCGGCACCGCCGAAGTACGACGAGGAGGAGCTGCTGGGCATCGTGCCCGGTGACCTCAAGGCGCCGTTCGACCCGCGCGAGGTCATCGCCCGGATCGTCGACGGCTCGGACTTCGACGAGTTCAAGCCGCTGTACGGGCCGAGCCTGGCCACCGGCTGGGCCGAGCTGCACGGCTACCCGGTCGGCATCCTCGCCAACGCGCAGGGCGTGCTGTTCAGCGAGGAATCCCAGAAAGCCGCCCAGTTCATCCAGTTGGCGAACCAGCGGGACATCCCGCTGTTGTTCCTGCACAACACCACCGGCTACATGGTCGGCAAGGAGTACGAGCAGGGCGGCATCATCAAGCACGGCGCGATGATGATCAACGCGGTGTCGAACTCGAAGGTGCCGCACCTGAGCGTCCTGATGGGCGCCTCCTACGGCGCGGGCCACTACGGCATGTGCGGCAGGGCCTACGACCCGCGCTTCCTCTTCTCCTGGCCGAGCGCCAAATCCGCCGTCATGGGACCGCAGCAGCTCGCCGGTGTGCTGTCGATCGTCGCCCGCGCCTCTGCCGCCGCCAAGGGGCAGCCCTACGACGACGAGGCGGACGCCGGGCTGCGGGCCATGGTCGAGCAGCAGATCGAGTCCGAGTCGCTGCCGATGTTCCTGTCCGGGCGGCTCTACGACGACGGCGTCATCGACCCCCGCGACACCCGCACCGTCCTCGGCCTGTGCCTGTCCGCCCTGCACACCGCCCCGGTCGAGGGCGCGCGCGGCGGCTTCGGCATCTTCCGGATGTGAGGCAGGAATGATCTCTTCGGTACTTGTCGCCAACCGCGGCGAAATCGCCCGCCGGGTCTTTCGGACCTGCCGCGAACTGGGCATGGCGACGGTCGCCGTGCACTCAGACGCGGATGCCGACGCCCCGCACGTCCGCGAGGCCGACGCGGCCGTGCGCCTGCCCGGCGACGCGCCCGCCGACACCTACCTGCGCGGCGACCTCATCGTGAAGGCCGCGCTCGCGGCCGGCGCGGACGCCGTCCACCCCGGCTACGGCTTCCTCTCCGAGAACGCCGGGTTCGCCGCGGCGGTCACCGACGCCGGGCTGCGGTGGATCGGACCGCCACCCGCCGCCATCGAGGCCATGGCCTCCAAGACCCGGGCCAAGGAGCTGATGGCCGGGGCAGGGGTGCCGCTGCTCGCCCCCCTCGCCCCCGACGAGGTCACCGCGGCCGACCTGCCGCTGTTGATCAAGGCGGCCGCGGGCGGCGGCGGCCGCGGCATGCGGATCGTGCGCACGCCGGAGGAGCTGCCGGACGCCCTGGCCGCGGCAGCCGCCGAGGCGGCCTCCGCCTTCGGCGACGGCGAGGTCTTCCTGGAGCCGTACGTCGTCGAGGGCCGGCACGTCGAGGTCCAGATCCTCGCCGACGCGCACGGCACGGTCTGGGCGCTGGGCACGCGTGACTGCTCTCTCCAGCGCCGCCACCAGAAGGTCATCGAGGAGGCCCCGGCCCCCGGCCTGGACGACGCGCTGCGCGGCGCCCTGCACGCCTCCGCCACCGAAGCGGCCCGCGCGATCGGCTACCGGGGCGCCGGCACCGTCGAGTTCCTGCTCGCCGGCGACGGGCAGCCGTACTTCCTGGAGATGAACACCCGCCTCCAGGTCGAACACCCCGTCACCGAGGCGGTCCACGGGGTCGACCTGGTCGCCCTCCAACTCCGTGTCGCCGAAGGGCAGGCGCTGGAGCCGCAGCCCCCGGCGCCCACCGGCCACGCGGTCGAGGCCCGGCTGTACGCGGAGGACCCGGCACACGACTGGCAGCCGCAGACCGGCACGCTGCACCACTTCCGTGTCCCCGGCGACGTCCGGCTCGACTCCGGGGTCACCGACGGCGACACCATCGGCGTCCACTACGACCCGATGCTGGCCAAGGTCATCGCCTGGGCGCCCACCCGCGCCGAGGCCGTACGCCGCCTCGCGCACGCTCTGGAGCGGGCGCGCATCCACGGCCCGGTCACCAACCGCGACCTGCTCGTCGGCTCGCTGCGCCACCCGGACTTCGTGGCCGCCCGCCTCGACACCGGCTTCTACGACCGTCACCTCGGCGAACTGACCGCGCGCGACGCCACCCGGCTCTCCCGGGAGGGGCTCTCGGCGCTGGCCGCCGCGCTCGCCGACACGCACGGCCGCTCCCGCTTCGGCGGTTTCCGCAACCTCGCCTCGCCGCCGCAGACGAAGACCTACCGGGGTGAGGGCGGCGACAGCGTCGCCCACGAGGTCCGCTACCGGCTCGGCCGCGACGGGCTGCGGGCCGAGGACTACCCCGGCGTACGGCTGCACACCCTCGGCCCGGACCGCGTCGTCCTCGAAGTCGACGGCCTGCGAAGGGAGTTCGGCATCGCCCGCTACGGCGACCGGATCCATGTCGACTCCCCGCTCGGCGCGTACGCCTTCACCGTCCTGCCCCGCTTCCCCGACCCCACCGCGCGCACGGAACCCGGCTCGCTGCTCGCCCCGATGCCGGGCACGGTCGTGCGCCTCGCGCCGGGCCTCGCCGAGGGCGACCGGGTCACCGCCGGCCAGCCCTTGCTGTGGCTGGAGGCGATGAAGATGGAGCACAAGATCACCGCGCCGGCCGCCGGCACCCTCACGACGCTGCCGGTCCGCACCGGCCAGCAGGTCGAGGTGGGCGCCCTGCTCGCCGTCGTCACGGACTGAACGCCGCGAGCGCGCGTCCGCGCGCCCCGCCCGCACGACCCTCACCCACCGCACAAGGAGCCGTCATGAGCAACCCTGTGATCGAGACCGAGGAACAACGCGCCCTGCGGGACGCCGTCGCCGCGCTCGGCAAGCGCTACGGCCGGGCGTACTTCGCGCAGGTCGTCGCCGAGGGAAAGCACACCGACGAATTGTGGGCGGAGGCCGCCAAGCTCGGCTACCTCGGCGTCAACCTCCCCGAGAAGCACGGCGGGGGAGGTGGCGGCATAGTCGAACTCTCCCTCGTGTTGGAGGAGTTGGGCGCCGCCGGCTGCCCGCTGCTGATGCTCGTCGTGTCACCCGCCATCTGCGGCACGGTCATCGCCCGCTTCGGCACCGAGGAGCAGAAGCGGACCTGGCTGCCCGGCCTGGCCGACGGCACCCGCAAGATGGCCTTCGGCATCACCGAGCCGGACGCCGGCTCCAACTCGCATCGCATCACCACCACCGCCCGCCGCGACGGTGACGAGTGGGTCCTCAACGGGCGCAAGGTCTTCATCTCCGGGGTGGACATCGCCGACGCGACCCTGATCGTCGGCCGCACCGAGGACTCCAGGACCGGCCGCCTCAAACCGTGCCTGTTCATCGTCCCGCGCGACACCCCCGGCTTCGGCCGCAGCCCCATCCGGATGGAACTGGCCGCCCCGGAGAAGCAGTTCGAGCTGACGCTGGACGAGGTGCGGCTGCCGGCCGACGCCCTGGTCGGCGACGAGGACGCGGGGCTGCTGCAACTGTTCGCCGGCCTCAACCCCGAGCGCATCATGACCGCCGCGTTCGCCGTCGGCATGGGCCGCTACGCCCTCGACCGGGCCGTCGACTACGCCCGCACCCGCCAGGTCTGGAAGGAGCCCATCGGCGCCCACCAGGCCGTGGCGCACCCGCTCGCCCAGGCCCATATCGAACTGGAACTGGCCCGGCTGATGATGCAGAAGGCCGCGCACCTCTACGACGCGGGCGACGACATGGGCGCGGGCGAGGCCGCCAACATGGCCAAGTACGCGGCAGCCGAGGCCGCGGTGCGCGCCGTCGACCAGGCCGTGCACACCCTCGGCGGCAACGGACTCACCCACGAGTACGGCCTCGCCTCGATGATCACCGCCGCGCGGGTGGCCAGGATCGCGCCGGTCAGCCGCGAGATGATCCTCAACTTCGTCTCGCACCAGTCGCTGGGCCTGCCCAAGTCCTACTGAGGTCCGGCGCGGCACCTTCGAGCGCCGCCCCGCACCCGCACCGTCGCACCGCCGCCCACCGTCGCACGGAAGGACCGGTCATGGTGTTCCACGTGTTCCACAGCCCCTACGCCGACATCGCGCCCGTCGAGCTGCCGATCCACGAGGCCGTCCTCGGGCGGGCCGCGGCGTACGGTGACCACCCCGCGCTGATCGACGGCGTCGACGGCACCACGTTCAGCCACGCGCAGCTCGACCACGCCACCCGCCGGATCGCGGCCGGCCTCGCCGAGGCCGGCGTCCGCAAGGGCGACGTACTGGCCCTGCACAGCCCGAACACCGTCGTCTTCCCGGCCGTCTTCCACGCCGCCTCGCGCTGCGGGGCGGCCGTCACCACCGTCCACCCACTCGCCACCGAGGGGGAATTCACCACCCAGCTGCGCGACAGCGGGGCCCGCTGGATCGTCACGGTCTCGGCGCTGCTGGACACCGCACGCGGCGCCGCACGCCGGGTGGGCGGCATCGCGGAGATCTTCGTCTGCGACCGGGCCGAGGGCCACCGCTCCGTCGTGGACCTGCTGGCCTCCACCGCCCCGGAGCCGTCCGTCGCCCTCGACCCGGCGGAAGACCTCGCCGTGCTCCCGTACTCCTCCGGCACCACCGGTGCCCCCAAGGGCGTGATGCTCACCCATCGCAGCATCGCCACCAACCTCGCCCAGCTCGACCCGCTGATCAGCAGCGGACCCGACGACCGGGTCCTGGCGGTGCTGCCCTTCTTTCATATCTACGGTCTCACCGCCCTGATGAACGCCCCGCTGCGCAACGGCTCCACTGTCGTCGTGCTGCCCCGCTTCGACCTCCGGCAGTTCCTGGCCGCGATCGCCGACCACCGCATCACCGCCGTGTACGTCGCACCGCCGATCGTGCTCGCGCTCGCCAAGCATCCCCTCGTCGCCCGCTACGACCTGTCCTCCCTCCAGTACCTCGTCAGTGCCGCGGCGCCCCTGGACGCCGAACTCGCGGTGGCGTGCTCCCGGCGGCTGGGGCTGCCACCCGTCATGCAGGCATACGGGATGACGGAACTCTCGCCCGGCACCCACGTCGTGCCCCTGGACGCGCACCGGCCGCCACCGGGCGCCGTCGGCAAGCTCGTCCCCAACACCGAGATGCGCATCGTCTCCCTGGAGACCGGCGACGACCTCCGGGCGGGCGGCAGCGGCGAGATCCTCATCCGCGGCCCGCAGGTGATGAAGGGCTACCTGGGGCGGCCCGCCGAGACCGACGCGATGATCGACGCCGAAGGATGGCTGCGCACCGGCGACGTCGGGCGGGTGGACGACGACGGCTGGCTGTACGTCGTCGACCGCGTCAAGGAGCTGATCAAATACAAGGGCTACCAGGTCGCCCCCGCCGACCTCGAAGCCCTGCTGCTCACCCATGACGCCATCGCCGACGCGGCCGTCATCGGAGTCCTCGACGACGACGGCAACGAGGTGCCCAAGGCGTTCGTCGTCCGGCAGCAGGGGGTCGAACTGAGCGAGGACGACGTCATCGCGTACGTTGCCGGTCAGGTCGCCCCGTACAAGAAAGTGCGCCGCGTGGAGTTCCTCGACAGCGTGCCGCGCGCCGCCACCGGCAAGATCCTGCGGCGCGAACTGCGCGCCAGGGAAAGGAGCTCGACGGCCTGATGACCGACGCCACCACGGACGCGGGGCACGGCGCCGCCGCCCCGCCCGAGCCCCTCGTACGGGTCACGCACGAGCGCGGCATCGCCACCCTCACCCTGGACTCGCCGCACAACCGCAACGCGCTCTCCGCCCGGCTGGTCGCCGAGCTGCGCACCGCGCTGGCAGAAGCGGCCGCGTCCGGCGCCATCCGCGCGGTGCTCCTGTGCCACACGGGCACCACGTTCTGCGCGGGCGCCGACCTCACCGAAGCCACCGCAACCGATGCCCCGACGGCCGCCCCGCTCGGCCTCGCCGGGCTGCTGCGCACCCTCGTGGAGCTGCCCAAGCCAGTCGTCGCCCGCGTCACCGGCCACGTCCGGGCGGGCGGCCTCGGTCTGCTCGGTGCCTGCGACATCTCGGTGGCGGGACCGGACGCCACCTTCGCCTTCACCGAGGCACGGCTCGGCCTCGCCCCCGCCGTCATCTCCCTGCCCCTGCTGAGCCGCCTGGACGCGCGCGCGGCCGGCCGCTACTACCTGACCGGCGAGAAGTTCGGCGCGGCGGAGGCGGCCCGGATCGGACTGGTCACGCTGGCGGCGGACGACGCGGACGCCGGCCTCGCGCCCGTCCTCGACGGGCTGCGCAAGGGCTCCCCGCAAGGGCTCGCCGAGTCCAAGAAGCTGGTCACCGCGGAGGTGCTGCGCGCCTTCGACCGGGACACCGACGCCCTCGCCGAGACCTCCGCGCGGCTGTTCGGCTCCGCCGAGGCCCGCGAGGGCATGACGGCCTTCCTGGAGCGCAGGGCGCCGGTATGGGCGCCGTGACGCCGGCCCGCGGCGCCAAGCAGCCCCAGCAGGAGCGCAGCCGCGCCACCCGCCTCAAGCTGCTGGAGGCCGCCATCTCCTGCCTGGCGGAGCGCGGCTGGAGCGGCAGCACGGTCTCCGTCGTCGCCGAGCGGGCGGGCGTCTCCCGGGGCGCCGCGCAGCACCACTTCCGCACCCGCGAGGACCTCTTCACGGCGGCCGTCGAACATGTCGCCGAGAAGCGCCAGGGTGCTCTGAAGGCCGTGGCGCACAATCTGCCGCCCGCCGGTTCGGTCGCCCGCACCTGGATCATCGTCGAGGAAATCGTCGGCCTCTACACCGGCCCGCTGTTCCGCGCCGCGCTCCACCTGTGGGTCGCGGCCTCCGACGAGGACCAGCTGCGCGAGCGGGTCACGGCGCTGGAGGCCCGGGTGGGCCGCGAGGCGCACCGCACCGCGGTGGCGCTGCTGGAGGCCGACGAGAGCGTCCCGGGCGTCCGCGAGACCGTGCAGGGACTGCTGGACATGGCGCGCGGCCTGGGCCTCGCCAACCTCCTGACGGACGACGCGGGCCGCCGCGACCGCGTCGTGGAGCAGTGGGCGAAGATCATCGACGAGGCGCTGAACCCCGCCGGGTAGCGGGCAGGCGGCCCCGGCCGGAGCCGGGACCGCGTCGATCACCGCCGCGGGGCGGGAACCGGTCGGCTCAGCGAGCGATGTCGTCGAAGCCGACGATCTCCCGCGGGCTGCGCGCGGCGGGCCCCACATAGCGGGCCGACGGCCGCACCAGCCGGCCGGTCCGCTTCTGCTCCAGGATGTGCGCGCTCCAGCCGGCCGTACGGGCGCAGGTGAACATCGACGTGAACATGTGCGCCGGGACCTCCGCGAAGTCCAGCACGATGGCCGCCCAGAACTCGACGTTGGTGGCGAGCACCCGGTCGGGGCGGCGGCTGTGCAGCTCGTCCAGCGCGGCCTTCTCCAGCGCCGCGGCGACCTCGAAGCGCGGCGCGTCCAGTTCCTTGGCGGTCCGCCGCAGCACGCGCGCCCGCGGGTCCTCGGCGCGGTAGACGCGGTGCCCGAAGCCCATCAGACGCTCGCCCTTGTCCAGCGCCTGCCGGACGTACGCGTCCGCGTCGCCGGTCCGCTCGATCTCCTCGATCATGCCGAGGACCCGGGAGGGGGCGCCGCCGTGCAGCGGGCCGGACATCGCGCCCACCGCCCCGGACAGCGCGGCCGACACGTCGGCGCCGGTGGAGGCGATGACCCGGGCGGTGAATGTCGAGGCGTTCATGCCGTGCTCGGCGGCGGAGGTCCAGTAGGCGTCGACGGCCTTGACGTGCTTGGGGTCGGGCTCCCCGCGCCAGCGCTTCATGAAGCGCTCCACGACGGTGTCGGCCTTGTCGATCTCCCGCTGCGGCACCATCGGCAGGCCCTGCCCGCGCGCAGACTGGGCGACGTACGACAGCGCCATGACGGCGGCGCGGGCAAGGTTGTCGCGGGCGGTCCGCTCGTCGATGTCCAGCAGCGGTTTCAGGCCCCACACGGGCGCGAGCATCGCGAGCGCGGACTGGACATCGACCCGGATGTCACCGGAATGCACCGGGATCGGGAACGGCTCGGCGGGCGGCAGGCCGGGGTTGAACGCCCCGTCGACCAGCAGCCCCCAGACGTTCCCGAAGGACACGTGCCCGACGAGATCTTCGATGTCGACCCCGCGGTAGCGGAGCGCGCCGCCTTCCTTATCCGGTTCGGCGATCTCCGTCTCGAACGCGACGACTCCCTCGAGTCCGGGTACGAAGTCGGACATCAGGCGGCTCCTCAAGATGGGGACGGCATGCGGCCGGTGACCGAATGCCGTGCGGTCGAGTCTGGTATGCGGTGCCGGGCGGTTACGCGGCTGCGCCGGGCAGCTCGCGGTCCGTTCCGGTCACCCCGGTGATGCCCCGCCAGGGCAGAGGTCACGCGACGGTTCCGCCGGCGGTGGGTCGGGCCGCGGGCGGCCAGGTGCGAGGTGGTGCGTTACGGGTGTGTGCGGTGCGTTGCGGTGGATCTTTCGCGCCGGGAGCGCTGGTCTGGTGCATCGCGTTTCCGACGGGGTCTCTTCAGGGCAGCGGTACGTCCCTTCAGGCCGGACACGATAGCTCCCGATGTTCGAAGGCCACAGTGGCCGGACCGATGATTTTGGCGGGTTCGTCACCTGCGGGAGAGCGTGAGATCCGGCACACTGGGCGATTCGCCGACGGGAGGGTTACGGCCCGTCGACGAGGGGCAGACTTCCCCGCTCCCGGCTGACCGGGCTGGGCCGAATGCTGCAAGATGAGGCCGTGCACTCCGCCGACACGCCCTCTCCCCTGAACCCCGATCCCTCGTCCATGCGCGCGCACTACCGCGCGGAGGGACTCGCCGAGTCCGATCTCGCCGCCAGTCCGTACGAGCAATTCGCGTACTGGTTCAAGGAAGCGACCGCCGCCGGCCTGCACGAACCCAACGCGATGGTCGTCTCGACCGCGGATGCCGCGGGCCGCCCGAGTTCGCGGACGGTCCTGCTGAAGGCCTTCGACGAACGCGGCTTCGTCTTCTTCACGAACTACACCAGCCGCAAAGGCCGCGACTTGGCCGAAAATCCCCATGTCTCGCTGCTGTTCCCCTGGCACGCCCTCGCCCGCCAGGTCATCGTGAACGGCACCGCGGCACGCATCGGCCGGGACGAGACCGCCGCCTACTTCCGTACCCGCCCGCACGGCTCCCAGCTGGGCGCCTGGGCCAGCGACCAGTCCTCGACGGTGGCTTCGCGCGCCGAACTGGAGCGGTCCTACGAACAATTGGCGGCGCGTTATCCGGAAGGCGAGCAGGTGCCCGCGCCGCCGCACTGGGGCGGCTATCGCGTCACCGCGGAAACGGCGGAATTCTGGCAGGGCCGGCACAACCGGCTGCACGACCGGCTGCGGTACGTACGCGAGGGGTCCGAAGGCGGCGGGGCGTGGTCGTGGCGTATGGAGAGGCTGGCGCCCTGAGCCGCTGCCGCTCGGGCCGCCGGCGCGGGGGCCGTGCGCGGCGGAGGTGCGCCGGAGGGCACGCGGCGATCGCGTCCCGCGACCGCCGCCACACGCAGACGACCCGCGGGCTGCTTCCCCCGCGCTCGGTGGCGCGAAGGGCCGGTCGGACGAACCGGCAGCCCGCGGGTCGGGTGACTGCTTGGGATTGGCCGGCTGCGCATCTGCAGAATGCGCTGGTCCGGCGCTGCATTGGTGAAGCGACGGGCCGCTAGCCCGCAGCCACCTCACGCGTCCGGTGCGAAATCATTGGCCGAACCACCTCCCTTCTCGTGTGCTCAACACATTAGGAACCGGTCCCGGCGCGCACAACCGAATTTCCCTGAAGCAACGATTTCCGGGAATGGGGTGTGTGCTGGGTCACGTTCCAGTTGAATGAGTCCAGGTGCAGCACGTGCGGCCGCGTTCGTAAGGGGTGCCAGTGACTGCTTCGTCAGCTTCGTCGTCCGATCACCGCGCCGACGCCGCGTCGTCCGGTCGCGCGGACGAGCCGCAGACGGCTCCAGGCGGGGGCGGGGGCCAGCCGCCCGCCGGCCCCGCCGACGACTCCGGCCGGCCACCGCGCAACGACGACTCCGGACTGCTCGCGGCCCTCCTGGACGGCATGGACGCGGCCCTGGTCGCCTTCGCGGCCGACGGCACGGTCACCCACTGGAATCAGGAGGCCGAGCGGATCCTGGGCTGGACGACCGAGGAGGCCGTCGGACGTCCGGGCCTGTCCGGCTGGGCGGTCCGCCAGGAGGACAGCGACGAGATCGACGCGGTCCTCGCGACCGCGATGCGCTCCCGGGGCCGCCAGGTACACGAATTCGCCCTCCTCACCAAGGACGGCCACCGCGTCCTCGTCCGCACCCAGTCCTCGGCGGTCCGTGGCGGCGACGGCCGGGTCGCCGGCGTGTACTGCGCCTTCAGCGAGGTGCACACCCAGATCGACCTGGAGCGGTCCATCGCCCTCAGCGAGGCGCTCTTCGAGGACGCGTCCTGGGGCGTGGTGCTGGTGGACGCCGATCTGCGGCCCGCCGCCGTCAACGCCCACGCCGCCCGCGTCCTGGGCGTGGGACGCACCGCCCTGCTGGGCCGCCCCCTGGCCGACCTGCTCGCGCAGGGAGTGGAGGAACTGGAGAGCGCGCTGCAGCACGTCCTCGCCGAGGGCGCGCCGCCGGCCGCCGCCGAGCTGTGGGTGACGCTGCGCTCGGAGGAGGCCGACCTGCCCCGCCGGTGCTGGCGCAGCGGCTTCGTCCGCCTCGCCTCCCCGCTCGCGGAGGAACCGGTGCCACTGGGCGTGGCCTGGCTCTTCCAGGACGTCACCGAGGCCAAGCGGGCCGAGCAGGAGAACTCCCTGCTGCGCTTCCGCGCCCAGCAGCTGCACCGCGCGGGCCGCGCGGCCGCCGAGTGCCCGGACCCGACCGAGGCCGCCGCCGTCCACCTCGACTTCGCCCTGGCGGGCTTCGCCGACCACGGCCTGGTCGACCTCGCCGGGCCCCCGGCCCCGGCGCCGTACGGAACGGTCGACGAGGACGCGGCGGACTGGAGCGCCGACACGAGCGCGGCCGAGGACGGCGCCGACGAGCCGGCCGGCGCCGTCGGGCGCCCGCGGTGGGGCGACCCGCCTCGGCTGGTGCGGACCCTGGCCTCCCCAGCGGGTTCCCCCGGCCCCTCCGAGGCCGTCCCCGCGACAGGCATTCCGGTGGCGTACGCGCCGGGGCACCCGGCGGCCCAGGCGTACGAGCGGCGCGGTTCGGTGCGTACCAGCGCGGGCCCCGACGCGTCCGAGGGCTGGGCGGCCGCCCGCAAATGGCCGGACGGCACGGTGCACGGCCTGTGCGTGGTGCTGCGCAGCCGCGGGCGCACGCTCGGCGTCGCGACGTTCCTGCGCGCCCCGGCCCGCCGCCCGTTCGACCGGGCGGACGCGGATTACGCCGAGGACGTCGCGGCCCGCATCGCCGCCGCACTGGACCTCGCGGGCGCCGGGGGGCTCTGAGCAGAGGCGGGCCGGGCTCGGCCGGGCCGGGGATCCTCGGCCCGTGCCGCGCTCAGGCCCGCGCGGGTGAGGTCACTGCCGGTAGAAGATCCGGTCCGCGTACTCGCTCATCACCCGGCCGTTCCACTCGTGACCGCCGTCGACGTTCCCCGAGCGCAGCAGCGGCGGGTCGATGCCCCGTTCGGCCAGCGCGCCCGCGGCCGTCGCGACCACGGCCTGCATGATCGCGCTGGTGACGACCGTGGAGGCGGGGGCGAACGGCGCCTCGATGCCCGGCAGCGTCAACTCCGCGTCGCCGACCGGAATGCGGCTGTCCAGGACGATGTCGCAGTGGTCCTTGAGGTAGGTCCCGGACGCGTGCCGGGGCTTTGTCTCCGTGGTGTACGCCACCGACGTGAGGCCGATGACCTTGATGCCGAGGGCCCGCGCGTTCATCGCCATCTCCACGGGCAGCGCGTTGCGCCCGGAGAGCGAGATGATTACCAGCACATCGCCCGCCTCCAGCGCGCTGGTGTCCAGCACCGCGCCCGCCAGACCGTCGACCCGCTCCAGGGCGCTGCCGAGCGTCGCGGGCCGTACGTCGACGCCCACGACGCCGGGCACGGACAGCAAGTTCATGATCGCCAGGCCGCCGGCGCGGTAGACCGTGTCCTGTGCCGGCAGCGAGGAGTGCCCGGCGCCGAAGGAGAAGACCCGGCCGCCCGCTGCGACGGCGTCGGCGATCAGCTGCCCGGCCGCGGCGATCCGGTCGCCCTCTTCGTCACGGACCTGCCGCAGCAGGCCGATCGCGGCATCGAAGAACTGATCGCCCAGCCGGTCGCTCCGATCGCTCTCAGCCATTGCCGCGGGCCCCTCTC
The DNA here is from genome assembly GCF_044328065.1 of Streptomyces sp. NPDC017993. Lineage (NCBI taxonomy): Bacteria > Bacillati > Actinomycetota > Actinomycetes > Kitasatosporales > Streptomycetaceae > Streptomyces > Streptomyces sp. NPDC017993. Next base: position 103,004 of record NZ_JBIRGO010000005.1, read on the forward strand.
GTCGAGTCTCATCGAAGCGTCGCACCGGCATCCCTGCCTCGCGCACACCACCGCGCACCACTGCGCGCGCCCGCCCCGGGCGGCGTTTTCGCCCGGGAGGCAAGCGTGGCGCGGATCACGTTGCGGTCTGGACCAGTGCCCTGTCAATACGGACGCGAAGTCCGCTGCGCGGACGAGGAGGCACCGTTGTCACCGGGATGCGTCAGAATTGAGTCCAGGGCCACCGCACGACACATCGAGGGGCACGCATGTCCGGACTGATCGACACCACGGAGATGTATCTCCGCACCATCCTCGAACTCGAAGAGGAAGGTGTGGTCCCCATGCGCGCCCGGATCGCGGAGCGGCTCGAACAGAGCGGCCCGACGGTCAGCCAGACGGTGGCGCGCATGGAGCGAGACGGCCTGCTGACGGTCGCGGGTGACCGGCACCTGGAGCTGACGGAAGAGGGCCGGCGGCTGGCGACCCGGGTGATGCGCAAGCACCGCCTCGCCGAGTGTCTGCTCGTCGACGTCATCGGGCTGGAGTGGGAGCAGGTCCACGCCGAGGCGTGTCGTTGGGAGCATGTGATGAGCGAGGCGGTCGAGCGCCGCGTCGTGGAGCTGCTGCGGCATCCGACCGAGTCGCCCTACGGCAACCCGATCCCGGGGCTGGAGGAGCTCGGCGAGACGGCCGGGGGCGACCCGTTCCTGGACGCCGGCATGGTGAGCCTGACGGACCTGGACGCCGGGACCGACGGCAAGACGGTCGTGGTGCGCCGCATCGGCGAGCCGATCCAGGCCGACGCCCAGCTCATGTACACCCTGCGCAGGGCCGGCGTGCAGCCGGGCGCGGTGGTGAGCGTGACGGAGTCGCCGGGCGGAGTGCTGGTGGGCAGCAGCGGTGAAGCCGCCGAGCTGGACGCCGGCATCGCCTCCCACGTCTTCGTCGCCAAGCGCTGACCGGGCAGGAGCCCGGTCGGGGCCTGTCGTAGGGGTTCCGGGCCGTCGGTAGCGGCTTCCGCCGGCGTGCCCTTCGCCCTGGTGTCCGCGGGACGGTTCCGTCACCGGGCCGAGGGCCCGGAAAATCTCCGTACGGCCACCGGGTCGCAGGGGCCCGTTGAGCTGCGAGGACGCGGCATCCGGAAGGCTGGGCAACTGCTTTTCCGTTGAACGAGCTTGTGCGAATCCGTGCGATTCGGCCGGTCTCGTGCCACGCTGGCGCTGATGCACAGGCGTACGTCGGCACGAGGCGTATCGCCGTAAGACCTGGGTGGGACCGGGCGGCTGAGCGGCTGAACGTCCACGCGGACAGGGCGCCCGCCGCGCCGACCCCTCGGGTCGGGGAAGGGGGCTCGGATGCGTCCACGGAGTCCGATCGGTCGCTCGCGTCCGCCGTACCCGGCGCACGCGGTGCGCCGCTCCCGTGGGGACCTCCGAGGACTTCCGACGGGAGACAGTCGGGGCCCCGGCGCTGCGAGCAGCCGAGGCCCCGCCTCCCCATGTCCCCCCGCCAAGACCCGGAGCCCCGAGCTCCCAGGGTCTTCTCCCACGGGCCCCCTTCCCGGTAGGGCCCGCCTCCCGCCACATTTCTCCCCGTGGCGCTCGCGGCCAATCCTTGAGCGTGGTCACCCGAACGAGGGGTCTTGGGCGCGAATGCCGTACGTTCGAATATAGGTTCGATACTGTGGGGCTGATCGAGGGACGATTGGGGGTGCCAAGGCGCATGGTGCGACGCATCGATGTGACCGGGACCGGTGGCGTACGGCTCGCTGCCTGGGAGTTCACCGACCCGCCCAAGATCGGCGGCGCGGGGGAGGCCGAGCGCGGACCCGGCGTCCTGCTCCTGCACGGACTGATGGGCCGGGCGGCGCACTGGGCGGATACCGCGCGGTGGTTGAGCGCGCGTTACCGCCCCGTCGGCCTCGATCAGCGCGGCCACGGCCGCAGCGACAAGCCCGCTGACGGTCCGTACGACCGCGATGCGTATGTCGACGACGCCATCGCCGCCATCGAACAGCTCGGGCTGGCCCCCGTCGTCCTGATCGGCCACTCCATGGGGGCGCTGACGGCGTGGCAGTTGGCGGCCCGCCGACCGGATCTGGTCAGTGCCCTGGTGATCTGCGATATGCGTGCCTCGGCGCTCGGGGCGGCGTCGCAGCAGGACTGGACCGAGTGGTTCCGCTCCTGGCCGGTGCCGTTCGCCACCCTCGCCGATGTCCGCAAGTGGTTCGGCGAGGACGACCCGACGCTGGAGCGGCCCCGGCCGGCCCGCGGCGAGTTCTTCGCCGAGGTGATGGCCGAGCGCGCGGACGGCTGGCGCCCCGTCTTCTCCCGTCGCCAGATGCTCACGGCCCGGGCGACCTGGGTGCATGACGCCCACTGGGAAGAGCTCACCCAGGTGCGCTGCCCGACGCTCGTGGTCCGCGGCCTCGACGGCGAGCTGGGCCGTGCCGAGGCCCAGGAGATGGTCCGTGTCCTCCCGGGCGGCGTCTACGCCGAAATAGCAGACACCGGCCATCTCCTGCCCTGGGAACAACCCGACGCCTGGCGCCGAGTCGTCGACCCGTTCCTGGCCGAGGCCCTCCCCTCGGTCTGACCATCGGGCGCAGGCGGGCGCAGGCGGTGGGGCGGGGCCCTGTGCCCGGGCCCGCCCGGGTGGCAGGCGGGGCCGAATCCCGTCGGCCCCGCCTCCGACCCCTGCCGACCGCCCGTAGGGCCGGCCCTCAGCCCTTGCTGACCGCCGTCAAGATTTCCGGCAGTCGACGGGCCACCCGTGGGGCGGCGAGCCGCAGGCCCAGTTCCGCGACGCCCACCCCGTAGAGCGCCCCGATCGGCAGCAGCACCCACAACAGGTGGTGCAGCCCCGCGATATGCAGCCAGAGCGTCAATGCCAGCAGCGGCGCACTCAGCGCCGCGCCGATCAGCAGGCCGCCGAAGAGGCTGAACCAGGCGATGGCGCCCTGCCCCGGCGCGACGTTCTTGTTGCCCTCCGAGGGGATCGAGTAGGGGAAGAGCGCCGAGGACAGCGCTCCGGTGGCCAGCAGCGCGCCCAGGAGGGCCAGGGACAGCCCGTACACCTCGATGAAGGAGGACCACGGGCCGATGAGGGCGGCGGTGCCGATGACGACCAGCGTCACGTACGGGACCGCCACCAAGGCCAGCGTCAGCGCACGGGCCCGCAGTTCCTGGTACGCGTCCCGCGGTGTGCAGATCGTCGAGGCGACCATCCAGAACGCCGAGGTGTCCTGCCCGAACTGGTTGTACATCTGCATGCCGAGCAGCGCGGACGCCGAGAACGCCGTGTAGATGCTGCCCCTGCCCTGCACGGACGAGACGAACGGCACCAGCAGGCCGACGGCGAGCGAGGTCGCCCACGACATCTTCGTCTTGGGGTCGCGCCACGCGTAGCGCAGCGCCCGCAGCATGACCGTGCCGGTGCGCCCGGCAGGCAGCAGACGGGCGAGACCGCGCTCGCCGGTGCCGGTCCGGCGTGCGCTGTCCTTCTCCACGGCCTGGAGCGTGGACGAGTCCGGGGACGTCATCAGTGTCGTCAGGGTCCGCTGCCACCACCACAGCAGCAGGGCCAGGGCGAGTGCCGTCAGCGCCAGCCCGGCCGCAGCCCGCCCGTACGCCCCGTGGCCCGCGTCCTCCACGGCGCTCATCGCGGAGGCCGGCGGCACCCAGCGCAGTACGTCGCCGAGCGGCTCCAGTACGGACAGGCCGTCGGGACGCCCCAGCTTCTGGGCGGCGATATTGACGCCCTGGGCGCCGACGGCGATGAACAGGCCGCTCAGGACGGCCAGATCGCGACCGCGGCGGCTGGTCAGCAGCCGCACCGAGGCGGTGGCGACCGCGCGCGCAAGGGACACGCACACCAGCACCACCAGGACGACCGCCAGGACGCCGACGGCGGCGGCGACCGGCCCGTCCGCGACCGCGATCACCGAGCCGACCACCAGGGCGAGGGTGAAGACCGGGCCGATGCCGATGAGCGACGCGGTCAGCAGCGAGACGATCAGCGGGCGCGGCCGCAGCGGCAGCATGACCAGCCGGGTGGGGTCGAGGGTCTCGTCGCCGGTGGGGAAGAACAGCGGCATCACCGCCCAGCCGAGGGTGAGGATCCCGGTGAGCAGCACGACCAGCGCGCCGGCGTGGGCGTTGCCCCGCAGCGCGACGAGCCCCAGCACCGCCCCGGCCGCGAACAGCAGGCCGACGACGATCGAGGCGATGTACGCCAGGGTGCGTCCGGTCGACTGGCGCAGCCCGTTGCGCAGCAGCGTCAGCTTCAGCCGGACGAAGACGGCGGTCAGGGAAGGAGCGGCGGCCGGCCGGACGACCGCGGCGGATTCGGTGCTCATCGGGCGCCGCCACCGCCCAGCCAGTCCAGGTTCTGGGCCGCCCCACGATCACCTGCGCCGACGAGTTCGAGGAAGGCGTCCTGCAGGGAGGGTGCCGCGCCGCGCACCTGCGCGATCGGGCCGTCCGCGCGGATCCGCCCGGCGGCGATCACGGCGACCCAGTCGCACAGCGACTCGACGAGTTCCATGACGTGGCTGGAGAAGATCACGGTGGCGCCGGAGGCGGTGTAGCGCTCCAGGACGCCGCGGATGGTCTGCGCGGACACCGGGTCGACGCCCTCGAAGGGTTCGTCGAGGAAGAGGATCTCGGGGTTGTGCAGCAGCGCCGCGGCCAGCCCGATCTTCTTGCGCATGCCGGTCGAGTAGTCCACGACGAGTTTGTGCTGGGAGCCGGAGAGGTCCAGGACGTCCAGCAGCTGACCGGCCCGCTTGTCGACCTCGTCGCCGGGCAGTCCGCGCAACCGGCCGATGTAGCCGAGGAGTTCACGGCCGGACAGCCGCTCGAAGAGCCGCAGCCCCTCGGGCAGGACGCCGATCCGGGACTTCACGGACACCGGGTCCTGCCACACGTCGTGGCCGCCGATCTCGACCTGTCCGGAGTCCGGCCGTAGCAGGCCCGTCACCATGGACAGCGTGGTGGTCTTGCCCGCGCCGTTGGGCCCGACGAGTCCGATGAAGCGGCCCGCCGGCAGCGTCAAGTCGATGCCGGAGACGGCGACTTGCTCTCCGAAGCGCTTCCACAGGCCCTGGATGCGTACGGCGGGCGCCGCCGCGTCACCCGGCGCGGTCGGCCCGCCGGATGCGGCGCCCGGTGCGGTCTGCTGCGGGGCCGCTGCGGCCCGCTCCTTGGTGTGTTCCGGTTCGTTGGCCACCGGTCCTGCCCTTCGACGTCCCCGCAGGGGCCGGTCCTGCCCCCGTCGGCGCCCCACGATACGGGCGGGTGGGCTCCGCGGGAGGTTCAGAGACGGGCGCAGCGGCAACCGGTGCGGAGGGGCGGGCCCGGGGGCCGACGGGGGCGTGGGGCCGGGTCTCAGTGGCCCCGGGCCGCCGCCGCGTCGCGGCCGCAGGCGTACGCCAGCGGGCTGATCAGCTCCTCCGCGTCCGGCAGCCAGCGGTTGCTGGCCGTGGGCCGGCGCGCCCACTGCACCGAGCCGTGGGCCCCCACCCGGGTCGGCGGCGCGGCGATGTACTCGCCCTCGCCGCGGCACACCAGGTCCAGGGCGGCAGGCGGCCAGCCCAGGCTGCGTACGAGGGCCGGGACCTTCACCGCGGCTCCGGGGAGGACGAGGAAGAGCATCCGGCGGTCCGGGGTGCGGGTCACCGGGCCGAGCGGCAGTTCCATCCGCTCCATACGGGCCAGTGCCAGGCAGCCCGCGGTCTCGGGCACGTCGAGTGCCTCGAACGTCCGGCCCGTCGGGAGCAGGATCGAGGCCTGCGGCTGCTTGGTCCACATGCGGCGGACGGCCGTCGCGCTGCCGCTGGCCTGGCCGGCCCAGCCGGGAGCGGTGGGGTGCGCGCCGGGCGCGGGGCAGTCGGCGGCGCCGCACGAGCAGCGCGGTGTCTCGCCGTCGTGCTCCAGCCATGCGCCGGGGAACACGTCCCAATGCCGTTCTTCCGCGTAACGCACCGCAGTGTCGAGCAGCTGCTCGCCGCGCTGCTTGGGGATCTGCGAGGCTCCTGTGACTTTGATGGTCTCTTCCACGCAGAGGACAACTTCCCTTGTCACCAAGGGTTACGGCCGACACGCGGCGCACCCCGGCGCATCGTTCTGGCACGCGGGGCGCATGGGTGCATCGGCGGGGGCGCGTGTGGGGCCGGGGCCCGGGGAGCGGGTAGCCACCTGCCTGACGGGCGGAGAGGCCGCCCGGCGGCGGCCGTGGTGCGCAGGAGGGGGAGCCCGGGCACAGCGGCGCCGTGATCCGAGTGTGGGCACCGCGCGTCAGTTCTTCTCGCAGGTCAACTCCCGGGCCGCACCAGGGCCCGGCGGTCACGCTTCGCACGACGGCGCCACGGGCAACGACCGGAAGCCCGTATTCAACGCATCTGCCGCAAAGTGCCGAAGAGGTGTATCGCTCGTATCCCGGAAGTCTCGGATATCCGGCATATTCCTGGGGAATTGATCGCGGGGAACGGCGTTCGACGGTGAACGCGCAGCAGCAACTGGGGGTACAGCATGGCCGCAAGGCCACTCGTCGCGCGGCAGCCCAACGAACGGCTGCAAGCGCTGATCCAGGAAGCCGCCTGCTCCAACGCGGGGCTGGCCCGCCGCGTCAACATGTGCGGCGCGGAACACGGTCTCGACCTGCGGTACGACAAGACCTCGGTGGCCCGATGGCTGCGTGGCCAGCAGCCGCGGGGCCGCGCACCGGCCGTCATCGCGGAGGCGCTCGGCCGGAAGCTGGGGCGCACGGTCACCATCGACGAGATCGGGATGGCCGACGGCAAGAACCTCGCGTCAGGGGTGGGGCTCCAGTTCTCCCCGACCGTCCTCGGGGCGATCGAGCAGGTCTGCGAGCTGTGGCGCAGTGACGTGGGGCGGCGAGATTTCCTCAGCGGCTCGACGGTGGCGGCGTCGGCGCTGGTGGAGCCCAGCAGGGACTGGCTGATCACCGGCGCGGACACCCAGGTCGCCCGGAGCGCCGGCTCCCGGGTCGGCATGGCGGACGTCGAAGCCGTCCGTGCCATGACCTCGGCGCTGAGCGACCTCGACCACCGGTTCGGCGCCGGCCATGTCCGGCCGGTCGTCGTGCACTACCTCAACAGCGTCGTCTCGGGGCTGCTCGCCGGCTCCTACCGCGAATCCGTCGGGCGTGAGCTGTTCGCGGCGGTCGCCCGGCTGACGGAGCTGGGCGGCTACATGGCCGTCGACACCGGTCAGCCGGGGCTCGCGCAGCGCTACTACATCCAGGCGCTGCGCCTGGCCCAGGCGGCCGGTGACCGCGGCTACGGCGGCTACGTACTGGCCGCCAGCATGAGTCACCTCGCCGCCTCGCTGGGCAACCCGCGGGAGATCGCCCAGCTGGCCCGGGCCGCGCAGGAGGGGGCCCGGGGGCATGTCACGCCGCGGGCGGAGGCGATGTTCTGCGCGGCGGAGGCGCGCGGGCACGCCCTGATGGGAGACGGCCGGTCCTTCTCGGCCGTGGCGGGCCGGGCGCTCGCCGCGATGGAGCGCGCCGAGGCCGCCGCCGACGCGGGCGACGACCCGGTCTGGATCGGCCACTTCGACGAGGCGTACCTCGCCGACGAGCTGGCCCACTGCCACCGTGACCTGGGGCAGCCGGGGCCGGCCGAGGAGCGGGCGAGGGAGGCGCTGGACAAGCATCCGGAGAGCCGGGCGCGGCGCCGCGCCATCGGGCTGGTGCTGCTGGCCGGTGCCCAGGTGCAGCAGCGCGAGATCGAGCAGGCGTGCCACACGGGGTCCCAGGCGGTGGAACTGCTGAGCACGCTGCGCTCGAACCGCGGCGCCGAGTATCTGGAGGACTTGCAGCTGCGTTTGGGGCCGTATCGGGACGAACCGGTCGTTCGGGAGTTCAGCGCACGGATGGAGCTGCGGACCGTGGCGGCGTAAGGGGCGGCGGCGAGCACGGGCGCTTCGTGGGACGCCGGGCGGGCCGGGGATTCCGGTCCGCCCGGTGCGTCGGGGGCCCGCGGTCACCCCGCCCGCCGGCCGGCGGGCGGGGTGACCAGGGGACGTGGTCGAACGTTGCTGCGAACCGGTAGCGTGAGCCGACGATTCCGTAGGTCTGCACGATGGTAGGAGCCCCCGGTGACGCAGAGCGGACAGGGTCACGACCCGCAGGATTCTGCGGCCGGTCCCGCGCGAGAGGGCATTGTGCTGCCCGCTAACGGTGAGCCGTGGGTCCCCGACCAGCAGGCCGCACCGCCGGCCGGGCAGCCGTGGGGCCAGCCCTGGGGGCCCGACCAGCAGGCCGGCCAGCAGGCGTACGGGCAGGCACCCGCCCAGGGGCAGGCCCCCGCCGCGCAGCAGGCGTACGGACAGGACCAGCCGCCCGCCCCGCAGCAGGGCTACGGCCAGTCCCAGCAGTCGGCGTACGGGCAGCAGGCCCCTGCGCCGCAGCAGGCACTACCGCCCCAGGGCGAGGGGTACCCGGCGCCGCCCCAGGGGCAGCCGCCGGTGCCGCCCCTGCCCCCGTCGATGCCGCAGCAGCAGCCCGCGCAGCTGCCGCCCGCCCCGGACGCCCAGGCGACGGCGTACATGCCGCCGTACGGCGCGCAGGGTGGCGCGCTGCCGCCCGAGGGGTCGGCGTACGGCGACGGTCAGCAGCAGGGCTACGGCGGGCACGCCCCTCAGCAGCCCCAGCAACAGGCGTACGACCAGCAGCCTCCGCAGCAGTACGGGCAGCAGCAGTCCCCGCAGCCCCAGCAACCTCAGCAGCCCCAGCAGTACGGCGGCCCGCAGCAGCAGGAGCAGTACGGCGCGCAGCAGCCTTCCCAGCAGCAGCACCAGCAGCCGCAGGCCACGTCCGGGCAGCTCGTCCCCGCGTCCCCGCAGGCCGCGGCGCCGCTGCCGCCCGCCGCGGGAGACGCGGAGGCGACCGCGCTGATCCCGCCGGTCGGCGCGCAGCAGGGCGGCCCCGGCGTCGCGCCGCTGCCGCCCGAGGCGGCCTCGCGGCCCGAGACGCCCGGTGAGTCCACCCAGATGCTGCGCCGCGTGAAGCCGCAGGACGGGGGCGCGGCCCGCCAGTCGCAGCCGCTGCCGCAGCAGTCCCAGCCGATGCCCGGCGCCGGACCCGCGGATTCCGACGCCACGCAGCTGATCCCCCCGGTGGGCGCCGGTGTGCCCGCTCCGCCGCCCCGCGCGCCGTACGGGATACGTCCCGGTGCGCCCGGCGACCGTCCGACGCCCGCCGAGTTCGACGGGCTCTTCCGTAACGACTCCGGCACGCCGGGAGCGGCCGCCGCGCCGGATGCCACCGCGCAGCTGCCGCGCTTCGAGGACCCGGGCCGACCGCCCTACGGCGGGCCGGGCCACGGGCAGTTCCCGCCGCAGGGCGGCGGCCCCGACCGCCGGCCCTACGACGACGGCCACGGCGAGCGGCGGCGGCTGGCCCCGGCCATCATCGTCGGCGTCGTAGTCGTCGCGCTTGCGGGCGCCGGCCTCGGCGTCGGCTGGGCCCTGAGCGGCGGCAGCGACGACGACGCGAAGAAGCCGTCCCCCGGCAGCAGTGCGGGGAAGCCGGCGAAGGAGAAGTCTTCCGCGGAGCCCTCCACCGACCCCGCCGAGGCGCAGGCCAAGGGGCTGGACTCGCTGCTCGGGGACAGCAACAACAGCCGCTCGTCCGTGATCAACGCGGTCAACAGCATCAAGTCCTGCGACAACCTGGGGAAAGCGGCCAAGGACCTGCGGGCCGCGGCCGGGCAGCGCAACGCCCTCGTGCAGCGGCTGCGGCAGCTGCCCGTCGACAAGATCCCCGACAACGCCGTGCTGACCGCGGCGCTGACCAAGGCATGGCAGTCCTCCGCCTCGGCGGACAACCACTACGCCGCCTGGGCGGGCCAGGTCGCCGGCAAGAAGGGCTGCCACAAGGGCAAGGCCCGCGGCACCGGGCAGGCCGCCGAGGGCAATGTGGCCAGCGGTGAGGCGACGCGGGCCAAGCAGCAGGCGGCGAAGATCTGGAACCCGCTCGCTCAGAAGTACAGCCTGACGGAGCGCCGCCCCGAGCAGCTCTGAGCGGCCTCCCGAGCAGCCCGGGTGGCGTCCCGACCGTCTTGAACGCCGCCCGGGGCAGATCCGGGCGGCGTTCAGGACCATGCGACGGCGGCCAGGGCGGCGCGGACCCGCCCCCTGGCCGCCGTCGGGCCGAGCCCCCCGTCGGCCCGCTCAGCTGTCCGTGCGGCGCCGCTCCAGCGTCCTGGCGACGTTCACGAAGCCGTTCTTCACGGCGACCAGCTGTCCGTCCCGCACGGCCTGGTAGGTCACCTGGCCGTTCACGATGCGCGGGAAGTCCTGAACGGCGAGCATGTCGTCGGACCGCCAGCGCAGCTTGGGGGTCAGGCCGCCGGTGTCGATGGCGCGGTCGCCGCGGTCCAGCCCCTTCTGCAGGGCGTGTGAGGTGATGTCCTTCACGCCCTCCTCGTCGAGCTGCCGCACCAGGGCGCGCAGCACGGTGTAGGCGATCCACGTCGTCTGGACGCCCTGGTCGGCGGGGTCGATGCGGTTGTCGCCGAAGGCGTGGTCGTGGATGACGTCGCGCATCGGCTGCCAGCGGGCGTCGCTCGCGACCGGGTACCAGCCGGTGAGGTAGGCGCCCTCCAGCGGTCCCGACCCCCCGCCCGTACGGTTCACCAGCGCCTGGCCGACGCTGCCGAGGACGGAGGCGATCCGCACCTTGGGGGTGTCCTGCTGGAGGCGCCGGAAGGAGTCGAAGAACGCGTCGGTGTGGTCGCCGAGCGAGGCGGTCACACACGCGCCGTCGGCCTTCCCCCCGGCCGCCGCCGTGCCGTAGACCCCCGGGTCCGCGCCCACGCCGTCCAGGGCCCGGGACACCTCGCCCGAGTAGTCGGTGCCGTCCTCGGGGGCGCGGATGTCCTGCGCCGGGCGGCGACTGCCGCTCTCCAGACCGGAGTTGAGCAGGGAGGGCATCTGGTCGCCCTGGATGGTGTCCGGCCTGACCAGCGCGACCCGCTCGCAGCTGCGTGCCAACTGCCGCCCGTTGCCGGCCAGGAGGGACGCCTGGCCGCCGTTGACGGGGTAGGAGAGCGGGCTGGCGAACTCCTCCTCGGAGGCGCCGTAACCGCCGATGAAGGGGATGCCCTTGACCTCCAGCGGCGACATGAACGAGCGGCCGAACTGGCTGTACGAGCCGACGACGGCGACCGCGCCCCGGTCCGCCGCGCGCTGGCCGCACTGCGCGGCGGCCACCGAGTCGTTGTGGTCGTTGCAGGTGAGGACCCTGAGGCGGTGGCCGCTGAGGCCGCCGTGGGCGTTGACCCAGCGGGCGTACGCCTGGGCCATCGCCGGCATGCCCGGCATATTGGTCGCCTTGGTGTCCTGGGGGGCCCAGGTCATGACCGTGATCGGCTCCTTCTCCCCGGATTCCTCCCAGGTGCCGGCGAGGGTGCCACAGGCCGAGAGCAGGGACGCGAGGACCGCCGTGCACGCCACCGCCGAAGCGATCGCGATCGCGGGAGCGGAGAAGGGGCGGGGGGAGGAGCGTCGCCGTCCGGTCATGTGCAGTAACCCTTCCGTCCCGCCAGGAACGGTTGAGTGACGTCAGTGCAACGGATGGTGACCTCGGAGTGAACTCCGGGGGGCCGCGGGAGATCATCAGGGCGGAACGTACGATCGAATACTGTGCAAGGTTCGGAGAAGTCTTCCCGTCGCGGCCGCCGCTCGACCACCATGGGCGGCATGCCACTCAACGACATGCCGTGGTGGCGCTGGCGCAGCAATGTGCGCTCCGCGCTGCACATGCTTTCCGACCCCGCCTTCCAGCAGGAGACCTGGCTGGCCGGCCTCCCCGGGTACGGCGACGTCACCGACGCCGTCTACCGGCTCGTCGAGGACACCTGGCTCGACAACTGGTCGGCGGACAAGTACGTCGGCACGATCTTCCGGGACGCCCAGGAAGCGGCCCTGGTCGACGTCGCCGTGCTGCGGGTGCTGAGGATCATGCACCAGGTCGGAGCGGACGCCCCCGTCGCCGCGTACATGCAGCATCAGGGCTGGCCGGAGGCCGTCCAGGCGGCCCGAGAGGCGCATGTGCAGCTGTCGGCGGCGGACGGCGAGGACCCCGATGTCCCGCCGCGCTCGCTGGAGGTGCTGTCCATCATGACCGGCGCTCTGGACGCCCCTGCCTGACCATCCCGGCAGGTGTGCGACCCTATGAGGTCATGAGCGAGTCCCAGCCCACCCAGCCTGGCCGGCCCGACCGGTCCGAGCAGTACGTCCTCACGCTGTCCTGCCCGGACAAGCAGGGGATCGTGCATGCCGTGTCCAGTTACCTCTTCATCACCGGCTGCAACATCGAGGACAGTCAGCAGTTCGGCGACCACGACACCGGGCTGTTCTTCATGCGGGTCCACTTCAGTGCGGACCCCTCGGTGAGTGTCGAGAAGCTGCGGGCGAGCTTCGCCGCGGTGGGCGACTCCTTCGGCATGGACTGGCAGATCCACCGGGCCGACGAGAAGATGCGCGTCATCCTGATGGTGTCCAAGTTCGGGCACTGCCTCAACGACCTGCTCTTCCGCTCCCGGATCGGGGCCCTGCCGATCGAGATCGCGGCCGTGGTCTCCAACCACACGGACTTCGCCGAGCTGGTCGGCTCCTACGACCTCCCCTTCCACCACCTGCCGGTCACCCGGGACAACAAGGCGGAGGCTGAGGCGCAGCTGCTGGAGCTGGTGCGCGACGAGAATGTCGAGCTGGTGGTGCTCGCCCGCTACATGCAGGTGCTCTCCGACGATCTGTGCAAGGCGCTGTCCGGCCGGATCATCAACATCCACCACTCCTTCCTCCCGAGCTTCAAGGGCGCCAAGCCCTACCACCAGGCGCACACCCGCGGGGTGAAGCTCATCGGGGCCACCGCCCACTACGTCACGGCGGACCTCGACGAGGGCCCGATCATCGAGCAGGAGGTCGAGCGCGTCGGCCACGAGGTCACGCCCGACCAACTGGTCGCCATCGGCCGGGACGTCGAGTGCCAGGCCCTGGCCCGTGCCGTGAAGTGGCACAGCGAGCGCCGCGTGCTGCTCAACGGCAGCCGGACCGTCGTCTTCGCCTAGGAGTTGTCGGCAAGGCGTCACGCCCGCATCAGGAGCGATGCGAGGGTGACGCCTGCTCGGCAGAACCCGGCGTTCCCGGTGCGCTCGCCCGTGCCCCGGCGCGTGCCTGGGTCGACGTCATGGCGCGGGGCTGTTCACGCGGATCAGCGTCTGCTGCCCGTTCGCGATGAGCTTTCGCCGGTCGTCCTGGAGGCCGAAGACCTCCAATTGGCAGACGGTCAGAGTGCGTCCGGACTTCAGGACCGTCCCGACCGCCTCGATGTGGTCCCCGACTGCGGGCGCGAGCAGGTTGATCTTGTACTCGACGGTGAGCACCTCGGTGTTCTCGGGGAACAGCGTGTACGCCGCGTAGCCGCCCGCACTGTCCGCGATCGCACTGGTGGCGCCGGCGTGGAAGTAGCCGTGCTGCTGGGTCACTTCGGGCCGGCTCGGTAGCGCGATGTGCACGCGGCCCGGCGCGACGTGCGTGATCCGCGCACCGAGGTGGGCCATCAGCCCCTGGCGGGCGAAACTCTCCCGGATGCGCGCCTCCGTCTCGGGGCCCGCATCCTCCTGTCGTGTCCGGTCTGCCATGTGTGCTCTCCTCCTGCGGACATCGCTGTGTGCAACGGGGCGCGGCGGGTCCGTCAGCGGGCGAGGCGTTCCACCAGCAGGATCACGCCGATGACGATCATCGTGGCACCGGAGACCCGGGTGACCACCCGGGCCGCCGACGGCCGGGCCTTCAAGACGGTGCGGGCGAGCACGGCGACGCCGAGATAGACGACGGCGCAGGCGGCCATGTGGAGCGTGCCGAACAGCCCTGTCTGCGCGGCCACGGACCAGTCCGTCGCCGGGTCGATGAACTGCGGGAACAGCGAGAAGTACAGCAGCAACGCCTTCGGGTTCAGCCCGCTGATCCCGGCCCCCTTGACCATGATCTGCAAGGGGGAGGAGCCCATGGTCTCCTCGGAGGCCGCCAGTGCGGCCGGCTGCCTCAGCACTCCCCAGCCGAGCCAGATCAGATAGCCGGCCCCGGCAACGGTCAGTGCGGTGAGCAGGGTTGCCGAACTCGCCACGACCACCACCAGCCCCGCGACCGCGAGCAGCGTGTATCCCGCGTACCCGGCTATCAGGCCGGCGACTGCGGGCACGACCGACCGGTCCCGCAGGCCCGCCGAGATCGCGTAGGCCCAGTCGGCGCCCGGGGTGAACACCAGCAGGAGATCCACTGCCAGGAAGGCCGCCAGGGTGGTCGTGTCCATGAATCGTTCCCTCTCACGTTCTGCGTTTCGAGAGGAAGGTTAGGTTTGATCTGCCCGAAAGTGTTCCCTCATTTACCTCATGATCGCGCTGTTTGGGGGAGAATCTTCTCCATGGACGCCCTGGACCGGAAGATTCTTACCGAGCTGCAGATGGACGGCCGTCTCACGGTCACCGAACTGGCCGCTCGCGTGCAGCTGAGCGTTTCGCCGTGCCACCGCCGCCTGCGCGACCTCGAACGCGGGGGCGCGATCCGTGGCTACCGCGCCGTCGTGGACCCGGCCGCCGTCGGCCTGGACTTCGAAGCCCTCGTCTTCGCCACCCTGCGCTGGGAGGACCGCGACACCGTCACCACCTTCGAGGAGGCGGTGGCCGCGGTCCCGCATGTGCTCCAGGCCCAGCGCCTGTTCGGCGAACCCGACTACCTCCTGCGTGTCGCCACCACCGACATGGCCGCCTTCCAGCAGCTCTACGACCAGCAGCTCGCCCGGCTGCCGGGCGTCCAGCGGCTGACCTCCACCCTCGTCATGAAGCACGTCGTCGACGACCGCCCGCTGCCCGAGTAGCCGGGCCGTGCGTCCGGTCACCGCCCGCCCGCCCGGCCGGGGGCGCCGGACGGGCGGAGACGGGGAGCGGTCAGAGGCGGGAGAGCGAAGCGGTCGCGAACAGCACCTCTCTGATGGCGTCGCGTTCGCCGTGCTGGCCCGCGGCGGCCTCCTCGGGGGAGACATGGCCGGCGGCAAGCTGGCAGAACTCCGCGCTGTCCAGGGCGATATGCGCGACCGTGTGGTCCGGGGTGCCGAGCGCCGCGGGCGAGTCCAGCGCTATGTACCAGTGGCCGCCGCCGTTGCCCTCCACTTCCAGATGCAGGGTGCGGCCCGGGGCGCCCGCCTCGACCAGCCGCTGCGGCGGCGCGGCGAGCCCGGCCCGGCGGCGGTCGGCCAGGGCGACGGGCAGCAGCCGGGCGGCGAGGTCGACCAGCCGGTGGAGATGCCCGGCGGCCGGCGGTTCGTAGGGGTAGTCCACCGCTTCGGCGATATCACCGGCGTGCACCCAGCACTCGAAGGCGCGGTCCAGGAACGAGTCGCGCAGCGGAAGCTTGAACCCGCCGTAGGGAACGGTGAGTTCGGACACGCCGCGACCGGTGAAGGAGACGGTCCTGATCAGCGCGTGGCTCTGGTCGCGCCAGGGTTCGTGGGCGGTCAGCGGGGTCTGCTCCTCGCTCATCGCCTGCCAGTAGCTCTCCGTACGGGCGGCGGGCCCCGGGGCGGGCGGGGCGGCGCCGAGCGGATCGGGCAGGCCGAGTGCCGTCGCCAGCAGGCCGTCCACCGCCATCAGATGGCCGATGACGCCGGCGACGGTGGTCTCCCGCTCGACGGGGCGCTCGTGCTGGAACCAGCGCAGCCGCACCGGCGCGCGCCACTCCGCCTCGCCCATGTCACGCAGCAGCGCGTCGAGTTTGGCGGTCTCGGCGTCAAAGGGCATCGCCCACTCGGGGACGGGGATACGTGCCGGGCGGCGGCCCAGGCAGCCCTCCAGAACGCGGGAGCGCAGCAGGGGATCGAGATCGAGGCTGTCGGCCGGATGCAGCAGGCCGACGGCGTCGCGCAGCCGCAGCGCCTCGTCCGCGCAGGAGGCACAGTCCGTCAGATGCGCCTCGACGGCGGCCGTCTCCTCCGCGGAGCACGCGGCCAGCGCCCAGGCGCCCAGCAGCGACTTGAGGACCCTGTGCGGCGGCGCGGCGGGAGCCGTCGGGACGGGCAGCGCGACGGGTGCGGCGACGGGCTCGCTGTCGGGTTCCGACCCGGGATCCGGGCGGGAGCCGGCAAGGTCGCGCACGGTTTCCGGGGCGGGCGTCGGTGGGGTGGCGTCGGGCAGCGGGCCGAAGTCCTCCGCCGCGCTGCGCGGTGACGGTATCCGCGGCCGGCCGGGCAGCTCGCGGCCCTGCCGGCCCTGCGGATCAGGGGAGTCGGACGGCAGCCCACGGCGTTCGGGCCGCCCGGGGTGCTCCCGTGGCTCGTGCGGGTCGTCGGGGCCCTGGCCGTCCCACTCGTCGGGGCCGCTCACAGGGACCGTCCGCGGCCCTGGCCGGGCGGATGGACGGAACCGGGAAGCGCACGCTGCGCATGGGGTGGGCGCGGTGTGCGGGGTGCGTGCGGCGGTTGTGGAGCGTGGGACGTCGTGGGCGACGAGGGTGCGGTGTGCGGCGTGTGGGACGAGCGAGGCGCGGCGGGCGGCAGGGCCTGGTGGTTGTGGGCGGTGGACAGCAGCTGCAGGCCGAGGCGGAGTCGACGCCGGGCCTCGTCCTCGGTGACGCCGAGGTCGGCGGCGGTCTGGCGGTAGTCCCGCCGCTGGAAGTAGGCCAGCTCCAGGGCGGCCCGCAGTGGCGCGGGCATGGACGTGACGATGTAGTCGGCGCGGGCGGCGGTGGAGGCTTCGCGGATCTTCTGCTCTATCTCGGCGGGTTCGGGGGCGTCGGCGCCGCAGTCGCGCGCCCAGGCGGCTTCGGTCTGCCGCAGCCGCTGGACGGCCTGGTGGCGGGTGACCCCGGCGACCCAGGAGCGTAGCGAGCCCTCTTTGGGGTCGTAGGAGTCCGGGTGCTCCCAGATGAAGGCGAAGACCTCGCGGGTGATGCGGTCCGCGGCGTCCTCGTCGTCGAGGACGCGGTGGGCCAGGCTGTGCACGAGGGAGGCGAAGCGGTCGTACAGCTCGCCGAGCGCGGCTGCCTCGCCGCGGGCCAGCCGCTGTTGCATCCGCCTGTCCCACCGCGGATGTGCGTCGTTTCCCATCGGACCCCCATACCTGTCCGTCGCCGCCGAGTTCACACCTCTACCGGCACCTCTACCGGCACCTCTACCGACACCTCAACCGACATCTGTCCGTCGTTCCTCCTGACGCCCTACGGCACCACTGCCCACCCCATGCCCACATTTGTGCCCACGATCACACTCCGGCCTGTCGTCGAATCTAGTGCGCGGGTATGACAACGCACGCTCGTTTGCGACAAAACGAGCCGGACGGCCGATGCGGATGGTAAAGGAGTCACTACTTTGAGCGGGAAATTCCTGATCACAGCCGACCGATGCGGATCGTTCGTGCCCGTATCGGCGGATGTGTTATCCGTGCGTGACCGGACATCGGGGCGAAGTCGTCGCCTGCGGGGCATAGCCTTGGGCGGGAGCGGCCTGTTGCGCCAAGGATTCGTAAGAGTTTCAGGGGAGAGAGGCCGGGCAGTCGAGCCGGGGAAGGATTCGTTCCGGATCTCTCCGGGGCTTGTCCGTTCCGAAAGCGAGCGAAAGGCTTCGAGCGCGTGTCGTTGAAGGTGGCAGAGGGCGAACAGGGCCAATGGGCCGTACTACAGGTGTCCGGGGAAATGGACCTGGTCACGTCGCCTGCGGTGCGCCAGCATGTGCACGACGCGGTGGCGGACGGCCGGCGAAGTCTCGTGCTCGATCTCTCCGAGGTGCGGTTCTGCGACTCCAGCGGCGTCGGCGTGCTCATCGCCGCGCGTCGGCTGATGCGCTCCTGCCAGGGGCGGTTGCGGCTGATCCTTCCGGCGCAAGGCGCCGTCGACGGCTCGCACGTCAACCGGGTGCTGGCGGCACTGGGTGTCCGCCGGCTCTTCGAGGTCTACCCCGACCTGCACACGGCCGTTGACGAGGCCGCCGCGCCGCTTTCCGCCTGAGCCGCGCCGAGTCGCACCGCGCTCACCAGCCTCACCGCTCCGTCCCGCGCAACGGAGCATCGCGACCGGCCTGACGCAGCCGGCCCCCTTCCTTTCCCTTCCCTGCCGCCGCACGGGGTGCCGAGCCACCGCGCCCCCGTGCCGCTACGGCCTGACGGTGCCGTGCGCCGCCCGGTTCACCCCGCTCCGTACGGGAATTCCGCCCGTACGACGAAGCCACCGTCAGACGTGGGGCGCGCCTCCAGCGTCCCGCCGAGGCTCTGGGCCCGCTCTCGAAGCCCCACCAGCCCGTGCCCGCCCCCGGGCAGCGCGAGCGCCGTCGCCGTGGCGTCCGGCGGACCGTTGCGTATCTCGACCCGCAGCCCCTGGGCCGCCTCGTCGCCTGACGCATCCGCGCGTCGCCTGCCCACCGCCCGCGCCGCGTCCGGCCCGTCCGTGCCGTCCCCGACGGTCGGGTGCGGTGCCCGGATCGTGTCCACCGGGTCCACGCGGACCCTGACCTGCGCCCCCGGCGCGTGCTTGCGAACGTTGGTGAGCGCCTCCTGGACCGTGCGGAAGGCGGCCCGCTCCACCGTCTTCGCGCCGCTCGCGCCGGCCACCACCCCGCCCTCGTACGTGACGTCCAGCGCGCTCATCTCGATCAGGCGCGGCAGTTCGTCCAGGTCGGGCTGGGGCGCGAGGCCGCGGGCCTCCTCCGCGTCGCCGCCGGCCGCGCGCAGCACGCCGACCATGTGCCGCAGCTCCTCCAGCGTCCTTATCGACAGGTCCCGGATCGTCTTGGCGCCCGTGCGGGCCGCCTCGTCCTCCGTGCTGACCTGCACGGCTCCCGCCTGCAGGCTGATCAGGCTGACCTGGTGGGCCACGACGTC
This sequence comes from Streptomyces sp. NPDC017993, assembly GCF_044328065.1. Lineage (NCBI taxonomy): Bacteria > Bacillati > Actinomycetota > Actinomycetes > Kitasatosporales > Streptomycetaceae > Streptomyces > Streptomyces sp. NPDC017993. The sequence continues at coordinate 121,884 of NZ_JBIRGO010000005.1, forward strand.
GTGCATCTCCCGGGCGAGCCGGGCGCGTTCGGTCGTCTTCACCCGGTCGGCCAGCAGCCGGTCCTCGCGGCGGAGGCTGCGGGTCAGATCCTCCACCCGGACGGCCAGTTCGCGGCGGGTGCGTACCAGCAGGCCCAGGGTGATCGGCGCCGCCGAGGTGACGCAGGCGTCGATCAGCACCAGGGTGTTCTCGCGGTGATCGGACAGATCGAGGTCGGAGATCGGGTACGGGAAGAAGTGCGCGGCGATCAGCAGCAGCGCGCAGACGCCGAGCCTGGCCCGGCCGGGCCGTCGGGCGGAGAGGGTGTAGAGGGCGATCATCGGCGCGAACCAGATGTAGCCGATGTAGAGGCCCGGGAGGGTGAAGAGAAAGACCAGGAGGGGGAACCGGCGGCGCAGCAGCAGGGCCGCCGCGGCCACCACCGACACCCACAGCTCCAGGGCGAGTTCGACGCCGTTGACGAGCAGCGCGTCGGCGACGGCGAGCAGCACCGGGACCAGGACCGGGGCGATCCGGCGCAGCCGTCGCCCCACCGGGCCGCGGGCCGCCGCCCGCGCGGCCGCCGCGAGCACGCTCACCACGTCCCTCGGGGCGTGCCCGTGACCAGGCCCGCGCGGTCGGCGACGATGGCGGCCTGGATGCGGTTGATACCGCCCAATTTGGCCAGCAGGGCGCGGACATGATCCTTGACCGTGCTGGGGGCGAGACCCATCCGGTCGGCTATCTGGGCGTTGCCCAGGCCCTCGCCGAGCAGGGCGAGCACCTCGGACTCGCGCGGTGTCAGCCCGTCGACGGCGCGTGCGGCCGCCGCCTGGTCCTCGGCGGTGAGGTAGCCGCCGATCACCGCCCGGGTGACGCCCGGGTCCAGCACGCTGCCGCCCGCGGCGAGGGTCCGTACGGCGCGCAGGAGCTGTTCGGGGTCGGAGTCCTTGAGCAGGAAGCCGGCCGCGCCCGCCCGCAGCGCCGCGGTCAGGTATTCCTGGGCGTCGAAGGTGGTCAGCATCGCCACGGCCGGTGGCTCCGGGACGGCGCGCAGCCGGCGCAGCACGGTCAGACCGTCCACGTCCGGCATGCGGATGTCGAGGAGCACGACTTCCGCCGCGCTCTCCAGCACGGTGTCCACGGCCTCGGCCCCGCTGCAGTCCGCGACCATGTCGATGTCCGGGGCGGTCCCCAGAATCATCCGCAGTCCCGATCTGACGAGCCGCTCGTCGTCCACCACAGCGACACGGATCACCGGCCGCCCCTTTCTCCGTCGCACCCGTTCCAGGCCGCGGAACGCCAGGTCCCGCGCGATTCCGCCCGCCGCCCACCGGCTCCGCCCCGAGGCGGCCCCGCACCCCCGCCGCCTGGCGGGGGTGAGCCCGCGACCTGCGGAGGATGCCGCGAGGAGGTACCCACGGGCAGAGTGGTTCACATGCTGCACCACTGAAGAGGCCACAAGCCCCATACGCGTTGCAGTTCACATTGGCGGCCGCCGCGACCCCCACACGCGACGGCCGTCTTTGGCGTACGGGAGGGCAGTCGTGCGGGGGCGTTCGGAGGGGAACCGCCCCCGCACGACCAGGTCTTATACGCCCGAGGCGGGTCGCCCCGCGATCGCCCCGGCTCTGCGCCACTGGCACCGCGTCCCGCACAGACTCACTGACCGCGCCGAGGGAAACCGCAGCCGCCGCGCGTCCGCCGCCGGGTCGTCGATCAGCGACCGGGCGCGGCCCAGACGCTGGACGCCCATGGAGCGATGCACCCCGGCGGCGTTGGCGCTGGGCCCGTCGATCTCGACGGATCCACGACGCCAGGCATCCGCGAAACGCCGTGAACAGGGACGTCCTGTGCCGCTCTGCGGCCGGCCCAGTACGTGTCCGATGGATCGCGTGACGTCTGAGTGTCCTGACCGTTCCGGTCGCTGTGGTGCGGGACGCCTGTGGCTATGACCTTGACCTGTCGGGCGGCCCTGGTTCCGGCAGGCGGCGGAGCGTCTCCCACCAGGCGGCCGCGGCCTGGTACTTCGAGTCCGCCTTGGCGTCCTTCCCCTGCTCACAGCCGTGTTAGCCGGACGTTAGCGGAGCGGCAGCCTGGCGACAGTGGCACCGATCAGAGTGGGTGACGTACCGAGAAGACAACGACACCGACCGTCCCGGGGGACCGAAATGAGCTCCAGCACCGCAGTCCGCACCGCTCGCCGCCGCACCCTGCGCATTGCCGCCGCGGCCCTGACCGCAGCCGCCGGCCTCACCCTGACCGCCTGCTCCGGCTCGGACGCCACCGGCACCAAGCCCGCGGCCCACGCGGACACGGGCAAGGTTGTCGAGTCCGGCGGTGCCGGCTCCTCCGCCGGAACGCAGGGCTCCGACCCCCAGGCGGGCCCCGGCAGCAAGGCCGACGCCAAGGCGGACGCCGCGGGCAAGCAGTCGGGCGGCGCGCAGGCGCCCGCCGGTGGCAAGGCGGGCGCGAGCGTCGAGCGCTGCCACACCTCCGGCCTGAAGGCGTCCTTCGCCATGGGCGACGACGCGACCCCGGCCCCGGACGCGGGCGGCTCGACGACCACCAGCGTCGTTCTGACCAACAAGGGCAGCCGCACCTGCAAGATCGGCGGCTTCCCGGGCGTGGACCTCAAGACCGAGAACGGCGGTGGGGTCTGGTCGCTGCAACGCTCGTCGGCCAAGCACGGCTCGATCACCCTGAACCCCGGGGACAGCACCGACTTCACGATCAACCTCGCCCTGACCAAGGAGGAGTCGGGCTTCTGGCAGCCCGCCTTCGCGGTCGTCACCCCGCCGAACGAGACCACCGGCCTGACCCTGGACTGGCCGTGGGACGCGCTCGTGGACCAGCGTGGCGCCACCCACCCGGCCACCTTCGTCAACCCCATCGGCTGACCACCCGGCGAAACGATCCACGCGACGGAGTGGTGGCGCAGCCACTCCGGGCCGCGCGCAGGGCCCCGCCTACCTCCCCCCGTACCGCCCGTCCAGGGCTGTGCGGAGGGGTTCCGGGCGCGGGTTGCCGTAGGGGACGAAGCCGCGGCCGGTCGCCAGGAGTACCACCGAGGTCATCGCCGCGAGGCTGTAGGCCGTCGTCACCAAGGACAACGTGCCCTCGGTGGTCTCGAAGGACTGGTTGAAGAAGTCCGTCACGGTCAGCCACACCACCGTCCGGACGGTCAGATACAGCTCCACCGCCGCGAACACCAGCAGCGCGCCCCGGACGTCCCGCTGCCCCCGTACGGCGAGAAAGCCGAGTACCAGCAGGACGAGCACCGAGCCGACAGTGGTGAACTCGGCGGTGACGGCCAGCCGCAGGGAACCCGGGTCGGAGGCGTCGAGCACGCCGTGCAGGTAGCGGCCCATGTCCACCTCCGGTGCCGCGAGGTCCCGCACCATCCAACCCAGCCGGGCCGCGCCCATCAGCAGGAACAGCACTCCGCAGACGCGGGACAGGCGTCGCCACCGGGCGTCGAGGCCCTCGGGAGCGCTACCCGTGGCCCGTCGGTCCCTGGCCTGCCGGTCCGCGGCCTCGCCGCCACGTCGCTCGGTGGCGGTGAACAGCATGGCCAGGATGACCAGCGCGGCCAGCAGTCCGAGGCCACGGGTGGCGAGCGCCCAGCCGCCGAGCTCGTCGTTGCCGTACTGGTCCCGATAGGCCGCGTCCAGCAGTCCCACGCCCTCGCGCAGGGAGACGGCCAGCAGCAGGAAGGCCGACAACAGCGCGGCGGGGCGCGCGATCCGGCGTTGTGCCAGGGCCAGCGCCGCGATGACCAGGAACGCGACGGCGAACGCCCACTCGTACGGACCGACTTCCTGCGAGGCGGGGGAGGCGCCCGGGTTGAACAGGCCCTCGACGAAGTCCCCGAGACCGCCGTCGCCCCCGGCGATGCCGTGGACGGTCCAGGCGATCAGCGCGCCCGCGTAGAGCGCGAGGCACAGGCCGGACGCGAGATACGCGCCGCTGTGCTCAGGTGCGGCGCGTCCGGGGTCGGGGCCCGGGCGGACGTCCACCGTTCCGCCGTCCTGCATCACCATGGCCGACCCCCGATCCACCCGAAGCAGCCGCCGTACCGGCTGGTCCCGTACAGCAGCCTCACTGTGTCAAGGACGGCGGGAGAGGCGGTGGAGGTTCCACCCCGTGTGTCGGGTTCGCACACCGATGCGGGCTCCCCGGCCCCCGCCGGGGGTGTCAACGCACCTGTGGGGCGGTGGCCGCCACGAAGTCGCGTATGCCTTGGCGGGTGACGGCCCGCAGCTCGGTGAGCGTCTCCAGGTCCTGGGCACGGTGCAGTTCGGTCACATGTGCCATCAGCTCTTCGGAGAGGGAGAGTATCCGCGGGTCACCGGTCACCATCTGGGCCCGGAACATGGCCTCTTGGGCGGTATAGCGGTTCTTGTACAGCTCCTCCCGCAGCGCCGGTGTGTCCTCTTCGTCGCGGCCCTCCTCATGGAGAACGAACCAGCGGTAGACCAGCACCCGCCGGTAGTCGAGCAGCGCGCCCGCGTAGGCGCAGTACGCGTCGATGCGCTCGTGCCGCAGCCGCTCCTCGCGGGCGAACTGCTCGCTGCGGTCGGTCGCCCGCCGCTGGAAGACGTGGGTGACACCGGAACCCAGCAGGGTGCCGACGACGGCGACGATGCTCGCAACAACTGCCTCCATGCCCCCAGTGGATCACCCCGGCGCCCGGCGCCGCTGCGAAAGTGTCATTTACCGCTGGTCATCGGGGTGGAGCGGGCGGTCACGGCCGGTGCCCCGGGTGCCGACCCCTGCGGCGCGGGGGCCGTGCGGCAAGATGGCCCCATGGGGAGCTTCGGGGGCGATGACCAACTGATCGCGGGCCGGTACCGCCTGGGCATACGGCTGGGCCGTGGCGGCATGGGTACGGTATGGCGTGCCACCGACGAGCTGTTGGGTCGCCAAGTAGCCGTGAAACAGCTGCATTTGGACGAAATGACCGTCGAGTCCGAGGCTCGGGGGCAGCGCGAGCGCGCGGTGCGTGAGGCGCGGACCGTCGCCCAGATCAAGCACCCGAACGTGATCGTCGTGCATGACGTCGTCGAACAGGGCGGCCGGCCGTGGATCGTGATGGAGCTGGTCGAGGGGCCGTCGCTCGCCGACCGGCTGGCCGGCGGCGGACCGGTCGCGCCGCGTGAGGCCGCCAGGATCGGTATCGCGCTGCTGGGCGCCCTGCGGGCCGCGCACACCCGCGGAGTGCTGCACCGCGACCTCAAGCCCGCCAACGTCCTGATGGAGGCGGGCACGGGACGGGTGGTCCTCACCGACTTCGGCATCGCCCAGGTCCCCGGCGTCACGACGCTCACCGAGACCGGCGGATTCGTCGGCTCGCCCGAGTACACCGCCCCGGAGCGGATGGCGGGGCGGGGCACCGGCCCCGAGTCCGACCTGTGGTCCCTGGGCGTGCTGCTGTGTGCCGCGCTCAGCGGCGAATCGCCCTTCCATCGCGACTCGCTGGGCGGGGTGCTGCACGCGGTCGTCTACGACGAGATCACCCTGCCGGAGGAGGCGCGCCCGCTGCTCGCGGTCGTCACCGGGCTCCTGGAACGCGACCCCGCGCGACGGCTGGACGTCGCCGAGACCGAGCGGCTGCTGCGCGGCTATCTGCATTCGGGCCGCGCGCCCGAGCGCGGGCCCGGACGCGGCTCCGGTCCCGCGGGCGGCGCAGTCGGCGCCGAGGCGGTGGCGGGCGCGAGCGCGCCGCGCGGGCCCGCGGGACCGGTCGCCGGTGGCCCTGGCGCCGGAGGCCATGCGCCGCTCCACGACGGCCCCGGCGGCGGCCGGCCCAGCGAGCACCCGTCCGACGAGCCGGCCGTGCACCCCACCCCGGCCCCCACGCCGCTCGCGCCCACCTCCGCCGACCGCACCCACAGCCGTACGCCCGGAGGGCGCGGCGGGCGCACCCCGGGGGTGCCGATCCCGGACGCGCTCGACGACCGGGCGCTGGCCGCCGCATCCCGCCCGCACACCGGCCGTACCCGCGTCGGCCTGCTCATCGCGCTCGCGGTCCTCGTGCTCGGCGGTGCGGGCGCCGGAGTCGCGGCCCTGGTCATGAGCCAGAACGGCGACGACGGCACGAACGGCAAGGACGGCGGCGCCGACCGGTCCCAGCAGGCGTCGGTCCCCCAGGGCACGCCGGACGCCGGTGCGCCGGGCGCGACGCCGCACCCGACCGTCACGGTCACCTCGTCGCCCGTCCCGGACATCACGGCCAAGGCCCCGGCGGGCTACGGCATCGTCCGCGACCCGCTCGGCTTCGCCCTCGCCGTGCCGGACGGCTTCACGCGCTCGTACGAGGCCCCGCGGGTCTACTACTACTCCGAGAACAAGCGGTTCCGGATCGGCATCCACCTCCAGAAGCAGGTGCCGGAGGGCCCGCTCGGCATGATGCGGGCGGCGCACGCCAAGGGCCCTGCCGACTACCCGGGCTACCGCGAAGGCCAGGTCACCGAGACCACGCACAACGGATTCCAGGCCGGGCTCTGGGAGTTCGTCTGGGACGGCGCCACCCAGGACGCCGGCCCGCGCTACACCTACGACCTCAGCTGGAACGAGGGCGGCCGGATGATGGACGTGTGGATTTCGTCGCCGCTCGGCTCGCGCACCGAGGCCAAGCGGCACTTCGACACCGCGCTCGACACCTTCCAGCTGACCCGCCGGGGCGCGAAGCGCTGAGCGCCCCGACGGGCCCCGGCCGGCGGACGCGAGCCGGTCCCCGGGGCCCCGCCCGGACATTATTGCCGGGTCCTCGCTGACCAGACCCCTTGTGGCCAGCGATTACTGGCGCGATTGTGTGTGCGGCGTGAAAACCCGTTACTGCCGGGTACACAAAGCGCCCGGGGAGGAATACGCTCGCCGACATGACGGACTCGCAGGACACCGGAACATCCCCCGCGCTCGACTCCGCTCGCGCGGGAGGTACCCCCAGCTCCACCGCCGACGAGGCCGCCGCGACCACGGCTGCCGCGACCACGGCGCCGCCCGAGACCCGCGCCGACGACGGCAACCCGGTCGCGCCCGCCGCGGCGGGCACCCGCACCGCCGCGGACGTGGTCACCCCCGAGGTGGCTGCCCGGCTCACCCGGGGCGTCGTCAGCGGGGGAGGCCGCACCGCCAACCACACCCCGTTCACCGGGGAGAAGCTGGCCGACCTGCCGGAGTCCACCCCCGAGGACGTCGCCACCGCCTTCGAGCGGGCCCGCGCCGCGCAGGAGCGCTGGGCGAAGGTCCCGGTCAAGCAGCGCGCCGCCGTCCTGCTCCGTTTCCACGACCTGGTGCTCCGCCGCCAGGCCGAGGTGCTCGACCTGATCCAGCTGGAGACCGGCAAGGCCCGGCTGCACGCCCATGAGGAGGTGCAGGCGGTCGCCGTCGCGGCCCGCCACTACGGCCGCAAGGCCGCCGCCTACCTCAAGCCCAAGGGCCACACCGGCGTCGTACCGACCCTGACCAAGGTCACCGAGCTGCGCCAGCCGCGCGGCGTCGTGGGGCAGATCGCCCCCTGGAACTACCCCCTCGAACTGTCCGTGGGCGATGCCCTGCCGGCCTTCGTCGCGGGCAACGCCGTCGTGATGAAGCCTGACACGGAGACCGCGCTGACCGCGCTGTGGGCCCGTGAGCAGCTGATCGAGGCCGGGCTGCCGGAGGACGTCTGGCAGGTCGTGATCGGTGAGGGTCCGGTCGTCGGCCCGGCCGTCGTCGAGCACGCCGACTACGTCTCGTTCACCGGCTCGACCCCCACGGGCCGCGAGGTCGCCCGGGGCGCCGCCGCCCGCCTGGTCGGCGTCTCCCTCGAACTCGGCGGCAAGAACGCCATGCTGGTGCTGCACGACGCCGATGTGGAGAAGGCCGCCGCCGGCGCGATCCGCGGCTGCTTCTCCTCCGCCGGCCAGCTGTGCATCTCCATCGAGCGGCTGTACGTCCACGAGTCCACCGCCGACGACTTCCTCCAGCGCTTCGCCGCCCGCACCAAGGCGATGCGACTCGGCAACGCCCTGGCCTACGGCGCCGACATGGGGTCGCTGGTCGGCGAGCGGCAGCTGGAGACCGTCAGCCGGCATGTCGAGGAGGCCGTCGCCAAGGGCGCGAAACTGGTCGCCGGTGGCCGCCCGCGCCCCGATATCGGCCCGCTCTTCTACGAGCCGACCATCCTCGACGGCGTGCAGGCGCCGATGGCCGTCTGCGGCGAGGAGACCTTCGGTCCGGTCGTGTCCGTCTACCGCTTCAGCGACGAGGACGAGGCGGTGGCGCTCGCCAACGCCACGCCCTACGGCCTGAATTCCAGCGTCTGGACCAAGGACGGCCGGCGTGGCCGCGCGGTCGCCGCCCGGATGCGCACCGGCACCGTCAACGTCAACGAGGCGTACGCCGCGGGCTACGGCAGCGTGCAGGCGCCGATGGGCGGGATGGGCGACTCGGGCCTGGGCCGCCGGCACGGCTCCGAGGGCATCCTCAAGTACACCGAGGCACAGACCGTCGCCCATCAGCGGGTGATGCCGCTGGCGCCGTCCTTCGGGATGACGGACGAGAAGTACGCACAGTTCATGACCCGCAGCCTGCGCGCGATGAAGGCACTGCGTCTTCGCTAGACGGTTGAGTCACGGGGCCCGCCCGCGGGCCCCGTTGGGTCCTCGCCAACCAAAAAATCCAGGAGAGCCAGTGCCCCAGGAGAACTCTGCCCGCAACCAGGACGCGCCCCAGGGACCGGACCGGGCCCCGGACGACCCGGGCCGGGACCACCACGGCCACGAGTACGACTACGACGTCCTCGTCGTGGGCTCCGGCTTCGGCGGCGCCGTCTCCGCCCTGCGGCTGACCGAGAAGGGCTACCGCGTCGGCGTCCTGGAAGCCGGTCGGCGCTTCACCCGGGAGACCCTGCCCAAGAACTCCTGGCACGTCCGCGACTACCTGTGGGCCCCGGCGCTCGGCTGCTACGGCATCCAGCGGGTGCATCTGCTCGGCAACGTCATGGTGCTCGCGGGCGCCGGTGTCGGGGGCGGCTCGCTCAACTACGCCAACACCCTCTACGTCCCGCCGCCGCAGTTCTTCGAGGACCAGCAGTGGGGCCACATCACCGACTGGAACGCGGAGTTGGCGCCGTACTACGACCAGGCGAAGCGGATGCTGGGAGTGCGCCTGAACCCGACGATGACGCCCTCCGACATCCACCTCAAGGGCGCCGCGGAGAAGATGGGCGTGGGCGACTCGTTCCATCTCGCGCCGGTGGGGGTGTTCTTCGGCGACGGCCAGGACGCCCGCGGCGGGGAAGGGGGCGGCGGGGACGATGCGGGCACCTCGAAGGTCGCGCCGGGTACCGAGGTCCCCGACCCCTACTTCGGCGGCAAGGGCCCGTCCCGCAAGGCGTGCACGGAGTGCGGCGAGTGCATGACCGGCTGCCGGCACGGCGCCAAGAACACGCTGAACGAGAACTACCTCCACCTCGCCGAGCAGGCCGGCGCCGTCATCCACCCGATGACCTCCGTCGTCACCGTCACCGAGGACTCCCAGGGCGGCTACGCCCTGGCCACTCTCCCCACCGACAAGAAGCGCAAGGGGCGGGGCCGGACCTTCACCGCCCGCAGGGTCGTCATCGCAGCGGGCACCTACGGCACCCAGACCCTGCTGCACAAGATGAAGGACAGCGGACTGCTGCCGGGCATCTCCGGCAAGCTGGGTGAGCTGACCCGGACCAACTCCGAGGCACTCGTCGGGTCACAGACGGACAACCGCCGCTACCGCAAGGCGCACGGCGAAAAAGCCGACTTCACCCGCGGTGTCGCGATCACCTCGTCCATCCATCCCAACGCCAACACCCATATCGAACCGGTCCGTTACGGCAAGGGATCCAACGCGATGGGCGGCCTGTCCATCCTCCAGGTGCCCCTCCGGTCCGGCCGCGGCTCGCGCGCCGCCGCGTTCGCCGCCAACTGCGTCCGGCACCCGATGCTGCTGCTGCGCTCGCTGTCCAACCGCCGCTGGTCCGAGCGCACCATCATCGGCCTGGTGATGCAGTCGCTGGACAACTCCCTGACGACGTACCGCAAGCCGAGCGGCATCGGAAAGGGCCTGCTCACCGCACGCCAGGGCCACGGAGCGCCCAACCCGGACCAGATCCCGGAGGCGACCGAGGCGGCCACCCTCATCGCGCAGGAGATCAACGGCTTCGCGGGCAGCAATGTCGGCGAGCTGATGGGGACACCGCTGACGGCGCACTTCCTGGGCGGCTGCCCGATCGGTGAGGACCCCGACCACGGCGTCATCGACCCCTACCACCGGCTCTACGGCCATCCGGGCATCTCGGTGGTGGACGGCGCCGCGGTCTCCGCCAACCTGGGCGTCAATCCGTCGCTGACCATCACCGCGCAGGCCGAGCGGGCGATGTCGTTCTGGCCGAACAAGGGCGAGGAGGACCCGCGGCCCGCGCAGGGCCGGGCGTACCGGCGGCTGGCGCCGGTCGAGCCGGTAAGTCCCGCGGTCCCGGAGAAGGCGTTCGGGGCGCTGAACCTGCCGTTCCTGGCGGTCCCGCCGGTACCGCCGAAGGCGTCCACGGCGTCCCCGGAGCCGGCCGGGACGACCGAAGCGACCGAGACGGCCTGACGCGGGCGGACAGGACGAGGGGCCGCGCCCGGGCGGGTGCGGCCCCCACTGTCCAGCGGTCGCCGTTACGCGGCGGCGGCGCCTTCGCTCTTGCGACGGCGGACGACGAAGATCGCACCGGCACCCACGACCATCGCGACCCCGCCCACGAGGGCGAGGGTCGGCAGCGCGGAGGACGAACCGGTCTCGGCGAGCTTGCCGGTGACCGGCAGCTTCTCCAGACCGCCCTGCGGGGCGGGCTTGTTGGGCTTGCTTTCGCCCGGCTTGCCGGTGGCCGGCGGCACGGTGCCCGGCTTGCTGCCGGCGACCAGGATGTCGAAGTCGTACTCCGAGACCTCGGAGTAGCCGCAGACGTCGTCCTCGTTGTGGTACGCGCCGATGGTGAACGCGAAGCCGTAGCTGCCCGGGGTCTTGGCGTCGACCTTCAGACGCAGCTTGGCGTCGGCGTACTCACCGGGCTTGAGGTTCGAGGTGGAGGCGAAGTAGCCCTCCTCGTCGGTGATCGCCTTCCAGGTACCGGCCTTCTCGTCGTACCACTGCACCGTCAGGAGCTTCGAGATGTCGTCGAAGTCGCCGGTGCTGATGCCGGCCAGGGCGACGAAGGCGTCGACCGACTTCATCGACTTGTCGGAGGTGTTGGTGGCGCGGAAGGTGAAGTTCTTCCAGCCGGAGCCGGCCACGACCTTGCTCGGCAGCCCGCGCAGCTCGGTGCTGATCGCGGCCTCGTCCGACTCCTCGGCGCAGGCCGGGTCGTCGGTGGGCTCGTCGGTCGGCTTCGCGGTGGGAGTGGCGGTGGTGCTCGGCTCGGCCGAGCCGGTGGGCTCGGTGTCGTCGCTGGGGGAGGCGGAGCCGGTCGGCTCGCCCTCCTCGTCGCCGGGCTCCGCACCGGGGTCGGTGTCGTCGCCGGGGGTCTCACCGGTGCCGGGGGTCTCGGCCGGCGCGGTGGCGTCGTCGGTCTCCTCGGCGTCGGGGGTGGCCGGCGTCGGGTCGGCGCTCGCGCTGGACTCGGTCTCGGGACCGGTCGTCGCGTACGCGGCGGGGGCCGCCATGAGGGCGGCGGGGGCTATGACGGCCGTCGCGGCGGCGGCCGTCAGGGCACGGCGAAGCTTCATCGAGAAGACCTCTCGGGTCCAAAGTGCCGTAGGGCGGCACATGTTGGGGCGGGCCGTCGCGGTGGGGCGCGGTATGGCCGTGCGATTGCAGGTACATGACCGGCGATGGCCGGAAATGGTTGCCCTGGCCGGAGAAAAAGGGTCGCGTGATGCCCGTCACAGGCGTCACAGGGGGCGCACAGGGATCACGGAGTCCGCCCACAGCAAGTGGACAGCTTCCGCACAGCACCTGGAAAGCAGACGCACAGCGCACTCACAGCGAAGGGCCCCGGAACGCCGTCCGCGAGGGGGGTGCGGACGGCCACGGGGCCCTTTGCTTTCGGTGCCGGCGTCAGGGCAGCGCCGGCACCGAGGGGCGGCGCTGGGGGGGGGTAGCGCCGCTGGCTGTGGGGTGGTGCTGGATGGTGCGAGCCGCGCGGTGGTGGGACCAATGGCGGTGCGGAGGTACCGGCCGGGCGCGGCGGTGGTGCGTCAAGCATCGTCCTGGATGCGCCTCACCCGGCGCAACCGTTTCGACCGGATGCGGTCGGCCCCGGGCGTCCCCAGGACCGACCACCCCATCGGATGTGACCGGGCTGCTGTCCCCTGCTGACCGGCCACGGCCCCGGAACGAGGTCCCACGACACGGGCCGCTGTCGGCGGCCGACGTCTCATCGCTCCGGATTCTTTCCGCCCGCGGGGCGGCGTCTACGCGTAGTCCTGCAGGCCGCGCCTGGCTGGCGTGGCACCGGGAACAACGAAGCCCGGCGGCGGCCGGTCACGCGCCGTACGGGTGAGACATCGACCGAACGCAGATGCGGCTGTCGCGTGGGGCGCACGCGCCGGTGCCCGTGCGCCGTGCAGAGCCCCTGAAAAGGGTGCGGATCCGGCCACACCTCAGACGCGGCCCCGCGACAGCTCCAGCAGGGTCATCGCCAGCGCGGTGCCGGGCTTGCCCAGCTGATCGCGGTAGTGGGCCAGGATCTCCATCTCGCGGGAGAGGCTGACCCGGCGCCCGCCGGAGCCGATGCGCTCGCCCTGGATGACGGCCGAGACCGCCATCCGTTCCTGTACGAGGCCGATGATCCGCCCGTCGAGATCGTCGATCCGGCCGCGCGCGTCGGTGATCAGGCCGACCGCCTCCGGGGTGCGGGCGCCGGTGTCCGGGGCGTCGTGGGCGGTCGCGGTCGCGGCGGGGGCTGTGGTGGTCTCGGTGCTCATGTCCGTCTCTCCTGGGGTGGTGTGCCCCCGGAGCCGATGATCGGGTCCGAAACAGACGCAGGCGCCCCGGACCTTGTCGGCCCGGGGCGCCTGGGGAAGTCGCTTGTCAGTTGATCAAGCAGCACAACCGACGAACCCACAGCAGCCGGACGGGCCGGTGCCATAGGTAAAGACGAAGGTCAGCTGCTTGGACATGGGGCTCAGTATGAGCCCGTTAGAATCGAAAGTCCAACCCCTGCTCCACACCGCCGGAAGGCCGCCGAAGTGCCATCAGGACCCCCTGCCGCCGCCCCGGACGTCGTCCTCGTAGTCGACTTCGGCGCGCAGTACGCCCAGCTCATCGCCCGCCGCGTCCGCGAGGCCCGGGTCTACAGCGAGATCGTTCCGTCCACCATGCCGGTGGCCGAGATGCTCGCCAAGAACCCGAAGGCGATCATCCTCTCCGGCGGTCCCTCGTCGGTCTACGCCGAGCACGCCCCCCGTCTCGACCGTGCGCTCTTCGAAGCCGGTGTCCCGGTCTTCGGCATGTGCTACGGCTTCCAGCTCATGGCCACCACCCTCGGTGGCACCGTCGACAACACCGGTGCGCGTGAGTACGGCCGTACCCCGCTGACGGTCTCCCGCCCCGCCTCGACCCTCTTCGAGGGCACGCCCGCCGAGCAGCCGGTGTGGATGTCGCACGGCGACGCCTGCTCCGCCGCTCCCGAGGGCTTCACCGTCACCGCGTCCACGGACGTCGTACCGGTCGCCGCCTTCGAGAACGACGAGAAGAAGCTGTACGGCGTGCAGTACCACCCCGAGGTGATGCACTCCACGCACGGCCAGCAGGTGCTGGAGCACTTCCTCTACCGCGGTGCGGGCATCGAGCCGAGCTGGACCACCACCAGCGTGGTCGACGAGCAGGTCGCCGCGATCCGCGCGCAGATCGGCAACAAGCGCGCCATCTGCGGGCTGTCCGGCGGCGTCGACTCCGGGGTGGCCGCGGCCATCGTGCAGAAGGCCATCGGTGACCAGCTGACCTGCGTCTACGTCGACCACGGTCTGCAGCGCAAGGGCGAGTCCGAGCAGGTCGAGAAGGACTTCGTGGCCGCCACCGGCGTGCAGCTGAAGGTCGTGGACGCCGAGGAGCGCTTCCTGGCGGCGCTGGCCGGGGTCACCGACCCCGAGCAGAAGCGAAAGATCATCGGGCGCGAGTTCATCCGCGTCTTCGAGCAGGCGCAGGCCGAGCTGGTCGCCGAGGCCGGCGCCCACGGCGAGGACGTCGCCTTCCTCGTCCAGGGCACGCTCTACCCGGACATCGTCGAGTCCGGCGGCGGCACGGGCACGGCCAACATCAAGTCCCACCACAACGTGGGCGGCCTGCCCGACGACATCGAGTTCGAGCTGGTCGAGCCGCTGCGGCAGCTCTTCAAGGACGAGGTCCGGATGGTGGGCTCCGAACTGGGCCTGCCGGACGAGATCGTGCACCGCCAGCCGTTCCCCGGCCCCGGACTGGGTATCCGGATCGTCGGCGAGGTCACCAAGGAGCGGCTCGACCTGCTCCGTGAGGCCGACGCCATCGCCCGCGAGGAGCTGACCGCGGCCGGTCTCGACCGCGAGATCTGGCAGTGCCCGGTCGTGCTGCTCGCCGATGTCCGCTCGGTGGGCGTCCAGGGCGACGGCCGCTCCTACGGCCACCCGATCGTGCTGCGCCCGGTCTCGTCCGAGGACGCGATGACGGCGGACTGGACGCGACTGCCGTACGACGTGCTGGCGCGCATCTCCACCCGCATCACCAACGAGGTCGCCGACGTCAACCGCGTCGTCCTCGACGTCACCAGCAAGCCGCCGGGCACCATCGAGTGGGAGTGACCCCTCGGGGCCTCCCCGCTGCCTGATACCGACGCCGCCGCTCAGCATTTTCGAGCGGCGGCGTCGGTGTTTTTCGGTGACCGGCGGGCGGCGGGCCGGACGGGCGGGTGGGTGCCGATCCGGCAGGGTGTCGGGGACGTGGGCGCGACGACCCGCGGCTAATTCCGTATGGTGGTGTTGGAAGTCCATCATGCGGAAGTAATGGGGAGTGTGGCGCAATGAGCACGATCGGATTCATCGGCCTCGGCATCATGGGCAGCCCGATGGCGGTGAACCTCGCGAAGGCCGGGCACACCGTGGTCGGCTGGAACCGCAGCGCCGGCCGGGCGGACGCGCTGGTCGCGGCGGGCGGCAAGGAGGCGGCGTCGATCGCGGAGGCGGTCCGTGACGCGGACGTCGTCATCACCATGGTTCCGGCGTCCCCGCAGGTCGAGGCGGTCGCGTACGGCCCCGACGGCATCCTGGAGAACGCCAGGCCCGGCACCCTGCTGATCGACCACTCCTCCATCACCCCGCAGACCTCCGTCGCGCTGGCGAAGGCGGCCGGCGACAAGGGCATCCGGGTGCTGGACGCCCCGGTCTCCGGCGGTGAGGCGGGCGCCGTCGAGGGGGTGCTGTCGATCATGGTCGGCGGCGACCAGGCCGACTTCGACGCCGCCCGGCCGGTCTTCGAGGTGGTCGGCAGGACCGTCGTGCGCTGCGGACCGCACGGCTCCGGTCAGACCGTCAAGGCCGCCAACCAGCTGATCGTCGCGGTGAATCTGCAAGCGGTCGCGGAGGCCGTGGTCTTTCTGGAGAAGTCCGGCGTCGACCTCGCCGCCGCGCTGGCCGTCCTCAACGGCGGACTGGCCGGCTCCACCGTCCTGACCCGCAAGAAGGACACCCTCCTCGCCCGGGACTTCACCCCCGGCTTCAAGCTGGAGCTGCACCACAAGGACATGGGCATCGTCACCGACGCCGCCCGCACCGTCGGCGCCACCCTCCCGGTCGGCGCGGTCGCCGCCCAGCTCATCGGCTCCGCCGTGGCCCGCGGTGACGGCGGCCTGGACCACTCGGCGCTGCTGCGCGGCGTGGAGCGCCTGAGCGGCTGCGAGCAGGACTAGCGCGGGGGCCTCAGGAGGCCACGGCCCTCGCAAGCCGCTCCAGGGTGGCGGCCATCGCCGGGCCCATCCGCTTGGGGAAGCCGGGGAGTTCGACGATGAGGCGCGGCAGCCGGGCGCCCGACCAGTCGTAGGTGTGGGTGACCTGCGTCGTGCCGGCGGTGTCGGAAGCGGCCAGCTCGTAGCGCCAGCACTGGCCCCCGACGAGCCGCCGGCCGCCGAACTCGCCCCAGGTCTGCCAGGTGATCAGCCGGTCCTGCTCGTACTCGACCACCACGTTCACCGAGCGGTACGGCAGGCCGCCCTGCCGCATCGCCATGCTGAACCGGTCGCCGGGGCCCAGCACGTCCGGGCCCGCGGGCCTGCCTTGCAGCATGCCCGAACCGTCCAGCTCCGCGTGCCGGGCCGGGGTCCGGAGGACGGAGAAGAGCTGCCCGGGCGTCGCGCCGATGTCCTTGCTGACCGATATGGCTCTCATGGTGTCCCCTCTGCTGCCGCCACGGCTCTGCTGCCGATGCGGCGGTACGGGCCGATGTGCGGTCGCCGGCCGGCGTCCGTGGGCCCTCATCATGCAGGTTCGGGCAGGTGAGATCGTCACAGCCCTGGTCTCCTGAAGTACCGGAGGGTAGCTTCCGCCCCGAGCGCAGAGAACCACGTGCCAGGAGGAGAGCCGCGATGCCCGAGCCGACGCCGATCCCCACCGAGCAGCTGCATTTCGCGATGCCGCCGACGCACGACACCGTTGAGGACGAGCGCCGCTACCGAAAGGAGCGCCTGGTCGTGGCGCTGCGGCTGTTCGGCCGCTTCGGCTTCGAGGAAGGGGTCGCGGGTCATATCACCGCACGCGACCCGGAGTTCACCGACTGCTTCTGGGTCAACCCCTTCGGGATGTCCTTCAAGCTCATCACGGTGAGCGACCTGATCCTGGTCAACCACGACGGCAAGGTCGTCGAGGGCCGCCACCACGTCAACCAGGCCGCGTTCGCGATCCACTCGCAGGTCCACCGCGCCCGCCCGGACGTCGTCGCCGCGGCCCACAGTCACTCCACCTACGGGCGGGCACTCTCCTCCCTCGGTGAGCTGCTGGAGCCGATCACCCAGGACGTCTGCGCGTTCTACGAGTCCCACGCGCTCTACGACGAGTACACGGGCGTCGTCGTCGACGCGGAGGAGGGCCGCCGGATCGCGGCCGCCCTCGGGCCGCACAAGGCGGTGATCCTGCGTAACCACGGGCTGCTGACGGTCGGCGACTCGGTGGACGCGGCGGCGTGGTGGTTCGTCACCATGGAGCGCTCATGCCAGGTGCAGCTGACCGCCAAGGCGGCCGGCAAGCCGGTCCTGATCGACCACCACAACGCCCTTCACACCCGTGAGCAGCTCGGCAACGACCTGGTCGCATGGATCAACTACCAGCCGCTCTACCAGCAGATCGCGCGCAGCGAGCCGGACCTCTTCGACTGAGTCGCGCCCGGCGGCGGGGCTGCCGCTCCCTCGGAGGTCATCGCGGTGGACGGGCCGGCCCCACGGGTCGGTGCCCTGCGGGCCGGCGGACGGCCCGCAGGGCACCCCGGTCACCCTTGGGGGAACAGATCGGTGAAGGGATCGACCCCGGCCGAGATGCCGCGGCTGAACGGCGCGTCGAAGTCCCACACCAGGAAGAGCAGGAACGCGATCAGCATGCTGAAGAGTCCCGCCATCAGCAACTCGCGCCCGGACCGTCTGATTTGCAAGGTGAAGATGACCCCGATGGTGACGGCACCACCGGCGATCAGGCCGAACCACACCACGGACGGCAGGGTGGACTCGGCCGCGTCGGCGCGGGCGTTTCTGGCTCCGTCGGCCACCGCGAGCTGGTCGACGATGGGTTGGTAGGACTGCTCCTCGAAGCTGTTGCGGGGGTGGTAGTCGGTGACGTCCGCCCGGACCTTTTGCAGCAGGTCCGAACCGCGCTGGGTGAGTTGGCCCCGTTCACTCATGAGCGGCCACTCCGTCTTCACCACGTGGCTGACGTATGTGTCGACGTCCGCTCGGATGCGGTCCCGCGCCGGAGGGGCGTACGCCCGCGCTCGCGCGCTCACCTCGTGCAGGGCCTGAGCCTCGGTCCGCACGGTGTCCTCGGCGGCGCCCCGCGCCTCCCAGACACCGGCGATGGCCAGGCCCAGGACGATCGCGTAGACCACGCCCACCATCATCGTCATGTACTCGATGACGTCCGGTGTCTCGGTCGGGTCGTCGTCGTCACCGATCCGGCGCTGCCGCAGCACCGTGATGGCCAGGACGACGCTGCAGGCGGCGACCATGGCGATGGTCAGCACCAGCCATTGCGACATGGAACCTCCTACGAGGAACTGCGCCCGGACGAGCCGGACGGGGAGCTCGAACGGGGACGGAGAGCGGCGGCCGCCAGTACGGCCGGCGCGGTGATCAGCAAGGTCCTGGTCACCATGGAGCGGCTGTCGCGCGGTTTCTGCGCCACCGCCGCGTAGTTGCGCGGCGGCTCCGGTGAGGGTGCGGGCATGCGTAGCCGAGGGGTGGGCGAGGGGGGTGGCGTCGGTGGGCGGCTGCGCTGTACCGGCGGTGGGGCCGGAGGCGTCGGCCGCACCGTCGGCCGGGGGGCGGGAGGCGGCGGTGCGGGCGCGGGAATCCGCGGCGGCCGGGGCTTCGGCGGGCGCGGAGGGGCGGGTGTGGGCTTGGTGCAGGGGAAGTGCCAGTCGTCCGGCATGGGGAATCCGGTCGGCACGTCGATGGGCGGACTCGTCCCGGCGAACGCGCAGTTGTCGCCCGAGACGACCACCGCGACGCGGCTCTCGACGCGGCTGCCGTGAGCCGCTGCCGCGGGCGCCGTGCCCAGTGCCGCGGCGCCCCCGGTCAGTAGCAGGAACGCGGCTGCCGCGAGGCCCCGCCTGGCCAGAGATATTCCATGAGGTCCATATGGTCCGTGAAGTCCGTGCTGTGCGTACACGCCGAGAGCTTGCGCCGCGCGAGGTCGGCTCAGCCCTACCGGCCCACCGGTTCGCCCGAATGGGGGAAGGTCGGTTCTTGCGCGGGCGTGCGCCGCCCATCTGTGCGTATCGGGAACCCGCAGGCAGGCGTCAACCGCCCGTTCCGGCTGCCCACCGGCCACCAGCTGGACGTTTCACCGGCGGGACGGTCAGGTAAGGCACAATTCCCGGTCACGGATGAGAAGTTGGCGACGAGTTGTGGCAGGGCGGTAGCGGACGTGTCGGTTGATGCGGCGGGCAGAGTGGCCGGAACGGGTGAGCCGGGAGGCGGCGCGCAGCGCGGCGACGGCGGTACGTGCCGGTGCGGGAAGTGCCCGCACGGCGCCCGCGAGGGACACCGGCAGGCGGTAGCCGCCTTCGTCGCGCTGCGGGAGGACTTCGCCGCCGGTCGGGGCGTACCGGCCGGACTCGCGCGTTCCGCGGGCGCGGCCCGTCAGTGGGTGTCCGATGAACTCTCGCTGTCGGCACGGACGTTGGCGGAACGCGCCACGGCGGAGGGCGCCGCCCGGCTGGCGGCAGCGGGGCGGCACACCCCGCTGGTGGCCTGGGCCCTGGTCGCGGCCCTGCTGATCGGCCAAGCCCTGACCGCGATCGGGGCGGGCTGGACGGTGACGCGTACGGCAGGGCTGATCGCGGCCGTCGTGCCGGCCCTCGCGCTGACCGTGGCGGCCTGGCGGCACGGCGCGCACGGCGGGGCGCTGGCGCCGCTCATCGGCGAGGACCGTCGGCTGTCCACCTCGCGCACGGTCGCGGCGGCCTGGGTGGCCGTGGCGCTGTACGCGGTCCTGATGGCGGCCGTGCAGCTGGCCGCGGCGGGTGGGCCCCGCGACCGACGGAAGCTGCGTACCGGCCTCGAACCGGCCCTCTCCGCACCCTTGTTGACGGTGATCGGAGTCGTCTGTGCCGTGGCCCTGCTCGCGTACGGTCTGGTGGCCGCGAGGGTTCGGACCGGGCGCGTGCAGAAGGTCCCCGCCGCACGGCCGCGCGCCGTTGATCTGCTGACGGACGACGCGGGCCGCGGCAGCTTCCCGGACGCGCAGTACGCGCTGGTGAACGCGGTCGTGGTGGCCTACGCCGTGGTGTGCCTGGCCGTCCGCCCCGACCAACTGCCCCGCCTGCCGTGGGGTGTGGCGGTCCTGGTGGTGCTCTCCGGGGCCGCGTACCTGGCCGGTAAGGCGACGGCGGGTGGCCGCCCGGTCATCCTCTCGGTCGTCCGGTCCCGGGAGCTGGGCGACCTCGCCTCGCCGATCCGCACCGGGGACGACATCGAGATCCGTGGCACCGGCTTCGTCCCGCCGGGCGCCGGAACGCCGGACAGGCTCGCCCGCACCGTCGTACGGATCGGCACGGTGCACGTCCCGGTTCCGCTGATCCCGGTCGCCGGCGGGTTCGCCAACCCGACGGACGACGTCCTGACCGTGCCGGTACCGGTCGATGTCGAACCGGGCCGGGTCGAGGTCCGCGTGGTGACGGCGGCGGGGGCGGAGACCGGCGGTTACGCGATCGACGTGCAGGACTGAGGGGACGCGGGTGGGGCCGTGGCACGGGTGTCGGTGACCGGTTGCCCTGAGTGACCTGACTGCTTTGAGCGCCCGGGGTGCGCTGGGGGCCACGGGCTGGTCACGGCGAGGCGGTGCTGAGCACCGGGCCGGGTCTGGCCGGGTCGGGCCGGTGCGGGTCGCGCGGGGTGCGCGGCCGGTCGGCGTCGCGGGGATTTTGTCAGACGTACCTCTCTGACGTGCGTCGGACGGTTGAACGTTGTACGCACGCGCGTCCGTATCTCCCCAGGAGGCGCGGTCGCGGGCACAATCGTCTGCGCCCGGTGGCAAACGGAGAGGCGGACGTCATGGCTCACGCGGACCGTACGATCAGCGCAGACCTGAAGGGGGCGGGGGTCGGTGCTGCCGGCACCGGATGGCGGGCGCGGGCGGGACGCCACGCGCTCCTGCCGTTGCGCATCTTCCTGGGTGGCACCTTTCTCTACGCAGGTCTCGACAAGGTGACGGACCGGGCCTTTCTGGCGGCCGACGGCGACGGATCGCTCGGCGCTCTGCTGGGGCAGGTCCATGACTCGGCGGCGCTGCCGCAGCTGGTGGAGCTGGCGCAGCGCAGCCCGGTGGGCTTCGGCTACGCCATAGCCGTCGGTGAACTACTGGTCGGCGTCGGGATTCTGGTCGGCCTGCTGGGGCGGCTGGCGGCGGTCGGCGGAGCGTTGATCTCGCTGACGCTGTGGCTCACCGTGAGCTGGGCGACCTCGCCCTACTACTACGGCAACGACCTGGCCTACCTGATGGCCTGGATCCCGCTGGTGCTGGCGGGCACGCCGAGATTCTCGCTGGACGCGGCGCTGGGGAACCGCCGTGCCCGGCACGGGCAGCAGTTGTTCGGCTGATGCCCGGCCGAACCGATGGGACCGGCCGAGCTGGGGGGCGCGGCCGAGCCGGAGGGCCTGCCGCAGCCCAGGTGGTCCCCCGGCCCGTCAAGAGTGCTGCGACTGACGGCGCCTGCGGGCGGTGGCCCAGACAGCGGCGGTGATGCCGGAGAGGACGAGCCCGAAGGGGAGGGCGAAGAAGAGCCAGGGGCCGGGTGCGTCCCAGGCGCCGAGGGCGTCGAGGCCGTAACCCGTGCCGACCGTGAGGGCGGTGACGCCGGAGATCAGGCGGGCCGGTTCGAAGGGGTGGCGCATCACGAGAGGGCTCCCTCGGGGATCCGGGGCGACGGTGTGACGGCGGTCCGGGCGCCGACCGCGGGCGCGTCGGGCGCCTCGGAGGCGCGGCCTGGCGCGCTCGGTGGGCTCGCTGGGCCGGGCGGGCTCGGCGGGGCGGTCGGTGGGGTGGCCGGGGCGAAGGGCTGGACGTCCACCTGACCGGCGCCGACCCGGAGGTTCAGCTCAAGGGAGCCGCGCGGCTTCTCGCCCTTCTTGAGGCCCTGGGCGGGCAGTGTGACCGTCCGCTGCCGATCTCCGGCGGAGAGGTCCACGTCGTCGGGGGCGTCGCCGGGCAGTTGGATGTCACCGAGCCCGAGAGAGATGTGGAGGGTGACGGGGACACCGCGCGGCAGGGTGACCTGAAGGCGCCCGGCGCCCACCTCGGCGCTGGTGCGGACCCTGTCACCTTCCTTCAGCGGCAGCCCGCCGAGGTCCAGGATGCCTTCGCCGGAGCCGAGTTCGTAGTGCTGCTGCACCGCGGCGACAGCAGTGGGGGACCAGGTGCGGTGCTGCCAGTTGGTGGTGAGCTTGTCGGGCAGCGCCGTGGCGCCGGCCAGCAGCACCGCGGTCAGTACGACCATGAAGACCGTGCCGCCACCCGTCCTGCCGCACCATGCGCTGAGCACCAGCCCCAGGCCGAGGACGACCAACGCTGCGGCGAGTCCCGCCTGCAAGGACGGCGTGAGGCCGTCGTACGCGGAGACGGCCAGGGTCGTACCTGCGCCGGCGAGCATCGCCAGCAGGAACGTCCACCCCCCGATCGAGCGGCCGGCGCGGGGAGTTCCGCGCCGCGGGGGCCGGGACGGTTCGGCGGGCCACGGCCGGCCCGGACCGGACCGGGCACCACGCCGCCCGCCGCCCGCCGCACCGTGCTCGAACTCGTACGTCACCTCCAGCGGCAGGCTCTCGGGGCCCCAGAGGTAGCCCCCGCCCGCCGGCGGTTCCGCGGAGCGCGGATCACGCCACCAGGAAGGGGTGTTCGGCGCGGGGGGTGCCGTGGTCTCGGGTGGTGCGTCGGCGACGGCCTGGGCGGTCGCGGCGTCCATCGACTCCGCCCCCGCCGCCTCCGCCCGTCGGCGCTGCCGCGACCAGTAGGCGGAGCCGGCCACCACCAGCGTCAACATGATGGCGAACGACATCACGCTGCCCTTGCCGAGCGTCGTCAGGAACAACCCGCAGCCGACCAGCGCGAAGAGCAGGGCCGTCAGCGCGGAGCCCTCGACGCGGCCGGAGAGCAGCCGGCGGCCCTCGTTCTCGTCCTCGCCGTCGAGCGGGATGAGCAGCCAGGCGAAGCCGTAGGCGATGAGCCCGAGGCCGCCGGAGACGGACAGCACCGCCAGCACGATGCGGAAGATCACCGGATCGAGATCCCACTGCCGGCCCAGCCCGCCGCAGACCCCGCCGACGACCTTGTGCCGCCGGCTGCGGCGCAGCGGGGGATGCGGCGGGGTGGGGCCGGCGGTGTCGGAGGGCGCCGGCTCCTCAGCGGGGGCTGCATCGTTCATGGACCCATGGTGACAACCGCGGCGCGGTCCCGACATCCGTGGGAACCCTGGCAGATCCCTGAGATCGGTCCCTGAGAGAGCGCCCCCGAGACCTGCTCCGGTCCCGGAGCCGTCGTCACGGTCGCCACCGCGAGCGCAGCGAACGCCGAGTGCCGACCGCTGTGGGAAGGAAGCCGCCGGGTCAGGGTGTGGCCCTGATATCGCCCGCGAGTTCGCATATCACCCGGTCCCGCGTCCGGACGGCATCTCAAGCAGCGGACGGGCGGTGGCCGAAGCCCGACCTCGCGCTCCCGGGGACTATCGTTGCGCCCCGGATACGTACGGGTTTCCGGAGGGGCGTGCGGTGACGGAGGCGGCGTCGGTGGACGAGGGGCGACTGGTCGCCGGGCGGTACCGCCTGGTCGAACGGATAGGCCAGGGCGGCATGGGCACCGTCTGGCGGGCCCGGGACGAAGTCCTCGGGCGTCAGGTCGCGGTCAAGCGGCTACACGTCTCGCCCCAGTTGGAAGCCGACGAACTCGCCACCCGCCATGAGCGCACGACCCGGGAGGCGCAGGCCGCCGCCCGGATCAATCACCCGAACGTGGTGGGGGTGCACGACGTCGTGGACGACGCAGGGCTGCCCTGCATCGTCATGGAGTACGTCCCGTCCTCGACGCTCGGCGACGCCATCAAGGAGGCTGCCCGCGCCGACCGTTCGGTGCCGCCCAGGGAAGCCGCCCGCATCGGACGCGGCATGATCGCCGCGCTGCGGGCCGCGCACTCCGCCGGTGTGCTGCACCGCGACGTCAAACCGGGCAACGTGCTGCTCGGTGAGGACGGCCGGGTCGTCCTCACCGACTTCGGGATCGCCGTCGCCAGCGGCACCTCCACGCTCACCAAGACCGGCGAGCTGGTCGGCTCCATCGACTACTTGGCGCCCGAGCGGGTCAAGGGCGGCACCCCGGGGCCGGCCTCCGACCTGTGGGCGCTGGGCGCGACGCTCTATCAGGCGGTCGAGGGGCGGCCCCCGTTCCGTAAGAACACCGCGATCGAGACGGCCTACGCCATCGCCGTGGACCCGTTGGTGCCACCGCGGAACGCCGGTCCGCTGACCCCGCTCATCGAGGCGCTGCTCGCCAAGGAACCGGCGGAGCGGCCGACGGCCGAGGTCGTCGAGCAGGCGCTGCGCGCCGCCGAGGGCGAGGCGGACACCGCGCTGATCGGCTGGCCGACGCTGGCGCTCGGGACCGTCGACCGCGGCCGGGCCGAGCCTGCCGAGTCGACGGCGTCGACTGCGTCGACCACATCGGCCGAGGCCCTCACGAGCCCGGTGCACGCGGACGGTTGGCGGCCCACGCCCGCCACCGGCACGGGCGCGGGCACGGCGCCGGTGGCGGGCGGTGTGGCGGTCCCGGCCGGGGCGGGCCACATCACGGCCCCCGACAGCCCCACGAATGTGCAGGCCAGGGCCCCACTGCCGGGTAAGCGGCGCAGCCGGGTCGTGGCCTGGGGTGCCGTGGGGGTGCTGATCGCCGGCGGCGGTGCCGGGGCGGCCTGGTACGTCATGTACAGCGACGGCCCCGGCGTCTCCCAGGCGACCGGGAACGACAAGACCACGCCCGTGCTGCCCGGCGTCCCGGAGAGCAGCGTCGGCCCGCCGCCGCCGCTGCCCGACGGCTTCCGCCATGCCAAGGAGCCCGGACTGGGGGTCTCCTTCCCGGTGCCCGAGGGCTGGAAGCGTGAGGTCAAGGACGGTGGCCGGCAGATCAACTACGCGTCCACGGCCGAACTGGCGGCGCTGACGATCAACGTCCTGGACTTCTCCTCGGCGGACCAGGTGCAGCACTTCAAGGAGGTCGAGGCGGACCTCAAGGTGAAGTACCCGAGTTACAAGCGGCTGCGGCTGCAGGACACCGTCTTCCAGGGCGACCCCGCCGCCATCTGGGAGTTCACCTTCATGGGCCGGGCTCGTGAATACCGGGGGATCGACCTGGGGTTCGGCCGCGAGGGCGCCGAGGAGTACGCCATCTATGTCTCGGCGCCGAGCGCGAACTGGCCGAAGTACGAACAGGTCTTCTCCCACGTGAAGGACGGTTTCCGCAAGGACACCCCGAAGAGCTGAGGGGTACGGGCGGGCCCGCGCGGGTCTCGCCGGCCATCCCGGCGGCGCCGTGGCCACCGGCTGCGGCGGCCCTAGGCGCGGCGGCGGCCGTCGGCCCCCTACCGGCCCCCCATGTGCGGTCGGTACAACGTCAGGGGTTGCTTCAGGGTCCTCCCTGATGCCTTGCGGCCCGGCATCGTGTGACGATCGGGGACATGACCACCGCGCCGCCCCGCGCCGGGACGATCTACGCCCCGGCGCCGGACCCCGACGAACCGCCCGTGCGCAAGCTCTACCGCAGCGCCGACGGTCGGCTCCTCGGCGGTGTCGCGCGGGGGCTGGCCGGGCATCTGGGGCTGCCGGTCTCGTGGGTTCGCGTCGTGTTCGTGGCGCTCTTCATGGCGGACGGCATGGGCGCACTGCTCTACGCCGCGTTCTGGTTCTTCGTGCCCCTGGGCGTCGGCGGCGTGGAGGCCAGGCGCCGACGGCCCGGCAAGGCCGACGACAGGCGCCTGCTGCGTGGCCGCAGGCCGGACAAGGGCCAGGTCTTCGCGCTGATCGCGCTGCTGATCGGCGCGTTGGTCGTCGCGTCCAAGTTCGAGTTGGGCCGGGCCAACGGCTATCTCTGGCCGGTGCTGTTGATCGGTGCCGGTGTCGCCCTGGTGTGGCGTCAGGCGGACAACTCCCGGCGCGCCCAGTGGCTGGAGCTCGGCCGGCGCAAGGGCCTGCTGCCGGTGCTGCGCGGCGCGGCCGGTGTGCTGCTGGTCGGCGTCGGCGTGACCGGCATCGTCGTGCTCCAGGGATCGGTCCGACATCTCGGCTCGGTGCTGCAGGCCGCGCTCGCCGTCGTCGTCGGCATCGCACTGCTGGCGGGCCCCTACCTCGTGCGGATGACGCAGGACCTCTCCGAGGAACGGCTGATGCGCATCCGGGCGCAGGAGCGCGCCGAGGTCGCCGCCCACGTCCACGACTCCGTCCTGCACACCCTCACCCTGATCCAGCGCAGTGCCGACGACCCCCGGGAGGTGGCGCGGCTGGCGCGTGCGCAGGAGCGCGAGCTGCGCGCGTGGCTGTACAAACCCGAGGGCCGCGGCAAGGAGGAGGACGAGGAGCCGGCGACCCTCGCCGAGGCGGTGCGCACGGCCGCCGCGGAGGTGGAGGACCATCACGGCGTACCGATCGAGGTCGTGGTCGTCGGCGACTGCCCGCTGGACGAGGCCGTGGGCGCCCAGATGCAGGCCGCACGCGAGGCGATGGTCAACGCCGCCAAGTACGGTGGCGAGGGGGGCGCGGTGCAGGTGTTCGCGGAGGTGGAGGGCCGGTCGGTCTTCGTCTCGGTGCGCGACCACGGCCCCGGCTTCGACCTGGACGCCGTCCCCCAGGACCGGATGGGCGTCCGCGAATCCATCATCGGCCGGATGGAACGCCACGGCGGCACGGCGCGGCTGCGCTCCGCCCCCGACGGCGGGACCGTGGTCGAGCTGGAGATGGAGCGCACGGAATGAGCCGCGTGGACGGTATCGACGGGCGGGCGCGGCACACGGGCCACCCGGCGGGGCAGCGGGCGCGGGACGGCGCGAGGGATGATGGCGGAGCAGACACCGAGGGACGGGCGGACGACATGAGCAGCGACGGCGCACAGCAGGGCGAGGCCGGTATCGGGGCGGCCGAGGGCCGGACCGTACGGGTCGTCCTGGTCGACGACCACCGGATGTTCCGTACGGGCGTCCAGGCCGAGATCGGGGAGACCGAACGCACCGGCGTCGAGGTGGTCGGCGAGGCCGCCGATGTCGACCAGGCCGTCACGGTCATCACGGCGACCCGGCCGGAGGTCGTTCTGCTGGACGTCCATCTGCCCGGCGGCGGTGGTGTCGAGGTGCTGCGCCGGAGCGCCGCGATGATGGCCGACGCCGACCGTCCGGTCCGCTTCCTGGCGCTCTCCGTCTCCGACGCCGCCGAGGACGTCATCGGCGTCATCCGGGGCGGTGCCCGCGGCTACGTCACCAAGACGATCACCGGCACGGATCTGGTCAACGCCATCTTCCGGGTGGCCGACGGCGACGCGGTGTTCTCCCCTCGGCTGGCCGGCTTCGTGCTGGACGCCTTCGCCTCCACCGACGCCCCGCCGGTGGACGAGGACATGGACCGCCTCACCCAGCGCGAGCGCGAGGTCCTGCGGCTGATCGCCCGCGGATACGCCTACAAGGAGATCGCCAAGCAGCTGTTCATCTCCGTCAAGACGGTTGAATCGCATGTCTCGGCGGTGCTCAGGAAGCTGCAGCTCTCCAACCGCCATGAGCTGACGCGGTGGGCGACGGCCCGCCGGCTGGTCTGAGGCCCCGCCGCACGGCGGAACACGGGAGACGGCAAAACGCCGGACACGGCGGCGGGGCCACCCGTCAGCCGTCAGCACACCGGCCCGGGCCCCAGGACAGGATCAGGCCCCACAACAGGACCAGCCCCGACCAGGAACGATGCCGGCAGGCGTCAGCTGAAGTGTGGGCAAAGAGGGACGCACGGCGAGCAACCAGGACCGCGCGGATCGCCATCTAAGGGCGCGGAGAGGCTCGCTGCCGAAGGCGGGGCCGTCACCACCCCGGTCCTTCACGTCCCTGTCCTGGAAGCGAGATCCCGATGAGCCTGACGGGCACGCCCTTCTTCCTCACCTCGATCGCGCTGCTGATCGTCGCCCTCGTGCTGCCGCTCGCCGTGTGGAGCCGGATAGCCGGGCCGCGCCTGGTGCGCGGCCTCGCCCGGCTGGTGATGTTGGTGTTCGCGCAGGTCACCGCCCTCACCCTGGTCTTCGTTGTGGTCAATGACGCGAACAACCTGTACGACACCTGGGGCGATCTGCTCGGGACCGCCGGCCATGTCGAGGAGGCGCGGGACCTCGGCCCGGACGGCACGGGCGGCAAGCAGATCAACAACCAGCCCAAGCGGCTCCAGCAGTTCCGGCCGGCCGATGACCCGGTGGTCGGCACCGGCGTCCAGATGACCGATCTGAAGGGCACCATCTCGGGCGTCAACGGCGAGGTCTATGTGTGGCTGCCGCCGCAATACCACGACCCCGCCTACCGGAACACGAAGTTCCCGGTCGTCGAGGTACTGCCCGGCTACCCCGGCTCGTCTAAGTCCTGGCTGGGCTCGCTGCGCGCGGGGGAGCAGCTGCGGCCGCTCATGGAGCGCGGTGACATCAAGCCCTTCATCCTGGTCGCGCCGCGCACCAACGTGCTGGGCACGGCCGACACCGGGTGCGTGAACCTCCCCGGCCAGGTCAACGCCGACAGCTGGCTGACCGTCGATGTGCGGCAGATGGTCATCGACAACTTCCGGGCCGGCGACACCCCCGACGCGTGGGGGCTCGCGGGCTATTCGGCGGGGGCTCACTGCGCCACGAAGCTCGCGCTTGCCCACCCGGACCGCTACCGCGCCGCGGTCGCCATGTCCGGCTACAACGACCCGGCTATCGAGAAGGATTCGCTGGCCGGCAAGGACCCGAAGCTGCGGGTCGAATCCAACCCGCTGAACATCCTGAAGTCGGCCAACGCGGCGGGTAAGCCGCCGCGTACGGCCCTGTACGTCTCGGGCGCTGCGGGCGACGGCTACGAGGCGGGCCTCGGGCTGCGACAGCTCGCGACGCGACCGACGACGGTGACCGTCCAGCAGATCCCCGCGGGCGCGGGCGGGCACTCCACGGCGGTGTGGAAACAGCAAGTGCCGGTCACCTTCGCATGGCTGGGCCGCCAGATCACCGCGTCGGACAGGCCGCTCAGCCGGTGAGGACCGCCGCCGTGACCGGGGAGCGCAGCCGCCAGCCGGTGGCTTCGTAGAGCGCGCGGCCGTCCGGGCTCGCCACCAACACGCCCTGTCGGGCCCCGCGTTCGGCCGCGCGGCCGGCAAGGGAGGCCATGAGGAACCGGCCCAGGCCGCGGCGGCGGTGGGCGGGATCGGTGCCGATCATGTCGAAGACGACGGACGGGGCGTACGGGGCGAGGCCCGGCACCGCGGCGGTCAGCGCGGCCCGGCCGCTGGCGGCGGGGGCGGCGGTGTCGGCTGTTCCCTCGGCCGCCAGGAGGCGCGCCTCGTAGACGCCGTCACGGTAGGTGACATCCAGGCGGTAGCCCGGCGGGCGGGCGGCTGTGGACAGCGGGGCCAGTGGGGCTGTCATGAGGTACTGGGGTTCGCTGATCTGCCAGGCGGGCGTCAGCAGCGACTCCACCGCTTCGCGCGGCGCGCAGACCTTGATCCAGAGTCCGGGCGTGGTGAGGGAGCCGACGAGATCCCGTAAGGCGGCCGGGTCGGCGGCCGGCAGGACGTAGCGCGCGAGGTGATTCGGCAGCCCGACCTCGATCCGGAACCCGCCGGCGGCCTCCCGCGGGGCGTCCGTACGGCGGGAGCGCGCCCAGCCGTCGACCCAGGCGTGGAGCACCGGGGAGAGGCCGGAGGGAGAGGGGTGCGCGAGGGGGCCGCCGGTGGCGGCGAGAGGACCGGTCACGCAGTGAGCCTAGGGCCCCTCGCACGAACAAACGATCGGATTCTGTGGAACGGGGCCGGGCCCGCGGCGGGTTGGCAGGTGCGGGCGGTGCGGGCTTTCGTCGGGTGACGGGTTCCACACGCGCCGGGGTGTCTGCGCGGGGAGCGCGGGCCGGTGGGTGGAGACCCCGCCCGGCCCGGGGCGGCGGTCCACCGGGCCCCCAACAGGCGCGTCAGGCGGGGCGGGTGGCCCCCGCGAAGGGCATCTGGTCGATCGGCGCGATGCGCACCGGCGCACCCGGATGCGGGGCGTGGATCATCTTGCCGTCGCCGATGTAGAGACCGACGTGGCTGATTCCGGAGTTGAAGAACACCAGGTCGCCAGGGGCGAGTTGAGACCTGTCGACGCGGGAGCCCGCATTGATCTGGGTGTAGGTCGTACGGGGCAGGGAGATCCCGCCCGCCTGCCACGCGGCCTGTGTCAGGCCCGAGCAGTCGTACGCGGAGGGGCCGGTAGCGCCCCAGACGTAGGGCTTGCCCAGAGCGGTGTAGGCATACGAAACCGCCTGCGCCGCACGGGGATTGGGAGCCTGGGCGGCCGCCTCCTCTCCCGAGGTGTCGGCGCCTGAGCCTTCCTCGCTCGCCATCCGCTGCCGCTGCTCCTCGGTCAGCCGGTCGAGCAGCCGCTCCGCGGAGTCCAGCTTCCGCACCACCGTCACCCGGTGCTTCTTCAGCGCGGCCTCGGTGTCCGCCATCCGCTCCGCGGTCTCCTCGGCCCGCTCACGGACCTGCCGGATGCTGCCGAGCCGACGCGCGTAACCGGCCACCGCGTTCGCCTGGTGGCTGCCGGCGCGCTCCAGGACGGTGGCGCCGTCGAGGTAGCGCTGGGGGTCCGCGGCAAGCAGCAGCCGGACGGTGGGGTCGACCCCGCCGGAGCGGTACTGGCCGGCGGCCATGGTGCCCAGGCCGGCCTTCGCGGAGTTCAGCTTCCGGGTCCTGCGGGCGGCCTCGTCCTGGAGCTCGCCCAGTTCCTCGCGCGCGGCGTCGGCCTGTTCCTTCGCGCCGTTGTACTTCTGCGTCGCCACCTCTGCCTCCTGGTACAGCGTCTCGACCCGGTCCTGCACCTGGGCGGGGGTGAGTTCGGGTGCGGCCTGGCCGGTGCCGTCGAAGGCGGTGACGGTGGCCGCTCCGGCGAGGGCCAGGGTGGCGGCGGTACGGGCGGTGCGCGCGCCGGGCGCCGTGCCGCCGGTGAGGGCGAGCGGGGCGAGCGGGTGGTGCCTGGTCCTGCGGTGCGACGCCACTGTGGCCGTCACTTCCTTCCCTTCGGGCCGTGCGTGGCCCGGGTGATCCGGGCGGATCCGTGGGTCCGGCGGCGGCCCGTGAAGAGGGGGAGCGGGCCGCCGCCATTCCTTTCGGCGGGGGCGGTCGACGCGTCGCCGGGGCGGAGACCGGCGACAGCGGGGAGTCGACCGCCTGGAGGAGGACGCTAAACCTGCGCCTCCCCGGGCCGAGTCCGCTTGCCCGGCATTGCTCGCATTCGACCGCCGATTGTCCGCAGCTGACCGCGCGGTTGCCGCGGACACGGTCGGCTCCCTGCATGCCCTGACCGAAGCGGCGATCGGGGGTGCCCTGCCCGAAGGCCCGTGCTATGCGGCGGATACGATCCAGCACTATGGACGTAGTAATCAATATCTTCGTCGGCCTGCACATCATCGGTATTGCCTCCCTGCTGGGCGGCTTCCTGACCCAGATGAAGGCGATGAGCGCAGGCGGGGCCCGTTTCGTGCCGGCCATGCTGCACGGCGCGCTGACGATGCTGGTCACCGGCATCGTGCTGGTCGGCCTGAACGAGGCGCAGGACCAGGCCCTCAACACCCTCAAGATCGGCATCAAGATGGCCGTCCTGGTGGTGATCCTGGCGCTGGTCTACGTCAAGCGGGACGAGGAGACGGTCGCCAAGCCGTTGTTCGGCGCCGTCGGCCTGCTCACGGTCGCCAACATCTTCATCGCGGTGCTCTGGACCTGATCCGGCCGCATGACCCGCTCGCCGCACGCACAGCTTCTTGCGCGGGGCTGCCCTGAAAACGACTCACCGCGCGGTCTCGCCTCCGGAGTCCGTCGGGACTTCCGGGGCGATGACCGCGCGGTGGCGTGTGGGGGGTGGCCGTGGGGGGTGGCCTTGGCGGAGCGGTGCCGGCGCTATGCCGGGCGGACGCTCCCGTAGATCGGCATGTAGTAGATCGACTCCTCGCGGACGTTGGCGCCCGGCTTCGGGGCGTGGACCATCTTGCCGTTGCCTATGTACATCCCGACGTGGCTGATGTCGTCGTAGAAGAACACCAGGTCACCGGGCTTGAGGTCCTTGGTGGCCACCCGCTCGCCGACCTTCACCTGGTCCCAAGTCGTGCGCGGCAGCTCGACGCCGGCCGCCTTCCACGCCGCCTGGGTCAGCCCCGAGCAGTCGTAGGACGTGGGGCCGGTCGCGCCCCAGACGTACGGCTTGCCCATCTGCGCGCGGGCGAAGGCGAGCGCCTTCTCCGCCTTGGTCGAGTACGAACCGCCGGTGTCGCTGCCGGTGCCGCCGCCGGTCGAGCCGTCCGAGGTACCGCCGCCGGGCTGCTTCTGTTCCTCGCGCTGCCGGCGCTCCTCCTCGGCCTGCTTGCGCGCCAGCTCCTCGGCCTTGCGCTGGGCCGCGGCCTCACGCTTCCGCTCCAGCTCGGCCAGCCGCGCCTTCTCCTGGGCGGTGAGCCGGGACAGCAGCTGCCGGGCCTCGGTCAGCTTGCCCTGGACCGAGCGCTTGGACTCCTTCAGTGACGTCTGGGACTCCTGGAGCCGCTCCAGGCTGCGGGTCGCCTCCGCGCGCTGCCGGGTCGCCTCGGCCTGCTGCTTCTGATAGTCGGTGACCGCTTCCTTCTGCCGGCCGGTCAGCCGCTCCATGAGGTGGCTGCGGTCGACGAACTGCTGCGGGTCCTTGGCGAGCATCAGCTGCGCGGTCGGGTTCATCCCGCCGGTGCGGTACTGGGCCGACGCGAACGTGCCGAGCGTGCGCCGGGACTCGTTCATCTTCTCGGCGCGCTTGGCGGCGGCGTCGAGGAGCCCGTCGACGGTCTCGCGCTGCCCTTCCGCCTTCTCCTTGGCGGCGTTGTACTTCTGGGTGGCGACCTCGGCCTGGCGGTAGAGGCCGTCGACCTTCTGCTTGACCTCTTCGATGCTGGGCTTGGGGGCCCGGGGTGCCGCGTCGGCGGTCTGCGAGAGCAGGGTGACCGAGGCGAGGGCGGCGGTGGTGAGCCCGGCCGCCGTGCGGCGGCTTCCGGGCGAGGTGAGCACGCGGGTGCGCGGCTTGCGATGCGACGCCAAGGCGTGCGACTCCTTCCGTGGACCGCCTACCGGGTTAGCTGTCGGGTTCGGGCGGGTGTCGCTGACGGAAGGCTTGCCCTACGGTCGCCACGTCCGCCTCGGGCGGCCGTGCCGATCGATTCACCCCGGTGGTGCTGGTGGGTCCCCGGCTCCGGGTGCCTTCGTGGCAGGGCCGGACTCGGCGGAGGCGGCCCGTGCTGACGCTGTCGTCCGCGGGGATGCGGGCTGCCCGAGCGAGCACGGTAGCCAACTCGTGTGGCTCCTGTGAAGGCTGATGTTCGATTTGCCCGAAACCTTTTCGTGACCTGAACGTGCGTCAGGGATTCTTGCGGCAGATGTCACATTCGACCCGTTACGGGGAGCCCGCCCCACGGCTCCGGGCTGTGACGATCCGGTGCACGACGGTGACGAAACGGGCCGCGGCGCCCCGTCGTCGGCGGCCGGTCGTCCCTGTCGTCGTCCCCGTCGGCCTCCGGCCCTCGGTTTCGACGCCCCACGGCCCCCGCTCCGCCGCTTCCCGGCCCCCCTCCGGCGTCACCCCGGCCGATTCGGAACCCACAATCGGCTACTCCGGGGCGGGCTGTCAGTGGGGCGGCCTAGACTCGGTGGGCGATGAGCAGCCTCTTTGACGACAGCTTCCTGGCGGACCTCGGCCCGAAGGGCGAGGAGCCCCCGCCCCCTCCCGAGGACGAGGACGGTCCCGCACAGGAGGAGATCCCCGCCGACCTGTTCGGCGGCCGCTTCGACGTGCCCGGCGGGATCCCGCACGCCATCGGCCCGGGGCGCGACCGCTACTACCGCGACGGCGCCGCCCGCCCGGTGATCGATCCGGACGCCCTCCTGGAGGGGCTCAACGACCAGCAGAAGGCCGCCGTGGCACACACCGGCGGACCGCTGCTGATCGTCGCGGGCGCCGGTTCCGGCAAGACCCGCGTCCTGACGCACCGCATCGCGCATCTGCTCGGCGCGCGCGGTGTGCACCCGGGCCAGATCCTCGCCATCACCTTCACCAACAAGGCCGCGGGCGAGATGAAGGAGCGCGTCGAGGAGCTGGTCGGCCCGCGCGCCCACGCGATGTGGGTCTCCACCTTCCACAGCGCCTGCGTCCGCATCCTGCGCCGGGAGAGCAAGAAGCTGGGCTTCACGTCCTCCTTCTCGATCTACGACGCGGCCGACTCCAAGCGGCTGATGGCGCTGGTGTGCCGGGACCTCGATCTCGACCCCAAGCGCTTCCCGCCCAAGTCCTTCAGCGCCAAGGTCTCCAACCTCAAGAACGAGCTCATCGACGAGGAGGCCTTCGCCCAGCAGGCCGCCGACGGATTCGAGAAGTCCGTCGCCGAGGCGTACTCGATGTACCAGGCACGTCTGCGCGAGGCCAACGCCCTGGACTTCGACGACATCATCATGACCACCGTCAATCTGCTCCAGGCGTTCCCGGACGTCGCCGACCACTACCGCCGCCGCTTCCGGCACGTGCTGGTGGACGAGTACCAGGACACCAACCACGCGCAGTACACCCTCGTACGCGAACTGGTCGGCCCGGCGGAGGACGCTGGCGAACTGTGCGTCGTGGGCGACGCCGACCAGTCCATCTACGCCTTCCGCGGCGCCACGATCCGCAACATCCTCCAGTTCGAGGAGGACTACCCGGACGCCACGACGATCCTGCTGGAGCAGAACTACCGCTCCAGCCAGACGATCCTCAGCGCCGCCAACGCCGTCATCGAGCGCAATGAGAACCGCCGTCCCAAGAACCTCTGGACGGACGCCGGCGCCGGCCCCAAGATCACCGGCTATGTCGCCGACACCGAGCACGACGAGGCGCAGTTCGTCGCCGACGAGATCGACCGGCTGACGGACGCCGGCGACGCCAAGGCCGGCGATGTCGCGATCTTCTACCGCACCAACGCCCAGTCCCGTGTCTTCGAAGAGATCTTCATCCGGGTGGGGCTGCCCTACAAGGTCGTCGGCGGCGTGCGCTTCTACGAGCGCAAGGAGGTCCGCGACGTCCTCGCGTATCTGCGGGTGCTCGCCAACCCCGAGGACACCGTCCCGCTCCGCCGGATTCTGAACGTCCCCAAGCGCGGCATCGGCGACCGCGCCGAGGCGATGATCGACGCCCTGTCGCTGCGCGAGAAGATCACCTTCCCGCAGGCGCTGCGCCGGGTCGACGAGGCGTACGGCATGGCGGCCCGCTCCGCCAACGCCGTCCGGCGGTTCAACGTCCTCATGGAGGAGCTGCGCACCATCGTCGAGTCCGGCGCGGGCCCGGCGACCGTCCTGGAGGCCGTGCTGGAGCGCACGGGCTATCTCGCCGAACTCCAGGCGTCCACCGACCCGCAGGACGAGACCCGCATCGAGAACCTCCAGGAACTCGCAGCGGTGGCCCTGGAGTTCGAGCAGGACCGCGGCGAGGACAACCCCGGCACCCTCTCCGACTTCCTGGAGCAGGTCGCACTGGTCGCCGACTCCGACCAGATCCCGGACGAGGACGAGGACGGCAGCGGCGTCATCACCCTGATGACCCTGCACACCGCCAAGGGCCTGGAATTCCCGGTGGTGTTCCTCACCGGCATGGAGGACGGCGTCTTCCCGCACATGCGCTCGCTGGGCCAGACCAAGGAGCTGGAGGAGGAGCGCCGGCTGGCGTACGTGGGCATCACCCGCGCCCGCGAGCGGCTCTACCTCACCCGCTCGACGATGCGCAGCGCCTGGGGACAGCCCTCGTACAACCCCGCCTCCCGGTTCCTGGAGGAGATCCCGGACGACCACGTCGAATGGAAGCGGACCGGGCCCGCCACGCCGTCCGCCTCGATGGGCGGACTGTCGTCGGGTGGCGGCGGCTTCGGGAGCGGCATCGGCTCCGCACTGTCGTCGTCGGCACGGGCGAAGGGGCCGAGCGGCTTCGCGACCCGACGGTCGAAGGACCACTCGGTGGTCGCGCTGACCATCGGCGACCGCGTCACCCACGACAGCTTCGGGCTCGGCACGGTCGTGGGCGTCAAGGGCAGCGGCGACAACGCCGAGGCGACGATCGACTTCGGCGGCGAGAAGCCGAAGCGGTTGCTGCTGCGGTACGCGCCGGTGCAGAAGCTGTAGTCACGCGGCAGACCGTCGGGCCGGGGGCGCCGCCCTCGGCCCTCTCGACGGGCCGGGAGCCGGTCAGTTGGGGTCGAGGCCGTGGCCGCGCAGCCACGGCAGCGGGTCGACCGCCTCGCCGCCGCCGGGGCGCACCTCGAAGTGCAGATGCGGGCCGGTGGAGTTACCGGAGTTGCCCGAGTAGGCGATCTGGTCGCCGGCCTTGACCGAACCCGAGCGGATCTTGGTGCTGCTGAGGTGGCAGTACCAGGTCTCGGTGCCGTCGGAGGCCGTCACGATCGCCATGTTGCCGTACGCGGAGTTCCACTGGGTGCGTACGGTGCCGTCGGTGGCGGCCATGACCGGGGTGCCGTAGCTGACCGGGAAGTCGATGCCGCTGTGCACGGACATCCAGTTGACGCCTGCCTGGCCGTAGAGCGCGCTCAGTCCGTGCTGCTTGACCGGCAGCAGGAACTTGGGGCGGGCGGCCTCCTTGCGGGCCGCCTCCTCGGCGGCGCGCTTCCGCTCCAGCGCCTGGCGCTCCTTGAGGTCGATCCGCTCCTGGGTACGGCTGGCCCGGTCGCGGAAGTCGTCGGCGCCCCTGCTGAGCCCGGCGAGCTGGGTGTCGAGCTTGCTGTTGGCCAGGGCCGGTTTGACGCCGTCGGTGTCCGGAGCGGCCTGCGCGGTCGCTTCTTCCTTGTCGTCGCCCGTGAAGCCGCTGACGGAAGCGGCGGCCACGGCGCACACGCCCATGGCGGCGACCGAGGGGACGGCGACGGTCAGCAGCGCCGACCGCTTCACCGGCCGACGGCGGCCACGGCCGCGGCCGGCCTTGCCGGACTCCCGGCCGACGACGCGCGTAGCGACCGGCGGGGTGACCGGCATGGCCTGCGTCATCGCGTCGGCGACGGCCGCGGCGTCCTCGGAGACGGGAGTCGAGGCGGTGTGGGCATCGGTCTCCGGGGCGTACGCCTCGTGCACCTGCCCGGTGAATTCGTGGCCGGGGCTCTCCTGGGCGGCGGCGTCGTGCCCGGGGACGTCGTCGGCGGCCGCCCCGTAGAGGGCGCCCTCGTGGGACGTTGTCTCGAACTGGCCGGTCGCGTACGGGTCGGAGTCGTACGAGGCGGCCTCGAACTGGCCGGTCCCGTAGCCCGTCGCCTCTCCCCAGGTGGTGGCGTCCCACTGGGCGGTGTCGGTCGGCGGGGGCCCGGCCTGGGCCGGGATGCTCGCGGTCAGGCCCTGGTCCTCGGTCGACCAGACGGCGGTGGCGTCGAAGCTGCCGGTCTCCTGGAGCGCGTCGGCGTGATAGCCGGCGGGGTCGTAGCCGTGGGTGGGGTAACTGCCGCTGTCGTAGGCGCCGGTGGCGTAGTGGTGCGCGTCCCACCCGCCCTCGGACTGGGCCGGGACTCCGTAGCCGGTGTCGTATCCGGGGTGCCCGTACGCGCCGGTCTCCTGCCCGGCCACGCTGTGCCCGGTGGTGTCGTACGCGGGAGTCCCGTAGGCGGTGTGTGCGTACGGGTCGTGGTCCACGGCGGGCTGCTGCGTGCCGTAGGCGGCGTAGGCAGCGGTCTCGTAGCCGCCGGAGTCGTACTGGCCCGGGACGAAGGCGTCGGGATGGCCGGCGGCGTCGTACCCGCCCTGACCGTAGCCCTGCGGGTAGGCACCCGTGTCGTAGGCGCCGGTGCCATAGGCACCGGTGTCGTAAGTGCCTGTGGCATAAGGGTCCGTGGCATACGCGCCGGTGTCGTACTGGCCCGTTTCGTACGAGCCGGGAAGCGAACCGAAGAGCGGGTCGCCGCCGCCGTACTCGGCCACGGCATCCTGGGAGTGCTGCGGGGCGTAGGCGTCGTAGCCCGGATAGTGCGCATGCGAGGCGTCGGAAGCGGGGCCTGTCGGAAGCGGAGCCTCCGATGGGTGACGGTCGTTCACCAACTTCTCTTTCGCCTCGGCAGCAGGAGAATTAGCGGCGACTGTACCCGGCGGTACGGGACGGCGACAATCTTCCGCAGGTTTCAGGCTCCACGAGACCGGGCATTTGGCCGCCTTTCGCCAATCGACATGCGAGATATTGGCGCGACGTTCGACGCTTGTTCGACGTCAAGTCTTGATCGTCGTGCGAATGCGAGGGCAATGCGACGCGGTGGGGGATCGGTTCAAGCCACCGAAAAAGCCCTTCCTGTCCCTTCCGCCTCCTCCACCGAGGTAAGTGCCTCGCGGATGCCCGCCGCGACCGTGCCGTTGACCGGTAGCGCGAGATGTCCGACACCGGTGACATGCACGTTGTGCGCACGCAAATCCGGGTGAGCGACGCAGGCCGTCCGGGGCGGCACCATCACCTGGTCCTCCTCGCTCCAGAACGCGACGAATTGCGTCCGACAATGCGGAGCCGGGAGTGCCAGCTCCGCGATGACATCGGAATCCGGCCGCATCTGCCGGATGATGGGATGCGCCGACATCACCGGCGCGACGCTGGTGCCGGAGTGCGGCGTGCCGAGAGTGATCACCGTGCGCACCCGGGAGTCACCACCCAGTCGCTGTACGTAATACCGCGCGATCAGTCCACCCAGACTGTGTCCGACGATGTCCACCTGGTGGTGCCCGGTCCGCAGGCACACCTCTTCCACGTGCTTGCCCAGCAGATCGGCGGCCTTTCGGAGGTCGCAGGTCAGCGGGGAGTAGTTGAGCGCCTCGACATGGCGCCAGCCGTGCCGTCGCAGCGAGCGGCGAAGCAGCACGAAGACGGAGCGGTTGTCGATGAAGCCGTGCAGCATCAGAACGGGCGGATGGGCCCGCCCTTCCGTCGGGAGTACGGCGGGAGAGTCGGGGTCGGCGTCCTGTCCCGTGGGACGGGGGGCGTGGCCCGGTGCGGGCTGCTCCTGGGAGATGCCCGTCGGGTAGAGGAGCAGATGGCCGGCGAGGACCGCGAGATCCATGAACATGCTGAGGGGGAGCAGCGAGGAGACGCGTGTGGAGAGCGTGCGCGTGCATTCGAGCGGCGCGAAGCGGAGGTGCGCCAGGAGAAGGGCTGCGGAGAGAAAGGGCGTGGCCGGCATTGCGGACCTCCCGAACGGCATCCGGGAGGCGGCTCTGACCCCCGGTCGCCCTCGTGGGAAGCCGTAGGCAGTGGCCTCGAGCGTGTTGCTCTGCGGCCTTGGCGCGCGCCCTGCGGCGTGGAGGCCCGGCTGCGGCTCCCCATGCGCCCGGCCCGCGCGACGCTGCCGCCGCTGGGCCGCGACGGTGCGACACGCGGGACGCGACGCGTAGCGAACGTGTCCCATGTGTGATTTCCCCCTCCCCGCATGTCACGAAACTGCTGGGTACGGGATGCTGGCGATAACGTTCGTTCACGCTCGTGGCCGCCGGATCGCGGTCGCGCGATCGATTGTCGGCTCGGCGGCACCGCTACAGCGGGTGCCGTGCATGGCTTGGAGGCAGTGATGGGTGTGGCGCGGCAAGACGGAGCGCAAGCGGAGAGCCCGAGCGCGACGGGTCGGTCGGGGCCGATCCGGGTGGTGGTGGCCAAGCCGGGACTGGACGGTCACGACCGGGGTGCCAAGGTCATCGCGCGGGCCCTGCGCGACGCCGGTATGGAGGTCATCTACACCGGTCTGCACCAGACCCCCGAGCAGATCGTCGACACCGCCATCCAGGAGGACGCCGACGCGATCGGGCTGTCCATCCTCTCGGGCGCCCACAACACCCTCTTCGCGAAGGTGATCGCCCTCCTGGTGGAGCGCGACGCGGGGGATATCAAGGTCTTCGGCGGCGGCATCATCCCCGAGGCGGACATCGCGCCTTTGAAGGAGCAGGGCGTCGCGGAAATCTTCACGCCGGGTGCGACGACCGCCTCCATCGTGGAGTGGGTCAACGCCAACGTCCGTCCGCTGGCGGTCTGAGTCCGAGCTGAGGCACTGAGGGGCCGGCCGGCAAAGGGCTGGCGACCAGCGGTCTCGGGGGTCGTGGGGCTTGAGCCGACCGGGCCTGCCCTCGGAGGTGGGGCATGGGGCTTCACCTCCGGACGGGGAAGCGGGGGGCGTCGCCTCCGGGGCCGGTCTCACGGCTTCGCCGCCGTGGCCGGGGTGGTGGCGTCGGCCCGGAGGGTGCGCTCCGTGAGTGGCGCGGGGGCGCTGTGCGGCTGCGGGCTCTCTTCCAGGGCTGCGGGGTGGCGGAGTTCCGCGTGCATGGTGGCGCGCAGGCGCAGGGTGCCGACCAGGCGCTGGAACGCCTCGGACCAGTAGCCGCCGGAGCCCGGCGAGGCGCCCTCCGGCTCGTCCGTGAGCGCGGTGAGCTTCTCCAGGTGGTCCGCGGCCGCCGGGTCCAGGCAGCGCTCCGCCAGGCCCATCACTCCGCTGAAGCTCCACGGGTAGCTGCCCGCGTCCCGGGCTATGTCCAGCGCGTCCACGACCGACCGGCCCAACGGCTCGGACCAGGGCACCCCGCACACGCCGAGCAGCCGGAACGCCTCCGAGAGGCCGTGCGCCGCGATGAACTCCGCCACCCATCCGGCGCGTTCGCCCTCCGGCAGTACGGTGAGCAGCTTCGCCAGATCGCGGGAGGAGCCGCCCGGCGCGACCTCGGCGGCCTGCGACGGGGCGCTGGGCGCGCCCAGCAGCGCATGGGCCCAGTCGATGTTCCGCTGGCGTACGGCGGCGCGGCACCACGCGTCGTGCAGCTCCGTACGCCAGTCATCGGCCACCGGCAGGGCGACGATCGCCGCCGGTTCCAGGCCGCCGAAGCGCTCACGCCAGGCGTCGAGGGGTGCCGCGTCCACCAACTGGCCCAACCACCAGGAGCGTTCGCCCCGCCCGGACGGCGGCTTCGCCGCCACGCCGTCCCGCTGCATGCCGGCGTCGCACTCGTGCGGCGCCTCGACGAGGATCACCGGTCCGACCGGTTCCGGGGCAGTGGGCAGAGGGGTGCCGGGAGCGCCGGCCGAGCCGGCCATGCGGTCCAGGCTGACGCAGGTGCGGGCCCGCTGTGCCATCCGGGCCGCCAGCGCGGAGCCGGGCAGCGTGGACAGCAGCTCGGCGGCCGTGGCGCGGACGTTGCGGCTGCGGTCCGACAGCGCCTGTTCAAGGAACGGCTCGTCACCCGCGGAGAGACCCTCGCGCAAGGAGTCGAGGAACATCAGCCGGTCCTCGGCGCGCTCGCTCGCCCATGTCGAGGCGAGCAGGTCGAGGCCGGCCTGCGGGCTGCGGCGGCGCAGCGCCGTCAGCAGCGCGACCCGCTCGGCGAACAGTCCCTCCTCCCACAGCGCCCGTACGCTCTCCGCGTCCTCGGTGCCGGGCAGGGCGGGGCCGCCGATGCCGCGGAGGGCGTACTTCCAGTCGTCGTTGAGCCGCGCCAGCCACAGGGCGCGCGGGCCGGCCAGGGAGAGGGCGGCGGACCGCAGGTCCGTCCGGGCGCGGGCGGCGTCGAGCAGCGCCGGCAGCAGCGCCTCGGGGGCGCGGTAGCCGAGCTCGCCCGCCGCGGCGAGCCACTGGGGCAGCAGCTCGGTGAGATCGGGCGCCGGGCCGCGACGGCTGCCGCCGGCGCTGCCGCGATCGGCGAGCAGCAGGGAGAGCCTGCGCCGCGCGGCGGCCGGTAGCGGGGGGCGTGGGTCGGCGGGAGCGGGGGCGGGCCGCTCGCCGGCCGGGGCGGGGCGCAGCGCTGCGCGGCGGCGCACCGTGCTCACCGCGGCGGCGTCCAGCAGGGCGGCCGCTCCGCCCTGGCCCGGCCGTACGGCCACCGGGGGGTCGCGACGCTCCGTACCGAGCAGTGCGGCGCTCACCAAGTCGGACCAGGCGGTGTGCGCGGACCCGGTGGGGGAGGCGGTCGTGCTCGCGCCCATGGGTGCGCCGAGATGCTCGGGGGACGGGCCGGTGGTCGGTTGCGTGCGGGGGGTGCCGGGTGCAACGGCCGGTGTGGTGGCCAGGGGGTTGGGCATGGTGTTCCTCCAGGTGTGGGCCCGGCGCGCGGGAGAAGGCGGCATCACCGCAGGGCCGGGGCGGGTCGCAGCGGCACGGTCACGGGGGGCACGGTCACAGGGACACCGGGGACGCGTCCCCGCCGGCGGCCGGGCTCCAGGCGGTGAGCGGCAGGAAGCCGCGGTGCCCGCACTCCCCGAAGACCGTGATCGGAGCGCCACCGGACAGGGCGGCCAGCTGCCACAGGCCCGTACGGCCCAGGAAGCGCGGGTCGAGAGGGAGCGCCGACTCGCCGTCGGCGTCGGCCAGTTGCCAGCCGGTGCCGTCGCGACCCGGTATGGGGGTGACGTCCCCGAGCACCACCGGCCAGGAGTCGAGCCAGGGGTCGTCGCGCAGGGCGTCGCCGTACGCGGCGAGGGCCGCGTCGATGCCGCCGCCCGACGGGATCGGTCCTGGCGCCGCCGGGGCGTGCCGTTCACCCAGGGTGGCGCGCAGCGGGCGGGCGCCCGGGTAGTAGGCCAGCTCGGCGTCGAGAACGAGGCCCGGTGGGAGGGCCGTTTCCAGGGGGCGGTGCGCACCACCGAAGGAGAGGTGCAGCGCCATGCGCCCGGTGCGCTCACCGCGCAGGAAGATCCGGCGGGTGACCAACCTTCCGTCGTCGGAGTCCTGTTGGGCCAGCACCAGCCAGCGGTCGCGGATCGTGGTCGCGTCGGGGCCGGTCAGCAGGTCCGCCGCTTCCGTGGTCAACCCGACGCGGGAGCGCACCGTCGCCGCGAGCGGGGCCGGTAGCCGCTCGATCCCCAGGAAGCTCCGGTCGAGGAGATGGAGCAGCGCACACTCCTCCAGCAGCCGGGCGGGCCAGTCCGGCCCGGAGGCCGCGACCGACCCCAACTCCCTTACCCGCGCGGCGAGTCCTGGCGCCTGGGCGTCCACCATGCGGGCGGCCGTCTCGTCCCAGGAGCCGTAGCCGGCGCGGTCGGCCGCAGCCAGACCGGAGTGCAGGAGGTCCTCCAGCCGCTGCTCCAGCTCCGAGGCGCCTGCGCCGATCCGTTGCAGTCGCCGCTCGGCACGCCGCCTGGCGGCCTCCGGATCGGCCGGCGCGCGCGATGCGCCGCCGCCACCGCCGGGTGCGTCGGCGGAGCGCTCGGCACGCTCCCGGCGCCCGGCCAGCCACTCGCCCGCCCACGGCGGTGGATCCCCGGCCACCACCGCGTCGTCGCCGCCGGCCCAGAGCAGCAACAGCCCCAGTGCGTGCTTGCACGGGAACTTTCGACTCGGGCAACTGCACTTGAAGGCCGGCCCTTTGATGTCGACGACCGCTTGATACGGCTTCTTGCCGCTGCCCCTGCACTGTCCCCACACCGCGCCGTCCGCCGCCCCCGCCTCCGACCACGGGCCGGGCGCCGCGAGCTTGCCGCCCGCCTTGCGTGATGCCTCGTCAGGTGCGAGCGCGAGCACCTGCTCCGTCGTCCAGCGTTCCCCCTGCGAATTCATGTCAACGACGCTACGACCCACCACTGACAACGGCCGCGAACCGGGGTGAAGTGGCAGGTCAGGGGCGGTATTTCGGCCGTTGTCAGTGGGGTGGTGCAGGCTTGGTTCCGCAAGCGGCCGACGGGGTTTCGGGGTGCCGGCCGCACATCTTGCGACGAGGGGGAGCGATGTCCGAGAACAGCGTCGGGACGATGGATGACAAGGCAAGGGCGACCGGGCCCGGCGAGGCGCTGCGGCCGCACGCGGAGGACACTTTCGCGGCGGAGCTGAAGGCCCTCGCCGCGGCCGATGACCGGCCGCGGCCGGAGCGCTGGCGACTCTCGCCCTGGGCGGTCGCGACCTATCTGCTCGGCGGCACGCTCGCCGACGGCACACTCATCACACCGAAGTACGTCGGCCCGCGCCGGATCGTCGAGGTCGCGGTGACGACCCTCGCGACGGACCGCGCCCTGCTGCTGCTCGGGGTGCCCGGCACGGCGAAGACCTGGGTCTCCGAGCATCTGGCGGCGGCCGTCAGCGGCGATTCCACACTGCTCGTGCAGGGCACCGCCGGCACCCCTGAAGAGGCGATCCGCTACGGCTGGAACTACGCCCAGCTGCTCGCCAACGGCCCAAGCCGCGAGGCGCTGGTGCCCAGCCCGGTGATGCGGGCGATGGCGCAGGGCATGACCGCGCGGGTCGAGGAGCTGACCCGCATCCCCGCCGACGTCCAGGACACGCTCATCACGGTCCTGTCGGAGAAGACCCTGCCCATCCCCGAGCTGGGGCAAGAGGTGCAGGCAGTCCGCGGCTTCAACCTGATCGCCACCGCAAACGACCGCGACCGCGGCGTCAACGAACTCTCCAGCGCGCTCCGCCGCCGCTTCAACACCGTCGTACTGCCGCTGCCCGCGACGCCGGACGAAGAGGTGGACATCGTCTCGCGCCGGGTCGAGCAGATCGGCCGCTCGCTGGACCTGCCGGCCGCGCCGGAGGGCCTGGAGGAGATCCGCCGGGTCGTGACGGTCTTCCGTGAGCTGCGCGACGGCATCACCG
Source organism: Streptomyces sp. NPDC017993 (assembly GCF_044328065.1). Classification (NCBI taxonomy): domain Bacteria; kingdom Bacillati; phylum Actinomycetota; class Actinomycetes; order Kitasatosporales; family Streptomycetaceae; genus Streptomyces; species Streptomyces sp. NPDC017993. Next base: position 166,384 of record NZ_JBIRGO010000005.1, read on the forward strand.
CCGACGGCCGCACCAAGCTCAAGTCACCCTCCGGCACCCTGTCCACGGCAGAGGCCATCTCGGTGGTGACGAACGGGCTGGCCCTGGCGGCTCACTTCGGGGACGGCGTGCTGCGCTCCGGTGATGTCGCCGCAGGCATTCTGGGTGCGGTGGTCCGCGATCCGGCCGCCGACCGCGTCGTCTGGCAGGAGTATCTGGAGGCGGTCGTGCGCGAGCGCGACGGCTGGAAGGACTTCTACCGCGCCTGCCGTGAGGCGAGCGCATGACCGGGGGAGGCGTGGCCGCCCCGGAGAGGACGGCCGAGAGGCCCGCGTCGGGCGGTGAGCCGGTGCTGCTCGGGGTGCGGCACCACGGCCCCGGCTCCGCGCGGGCGGTGCGGGCGGCCCTTGAGCAGTGCGCGCCCCGCGCCGTACTGATCGAAGGGCCGCCCGAGGCCGATGAGTTGGTGCCGCTGGCGGCGCAGGACGGTATGCGACCGCCCGTCGCGCTGCTCGCCCATGTGCTGGACGACCCGGGCCGGGCGGCGTTCTGGCCGCTGGCCGAGTTCTCCCCGGAGTGGGTGGCGCTGCGCTGGGCCCTGGAGCACGGCGTCCCGGTCCGCTTCATCGACCTGCCCGCGGCGCACTCCCTGGCAATGGAGGAGGCAGAGGCACCCGAAGAGGCCGAGAGGGCAGAAGACCACGGACGGCCCGGGGCACGGGAGGGGCGGGGGAGGCCAGAAGAGCCGGCGAGGGCAGAAGCGGCGGGGAAAGGCGGGCGCCCAGGAGAGGCACCCGGGCCAGGAGAGGCACCCGCGCGTCCGGGAGAGGGAGAGCAGGGCGACAGCGCTCCGGACAGCCGGGCCGAGGTGCGCGTCGATCCGCTCCGGGTGCTGGCCGCCACCGCTGGTTACGACGATCCCGAGCGCTGGTGGGAGGACGTCGTCGAGCACCGCGGGACGAGCGGGCCGGAGGCCGACGCGCTCGCGCCGTTCAACGCGCTGGCCGAGGCGATGGCCGCGCTCCGTGAGGTGTACGGCGACGGCGGGCACGACCGCGACCCGGTGCGCGAAGCCCATATGAGGCTCCGGCTGCGGGCCGCGCGCAAGGAGTTCGGGGACGACATCGCCGTGGTGTGCGGGGCCTGGCACGTACCGGCGCTGGCCCGCCGCAGCACCGTGACCGCCGACCGGGCACTGCTCAAGGGCCTGCCGAAGGTGAAGGCGGCGCTGACCTGGGTGCCGTGGACACACCGGCGGCTCTCCCGCCGCAGCGGCTACGGCGCCGGTATCGCCTCGCCCGGGTGGTACGGCCATCTCTTCAGCGCCCCCGACCGCCCCATCGAGCGCTGGATGACCAAGGTCGCGGGCCTGCTGCGGGAGGAGGACTACGCCGTCTCCTCCGCGCATGTCATCGAGGCGGTCCGGCTCGCCGAGGGGCTCGCCACGGTGCGCGGGCGGCCGCTGGCCGGGCTGGCCGAGACGGACGACGCGATCCGGGCCGTCATGGGCGACGGCTCCGAGGCGCCGTCCACCCTCATCCACGACCGGCTGGTGGTCGGCGATGTGCTCGGCGAGGTGCCGGAGGACGCGCCCGCCGTCCCACTGGAACGGGACATCGCCCGCATCCGGCGAGCGCTGCGCCTCAAACCGGAGGCGCTGGAGCGGGAGATGGAGCTGGACCTGCGGAAGGAGACGGACGCCGGACGCAGCCGGCTGCTGCACCGGCTGAGGCTGCTCGGCATCCCCTGGGGGGAGCCGACCCGCTCCCGCGGCAGCACCGGAACGTTCCGGGAGACCTGGCGGCTGCGCTGGGAGCCCGAACTGTCCGTGCGGGTCGCCGAGGCCGGCATCTGGGGCACGACCGTGCTCTCCGCCGCCACCGCCAAGGCCGCGTCCGACGCGGTGGGCGCCGCCGACCTGGCCGCGGTGACGGCGCTTGCCGAGCAGTGCCTGCTCGCCGAACTCCCCGACGCCCTGCCGGTGGTGATGCGGGTGCTCTCGGACCGCGCCGCACTGGACGCGGACGTGGGCCATCTCGCCCAGGCGCTGCCCGCCCTCGTGCGGTCGGTGCGGTACGGCGATGTGCGCGGCACGGACGGTGCGGCGCTGCGCGAGGTGGCGATGGGCCTGGCCGAACGCGTCTTCGTCGGCCTGCCGCCGGCCTGCGCGGGGCTGGACCTGGACGGGGCGGCGGAGATGCGCGGCCATCTCGACGCCACCCACCGGGCCGTTGCCCTCCTCGGGCGGCTCCAGGCCGATGCCGGCCTGGCATCCGATGCGCCGACCGGCACTGCGCCCGCCGGCACTGCGCCCGCCGGCACTGCGCCCGCCGGCACTGCGCCGGCCGGTCCCGCTCCAGGTGGGGTCGGTCAGGGCTCGGCCGCCGGCGCGGGCGGAGATGCGGCCGGGCTGCGGGACCGGTGGGCAGGGGTGCTGCGGACGATATCGGGGCGGGACACCGTTCCCGGACTGATGCGGGGGCGAGCGGCCCGACTTCTCCTCGACGACGGGCAGTTGGGCGAGGGTGGTGCGGAGCAGCTGATGGGATTGGCGCTCTCGCCCGGCACCCCGCCCGCGGACGCCGCCGGGTGGATCGAAGGCTTCGTCGGCGGCGGGGACGGCGGCATGCTCCTGGTCCATGACGAACGCCTGCTCGCGCTGGTGGACGGGTGGCTGACGCGGGTGCCTGGTGCCGCCTTCACGGACGTCCTGCCGCTGCTGCGGAGGACGTTCGCGGAGTACGAAGCCGGGGTCCGCCGCACGCTCGGTGAGCTGGTCCGGCGCGGCCCCACCGTCGGCTCCGGCGCCCCTGCGGACGCCGGCGAGGAGGCGGCGGCCCCGGGCTTCGGCCCCGGCCTGGACCGCGACCGTGCCGCGGCCGTCCTCCCCACCCTGCGCCTGCTGCTGGGTTTTGAGGAGCGGGGCTTCGGTGAGTCGGGTTCCAGCGAGCCGGGGCTCGATGGGCATGCCGTCGACGAAGGGGCGCCTGACCGGCATCGGATACGCGATGACCGCGACGCGGGCGACCCGCACACAGCACGCACAGCGCGCACGGCACGCGTTGAACGAGACAACGAGCATGCGGGGGCGGCGGGATGACGACGAACAGGTCCCAGGTGACAGCGGCCGAGACGACGGCCGTGAGCGACACGGCGGTGGGCGACCCGGCGGCGGGCAACACGGCGGCGGGCGACCCGGTGGTGGGCGACCTGGCGGTGGCTGAGACGGCGGTGGCCGAGACGACCGTGACCGCCACGGCGAAGGCCGGCCCGACCACCTCGACTCCCGCCCCCGCTCCCGGCGCGGGCACCCCCACCCGCACCGCAGGCACCCCCGCCTCCGACACCCCCGCCTCCGACACCCCCGCCTCCGACACCCCCGCCTCCGACACCCCCGCCTCCGACACCCCCACCCCCGACGTCGCCCTCTCCGAGGATGAGCGGTTGCGGCGTTGGCGGTTGGTGCTCGGTGGGGGAGAGGCGGACGGCACCGGGCGCGCGTTGCAGGGGCGGGATGCCGAGATGGACGGGGCGCTGGCCTCGCTCTACGGACGCGGCAAGGGCAGGCAAGGGGCTGACGACAGGCGGCGTTCGGCGGGGCTCGGGGCATCGGTGCCCGGGGTGGCGCGCTGGCTCGGGGATATCCGTACGTACTTTCCCTCCTCCGTCGTGCAGGTGATGCAGCGGGACGCCATCGACCGGCTGGGCCTGTCCGCGTTGCTGCTGGAGCCGGAGATGCTGGAGGCCGTCGAGGCGGATGTGCACCTGGTGGGCACCCTGCTCTCGCTCAACAAGGTGATGCCGGAGACGACCAAGGAGACGGCGCGGGCCGTCGTCCGCAAGGTCGTCGAACAACTGGAGAAACGGCTCGCGACCCGCACCCGGGCCACTCTCACCGGCGCGCTGGACCGTTCCGCACGGATCAGCCGGCCGCGTCACCGTGACATCGACTGGGACCGCACGATCCGGGCGAACCTGAAGAACTACCTCCCCGACTACCGCACGGTCGTGCCCGAGCGGTTGATCGGATACGGCCGGGCCGCGCAGTCGGTGAAGAAGGAAGTGGTGCTCTGCATCGACCAGTCCGGCTCGATGGCCGCATCCGTCGTCTACGCCTCGGTCTTCGGCGCGGTGTTGGCCTCTCTGCGGGCCATCGACACCCGGCTGGTCGTCTTCGACACCGCGGTGGTCGACCTGACGGACCAGATCGACGACCCGGTCGATGTCCTCTTCGGCACCCAGCTCGGCGGGGGCACGGACATCAACCGCGCGCTCGCCTACTGCCAATCGCGCATCACCCGGCCCGCCGAGACCGTCGTCGTGCTCATCAGCGACCTCTACGAGGGCGGCATCCGCAACGAGATGCTCAAGCGCGTCGCCGCGATGAAGGCGTCCGGGGTGCAGTTCGTGACGCTGCTCGCACTCTCCGACGAGGGAGCACCCGCCTATGACCGTGACCATGCCGCGGCCCTCGGCGCCCTGGGCGCACCGGCGTTCGCGTGCACACCGGACCTCTTTCCGGACGTGATGGCGGCGGCCCTCGAGAAACGGCCGTTGCCCATACCGGACATGGCGGAGCAACGGTGACAGGAGCACCGGCAGGACTTGCGCGGCACCTGGCTTGTCGTGCAAGTATCAGCCCGATCGCTCGATCGCCCGCGACGCGAGTGACACCGAGGCCGTAGGCCCGTGTGTCCCCGTCCGTATGGGAAGGCCCTCCGTGTCCGCTGTGTCCGTCCTGCCTGCTGCCGTGCGCTTGCCGCGCTCGGTGGCCGTGCGGCGCGCACTGCTCGCGGGGCTCTTCCTGGTGGGCTTCGTCGCCCTCGGCTTCGCCTTCGGACCCGGCGCGCACGCCGACGACCGCACGGCGAAGCAGGATCTTTCCGGGGCAGCCGCCCCGGTCAAGGGCCAGGCCGTCGATGAGAGCGCAGCAGACCTCTCGACCAGGGCTCCGGCCCCGGACGAGACGTCCACCCCGGCCCGGGCCGCCACCCGGGACGGGGCGACGGACCGACTGTCCCGCTCCGAGGCCGAGTTCGCGCAGCAGCGCGAGACGGCCCGGACGGAGATGGCCGCGCACAAGGACGCCGCGGACGGCGCGTTCGCCGGGACCGTGCGGCCCGCCGCCGAGCAGGCCGCCCGGGTCACCGACCCGGTCGCCGCGCCGGTGACCGGTGTCGCACGCGAACTGCGGGACGCGGCCGGTACGGAGCTGCCCATTCAGCTTCCGACCTGCGAGAACGCCGGTCAGCCCGGCGACGGTACCCCCGGCAAGGGCGGCGCCCCGTTCGGCGAGCAGCCGGCCGGTGCGCGGGCCGCCGGGGCAACCGGTTCCGCCGCGCAGGCGTACGCCGATGCGGCCCACGACCCTCGCACCGCGGCGGAGCAGGCACGTCCCGCCGTACAGGAACAGCGGGACCAGGGGTCCCACGGCCTTCCGGGGCAAACCCCGCAGGGCCCTGTGCCGGCGCCTTCCTCGCACACCGCGGGCGATGGCCACGGTCCCCGTGGCGGGGACCAGAACGCCGCGTCGACGGCGGATTCCCCGCGCTTCCGGCTGCTGCCGGGTGGCGTGCGCACGGCCGACGGCGCTCCGACGCGTCGGCGTGCCGAAGAAATCCTCGAATTCCCGGGCTAGGGCAGACCGCTCCGCGTCTGTAACCGACCTGCCGCGCGGGGGCGGGACAGGTCTGCCCGTCAACACCCTCTGAATTCGAAGGACTTCCTCATCATGCGCTCCAACATTCGCCGTTCCATCGTTGTCGCCGCCGCAGCCACCGGCCTGTGGGCCCTGGGTTCCGTCACCGCGAACGCGGCTGAGCTGCCCGTCAGCCCCGATCTGTCGGCCACCGACACGGTGACGGACGCCGCGAAGCGGCTGCCGACCGGTGACCTGGCCGGTACCGCGGAGGAGACCGTGGGCGGGGCCGCCGACAAGGCCAAGGGCGCCGTCGACGGTGCGTCGACGGACGCTCTGCCCACCGGCACCGTGCCCGCCGCCCCGCAGCTGCCGTCGGCCGACGGTCTCGGTGCCCTGGCCGGCACGCCGGCCGGTGTGCAGGACCTGCAGAAGGCTGCCGACGTGAAGAAGGCCGCCGACCTGCGAGAGGCCAAGGACGCGGGCAAGAAGGCCGCCAAGGCGCAGAAGGCCGCCAAGGCCGCCCTGAAGCGGGCCGGCAAGCTGACGGACGGCAAGCTGCCCGCCGCCCCGTCGCTGCCTGCAACCCCGGGCCTGCCGTCCGCCGGTCTGCCCGCCGCCCCGAAGCTGCCGGCGACGCCCGCGCTGCCCAAGGCTCCCGCGCTGCCCAAGGCTCCTGGCTCGGCCGAGAACCTGCTCGCCGGTATCGCCGGTGCCGGTGTCCGCCCCGAGCAGCTGACGAGCCAGGCCCAGGGCGGTCTGAACACGGTCCGTCCGGCCGTCGACAAGGCCGCCGCCGATGTGCTGCCGCCCGTCGCCCGCCGCGTCGTCATCAAGGTGGTGCCGGTCGCCCAGGGGGCCGTCGGTGGTGCCGGTCAGCTCGCCGGTGACGCCGCTGCCCACACCACCCCCTTCGTGACCACCGTCGGTGGCCGCGCGCAGGTGTTCGTGCAGGACGTGACGGCCGACGCCGGTCCGTTCGTGCAGGGTGTGGCGGCGGACGCCACTCCGTTCGTGCAGGGTGTGGCCGCGGATGCCTCCCCGTTCGCCCAGGGCCTGGTCACCGTTGTGGTGACTGACGCGCAGGGCGTCGCCACCACCGCTGCCGCCGGTGCGCAGGACCTGGCGCCCGCTCAGGTTCCCGCGAACCTGCCCTCCGTGCCCGCCACGCCGGCTGTGCCCGCCGTCCCCGCCGTCCCGGCTGTGCCCGCCACGCCGGCCGTCCCGGCCAACCTGACCGACGTCGCCACCCTCCCGGCCCTCCCGGCCACCCCGGCCCTCCCGGCCACCCCGGCCCTCCCGGCCACCCCGGCCCTCCCGGCCACCCCGGCCCTCCCGGCCACCCCCGCCGTCCCGGCCGTGCCCGCCGCCCTGGCCCACGCCGTGGCTCTCCCGGCGGTTCCGGCCGACCTGACCAACGCCGCCAACATCCCGGCCCTCCCCGTCCTGCCGGTCCTCCCGGTTCGTCCGGCCGTCCCGGCGCAGCCGACCCTCCCGGTCCAGGGCGTCTGAGTCCGAGCCCTCGGACAGCGGTACGGCGCGGCGCGTCAGCCGTAGCCCCCGGGACGGTCACTTTCCGTCCGGCGGGCCCCGGCCGTACCACCGGCAGCACCGGAACGCTCCAGGTCGGGCGGCCCCATCGCGGGGCCGGCCGACCGGCTGCGGCGGCAGCCACGCGGGACGCTCACGCGTCACCGCGGAGTCCGGACAGGCCGGAACACCCATGAACAGCCGGGCGGACCTCTGTGGGGGAGGACCGCCCGGCCTTGTGTTTTCCGGAACCGGGCGGGCCGCCCCGAAAAAGGGGGCAGCTCGCCCGGTTCTTCCCGTGCCGCTACGAGTGGGGCACCTGCAGGCGGTCCCAACTCACCCTGCCCGGGACCCCGTCCGCGTCCCGGCCGGAGAAGCCGAGCTTGCGCTGCCAGGCCGCGTACGACTTGCGGTCCGCCTCGGTCCACTCCGGGCTCGGGCCACTCTTGTATTGACCGCAGTCCTCCGCGACCAGCCGCTTGCCCATGGCTGTGATCACCGCGCTGCGTGCGCCCGCGTGGAAGAAGCCGCTGCCGGGGAACGGCTCGTACGGCGGGTGCTGCGGCTTCGGCGGTGGCGGGGAGCCGGCGGTGTCCTCGCCCTTGCCGCCCGGCTCGGCGCTGCCCTCCGCGGCCTTCGCCAGCCGTTTCTTGATGCGGCCGCGCATCGTGTCCATGGTGAAGCCGCGCGGGTCGACCTTCCCCGGCTGCCACTCCTTGTGGCCGATCACCGAGCGCTCGGTCCAGTCGTGAGCACGGCAGATCGCCGCCGAGACCTTCTCGATCGCGAGTTTCTGCGCCTCCGGCCACGGGTCCTTTCCGTCACCGAGGTTGATGCACTCGAAGCCGTAGAAGTGGCGGTTGCCGTCGGTGTCGGTGGCGTTGTCGGGCGGCAGCTCGGTCTCGTTGATCACCGCCTGCAGGACGTCGCGATCGCCGAGCCCCGCGTGGTTGGCGCGGCCGTTGCCGACGAGGTGGATCTCGCCCTTCTTGTCGATCACGCCGTGGCACAGCGGGCCCGGCAGATTCGGGTGCCCGTCGTAGCAGAGGTCCACCGAGCCGGCGGTGCCCTTGGTGACGGTGTGGTGGATCATCACGCCGTTCACCGGGCCCCACGGGCCCTTGGAGTTGCGGTTGTGCTTCCGCCAGTTGCGGACCTCGTGCACGACCAGGCCCTCGTCGCGCAGGGCTTTGAGCAGCCGGGTCGCGGTCAGCGGTGTGGCCATCAGCTCGCACCTCCCTCGTCCGCCGCCGCCTCGGCGGCGGCGGTCGTCTGGGACCTGCTGACCGCGGGGCCCGCGGCCTCGGTCGCCGTCGGGGCGCCGTCCGTCTCCTCCGCCCGCGCCTCGGCCTCGGCGGCGAGCGCCGCCTCGTCCGCGGCCGGAATGCCCGCGGACAGCGGCCGGAAGGCCAGCCGCAGGTCGGGGGCGGCCTGTTCACCTTGTACCCACGCCAGCGGCGCGTAGTGCACCACGATGCCGGCGGGTGCCTGGAGCAGCGGTCGGCGGGCCGGGTCCGTCGGCCACTCGACGCCACCGGTGGCGGTACGGGCCGGGATCAGCCAGAAGTCGCCGGTGCGGTAGGTGCCGCCGGCGGCGAAGTACACCTCGACGCCGTCCTCCAGCGGCAGCCAGCGACCCTCCTCGACGCGCAGCGCGCCGTGCTGGAGCCCGCCGGTGCGCGTGTTGCCCTTGGTCCTGTGGGTGCCCTCGTGGTGGTCCCAGCGGCGCAGGAACGGGTGCAGTTCGGGGCGCCGTCCGACGCCCTGCGCCGGCTCGTCCGAGAGCCGTACCCGCCGCCCCGGGAGGTCGAGCTCCTCCACCCGCAGCAGCGGCTCCGCCTCGCCCCGACTGGTGTACGCGGTGTCCACGAACTCGACCCGGTCGCCGACGTTCAGGTCCAGCTTGTCGTCGCTGCCCAGCGTCGCCAACTCCACCCAGGTGCCGTCCAGGCCGTCGACGGGGAAGGTCACCGAGCCGTTCTCGCGGGACCATTTGAAGGTGGCGTCCTTCACGGTGCCCGCGTCGTGCACCTCGACCCGGTAGAGCTGGTTCTCCGGCCCCCGGTAGCGGGCGTCCGGCGTGACCAGGCACGGCTCGTCGTCGGCCTGGTCGGGGCGTTCGCTGCGCGCCGCGAGACGGGAGGCAGGGGTGCCGGCCTTCTTCGCCCAGCGTGCGAACGCCGCGCGTACGTCGTCGACCGGCGGGCTGTCGTCCTCCAGGTCCAGCTCGGAGGCGGGCAGCGGCAGCACCTGCCACACCACCTTGGTGCGGGCCGCGGTGTCCGGCATGGCCGAGCCCAGCGCCACCTCGCGCAGCGCCGGGTCCTCGGCCGCGGTGACGGTGCGCTCCCACACCTTCAGGTAGGCCAGGTACGGGAACCGGGTGGGCAGCCGGTCGCCGGGGCGTTCCGGGTCCCGGAAGCCGTCGGGCTGGTCCCAGTACGTCCAGGTGGCGGGCGGCGCGGCCGGCTCGTCGGCGGCGTCCGCGTCCGCGCCGTCCTTGCCGCCCGTGTCGGCGGCGCCGTCCGCGGGCACCGGCACGCCGGGCTCGGGGCGGGTCGCGTCACACAGGATGCCGTCCACGTAGTAGCGGCCGCCGCTGATGATCAGGTCGTCCAGCTCTCGGCTGCCGCCCTGCATCTCGATCTTGAAGCCGGTGGCGCCGCGCGGCCCGCCGTGCTGCCCGATCAGGTCGGCGGCGAGGGTCCGGGCCTGGAACAGCTGGATCGCGGTCTGCTCATTGGCGTCCGCGTCCAGCTGGACGCGGCCCTGCTGGGCGACGACCGCGGAGTAGTGACGCTCCGGCCGGTGGGTGATGCGGGAGAGATCGGCGTGCATGGAAGGGGTCCCCCTCGTACGGAATGCTCAGAAGGTCAAGAGTCGGAAGGTCGCGGGCGGTGGGTGGATCGGGTCCCCCGGGCGGGGAGTTCACCTCACGAACGGGTCGGGGCGTCACGTCACGAACACGATTCCGGCGTCGGTGCCGGCAGGGGTGTACTCGGCGAGCCTGGCCCGCAGGCTGTCCTCGCGCTGCGGCTGGTAGAGGTCGTGCCAGGCGCCCATCTCGGCGCCGTCCTCCGCGCCGCGCCGGATCTCCTCGGCGCAGCCGGCCGCCAACTGCGCGTATTCCGGCGTCCCGTAGCGCTCGCTGCGCAGCAGTGGCCGCACCCGGGCCGCGTCCGCCGGGCCCGTCAGGTCGGGCCGGCAGCGGTAGCGGCGCGGGGTACGCGACCCCGGCGGGACGTAGGAGAACCGGATACAGCCGATGCCTCGCCGGGCGACATGCATCCGCCCGGTGAAGATGCTGTTCTCGGCGAGCTGCACGGCGTGGGTGTGCACCTCGCCGATGACGGTGGAGCGGTGGACGTGCAGCACGGCGTGCGCGTGGCGGCAGTCCGGCGCGGACAGCGCCTCGCGGTCGTGGCCGGTGGCGTCCAGGATGCTGTCGCGCAGGTGGATCGGCAGCGGATCGGTGCTCACCTCCTCGCCGATCACCTCGATGGTGCCGAGGATGCAGCGGTCGATCTCGACGCAGGCGGTGGTCCGGTCCAGGACCAGGCTCGGCTCCTCAGGGGAGGCGGGGTCGCACTCCGGCTCCAGTGACCAGCCCGGTACCAGGGTGCAGTGCCGCAGCACCAGAGAGCCCATCGGCCCGGTGACATTGAGGCCGCGGCCGGCGACCAGCAGGCCGTCCAGCACGATCCGGGGCCGCTCACCGGGAGCGCAATCCTCCTCCCGGGCACGGATGTTGAGCGCGTCGGGCCGGTTGCTGTACCAGTCGAGGAGCCGGATGACGGGCCGGGTGCCTTCGGCGGCGCGCAGCTCCAGCCGGTCGCCCGGGTCCAGGTCGAAGTCCAGCTGTTCCTGGTAGGCGCCGCTGTGGGTGATCTCGATGAGACCGTCGGGGCCGCACCGCCCGGCCCGGCGGTCGTGCTGCCACGCGCCGTACGCGTCCATGATCCGCTGGTAGGTCTGGCCGGGCCCGACGCGGTAGACGGCCGTGTCCGGCGGCGGCGCGTGACGTTCGCGCTCCGCACGGTCCTCGCGCAGGTACTCGCCGCCGCCGAGGTCGTCCGCGAACGCGTAGTGGTAGTCCACCCACACGCCCTGCCGCGGGGCGGACCGCGAGCCGAAGGCCAGCCGGCCCAGCTCCGGGTCGACGGCGACCTGGCCGCTCTTGGGCCGGTAGCGCCAGTCGCTGAGATCGGCGACGACGACGTCGGACAGCGGGATCGGGGTGTCGTGGCCGTCTCGCCGGATGGTGAAGCTCTTGCCGGGGCCGTAGTAGTCCGCGAGCCGGTCGTGCAGCTGGCGGCGGCGGATCGCGGCCGGCACGTTGTCGATGGCCGCGATGTGCGAAGCGGACGGCTCCGGCTCCGGCCGGGTCACCAGCGGGGTGTCGTTGCCCAGGATCGAGAAGGTGTAGAGGTTGCGGGCCCGGTCGATGCAGTACGCGGGCGCGTGCGTCACCGCGTACGGCTTCAGCCGCCAGACGAAGAGGCCGACCCCGGCAGGGGTATAACCCCCTTGCTTTCGGCGGGAGTTGACGTTGCGCACATCGACCGACCGGGCGATGGTCCCGAACGGTCCGCCCGCCAGGTCAAGGGCCGCGCCGTCCCGTACGTCCACCAGGCGCCCGCGCCCGCGTCGCCGCTCGTTGCCGGCCTCGGTGCCCGAGCCGTACAGCTTCACCGGCTGCTGGTGTGCCACCAGCCGCGAGAACTCCACCGCCCGGGCCGGCCACCCGGCGACGCCCTCCGACAGCTCCTCCAGCAGCGCGAGGGTGCCCTTGCGCCGGCGGTTGCCGACGGTGGCCGCCACGTCGCGGCGCGGCGCCAGCGCCTCGGCGAGCCGTCGCCGCGAGGAGTCCGGCAGCCCGCCGTCCCGCAGCCCGGTCGCCAGCACCCGCTCGTAGCCGGGCAGCGGCCGGTAGCCCACCAGGTCGCCGAGGTAGGGCAGCACCCACTCGGCGGCGCTCTCCACGAACCAGTCGTCGTACTGCTGGGCGACGCCGTCGCGCACCAGGTCGACCTGCTCGGCGATCACCGCAAGCAGTGCCCGCAGGGGCTCCCCGGCTTCCGCGTCGCGCAGCCGGTGCCACTGCGGAAGCAGCTCCGCGAGCCCGTCCGGCTCCCTGGTCGTACTCATGCCACTCCCTCGCTTCGCTCGGCCTCGCGTGCGCGAGGCGTGCACTTCCCGATGATCCGCTCATCTCGTTCGCTCATCGGGCTACCTCCGTGAGGATCAGCGTGTCCGCGACCTGCGGTGAGAACAGGGCCAGTTGGGCAGGGCGGATGCCGCGGAAGACGCAGACCGCGCGGCCCTTCTCCAGCGGACGGGTGTCGGTGATGTCAGGGTTCAGACGCAGGAGTTCGGACAGCGCGATGCCGTAGCGCGCGGCGACGGCGGACAGGGTCTCCCGGTCGTCCTCGGTCGCCACATGGACCTGCTCGTCGTAGGTGGCGAGCCGGGACGGCACCGAGGCGGGGGGCGGTTCGGTGAACCGGTCCGCGAGTCCGGCCAGTTCGCCGGGCGTGACGGAGGCCGGGACGCCGGTGAAGACGTCGACGTCCACGTGGTCGACGCCGGGCACCGCCTGCGCGGTGGCGAGCACCTCGGAAAGCCGCGCCGGCTGACCCAACTCACGTCCCGCATAACCGAGTTCCGTCAGCAGGGCCCGTCGGACCCGTGGTTCGACCAGCGGCCAGGCGTGGTCCGCCGCCACCTTGATCTTCGCCATGAGGAGCAGCAGCACCGGCTCACGTACGTCCACCCGGACCGGCAGCCGGGCGTCGCCGTACTCGGCGAGAGAGGAGCGCAGCGCCCGCAGCACCTCGGCGTCCTCGCCGAGCGGACTGTCCTCCACCCCGGCCACGGTCAGATGCAGGACCTTGCGCCGCCCGTCGTACAGTTCGCGGGCCGAGGCCCGGCCGATGCCTGCCCGGGAGCGCGCGAAGTCCTCGTAGTCGCGCAGCGAGACCAGCCGGTCCAGCGCGGAGACCGCGAGCGGGACGGTGCGCCGCGTCAGGCCGGGGCCGTCGGCGTCCGCGCCGCCGGTCGCCGGCTGCGGGTTGGTGACGCCGGTGACACCCAGCGGCCGGGTGATGGCCTGGGTGATGCGGTGCGCCTTGACGTTGGCGGCCTGCCCGGTGCCGAAGCGGTAGCGGGCCCGGACGTTCTCGTGTCCGGTGGGCAGCCGGGCGCCGTGCTTGCCGTCGCCGAAGGTCACCGTGGCACGGCTTCCCCCGCTCTCGGCTCCGCTCGACCGGGAGGTGCCCCCAGCGGCGGCGCCGAGCACGTACACCCGCTCGCGCGGGCCGCGCCCCGCCAGGCTGTCGACCGGGTGCCACAGCAGCCCGTCGACCCGGATCTCCAGCTCGGGTGTGGCGCCCAGGGGGTTGTCCGCGGGCAGCCAGGTCAGCGGGGACTGCCACAGCGCGAACGTCTGGTTCGCGCGGTTCGCGTCGCCGCTGCCCAGCGGTTCGTCCCGGAACTCACCGTGCGTGGCGGCCACGACGTTGCCCTGGATGCGGACGGTGTCGCGGCGGTAGCGGTAGGCGAGGTCGGCGGTGAGGGTGAGCGTCGTATGGACGTGATCGCCCGGCAGGTCGGGATCGAGGCGCTGCTCGACGGCGGCGATCACCGCCAGCTCGGTGCCCCGAACCCCCGCCGAGCCCGGGATGTCGGTGCGCTCGCCCGAGACGATGAGGTGCCGGCCGGGCAGCAACCCGTCGTGGAGCAAGCCCAGTTCGAGCTCATTGCCGTGCACGTCCTCGCCCAGCGGCTCGTCGGCCATCCGCAGCGGCTGCCCGCCCGCGTGCACGGTGGTGTCGCGGATCGCCGAGAGCGTCACGTCGTGCTCGTCCAGCCAGGGGTCGGCCAGGGTCAGTTCGGTGCCCCGGCCGGTGATGCCGTAGTTGGTGTACGCGGCGGTGCGCACGGCCTTGACGCGGGTCGTGACGAACGCCAGCTTCTTGTCGCCGGGGATGCCGTCCGGGCCCTCCGCGCCCTTGCGGGGACGCTGGATCGCGACCCAGCTGCCGACCGTGACGCCGTCCTGGACCGACTCCAGCGGCAGCACGTAGCGGTTGGCGGGCGCCGGGACCGTCGCGATGCCGATCTCGACGGCGGCCGGTTCGCTGCCCGGGGCGCGGCGCACGGTCACCTCGTACTCGCCGTGCCGGATCTGCTGCCTGTCGCCCGGGGCGAGGTGCCACTCCTTCGTCTCCCCGTTGTGGATCGCGACCTGGATCTTTCCCTCGTCGTCCGGCCGGGACACGAACAGGGTGCGCTCGGGCAGGCCCGAGAGCAGCCGGGCGGTGATCCCGGCCTCCTGCGAATCGGACGGGCGGCGGCCCAGCCAGCTCAGGTCGTGGTCCTGGGCCACCCGGGTGGACAGCTCCACCCGCCCCGGGCCGAAGTCGAAGGCGGTGTCGGACGGCAGGTTCTCGGTGCGCTGCACCGAACTGCCCGTCTCGGTGTGCTGGAACTCCGCCTTCACCGGCACCCGGCCGGCCGTGTCGAACAGGATCCGCACGCTGGTCAGGATGCCCCCGGTCAGCGGCCAGTCGGACTGCCGGATGACGCGTCCCTTGTCGTCCTGAACGGGCTTGAGCGGAGCGGTCGACCCGAAGGGGGCGGACGTCACCCGCATCGCCAGCAGCGCGCGCAGCGCGGCGGGCACCTCGGGCGCGGCCTGCCGCCACGCCGCGTACATCCCGTCGGCCAGCCGCGGATCCAGCGCGGACAGCAGCCGCGCGGTCAGGTCGGAGCCGGGCGCGAACAGCCGGCCCGGGTCGCGCGAGACGGCCCGCGCGCCGGACGGCGGACGGACCACGCTGGTGCGCAGCGCGGGCAGCACGGCACCGAGCGCCCGCAGCGCGGCGGACGGCTCGGGCGCCGACCCCGCGGCCTTCGGCTTGCCCGGTACGCTCCGCGCCGGCTCCAAGTCTCCCGCCCGCTCGCGGAGTTCGGCGACCACGGCGGCCAGCTGCTCGAACCAGGCCGCCACCTCCTCGTACGCCTCGGCCAGCACCTGCGCCTCGGCCAGCCGCTCATGCGGAGCGGCGAGCCGCTCGGCGAAGGCCGCGGGCGTCTTGATGCCGTCCAGGTCCTTGCGGAGGGGTGCCAGCACCTGCGCGTCGAAGGTGGCGATCAGCTTGCTGACCGGCCGCGGGTTCGGGGTCTGCGGGGTGGGCGGTCCGGGCTCGTCCGGGTCGTCGGGGTCCCCGCCGTCCTCCGGCTCGGTGATCCACTGCCGCAGCTCGTCCACCAGCTCCTTCAGGGTGGGCGGCGCGGACTGCGGCAGCCCGATCGCGGTGAGGTCCTCCTCCCGGTCCGTGCGGACCTTCGCGACGGGCAGCAGCAGCTGCTTGTTCCCGAAGTCGAAGAGCAGCTGGTCACCGGTCTGCAGTGAGGTGGAGGTACCGGAGACGTACAGCTCCGCGCGCTTGGCCAGATCCTCGGCCGTGATCAGGGCCGGGCGGCGCCTGCGCACCTTCAGCTCGTTCCACGCCCAGCGGGCGGTGAGATCCTCGCTGGTCTCGAAGGTCTGCGACTCCTCGCCGGTGGCGGCGGGCACGCTGTGGCTCCGCGCGCCCCGCGGGATGACCACCGGCAGGTCCTCGGCGCGCGGGTCCTTGTCGAGGGTGTACGCGAGATGGGTGTCGGCGGCGACGCCCGGCCGCGGCCGGTGGCCCACCAGCCGCCCGAGCAGGGCCAGCGAGCGGTGCTCGTTGGCGGTCCGCAGATAGCCCTCATCCGCGATCCGCTCGGAGTGGAACGTCAGGACGTCACCCAGGACCGCCCAGGCGTCGAGCAGTCCGATCGCCGGGTCGTCCGGGGTCCGTACGGTCAGGCCGCGCAGCGCCGGGTAGGCGGGCGAGGCGAGCCGGTCGAGCATCCCGGCCAGGAACGAGCCGTAGTCGCCGACGCGGTGGTCCAGGGCCGAGCGGCCCGGCGGGTTGTAGAGGGCGTCGGGGGCGCGGCGCTCATCGCTCGTGCCGCCCCCGCAGCCGCATCCGCATGTCGCACTCATCGGGCACCCCCGAGCTCGATGACCAGCCGGCCGTTCTCGGGCCGCTCCGGGTCGTTGTCGCACACGGCGATCTCCAGCGGGCCGAGCCGCAGCACACCGTCCTCCAGCGCTCTGTTGTCGATGTCGTCCATGTGCACCTGAGAGAAGAGCCGTTCCAGCCGGACCACCCGTACGCTCTGCACGCCCGGGACCGCCGCGGCCACCGCCACCAGGCGGGAAAGCCGCACCGGCTCGCCGAACGTCAGCGCGTCCGGGTGGAAGAAGCCGAGCCGGCCCCCGGACAGTCGCCGGCTGCTCAGTACCCGCGTCAACTCCGCCAGGATCTGGCCGTGTTGGTGCCCCGGCGCGGCGCATACCTCGATCTCGATGTCCAGCGGCACCGTGCGGGCCGGCTCGACCACCAGGCCGTGTCCGATCCGCCGGTAGCTCTCCAGCGCGTACGCGACGGAGTCCAGCAGCTGCGGAGTCGGCTCGCCGGACCCTGCCGCGTCGACGGCGACATGCGCCTCCTGGACGCTGCCGGTCCAGCGGATCTCCGCCGCGGCCCGCTGCACCCCGGGCAGCGCCGAGGCCAGCTCCGCGTAGTCCGCGGCGGTCACCGCGCGCAGCCGGGTCCGCTTGAGGTCCAGCGGAGCGAGCTGGCGGACCTGCTCGATCGGCTCGGGCTCGGCGCCGCCGGTCGCGGGCAGCGGGTTGCGTACGCCCGCCACCGGCATCGGGGCGCCGGCGTCCGACAGCCGTGGAGCACGGCTGAGCACCAGGTGGTTGATCGCCTCGGCGCCGACGTTGCCCGCCGTGCCGCCACCCAGCCGGTAGTGCAGCGTCAGGCGGCTGCCGGGCACCGGACGGGCGCCGTAGCGGCCGTCACCGAAGCGCAGCGCGATCCGGCCGTCGTCCTCCAGCTCACCCACGAAGTGCCGGTCCCGGGGGCCGCTGCCGAGCAGGTCGCGGCGCGGGACCCAGGTGTCTTCCCCGTCCTGCAGACGTACGGCAGGGAGCGCGACCCGTGGATCGGGCAACAGGGCGGACGCCGGGCCGTGCAGCACCGGCTCGTCCGGATGCAGCCCCACCGCGTACGCGGGGCCCCAGGTGTGCGCGATCTCCCAGGCGATCCGGCCGTCCAGCACCGCACCCGCGTGGGCCCGCGCGCTCAGCACGTCCAGGCGGCGCAGCTTCGCGCGCAGCAGCCTGTCGCCGCGGTGCAGCAGCTCACGCAACGCCCGCACGGGGTGGTGGCGCAGCTCCAGCCGCTCCAGGACCTTGAGGCCGAAGACGACCGTCAGCTCGGCGATCTCCTCATCCGACAGCCCGTCGTGGTCGCGGGCGCTGCGCCACAGCTCCACCAGCCGCGCCCGCACCCGGTCCCGGATGCCGGCCAGCCGCGTCGCCTGCCCGGCCGCGACCTGCGCGGGCTGCGGGAAGGGAACCGTCTGGGCGACGGGGGAGCGGTGCAGGACGGGGCGGAAGCGCGGCCCGATGCCCGGGTAAACGGACTGCGCGAGCAGCGTGCGCAACGCCTCGGCCTGCGCGTAAGCAGTCCCCGGTACCACCTTCTCGCGCCGCTGCCCGGCCAGTTCCAGGCCGAGCCCGGCCCGTACGGTCTCCTCCTCGCCGACGATCGTGAACAGCTCACGGATGTCGTCAGCGGTCAGCGACTGATGGCACGTGGTCTTCTCCAGCAGCGCGTTGATGGTCCGCGCGGTGGCGTTGCCGCCGTCCTTGACGTCTCCGCAGCCGAAGGCGGGCGGCTCGCAGGAGCCGGTCACGGCCGGTACCGGCGGCACGGTCACCGTCTCCGGAACGCCCTCCGGGCACTCCCCGAAGGTCAGCGACCGCCCGTGGTCGACGAGCGCCACATTGCCGCGCGCGACGCTCACGTCGTCCACCGGCCGGCAGTCGCTGCCGCCCCGCGTGGACAGGCACAGCGCGAAGGTCAGCCCGTCCTCCGGCGCCCAGGTCACCTCCAGCACCGGCTGGTTGTCGAGCTGGTCGACGGCAGGGGTGACAGAGGTCAGCCGGACGGCCTGGCGGTGGCTCGGGTCCTGGTCGCCGGGCGTACCCGTACGCGGCCCCTTCACCTCCTCGAACAACAGCAGGTCACCGGGGGAGAGCCGCAAGGAACGGGACTCGCACGCCTCGTCGGTCCACTCGTCGCGCAGCGTCGCCGATGTCGCGCCCTTCGGCAGCGCGCACACCTCGTCGCCCCAGGTCCACAGCCGGATGACGTTGTGCTCGGGGCGCAGGCAGAGGGGCGCCTCCGACACCGGCTCGAAGACCTCGACGGACCCGCGCTCGTCCAGCACGGCCAGATCCCGGTCGTCGATGACGGTCCCGACCTCGGGCCGGTCGTGCGGCCCGTACGTACGGACGTCGACGGCGGCGAAGCGGAACTCGCCCGGCAGCAGGTCCAGTTCCTCGGTGGCCTCGACCGCGACGAAGGCCCGCGCGCTGCACCCGTCATGCATCGGATAGTCGATGAGCCGAACATGACGGCGCACCGAGACCCGGCGCCGCGCGGTGTCGAGGTACGCCTCCGTCGCCACGGCGTCCTGCTGGTAACTGATCTGGTCGGCCGTGTACGCCAGCAGCTCGACCAGCGTCATGCCCAGGTCGGCGGGGTTGCGCTCGACCCAGTCCGGCGTCGTCAGCCGCAGCCGGTCCAAGGCCAGCTGCCGCAGTGTGTCGTAGTCGCGCGCGGTGTAGTCGATCACCGGGGCGGGCCTGAAGGTGTCCGGGCAGTCGGCGCCCGTCTCGTCGACGCAGTCGAAGGGGCTCGGACAATCGGCCCGGAAACGGAACTCCGCACCGAAATACCGCTGGTCGAAGCCCTCGTACGGCTCGGTGCCCGGCCGCCCGTACGGATCGGTGGCGACCAGGGAGAGACGGTAGGTGGAGGTATCACCGGTCCGGTCGAGGACCACATGCAGCCGGTCGTCCAGCTCGGGATCCTCCTCCCGCTCGACGCTGACCTCCACCGCCTCCAGGCCGGTGATCCGCCGCCCGCCGTCGATCCGTACGTTCTCCGGGCACAGCCCGTGCGGCGCCTTCCCCAGGAACGTGACGGTCAGCGTCACCCCGTCGTCGGCGACCTCGACCGCGTCGATGCCGTTCAGCCGCGCGGCCCTGATACGCCCCCGCCGCTGATCGGTCCGGCACACCAGCTCACCGCTGATGAGCTGCTGCTCACTCATATTTCGCCCCGCCCCTCGAACACTTCGTCGCGCCGGCTCGCGGTGGAGCGCACCACATAGCGCAGATACACCCGTACGACGTTCTCCTCGCTCACCACGTCCAGCGACTCGACCTCGATGAGATCCCCCAGCCAGCGCTGCAACGACGCCTGAACGGACAACTCCACGGCCGACGCCAGCTCCGGACTGTTCGGCGTGAAGACGAGATCCAGCAGCCCGCAGCCGAAGTCCGGCCGCATGACCCGCTCACCAGGACTGGTGAACAGCAACTGCTCGATCAGATCCCGCACATGGTCGTCGTGATCGGCATGCGCGGTACGCCCCCGCCGGTCGACCCGGAACGGGAACGCCACTTCGGTACGTATTTTCTTCGCAGCCCTCATCGGCTGGACACCCCCTGATGGACGGGCGCCACGACCGGCGGGCCCTGCGGCACCAGCCCGGCGCTGAAACACATCGCCGCCGAGGTGTCGAGCAGTACCGGCACCCCGTCGATTCGTACGGCGTCCTCGCCCGCGGCCGGCGTCCAGCGGATGCTGGTGCACGGCTGTGGCCGGCCGCCGACGGAGTGTGGGCAGCCACTGACCGTGAAGAGGTCGGCGGCGGTGGCCAAGGGCACACCGTCGACGCGTACGCTCCTGCCGGCGGCCGCGGTGGACACCGCGCGGCCGCCGTGCGGGCAGCTGATCACGGCACCGCCGTGGACGAGATTCCCGGTCAACACGTTTCTCGCTCCCCCGTCTTCGCTATCGCTTCTTGGGCACGGTCAACCGGCCCTCATTGATGTCGACCTGGTCGCCCTGGAGCAGGATCGACGCTCCCAGGCCGTTGTTGATCTGAACGCCCGCCGCGTTGATCCGTACATACGCACCGCCCGGTGCCTGGAGGAGAATCCCCTCCTCCGGCACATCGGACAGCACGATCTTGTGATGCCCCTGCGTCTCGATGACCACCGGCTCGGCCCCGGCCCGCGCCCCGGCCTGCGCGTCCACCGGCAACTCGGCTTCGGACCCGTACCAACACCCCGTCCATACCGGGAAACTCGGATCTCCCTGCTCGAACTCGATCCACACGCCCGCGCCCTCGCTCGGCATCACGTACTGACCCGCCTGCGCGCCCGTGAACGGGAAGCAGGGCATGGCCCAGGTGGACGCGTCGTCGCCGAGCACGTCGGGCACATAGGCGGTGATCCGGCCGATTCGCATCGGATCGTTGTTGCTCGCCACCCGGCCCCGGAACTTGCCGAGGAAGCGATTGTTCGATGCTGGCGCCATACGAGCTGCTCCTGGTCGTGTGCTGCGCGTCTGTGCTGCACGTCGGGTACTGCGCGGTGCGGAGGAGAGATGCGGCCGTTACGGCCGTTACGGCCGGACGGTGCCACTGCGGGCGATCAGTCCTTCCCGCGACAGCGTGAAGTTCTGCTGGTAGGACCCCGGCCGGAGATTGTGCGTCACGCTCTTCACGTAGTAATCGCCGTCGTACGTGACCCCCGCGCCCCGCACCCCGACCAACTCCCTTGGTCGCAGCACATATCCGTGCCGGTTCACGTCCAACTGCCCCGACCCACTGATCGCATCGGCACTGGTGGCGGCGCGCCCCAAAGCCTCCGCCTTCGCCAGCGCCTCATCCTTCTTCGCGGTCCCCGAGAGCGTCCTCCGCTTCAGCGCCGGCGACGCACGCCGGCCGAGCGGCGGCCTGAGCGGGCTGATATCGGGCTGCGCGAGGAGCGGCGCCTGCCGCGTCACGGGATCCTGCACCCGAGCCTGCGGCTCTTCCCTTGCCGTCCCGTCATAAGCGAAAGTCAGCTGATCAACGGTCGAATTCACATCCATATTCACGTTCAAGGCATGCTGTCGCTGCCCGAGCCGCTGCTCCGGCCCCCAGAACGCGGTGGACCGCCCGGGCACGGGCCCGGGGTCGAGGTAGAACGTGTAACCGTTGGCCCGCGCCAGGTCATTCACGTACTGCAGATCGGTCCCCGTCTGGTAGTCGACCCGCAACTGCTCCCGCGGCGGCTGCGGCACCTGCTCCCGAATGATCCGGGCCTCGATCCCGTAATCCGCGTACTTCGACAGAACCCTCTCCACACGCTGCGAAGGCGCGAGATTCGGATACCGGTCGGTCCGCTCCTCAAGGTCCATGAGCAGCGTCAGATCCTCACCCGTGACCGTCAGCGTGGTCTGCCCGGGCTGATTACTGGCCCCCACCTCCTGCCGCACGATCAGCCCGTCCAGCAGCACCACAGGCGTCCCCTTCACGGCGACGGTGAGGATGACCCGCGTCTTGGGGTCGAAGAACCCCTCGGGCAGCAGCCGCTGAATAATCGCCCCCTTCTTGGTCAGGTCAAAGGCCAGCTGGAACCCGCTCCGCTCACCCGCAGTACTGGTGATCTGGGCGGACAGCAGCGCCTCCGTCACCTCCTGCGGCACCAGGCGCGCCAACTTGGGCCCCATGTACAGCGACACGTGAATGGGCCCGCCGCCCACGGGCAGGTCATCAGCCATTCCGCACCCCCGGCCCGCCCATGCCACCGGGGAACCCACCGGGCAACGGCACGGCTATCTCTTCGCCCGGCTCATCGGTCAACTCCCTCGGCCCGAGCACCGGGTAGGCGTCCGCGATCCGCCACCACTGCCCCGAATCCCCGAAATACCGCTGCCCGAGATGATCGGCCCGCTCCCCGTCGCTGACGATGTGCGGCACGGTCTCGTCCTCATCGTGCTCCAGTGGCGGCAGCAACCTCCGCTTGGCGTACTTCACCTCACTGCCGTCCGCGGCCCGATGCACCCCGATCTCCACATCGTGATACCGACTGCTCCGCGGATACGGATGCGCCCCCGGCACATCGTCCAACGCACTCTCATACGGCTCGATCACTCTCAGATCCCTCCCCCGAGCCCAAGCTGCGCCAGGCTCCCGCCCCGCGCCCGCCGAGCCAACTGCTCCTTCTGCGCGAGATGCGCGAGATACAACTCGGCACCGCGATGCCCGGCCGGCAGATCGCTCACGGTCAACACCTTCATCCC
This sequence comes from Streptomyces sp. NPDC017993, assembly GCF_044328065.1. Lineage (NCBI taxonomy): Bacteria > Bacillati > Actinomycetota > Actinomycetes > Kitasatosporales > Streptomycetaceae > Streptomyces > Streptomyces sp. NPDC017993. Next base: position 188,785 of record NZ_JBIRGO010000005.1, read on the forward strand.
GATACTGAGCGAGGCCCTGATCGGGTTGAGATTGACGTCGAAGGCCGACTCGTTGACGGAGAGTTCGGTCAGCCGGACTGGCATGACCCGCTTGCTGCCCCAGGTGAAGAGCGTCAACGGCATCTCGATGGGGCTGATCTCAATAGTCCCCTTCTTGCTGAGCTTGGACGCAGCCCTCAACTGCGCGGTGGTCGGCTGCACAAGCATCTCGAGCACGGCGAGTTGGGGATGAATCCCGTCGGGCGCGGCGACGTCGAGCTGGTCTGTGGCGTCGATCTCGGCGGTGAACTTCCACGACTCCTGCGCCGGCCCCTTCAGCCGCAGCGCCTCGTTACGGTCGCCACCACTCCCGCCTCCGCCACCACCGCCTTCTCCTCCGGCGGCTTGAGGCGCTACTGAACGCTCAAGAGTGTCCGGGTTGAACTGCAGCACGATGATGCGCTGGGGGGTGCCGCGCTCGGGGTCGACTATGACGAGGCCGGAGCGGATGGGTTTGGGGATGTCGGCGTAGGTGGTCACAGCGGTTTCCTCCGCACTTCGCCACAAGGGTCCATGAATAGTTATCAGCCATCAAAATCGGAAAGCGAAATCTCTTCGATCGGCGTTCCTTCGGAGAGTCGTTCAAGGATGTTATCGATGGCATCTCGGATGATGTACTGATCTCCACTCTCCATACTGATTACTGGCTCTTCGCGTGAAGCGTGGATCACATTTAGTCGGTAGAAGCCTGGTCCTTCTAGGGGGGTGTACCAGCCCAGATCTAGGATGAGTGGGTCTGGCTCGGTGCGCCAATACTCTCCGGCGAACTCGGTTGACATCAGGGATAGCAGGTCTTCGGTGAGATATGCCTGTCGATCCTCTCGGGAAAGTCCCTCAAAGGCCGGGAGTTCCATGAATTTGTTAAAAGCAGTAGTCCATCCGGAGGGAATCCTTAGGGGCATAAGTCGCGTCATGTCAGTCCATCTCCAGACGAGGGTGTGAGTGGATGGAAGGCGTCTTGTTCTGCAGGTCGGTCATCTCTGCGCGCAGTACGTAGGCAGGCTGCCCGTTGGCCCAGCCTATCTGTCGACCAAAGCGCTTCCAGCCATATATCGTTCCGGATTTTTTCACACGTTTGCCTGTCAGAAGTGCCTCGCGTTCGATTTGCTTCACCTCTCCCTCGGTGATGGATGCCGTGAACTGTCCGGCCCCTCCATTTTCGCTGGCCTTCTTCCGCTTGTCTTCGGTATTTCCCTTCCAGTGCTTAGCGCCACTATAGAGGCGCGGGGGAACATGCCTAGAATTGTTGACCTTGGTGCGGAAGTCGTCCTCGTCCTCCTTCTTCTTCTCTGCTTCCTTCTCTTCTTTTTCCTTCTTCGGGTCTATCTCGGATCGCTTGTGTCCTGATGCGTCGTATGCATCGAGCAAGTCATCCAGATGCTTGCGTTCATCTTCACGCAGCTCTGCCAGGTCATCATCCCTGTCCGCGTCCGCGGTATTCTTGGCCTGCTCCATTATCTGTTCCAGGAGGGACTTCTTCGCGACGTCCGGGTCGCCTTCGCGATCCATCCGCTCCAGCGCGGCCCTCGTCCTGCGGTGCACCTCCTCCGGGTCGGTCCTACTCTGGTCAGCGCTCGGGTCTTCCTTCGGTGCCTTCGGGCTGTAAGCGACCTTCTTCGGGGAAATCTCACCCTCGGGCCCCTTTGCTTCCGGGTTCAGCTTTCCGAGAACCTTGAAGTGTGGTGAACCGTTTGACACCAAGCTGGTGAGGCGGTACCAAGCCTTCATTCCCGCGAGGGACGCCCGAAATGCCGCGCGGGGAATCCCCTTCTTGAGCGGTGGAGTAAGGAGGCGCGTTACACGGGACATCGAGTCGTCGACGCGCTTCTTCTTGGACTCCGGCGAATCCTCTCTCTTTTTCTGCTCCTCGTTTCGGTGCTTCTTCTGGTTGTACTTCCTCTTCTTATTGTCACGCAAATGGTCGCGCTTCTTCTTGAAGAAGTCGCGTGTCTTCTTAGCCGTGTTCTTGAGGGCCTTGCCGACCTTGGACTTGCGCAGCTTCTTGCCGAGGGCCTTCCCGGCGTTGCGGACCTTCTTGAGGGCGGACTTGACCTTGCCCTTGATCTTCTTCAGGGCTTGACCCAAGGGGGACTTGGGCTTGCGCGGCTTGGCGCGCTTGGGGGCGTCGGTCTCCTTCTTCTTGGACGGCTTGTCGGGCTTCTTGTCCTTCTTGGAGTCCGAGTTGTCCTTGTCGGATTTCTTGTCCGCGCCGTCCTTTTCGGGAGTCCTGTCCTTCTTGCTGTCCGCGCCGTCCCTGTCCGGCTTCTGGTTTGGGCCGTCCTTGTCCGGGGTCTTGTCCTGCGGCTTGTTCGGGGTTTCCTTGTCGTGAGGCTTGTTGGGGGACGTCGCCTCGTCCCTCGCCTTCTTTGTGTCCGCCTCGTCGTCGTGCTTCTTCTTCGCCGGGTCCGGGGTCTTGCTGGTCGGGCGGCCGGTGGGGTGGGTCTTTGGCTGGTGTTTGGGGGCGCCGCCGCCGGGTTTGCGGTCTGTGGAGGCGCCGGGGCGGTCCGGGACTCGGGGGCCCTTCGGCTTGGTGGGGCGGGCCGGCTTGCGTAGGGCCTGGGCGGCCTTGCGGGCGGCGCCCTTTGCGGCGTTGACGGCCTTGCCAGCTGCCTTGCGGGCGCCCTTGCCGGTCTTCTTCAAGCCCGCAGTGATCTTCTGGGCCATGGCCTTGAGGCGTTTGCCCACGCCCTTGGTGGCCCGACCCAGGCGCTGGAGGAGGAAGTTGGTGATGAAGTCCAGGAGGGCCACGACGCCGGCGGCGACCGCTTCGGCGAAGAGGCAGGCGGCGGGGCCGGCCTTTACCGCCTTGAGGTAGGCGAAGAACTTGGAGAAGGCGGTGAGGATGGAGCTGATGCTGTCCCAAGCCGCCATCAAGCCCTGGACGATCGTGAGGATCGCGCCCGCCGCCGGGATGATCATCGAGACGACCTTCTCGATGACCAGGGAGGCGATCATCATGGGCAGGGAGGCGACGATCGCGTCCCAGGCCATCTTGCCGATCTGCTTCAAGGACATGCAGCCCTTGACCAGGACGTTGATGACCGCCTTGCCCAGGCCGAGGATCCCCTCGACCTTCGTGTCGAACCACTGCTTGACGGCCGACTTGATGGCGCCCCAGAGATGTTCCTGGATGCCGGTCTTGGCGGCGCTGCCGGCCTTCTTCAGCCAGCCGCCCGGGTCCGGGGCGATGTCGGCGACCAGGGCCGCGAACTTGCCGAGGGCCTCGATGGCGGCCTCGGCGAACTTGATCGCGGCGGTGATGACGGCCTGGTAGGCCTTGATGACAGCCTTGACGCCCGCTTCGAGGACGTCGAGGAGCTTGTTGAGGCCGGCGGCGAGGGCGTCGAGGAGGGTGTTGACGGCCTTCTTGAGGCCGTCGGCCAGCTTGTTGACGGTGTTGATCGCGGCGTCGCGGAGGCCCTCGATGGCCTTGCGGAACTTGTCGCGGAGTTCCGGGAAGGCGGCGAGCAGGACATCGCCGATGGCGATGAGCGCGTCAGCCAGGACGTTGATGGCCTTGATGGCGAAGTCGCGTACCGCGTCGATCGCCTTGTTGGCGAACTCCTTGAACTTGTCGATGACGCTGTTGATGGCGTTGCGCGCCGCGTCGAAGATCGCCGTTACGGCGTCCAGCAGGCCCTTGAAGAAGTCACCGACCGCGTCGAGGATCTTGCCGAAGAGGCTGTCGGACTCGCCCTTCTTCTCTTCCTTCTTCTTCTCGGCGTCCTTCTCTGCCTGCTCCGCCTTGGTGTCGATGTCCTTGTTGTCGTCGTTCTTGCGGCCCTCGACTTCCTTGTCCTTGCCGTCCCGCTCCTTGGTTATCTTCTTGTTGCCGTCCTTGTGCTCCTTCTCCGTGTCCTTGTCGGACTTCTCGATCTTCTTGTCCTGCTCGTCACGCCAGCTCTGGCGCTCCTTGCCGGCCTTCTCGGCCGCCCGGCCGCGCTCCGCCGTCTGCTGCTCGGAGTTGCGCGCGACCTCGTTGTCGATCTCCTGCTGCTTTTCCTGCTTCGACTTCTGCTCGCCCTGCTGGTGTTCCTTCTCCTTGGCGGACATGTCGGTCTGCGACTGAGCCGCCCCGCTCTTGAGCTCGCCGCCACGCTCCTGTTTGGCGACGACGCCGACGTGCTGCTTGGCACCACCGCCTGCCGACTGGCGGCCACCGCCGCCGCCCGCGCGCCCGGACGCCTTGCCGGTCAACTGCTCCTTGGGAGCGTTGGGGAAGATCTTGTCCTCGCCCATCGGCTTGGACGCGTCCGCCCGGCCGGTGTTCTGGATCTTGCCCTGCTTGTCCTTGAGCTTCTCCGCCTGCTTGTCCGTGCGCTTCGGGTCGCTCGCGCCCTCCAGCTTGATCTTGGGGGCAGGGCCGACCGTCTTGTTACGGAGTTCGGGGTCGGTCGTCGGCACCTTGTCCGCCGCGGCCTCGACGCTCTTCGCGTCGTCGGCCGTGAGCTTGCCGTCCTTCGTCGGGGGCAGATACGGCTGCTTAACGTTGTCGGTGGGCTTGGCGCCCTTCGCCTTCTCGCTGCCCTTGGCCCGCTGCTTCTCGCCCTGGTCCTCCGGCCCGACCTTCTCCAGCTTCCCGCTGACCGCCGTCTCCGGTGCCTCGGCCTCCGGAGGCGAGGACTGGGTCTGCGGCGCACCCGAAGGCCGCTCGCGCTTGGGCGGGTTGGCCTGCAGGCGCTTCTGCTCCTGGTTGACCTTCTTGTCGGCTGCCGCGTCCACACCGGGCATGGCGGCCTGCGCCTGGTCGGGCGAGAGCTTGCTGACGGTACTGAGTGCGGCCTTCGGGTCCTGACCCGAGACGTCCGGCGGTTCTTCCTTCTTCTCCTCGGGAGCCTGTTCACCCCCACCCCCGCCGCAGGAGCCGCCCTTCTCCTCCTGCTCAGGCGCGGGAGCGGGCGGCGCACAGCCACCGCCGTCCTTCTCCAGCGACGCGTCGGGCTGCGCCTTGGCACCCTCGGGCGCGGGGGCGCCCATCTTCCCCGGGTTCTCCGCCTGTTCGCCCACCGGGCTGACGGCGGCCTGCGCGACGGACGGCGCCCCACCCGGTCCGGCCGCGGCCTTCGGCTGGGCGGCCGGCTCGTTCGCGCCGACCGTGCCGCTGGGCGCCGCTCCCGGCCCGGCCTCCTTCGGCACGGAGCTCTTCGGCGCCGGCGCCTCGTTCTCGCTCCGTACCGGCCCCACCGCGCGCCGGGCAGCGGGGGAGGGGTGCCGGTCCTCCGCGGACGTACGTTCGGTATGCGCACCGGCAGGCGGCGCCAAGGACGCGGCCGCCGGGCCTGACCCGGGTCCGGCCGCGCCGGAGCCCGGAGCGCCGGACGGCTTGTCCGCCGCCGCGCCCTCTGGCTGCCCCTTGGCCTCCTGCTTCTCTTCCCGCTCGTCCTGGTCCTTCTTGTCCTGCTGTTCGTCCTGGGCCTCCTTGGCGTCCGGCGCCCCTTCGCCGTCGCCCGAGTCCTCGTCCCGCTCCGCGTCCTTGTCGGCCGCGTCCTGCCGGACCGCCTTTGCCCCGTCCTCGTCCTGGTCCTGCTGCTGTTCGGGGTCCTTCTTCCCCTCGGCCTCCTGCTCCGGGTCCCGGTGCTCCTCTGCGTCCGGATCGGGGCCGACCTCCTGCTCCACCGGCTTCTCCGGCTGCAGGTCCTTCTCGCTCCGGTCGGGAGCCTCGGACGCCGGACCGTGCTCGGGCTGCGGTGCCTCGCCTTCTACCGGCCCGCGCTCCTCGCCCGGGGCCTTGGTCTCGGCCTCCGGCGCGTCCTCGTCCTCCTCCTCGTCGGCCTCGTTCTCCCGTTCCTTCTGGATCTTCTCTGCCTTGGTGGGCGGAGGAGCGGGGAAGCTCGGCATGCCAGGGGTGGGCGCGCCGGGCTGCAGCGTGTCGGCGGTCGGTACGGAGGACAGGTCCGGGTCAGCGTCGGGTACGAAGTCCTCGGGCTTCAGCTCCGCCTCGCCCATGCCCGAGCCGCCGCCGCGCTTCTCCTCCTGGCCGCCGTCGACCTCCTTCTCCGCGCCTGCCTCCAGCCCGAGCGGCTGCTCCTCCTCGCGCGGCTCGCCCTCGTCCTCGTCCTTCTCGTGCAGCCCGTGCTCCGAGAGCGCGCTGTCACGCTGGTCGGCCCGCTCGTCGACCTTCTCGGGGCGCACGGCCCCGTCCTGTTCTTTCTTCTTCTTGTCGAGCTCTTCCTGCTTGGCGCCGTCAGCAGGCTTCTTCTCGTCGTCCTTGCGCTTGCGCTTGTCGGCACCGGGCCGGTTGGCCTGTTCCGGGTCCTGTTCCTCGCGCTCCCGCTGCTCCTTGCGCTCTTCCTTGGTGCGCTCGGAACCTTCCTGGCCCTCCTGGCCCTTCTCCGCGTCGGCCTGCTCGGCCTTCTCGCGCTCCTCGCCCTGCTTCTCTTCTTCCTGCTGTTGTTCCTTCTTGGAATCCGCGAGCTCCTCGGCGCGCTCGTCCTCCTGCGCCTTGCGCTCGCCGGCTTCCTTCTCCTCCACCGAGGTGTCCTGCTGCGCGCGGGTCCGCTCCTGCTCGCGTTCGCCGTCCCGACCCTTGGCTTCCTTCTTCTCTTCCTTGGTGTCCTCGTCCCGCGCGGCCGCGGACTTCTTCTCGCCCTCCGTACGGGCGGCCTTCGTCCGTCGCTCGTCCTCGACCAGGTCGATGGCGTCCGGTACCGGCTCGGGAACGTTCAACGGCTGCAGCCCGAGCGGTGCGGCCTCCGCCTGCTCGCTCAGGCCCAGCAGCCGCTCGTACTCCGGTGAGAGCAGCCGGACCTCCAGCCGGTCCAGCACCGAGTCCTGCAGCTCGGGCGCCATACGGGCCAGTTCCATACGGACGCGGCCCGACAGGTCCTCCGGGTCCCCTCGCAGCGACCGGACGATGCCGTTTGTCAGGCGGTCGACCAAGGTGGCCGGGTCGATCTGTTCCAGCCGCATCCGGTCCGCGTTGACCGTCGCGTACCGCAGCCAGCCAGGAGTCGCCTGGCCCTCCTCGATTTCCTCCGCCGCCGGTTCCTCCGCACGTACCGAATCCCGCAGCGCTCCCAGCACGGACTCCTGCGCCGCCGACTCCGCCTCCCGCTCGATGGATTCCTGGGGGAGGGATACGGACCCCAGGTCGCGGCCGGCCCGCAAGGCGCCCAGCCCGTGCGGATTCTGGACCGTGTGCAGCAGCTCGTGCGCCAGCAGCCGCTGGCCGTCGGCCGTTCCCGGCCGGTAGGTCCCCTCGCGGAAGAAGATGTCCTGGCCGACGGCGAAGGCGTCGGCGCCCATCATGTCCGCGAGTTGTCCGGAGTCGCGGTCGGTGTGCAGGCGGACCTGGCTGAAGTCGTGGCCGAGCTGTTCTTCGAGGTCGCGGCGGACGCTCAGGTCGAGGGGCTGTCCGGCGCCGCTGACGATGTCCTTGGGTTCAGGGGTGCGGGACTTGGCGTTTCGTTCCCTGCGCTTGCGGCGCTTTTCGGCGGCGGTGGACTGGCTGTTGTCCTGGGTGGAGGAGTGGGACGTGCTCATCGGGGCTCACCTCGTCCCATGAGGCCGGCGTGGACCGAGCGGGCCAGGGCCTCGCCCAGGCGCGCGGGTGAGGTCGTACGCGGCAGGGGCGGCAGGCCCGCGAGCCCGTCGAGGGACACCGGGGAACCGTCGGCCGCCAGGGGCACACCGCGTTCGTGGACGAGGCGGGCCAGTTCGCGTTCGAAGGAGGCCGATACGCGGGCCGGATCGACGCCTGCGTCGAAGCCGTCCAGGACCAGTTCGCCGATGTCGATGCGGAAGGTGCGCGGGGGCTCGGCGGCTGCTGCCGGGCGGGGCATGATGCCGCCGTCCGGCCCGTCGGGGCGGGCGTTCCCGCGGTGCTCGTTCAGACCCATCCGTGGACCTCCGACGGCGTCAAGGAGCGTTCCAGCTTCAGGTATTCGGTGCGTGCGGCCGCCAGCATGTGGCGCATCTGGAGGCGGTCGCCCTCCTCGGCGGCGAGGAAGGCGCCGGAGAGGGCGATGTTGCGGATCGAGCCGCCGGCGACGGTGAGTTGGGCGAGCAGGGCCGGGTCGATGCCCTTCGTGGGGGCCTGGCTCGGGAGTACCCGGCTCCAGATTTCCGCGCGTTCCTTCTCGCCGGGGAAGGGGAAGTCGACGACGAAGCGGATGCGGCGCATGAAGGCGGAGTCGAGCGCCTTCTTCATGTTGGTGGTGAGGATCGCCAGGCCCCGGTACGCCTCCATACGCATCAGGAGGTAACTGACCTCCAGGTTCGCGTAACGGTCGTGGCTGTCCTTGACCTCGCTGCGCTTGCCGAAGAGGGCGTCCGCCTCGTCGAAGAGCAGCAGGGCGCCGCCGCGTTCCGCCGCGTCGAAGACGCGACTCAGGTTCTTCTCCGTCTCGCCGATGTATTTGCTGACGACCTGGGAGAGATCGATGATGAAGAGGTCGAGGCCGAGTTCCTTGGCCATGACTTCGGCGGCCAGTGTCTTGCCGGTGCCCGAGCCGCCCGCGAAGAGGGCGGTGACGCCAAGGCCGCTGCGCAGCGCCTTGGCGAAACCCCAGTCCTGGTAGACGGTGCTGCGCTGCCGTACGTGCGCCACGACCTCCTGGAGGATCTTCAACTGCCGCTCGGCCAGGACGAGATCCTTCCAGCCGGCCCGCGGCTCGATGCGCCGCCCCAGCTCGTCCAGGCCCATCCGCGCCTCGGTGAGACCGGCCTGCCAGGCCAGCTCCCCGGCGTCCGCGGCATCCGTACCGGGCAGATCGCGGCGGACCGTCGCGGCGGCCGCCCGTACGACGTGGGGCGGCAGCTGGAACTGCGCCACCAGGGATTGCAGGTGGCGATCCGTCACCGCGGGTACGCCGGCGAAGGCGTCGGACCACATGCCCAGCTGCTCCTCGGTGTCCAGCTTCGGCACGGTCACCCGCTCGCCGCGCGGCTGTCCGGTCTGCCGTGGGTCCGGGCTGGAGACCACGAGGGGTACGGCCGCGCCCGCGATGAACGCGTCGGCCGCGGCGTGCTGGTCCCGGTCCATCTCGCCGACCTCGATCAGGAGCGCGGCGGGCAGCAGGATCGCCTCGCGCTGCCAGAGGCGGGCGAGGCGGTCGCGTTCGCCGGCGTCGGTCGGTACGTCGTCGGCGGCCATGGAGTACAGGCCAAGGCCCGAACGGCGGGCCGCGGTGGCGGCGATGTCCGCGCGCGTGCGCAGATCGCCGCCGACCAGCTCCACGCGCAGCGGCGCGTCCGGCCCGGTGCCCGCCCAGCCCGCCGCGACCCGTGCCGCGGCCCGGTCGTGCGAGGGCGGCAGGCTCCCGGGGGCGGCGGTGCGGCGCAGCAGTCCGTGCAACTTGGCGTCCAGATACGGGGAGCCGACCAGGAAGTGCAGGATCCGCTCGTCGAGGCGGAGCCGGCTGGTGGTCAGCCGGGTCTCGTCGTCCAGCTCGATCAGACGCCAGCGGCGCAGCGGTGCGACGGGCGTCAGCGCGCTCCAGTGCGGTGCGTCCAGGGCGGCCAGGGCGAGCGAGAAGGTGGGGTGGGTGCGGCTCGGGTCGCCGCTCGCCGCGGCGCAGCGGGCGCCGGTGGTCGGATCCAGCTCGGCCGCGGCGGCGAGCAGCACGATCTCCCGCTCGAAGGGGCTCAGACCGAAGCAGGCGGTCAGCGCGTCGAGGGTGGGGAGCGGGTCGTCGGAGGGCTCGGGAGACGGTGCGGAGGGCGCGGGTTCGGGGTCTTCGGACGGGCTGCCCGGCACGTTGGTGCGGGCACGCGCGGCGTGGGCGTCCAGCCGCACCAGGACGGAACGCAGCGCAGCGGCCAGCGCGGCGCCGTCCGCATCCCTGCCGTCGGTCTCGCCGCCGTTCGCCGCGCCGCCGTTCGCCGCGCCGCCGTTCGCCGCACCCGGCCCGTTGCCGCCGCCCATGTCCTTCTCCGCCCCCGTGCCGCGCATCGCGCCTCAGCTCTCCTTGCCGTCGTCCGTGCGTCCCGCTCCGCCGGTGGGGTCCGCCCCGTCCGTACGGCCGGTGTCCGCACCGCTCGCCTCGTCCGTGTGGTGCGTACCGCTCGTACGGGGGCGAACGCCGCCCTCCCGCTTGGACCCGCCGGCGGCCTTGGACGTGCGCGAACGGGCGGGCGAAGCCCCCGATGCGCCGCCACGGCCGCCTGCCGCGCCGCCCTCCGCCTTCTTCGCGGCACGTGCGCCGCCACCACGGGAACCACCGGACGACGCGGCCTTCGCCACCGTGGACCGCACGTTGGTGGTCGAACCGTCGTGGGTGACGGGCTTCGCGTCGGCGGAGTCGGGGTGGGCGGGCTTGGCGTCGGAGGACTTCGTGCCGGACGGCTTCGCGTCGGGCGACTTGGCGTCCGGGGAGGTGGCGTCCGGGGAGGTGGCTCCCGCCTCCTTCGTGCCGCTCGTCGCGCTCCCGGAGGTCGCGGGCTTTGACGCACCCTTCCGCGCCTCCGGAGAAGCGCTCGCGCCGGCCTCCGCCGGAGCACCCTCCGCGCCCTGCCCGGAAGCCGGCCGCTCCGGCGCCCCCGGCGCCCCGAACGGCAGCACCTTGACCTCCGGCTTGCGGACCGGCTTGGCGGGCGCCGGCTTCTGGTGGCCGTCCAGCAGCACCAGCGATGCCTGATAGACGACCGAGAGCGAGTACGGGGTGTTGTGCAGCATGCCCCAGAGCTTGGAGGTCTCGTCGACGTCCATCTGGGTGGGCGTGAAACGCACCCGCTGCAAGGACTCGGCGAGGTCGCTGCCGTCCAGATGCGGCCGCTGCGCCGCCTCCTCGATCAACTCCTTGGGCAGCACCGGTATTTCGTGCAGGGTGCGCACCACGCTGCCGATCAGCCGCTGCCCGACCAGCTCGGTCTCCTCGCCGTACGCGCTGATCACGAAGTGCAGATCCAGCGCCGCGGCGGGCCGCTTGAGCAGTGTGCCGTCCGAGGCGCGGGTGGCCAGGTCGTTGTTGCGCATCGAGGGGTTGTGCGTGACCTGGTAGAGGAAGACCGTGATCGTCGGGTCCGTCGGCGGGTCGGCCGGCGGCTTACGGGTCTCCACCGAGACGGCCATGTCGATCTCTGGGTGCAGATTGTGCTCGATCAGCAGCGCAAGGGCCTGCGTGACCGTCGCGACGGCGAGTGCGTTGCTCATGAGATCCGTCCCTGTGAAACCTGCGAAGTCGTCGTCGAACGCACCGTCGTCAAACCGCCCGTCACCCTCACCGTCCAGTCGCCCACCGTCGGTTCGCCCCTCATCGGGCCGCCCCTCGCCGGGCCGTTCCCCGTCATGTCGCTCCCCGTCACGTCGTCCTCTCCCCGCGCGCCAGATAGTCCGCGAGGCTCATCGAAGGCCCGCGGCGCTCGGCGCGCCCGGTCCGGCCGTCCGCGGCCGGCCGCTCCGGTCCGGCCGCGCTGACCTCCAGCCGGCCGATCTGTACGTGCACCACCCGCTCGGCGGCCCGCGGTCCCCGCCGCCCGGCCGCCGCCCGCGCCGCACTCCGCGCCGCCGGCACCTCGTCGGTCCGCGGCCGCAGCGTCGGCGCGGCCGCGAGAGGAGCGGCAGCCCTGCCCGGCAGGCGGGGCGCTGCCGTCGTCCGGGCGGACCCGTCCGCTTCGGACGCGCGCGCCACGTCCCGCCGCTGCGGACGGACCGCGTCGGGCGCCGACGGGCGCGGCGCGGGAGGCAGCGGGGCGGTGGGCCGCAGCAGCTCGGCCGAGGGCCGCAGGGGCTGCCCGGTACGGTCCGGCCCGTCCTCGCGCGCGCTCCTGGTGCGCAGCACGGTCTCCCTGTCAGTGGTCCTGATCTCCCGCTCGTACCGGACCCGTTCACCCTCGAAGGGGGTTGCCCGGGGGGCCTGCGGGAACAGCGGCGCCGGTTCGTCCGGCTCCGCGGGCGCGCCCCGCAGCGCCTCGACCCGCTCGAACGGACCCGGGAGGCGCGGCTGCACGAGGACGCGCCGGGACCCGTCCGGGCGGTCGCCGGGCGCCTCCGCGAACGGGTCGGCGGGCGACGGCGGTACGTGCCGCGCCAGCAGCCGGCCGAAGTAGTCGTCAGACATCCGCGCACAGCTCCAGGTAGTAGCGGCGCCGCAGCGGGCTCAGCGCCAGGATCTGGGGCTCGCTCCAGCCGTAGGCCGAGGCGAGCAGATGGACGTCGAGCATCACGTCCCTTGCCCAGGCGTCCAGTTCGGTCCACAGGTACGCGGCGATGTCCAGCTCGGCCGGGGTGGCGGCGCCGCACTCCGGACAGGCGACGTTGAGCGTGATCTCCGCCGCCGGGTCGGCCTGCTCGGCAGCTTCCGCGAACCGCTTCAGCACCGCATCCGGCAGCCGGGACAGCTCACCCTGCGCCACCGCCCGGCCGCCCCGTACCGCCGACACGGCACAGCGGGCGCCCAGCAGCCGCCGGGCGTCCTCCGCGTCGACGGCCCGGGACGCGACCGCGTCGAGGTCGGCGGGGCTCGGCAGCCGGAACTCCAGCGACCACTCGCCCTCGGACACCCGCAGACCGCCCTCGGGCAGCTGTGGCCGGGCACCGAGCCCGGCCGCGTCGAGCTCGAACTCCATCGCCTCGCCGCAGTCCGGGTCGGCACAGCCGATCGTGACCTGCATGCGCTCGCCGAACAGTGCCCGGCGCAGCGCGTACAGGTCGGCGGCCCGCTCCCCGAGGGGCACCGACAGCAGTTCGTCGGTGCCGGCCTCGGGACGGGCAGCCCGGTGCAGCAGCAGAGCCCGGCCGCTGCCCTGCTGGGCCAGCCCGGCCTCCCAGGTGGCCAGCAGATCCGCGGGCCCGGTGACCGCCATTCCTCACCTCATCCGGTGCCGTCGTGCCCGCGCAGGCGCCAACGCTGCGTACGCGGTGTGCTCCGCCGTACGAGCGGACTCACGCGGGATGCGTGAACGACGGCTCCTGCGGCTCCGGCACCTCGTAGTCCCGCTCCCAGCCCTCGCACTCCAGCTTCAGGCTCTGGATGGCGACGGCGTTGGCGTTGGCGTCCAACTCGCCCAGCACCTGGTACTCGCTCGGCCAGGCCCGGTAGATCTTGTGCGAGACGGCGACCTGCCCGGCCTCGTTGAGGACCTGGACGACGATGTCCTTGCGGAAGTCGGCCAGCGACACCTCGGAGCCGAGCCCGGCGCCGACCTGCCAGACCTTGTTGGCCCACCGGTCGAACTCCGGGTCGTGCGTGACACCGCGCTCCAGGGTGATGCCCTCGAACTCCGAGCGTCCCGGGGACTTGCGCGGTGAGCTGGGGTCGCCACCGTGCCGGTGCTTGACGACCTCGGTGGTGCGCTTCAGCGGACTGATCTTGCTGATGCCCGCGACCGTACGACCGTCCCACAGGACCAGGAACTTGAAGTTCTTGTACGGGTCGAAGCGATGGGCGTTGATCTGAAACTCAGCCATCGGATTCCTTCGGTTCCATTCCTTCGGGTTCCTAGATGTCGAACTGGCCGGCCATCTGCTGGATCTTGACGATGACGAACTCGGCGGGCTTGACCGGCGCGATGCCGACCACGACGTTGACGATGCCGCGCTCGATGTCCTCGTCGGTCGTGGTGTCCTTGTCGCACTTGACGAAGTACGCCTGGCGCGGGGTGCCGCCCTTGAACGCGCCCTTCTCGAACAGCGCGTGCAGATACGCCGAGGCGTTCAGCCGGATCTGCTGCCACAGCTGCTCGTTGTTCGGCTCGAAGACGACCCACTGCAGACCGCGCAGCAGGCTCTCCTCGACATGCAGCGCGAGGCGGCGGACCGGGACGTACTTCCACTCGCTGTCCAGCGCGTCGGAGCCCTCCAGGGTGCGGGCGCCCCAGACCAGCGGGCCCACCATCGGGAAGGTGCGAAGGCAGTTGATGCCCAGCGGGTTGAGCAGGCCGTTCTCCCGGTCGGTGAGCTTGACCGCGAGCGAGTGCACACCCGCCAGCCGCGCCTCGGTGCCGGCCGGCGCCTTCCACACACCGCGCTCGCTGTCCGTACGGGCGATGACTCCCGCGACGGCGCCGGAGGGCGGGAAGGACCGCAGTCGCCCGGTGAGCGGGTCGGTGAGCTGCAGATGCGGGAAGTACAGGCCGGAGTGGTTGCTGCGGACCGGCTCGAAGGCGGCGATGCCGGCACGGGCGGCGTCCACGCTGCCCCAGGCGGCGGGCGCGTCGACGAGCAGGAAGATCCGCCGCTCCCGGCACAGCCGCTCGGCCGCCGAGAGGACCGTGACGATGTCCTCGGTGGACTCGTACGACGCCAGCTCGGGCAGCGCCAGCAGATTGACGTCGTGCACATCGCGCAGCGCCTGCAGGCCGCTCTTGCGGGCCTCGCTGCCGATGATGTCGCGCGGGCCCGGTGCCTCGCCGTCCTCGCCGCCGCAGAGCGGGAAGACCGGCGGGTTGACGGAGGCTTCCAGGCCCAGGTCGTTGGCGCACTCGCCGACGAAGCGCACGACGTCGTCGGGGTCGGTGGAGCCGGCGACTACCTGGAGGCGGCGTCCGAAGGCGGTGACCTGGGCGCCCGCGAAGGCGTGCTTGCCCGGGGCGTCCGGCAGGGCGCGCAGCTTGTGCTCCAGCAGCAGCGCGAGCTCGGTGACGTTGCACGGCGCCTCGCCGTCGCAGTCCGGGTCGTAGAGCGTGAACTCGCGCTCGACCTCGCCGATCTTCACCGTCAGGTCGACGGTCAGCTCGGGCAGGTCGTGGTGGAAGGCCTTGGAGACCGTGCCGGACGGGTCCGGGCGGCCCTCGCCGACGACGCCGACGCGGATCAGCGACGACCCGGAGTTGACGATCGTCTCGGCGTACCGGCCGTGTTCCGGGTCCATCGACAGGCCGGTGAAGGACTCGCGGGCGGTGCCGCGGGCGTCCAGGACCTGGAGGTTGAACGTCTCGTCCGGGCACGGGGTGTCGTGGTCGACGGCCACCCGCAGGCCCGAGCCCCAGACGCCGGGCTCCTTGGCGTGCACCTCCAGCACGGGGCACTCGCTGTGGCCCTCGGTGGACTCCAGGGTGACGTGTGCTTCCTTGCCGCTGCCGGCCTTCGCGACCCGGACGATCACCGCGACGGTGCCACCGTTGCCGAAGAACTGGTGGACGGCGTAGGCGACCGGGCTCTGCGACGTCAGCCCGCCGAAGCGACGCTCGAAGTCGGCGAAGCTGGTGATCCGTACCGGCTGGTTGAGCGGCCCGCGCCGGGTGTGTCCGACGAAGGCGGTCACGGACGTGGTGACGGTGGTGATGCTTCGGATGCTGCTGGGAAGCTCTTCGACATAGACGCCGGGATAGGTCGTGTGTGTCGGCATTCCCCCTCCAATCCCTTCAGGCACCGAGTGCGTGGACACCAAGAAATCCGGAAAAGACCCGGAAAGAAGGGGAGGAGAGGGTGCGGAAGAGCCCACGACCGCCCTGTTGCCCGCGGTCGCGCATCCCCCCACCACCCATCAAGTTCCCCCGTCTTCACCCGGTGCGGAACGGTCAGCCGACCGACCTGCACGGGCCCAAGCCCGAAGCTTGTGACTCCTGATGCGTAAGTGCTCAACGCAGTCTCCGACGCTGACAGTTGGAGGGTCAAGGGGCCTTTCCGGACACCCGGTTGGGAGGTTTTGTGAGAATGCGTCGCACGTTCTTCTCAAACGGATTCCCTCACCTCCCGAACCGGAATCACGCGAGAAGGGGCGCGCGGGGACGTACCGGGAGGAGCGGCCGAACGGCGTGCGGCGGGGGAGTGCACGGCGCGTGACACCGGCGCCGCCCGGCTCTCCGAGCGTCGTCGAAAACCAGCCGGGGGCCGATGCGGGCAGAAGTCGGCCGAAAGATCTGTGACTGTAATCACCGCCGGAGTGTGATCTGCGATTTAGGGACCTCGGTGCTGCGGCGATAACCTGCGGGACGGACATGCCGCGTATCCGGACACCGTGTACGCCTCCCCTGTGACAGCGCCGTCACGTTGCCCTTCGCGGCACGCCCATCGCAGAGAACGACCCGCGATCACTACGGCGATTCTGAAAAGACAAGGGACGGACGCGCGTGGACCTGTTCGAGTACCAGGCGAGGGACCTCTTCGCCAAGCACGGTGTACCGGTGCTGGCCGGTGAAGTCATCGAGACGCCTGAGGCGGCGCGCGAGGCCACTGAGCGGCTGGGCGGCAAGTCGGTCGTCAAGGCGCAGGTGAAGGTCGGCGGCCGTGGCAAGGCCGGCGGCGTCAAGCTTGCCGCCACCCCGGACGAGGCCGTCGCCCGCGCGACGGACATCCTCGGCATGGACATCAAGGGCCACACGGTCCACAAGGTGATGATCGCCGAGACCGCGCCGGAGATTGCCGAGGAGTACTACGTCTCGTACCTCCTCGACCGCACCAACCGCACCTTCCTCGCCATGGCGTCCGTCCAGGGCGGCATGGACATCGAGGAGGTCGCGGAGAAGACCCCCGAGGCCCTCGCGAAGGTCCCGGTCAACGCCGTCGAGGGCGTCACGATCGAGAAGGCCCGCGAGATCGTCGCCCAGGCGAAGTTCCCGGCCGAGGTCGCCGAGCAGGTCGCCGAGGTCCTGGTGACGCTGTGGGAGACCTTCGTCGCCGAGGACGCGCTCCTCGTCGAGGTCAACCCGCTCGCGAAGGTCGCCGACGGCCGCATCATCGCGCTGGACGGCAAGGT
Organism: Streptomyces sp. NPDC017993; assembly: GCF_044328065.1. Taxonomy (NCBI): domain Bacteria; kingdom Bacillati; phylum Actinomycetota; class Actinomycetes; order Kitasatosporales; family Streptomycetaceae; genus Streptomyces; species Streptomyces sp. NPDC017993. Next base: position 205,401 of record NZ_JBIRGO010000005.1, read on the forward strand.
GTCTCTCGACGAGAACGCCGACTTCCGCCAGCCGGAGCACGAGGCCCTGGAGGACAAGGCCGCAGCCAACCCGCTCGAGGCTGCCGCCAAGGCCAAGGGCCTGAACTACGTCAAGCTCGAGGGCGAGGTCGGCATCATCGGTAACGGTGCCGGTCTGGTCATGTCGACCCTGGACGTCGTCGCGTACGCCGGTGAGAACCACGGCAACGTCAAGCCCGCCAACTTCCTCGACATCGGTGGTGGCGCCTCCGCCGAGGTCATGGCGAACGGCCTGGAGATCATCCTCGGCGACCCGGACGTCAAGTCCGTGTTCGTCAACGTCTTCGGTGGCATCACCGCCTGTGACGAGGTCGCCAACGGCATCGTCCAGGCCCTGGCGCTGCTCAAGTCCAAGGGCGAGGACGTCAACAAGCCCCTGGTCGTGCGCCTCGACGGCAACAACGCGGAGCTGGGTCGCAAGATCCTGTCCGACGCCAACCACCCGCTGGTCCAGCGCGTGGACACCATGGATGGCGCGGCCGACAAGGCCGCCGAGCTCGCGGCTGCGAAGTAAGGGACGAGGGACACCACAACCATGGCTATCTTCCTCACCAAGGACAGCAAGGTCATCGTCCAGGGGATGACCGGTGCCACCGGTATGAAGCACACCAAGCTCATGCTGGGTGACGGCACCAACATCGTCGGCGGCGTGAACCCCCGCAAGGCCGGCGAGAGCGTCGACTTCGACGGCACCGAGGTGCCCGTCTTCGGCTCCGTCGCCGAGGCGATCGAGAAGACCGGCGCCGACGTCTCGGTGATCTTCGTTCCGCCGAAGTTCGCCAAGAGCGCCGTCGTCGAGGCGATCGACGCCGAGATCGGCCTGGCCGTCGTCATCACCGAGGGCATCGCGGTGCACGACTCCGCCGCCTTCTGGGCGTACGCGAGCAGCAAGGGCAACAAGACCCGGATCATCGGTCCGAACTGCCCCGGCCTGATCACCCCCGGCCAGTCCAACGCCGGCATCATCCCGGGCGACATCACCAAGCCCGGCCGCATCGGTCTGGTGTCCAAGTCGGGCACGCTGACCTACCAGATGATGTACGAGCTCCGTGACATCGGCTTCTCCTCGGCCGTCGGCATCGGTGGCGACCCGGTCATCGGCACCACGCACATCGACGCCCTCAAGGCGTTCGAGGCGGACCCCGACACCGACCTGATCGTGATGATCGGTGAGATCGGCGGCGACGCCGAGGAGCGTGCGGCCGACTACATCAAGGCCAACGTCTCCAAGCCGGTCGTCGGCTACGTCGCGGGCTTCACCGCGCCCGAGGGCAAGACCATGGGCCACGCCGGCGCCATCGTCTCCGGCTCCTCCGGCACCGCCCAGGCGAAGAAGGAGGCCCTGGAGGCCGCCGGCGTCAAGGTCGGCAAGACCCCGTCGGAGACCGCCCGGCTGGCCCGCGAGCTCCTCGTCGGCTGACCGCGCCTCCCGGCACCGCCGGACCCGTCCGGCGCGTACGTCCGCGGGCCCGTACCCCTTCGGTGGGTACGGGCCCGCGGACGTTTCCCGCGGTGAAGGACGCCGGTCGGCTAGCGGAACTCCGGGATGAGGCGGGCATCCGGGGGCAGTCCCCGCACGGCCGCTTTCCCCTTGCCGTCCGTCCCGTCCGGCTTCGTACGCCGGGGGCCCGAGTGGTCCGAGCGCTCCGGGGCACCGGCGCCGGCCGTGGCCGTGGCCGACGCGGTCGCGGCGGATTCCTTCGGCTTCCGGTAGCCGTCCGGCGCGGTGACCGCAGCGAACACGCTCGCCACCGCGACCAGCCCGGTCAGTCCGAGCGCCGCGCGCGTGGTGAGCCGGGCCCGTCGCTCGCCGCGGATCCTGACCGTTCGCGGCGCCGGCGGCGCCACCGGCTGCGCGGCGGCCAGTTCGGCGAGCCTCGCGTGCAAAATCTCACCCTGCCGCACCGGCGGCTGCGCGCCGAGCCCCAGATCCGGCAGCCCCTCGGCAACGGCCTCCCGCGCACGGATCAGCCGCCCGGCCGCCGCGGGCGTACTCGCCTCGACCTCGGCCGCGGTCTCATACAGCCCCAGCCCGACCCCGTCGTGCAGCAGCAGGGTTCGACGGTAGGGCGCGGGCAACCTCAGCACGGTCTCCAGCAGCGCACGGTCGGCGGGGTCGGCGGGCGGCGGCGCGGGCGCCTTGCGCGCGGGCTTCTCGGCGCCGGGACGCGAGGGCCGAAGCCGCTGCCACGGCGACAGCGCGTACTCATACGCGGCGGCGCGCACCCACCCCGCCGGGTCCGGATCCTTCGCCACCTCGGGCCATCGCTGCCACGCCAGGTGAAAGGCCCGTTCGACGGCCCGCTGGGACAGCCGGCGCCGCCCGATGAGCAGATACGCCTGCCGGATCAGCGTGGCGGCGTGCTGGTTGTAGAGCGCGTCGAAGGCGGCGGCGGCCTGCCCGGAGCCGGTGAGGGTGGGGGAGTGCCCGGAGGCGGTGGAGGCTTCTTCGGAGGCGGCCGGGAGGTGGTCGTGGCCGGAATCCTCCAATGCGGGGACTGATGCTGTCTCAGCAGCGGTCCGAGTGACGGCGCCTGATGGGGCGTCGGCAGACCCTGACGGAGAGTCGAGTGGCGACTCGGGCCGCGCGGCGGGCTCTTCCGATGCTTTCCCCGCTGCGGCGTTCCGGGGCGGCTTGGGGCGCTGCCGCTTGTGCGGCGGCCGCTGCTTGCGCTGAGTCATCTCTGCCTCTCCCCACCGACGTCCGACGGGTCGACGTACCGCGCGCCACCTAGGAGTGCGGAACCGCGCATAAGCACATATTGCGCGACACGTCCGGCATTTGCCCACTACCTGGATGAATGGGGTGTTGTTGGCAGCATGACGGTGTGAGCCAGTTGACCGACCATGGCCCGACGTTCTCCTCGCAGGGCCGAACTGCCGCCCAACGGTCCTCCGCGATCGGTGCCGCCTTCGCGGGCGGGGTGACGGCCGCGGGCCTCGGGCTCGGCGCCGTTGTGGTCGCCGTCCTCCTGCTGTGGGTCGCCTCCCCGTACCCCGACAGCGCCCCGACCCGAACCCTGCACCTCGCGGCCGACCTGTGGCTGCTCGCCCACGGCGGCGACCTCGTGCGCACCGCGACGCTCTCCGGCCCCCCGGCCCCGGTCGCGGTGACGCCGCTGCTGCTCGCCGTCCTGCCGGTCCTGTTGCTCCACCGGGCCGCCCGGCACACCCTGGCGACCGCGGTCTGCGACCGGCCCGGCTCCGGGGCGGCCGGTCCGGGGGAGCCGAGGTGCGGCAGCGCTCCGCCGGACCACTCCGAACGTGAGGGTGACCACGACGGCGACCGCGGAGCGGGCCCCGCTTCCGACACCTCCGCTTCCGAAGGCAACCGAGGCACCGCCGCGGCCGATTCGACGGTCGCGCCGCGCACCCTGCTCGGGTCGCTGCTGGCCGGCTACCTCCTGGTCGCGGTCACGGTGGTGCTGTACGCCTCGACCGGCCCGCTGAGCGCCGCGCCGCTCAGCGCCCTGGCGGCCGTACCGGGCGCCGCGATCGCCACCCTGGCCATCACCGCCTGGCGCACCCTCGGCGACGCTGCCGCGGACCTTCTGCCCGATCGCGTGCGCCGCGCCCTGGCCGACCTTCCGGCCGGTCTCCGGGCCGTCCTCACGGCTCCCCGGCTCGCCCTCGCGCTCCAAGCCGCCACCGCGGCGGTCACCACCCTGCTCGCGTCCGGCGTGCTGCTCACCCTCCTCGCACTCGTCCTGCACGCGGGGGACGCACGCCAGGACCTCCTCCAGCTCGCACCGGACTGGGTGGGCCGCGGCACGGTGGTGCTGCTCTGCCTCACCCTCCTGCCGAACGCGGCCGTCTGGGGCGCCGCGTACGGGCTGGGGCCGGGCTTCACCGTCGGCGCGGGCAGCGTGGTCGGGCCCCTCGGAGTGTCCGGCTCCCCGGTGCTGCCGCACTTCCCGCTGCTCAGCGGCCTGCCAGACCCGGGCGCGGGCGGCCCGCTGACCTGGTCGGTGGCCGTGGCGCCGACGGCCGCGGGGGTGCTGCTCGCCCGATACGCCGCTCGTCCCGTCGGGGCGCCCGGCTCCCTTGCCGCGCCCTGGACCTGGCGGTCGACGGCATCCGTGGCGAGCCTGGCCGCCATCGGCTGCGGCCTGGCGATGGCGGCGCTCGCAGCCCTCTCCGGCGGGGCTCTCGGCACCGGCGCGCTCACCGACTTCGGCCCCAGCTGGTGGCTCACCGGCCTCGCGGCGGCCGGCTGGACGGCCGCGATCGGCATTCCGGGCGCGCTCATCGTGCGGGTCTGCCGACTGCGTTCCTACCGGCGCCTGCACGGGACCATGCCGCCGGAGCTGCTGGGAAGGACCGACGGCCCCGAGGAAACGGGCGGCGGCCGGAAGGCGGTACCGGGCGGGCCTGGCGGACAGGGCCGGTGGCGGAAGCGGGGCGGACGGGCCGAGGGGGCCGAATCGGCCGGATGGGCGCACGGCCGGGCCGGAGATGGCGGCGCGCCTCGGGACGCCTTCGCGGACGAGCCGGCTTCGGAGCGCGTCGGCCATCGGTGGTTCCTGCGCCGCCGGGACGAGCCGAGCGGCAGGCCGACCGGGCCGGGCGCAGGTGTCCGGCCGCCCCTGCCGCGCGAGCCCGCCGAGCGGACCGCTCCGGGCGCCGCCACCGGATCACGGGGTGTGGCCGCCGCGCCGACCTCGACTCCCGGCCCCGAAGACGCCACCTGTGCCGTCCCCCGCCGCCGGTCGTGGCGCAACCCCCGGACCTGGTGGCCTGCCCGCGTACGTACTTACGAAGGCGCGGCCGAGTCCGATGCGCGGTCCGGTGAGGCCGCGGCCCCCTCGTTCGACGATCCCTACGGCCCGGGCGCAACCGGGGACCCCTACGACCCCTGGCGCGGCGCGGGCTCCCGCCCGGCCCGCTGGTCACAGCTGCGGGCAGCCTCCGGGGGCCTGATGGCCGACTTCCCGCCGCATGAGGCGTCGCGGCAACCGTCGGAGCCGCGCACGGACGCGTACAACAGGGACCCGTACAAGGAGCCGCAGCCGGAGGGGCGCGCGCTCGGTGCCGGCACCGAGAACACCGAGGACATCAAGGACACCGCGGCCACCGAGGACACCAACGTCCGCGAGCCGGGGCGCCGAGTCGCCGGTACCCGGTCCGGCCTGGCTCCGGTCGCCGGCGCCCGGGGCGGCACCGTCCCAGCCGGCAGCATGCTCGTGGAGGCCCGGCCCGAGGAGCGCCCGGCCGCAGCACAGCCCGAGGGGGACGGTTCTCCCGGCGACTGAACGGCACCGGGCGACCAGGTCCCGTTGCTGTTCACCCGCCGGGGCTCCTACTGCTCCTACTGCGCGTACCGCTGGTACTGCGCGTACTGCCCCTACTGCTCCGTGCTCAGCAGCGGGCGCAGCTGCTCGGGGAGCAACTTCTCGCAGGACTTGGCGGCGGACCGGGTCAGGGCGTCGTCCACGCAGGTGAAGTAGTCGCGGTAGACCAGCTGAACGGTGAAGGTCGCGGCCACCATCATCAGCGCGAGCGTCGCGGTCACCAGCCCGGCGATCGCGGCAGTGGTCTGCGGGCGGGTGGAGACAGGTGCGCCGCCAGGCTGTCCCGGAGCGGGCGGCGTGGCGCTCGGCGCGGGCCGCCCCTCCATCGCCGCGGTGGTCGCGGCCGCCGTCGACCGCGCGGTGTTCGGCTTGGCGCGCAGCGCGCTGATCCCCCAGTAGAGGGCCAGGGACGCCAGCAGCAGGGAGATCTCCGGCAGGCTGAAGAGGACGAAGAAGAACGACCACATACCGGCCAGCAGTGCGTAGCGGGCACGCCGCTGCGCCGGGTCGGTGGGGTCCCAGCGCGGGCTGCCCTGGCCGCCGCCGGATCCGGGCCCGCCCTGGCCACCGCCCTGCTGACCGTTGCGGCTGCCCGGCCGGGAGCCGAAGCCGCCGCTCTGCCTGCCGGGCTGACGGCTGCTCCACTGGCTGCCCCAGGCGGGGGGCGGCTCCTCCTGCTGCCCCGGCTCCTGCTCACCGTTGTCGCCCTGGCCGTGCGGGGCGGAGTGGCGCGGGCGCCACTCCTGGTCGGGGGCGTCGGCCGGCGGGGGCGCGAAGGGATTGTCCCGGTCGTCGGGTCCGCGGCGGTCCCCGGCGCCGTTGCCCTCCGGGGAGCCCTGGGGGCCGTTCGTGGGCTCGGAGGAAGAGGAGTCCGGGGAAGAGGAGTCCGGGGAGGACGACGACTTGCGCTCACGCGGGAGGAGGACCACCCCGGGGGCGGTCGCGGGCAGAGGGAGGAGGAGGGCCGCGCGGCGGCGTCGGTCCGGCATCTGGAGTGAGTCTTCCCCTTGTCTTGGCCGTCCCTCCGGCCGGTGGGCCGAGGGACGGTTACCACGAACAACATGCGTTCTTACGCCTGACGCTACCTCCCGTGCTCGCCCCCGTCCCGTGGGGGCCGCGCGGTGTGCCGGTATCGTTGCTGACGGTCGGCGCCTTCGTAGGGTTCCCCGTATTCACGCAACCCATGGCTTCGTACGACCGTACAAACCGCCAAGGCGGACGTACGCACTCCGCCAGACAGCAGCACCCCCGCGAGAAAGACCCCCCACCGTGGCCTCCTCTCCCACCGCGCCCCGCCCGGACGCACCGGCTCCGCCCGCCCGGCTCGTCGTGCTCGTCTCCGGTTCCGGGACGAACCTGCAGGCACTGCTCGACGGCATCGCCGAAGAGGGGGTGGCGGCCTACGGAGCGGAGATCGTGGCCGTGGGCGCCGACCGGGCCGGCATCGCGGGGCTGGAGCGCGCCGAACAGGCCGGTCTGCCGACGTTCGTCTGCCGGGTCAAGGACCACGACAGCCGTGCCGACTGGGACGCGGCACTCACCGCCGCGATCGCCGCGTACGAGCCCGACCTGGTGGTGTCGGCCGGTTTCATGAAGATCCTGGGGAAGGAATTCCTCGCCCGCTTCGGCGGCCGCACCGTCAACACCCACCCGGCTCTGCTGCCGAGCTTTCCCGGTGCCCACGGCGTGCGCGACGCACTCGCGTACGGCGCGAAGGTCACCGGATGCACCGTCCACTTCGTCGACGAAGGTGTCGACACCGGCCCGATCATCGCCCAGGGCGTGGTCGAGATCCGGGACGAGGACGACGAATCCGCGCTCCATGAGCGCATCAAGGAAGTCGAGCGCTCGCTGCTCGTCGAGGTCGTGGGGCGTCTGGCGCGTCACGGCTACCGCATTGAGGGACGAAAGGTACGTATCTCGTGACCGCCACCGAAGGTACGAAGCGGCCCATCCGCCGCGCGCTGGTCAGCGTCTATGACAAGTCCGGTCTGGAGGAACTGGCGCAGGGGCTGCACGCCGCGGGCGTCCAGCTCGTGTCGACCGGCTCGACCGCGGGCCGGATCGCGGCAGCCGGGGTGCCGGTCACCAAGGTCGAGGAACTCACCGGCTTCCCCGAGTGCCTCGACGGCCGGGTCAAGACCCTGCACCCCAAGGTGCACGCCGGCATCCTCGCCGACCTGCGGCTGACCGACCACCAGCGGCAGCTGGCCGACCTCGGCGTCGAGCCGTTCGACCTGGTGATCGTCAACCTCTACCCGTTCCGGGAGACCGTCGCCTCCGGCGCGACCCCCGACGAGTGCGTGGAGCAGATCGACATCGGCGGCCCCTCGATGGTCCGTGCCGCCGCCAAGAACCACCCGTCGGTCTCCGTCGTCGTCAACCCCGACCGCTACGGCGACGTCCTCAAGGCGCTCGCCGACGGCGGCTTCGACCTGGCCGCCCGTAAGCGGCTGGCCGCCGAGGCGTTCCAGCACACCGCCGCCTACGACGTCGCCGTCGCCTCGTGGTTCGCGGACGACTACGCCGCCGCCGACGACTCCGGCTTCCCCGAGTTCCTGGGCGCCACCTACGAGCGCAAGAACGTGCTGCGCTACGGCGAGAACCCGCACCAGGGTGCCGCGCTGTACGTCAACGGTGAGGGCGGGCTGGCCGACGCCGAGCAGCTGCACGGCAAGGAGATGTCCTTCAACAACTTCACGGACACCGAGGCCGCCCGCCGCGCCGCCTACGACCAGTCCGAGCCGTGCGTGGCGATCATCAAGCACGCCAACCCGTGCGGCATCGCCGTCGGTCCGGATGTCGCCGAGGCGCACCGCAAGGCGCACGAGTGCGACCCGCTGTCGGCCTTCGGTGGTGTGATCGCCGTCAACCGACCGGTCTCGCTCGCGATGGCCGAGCAGGTCGCCGAGATCTTCACCGAGGTCATCGTGGCGCCCGGCTACGAGGACGGCGCGGTCGAGGCGCTCTCCCGCAAGAAGAACATCCGCGTGCTGCGCTGCCCGGACGCGCCGTCGAACGCAGTCGAGGTCAAGGCCATCGACGGCGGGGCTCTCCTCCAGGTCACCGACCGGCTCCAGGCCGAAGGTGACGCCCCCTCGACGTGGACCCTGGCGGCCGGCGAGGCCCTGTCCGAAGTCGAGCTGGCCGAGCTGGCCTTCGCCTGGCGCGCGAGCCGCGCGGTGAAGTCCAACGCGATCCTGCTCGCGAAGGACGGCGCCACGGTCGGCGTCGGCATGGGTCAGGTCAACCGCGTCGACTCCGCGAAGCTGGCCGTCCAGCGGGCCGGCGAGGAGCGGGCGCGCGGCGCGTACGCCGCCTCGGACGCCTTCTTCCCGTTCCCCGACGGCTTCGAGGTGCTGGCCGAGGCCGGCGTGAAGGCCGTGGCCCAGCCCGGTGGTTCGGTCCGCGACGAACTCGTCGTCGAGGCCGCCAAGAAGGCAGGCGTGACGATGTACTTCACCGGCACCCGGCACTTCTTCCACTGAGCCGCACACCACAAGGGCCGCAATCCCGGAGGGGGTTGCGGCCCTTTGGCGCGGACGCCCTTGGCTCGGGCGCGGTGCTCAGTAACGCGGCCTGCTGAACCAGGCGTTGCCGTCGTCCTTGGAGACGAAGACGATGACCATGATGCCCAAGGCGGTGTGCACCAGGCCGATCGGGAAGGTGGCCAGGCTCGCCAGGGTGTTGGCGATGCCGAAGATGATGCTGGCGATGCGCACGCCGTTGCCGCCGTTGGCGAACTGCAGGGCCAGGGTGATGGCGGCGGCGGAGAAGATCACGATCAGCACGATCAGGGCGATCAGCACGCCCTTGCCGACGTTGAGCATGGCCGCGGTCTCGTCGGTGTCGTACGGCGAGGTGTTGTGCGCGGCCTTGCTGACGCTGCCCAGGCCCATCACGGCGAAGACCAGGCCGATGACGTTGAGGCCGGCCAGCACGAACAGCATCACGCGGGCCGCCTTCACGCCGCCCGGCATCCCGTTCACGTAGGGCACACCGGGCATCCCGCCGCCCGGGCCCGGGTACTGGCCGTACGGTGACGGCGGCGGGGTCTGCTGCGGATAGCCGTAACCGGGCTGCTGGCCCGGCTGCTGGCCCGGCGGCGGACCGTAGGGGTTCTGATTCGGGTAGCTCACGAGCGGTGTCCTTCGGGCTTCTTGAGCGGATGTCAGCGTACGGCGACGAAAGACCGGCAGGCTTCGTCATGATCTGCGGGGCATGTCCCGGCCGTCCATCCAGGAGCCGAGGCCGGCCCGTATGCAGCGGACGTGTCCCGTAGAGCGCCGCGAAGGCCCCGATCGCGCTGTTGCGAGGGGGCCTTCGGGGAAGGGAGCGCGTCGGCCGTCACGCGACGGCCGGACAGGGAGCGGCGGGGCCGGCCATCGGTCGGCCGGCCCGCTGCCGGCTCACTGGGAGCGGACGACCACCGTGCCGACGACCTTGTCGGCGAAGGTCTGCGACTTGTCGTCCCACAGCGGCCAGAGGTAACCGATGGAGCAGGGGAGCGAGTCGAGCATGTGGCACAGGCGGCGGACGAAGGCCATGCCGAAGCCGATCGGCTGACCGGTCGCCTCGCGGACCAGGCGGATGTTCAGCGCCTTCTTGCCCGGGGTCTGGCCGGTGGTGCCCTCCTTGTAGAGCAGGAAGATGCCGGCACCGAAGCCGATCAGAGCCGCGAGAAGGATCATCACGATGGCGCCGCCGGTCATGCCGCCGCCGGACGACGAGGCCGAGTCGAAGGCGTCGCTGATGCACTGGGTGTCACCGGGCGGGCAGCTGGAGGTGTCCGGGATGGAGGACGAGGCCGCGCTGGCCGTCATGCCGAGGGCGACGAAGTACAGGATCATCGGGATCAGACCCGCGATCAGGTAGTCGATGAGGAAAGCACCCACCCGCGCACCCCAGCTCGCGTAGCCCTGGGGCATGCCCATGCCCGGCATGCCGGGCTGGCCCGGGTAACCCTGCTGCTGCGGGTAGCCCTGCTGCTGGGGGTAGCCGTAGGGCTGCTGCGGGGCCTGCGGTGCCTGCTGCGCCTGCTGCGGGTATCCGTACGGCTGCTGCGGTGCCTGCGGGGCCTGGGGCTGCTGCGGGTACCCGTAGCCGGGCTGCGCCTGCGGCGGGACGGGCGGCTGCTGGCCGTAAGGGGCCTGCGGCGCCTGCTGAGGCTGCTGGCCGTAAGGGTTGTTCGGGTCGCCGAAACTCATCTGCTGTTTTCCTCCGTTGGGTCAGTGGGGGACGACGCGGCGTGACTCGGAGGAAAAACAGGTTTCACTGGCCCGCCCCCGACGATGCCTGCGGCACTGCGCGTCAATCCTTCTATTTGCGCGTTGAGTCTGTCCAGTCAAGGCCGTGAGGCGTTGTCCAAGTGCAATGATCCATTGTCGCCTGCGCGCCCTGATTGGAACCCACCCACCCCCATCCGGGAGGATGGGGGGTATGACTGCCCAGATTCTCGATGGCAAGGCCACCGCCGCCGCGATCAAGTCCGAGCTCGCCACCCGCGTCGAGGCGCTGAAGGCCAAGGGTGTGCAGCCCGGCCTCGGCACCCTGCTGGTCGGCGACGACCCCGGCAGCCGTTGGTACGTGGGCGGCAAGCACCGCGACTGCGCCCAGGTCGGCATCGCCTCCATCCAGCGTGAACTGCCGGAGACGGCCACCCAGGAGGAGATCGAGGCGGTCGTACGGGAGCTCAACGAGGACCCCGCCTGCACCGGTTACATCGTCCAACTCCCGCTCCCCAAGGGCATCGACACCAACCGTGTCCTGGAGCTGATGGACCCGGCCAAGGACGCCGACGGGCTGCACCCGATGAGCCTGGGCAAGCTGGTCCTCGGCGTCGCCGGGCCGCTGCCGTGTACCCCGTACGGCATCGTCCAGCTGCTGCGGCGGCACGACGTCGAGATCAAGGGCGCGCACGTGGTGGTCGTCGGCCGCGGCATCACGATCGGCCGCCCGATGCCGCTGGTGCTGACCCGCAAGTCGGAGAACGCGACCGTGACCCAGTGCCACACCGGCACCCGCGATCTGTCCTCGCACCTCAAGCAGGCCGACATCATCGTCGCGGCGGCCGGTGTGCCGCACATCATCAAGCCCGAGGACGTCAAGCCGGGCGCGGCCGTGCTGGACGTCGGCGTCAGCCGGGACGAGAACGGCAAGATCGTCGGCGATGTGCACCCGGGCGTGACCGAGGTGGCCGGCTGGGTCGCCCCGAACCCGGGCGGCGTCGGCCCGATGACCCGCGCCCAGCTGCTCGTCAACGTCGTCGAGGCCGCCGAGCGCGCCGCCGGCTGAGCCGTGCCGGACCAGACATTCGGACCGCACACCTGAAGGGACTGCCAGCCATGGGTGCCGAAGCGCATTCGGACGGAGCGCATTCGGACGGAGCGTCCGCCCCGCAACGCTCGCGCCGCTTTCCGCAGCTGACCCGGGACACCGCCCGGCCGGAGGGCGGCGGGCGCGCCGCCGCGGGCGACTACCCGGCGCCCGCCCGGCAGTGGCCGCTGCTCACCGTCATGGGCGGCGTCGCGGCCGGACTGCTGCTCGTGGCGTTCGACGCCTTCCGCATCGGAGGCCTGCTGATCGGCCTCTCGCTGCTGGCCGGCGCCGTGCTGCGGTGGGCGTTGCCCTCGGTGGGGATGCTGGCGGTGCGCTCCCGCTTCACCGACATGGCGACCTACGGGGGGCTCGGCTTCGTCATCGTGATGCTGTCGCTGATGGTGCAGCCCAAGCCGTGGGTGCACATTCCGTTCCTGGACGACATCGTCCACTTCACGGTGCGCTAGGGACCGGCGCACGGTCCCCTGGCCGCCAACGCGCCCCGCCCCTCCCCGCGAGCGCCGGGATTCGGCCGTCGACCCGCGCGAACCGGCCGTTCGCCGGACGGAACGGCACGTCACGGCAGCGGCGCGAAATCAGGGGGGAATGTTCGCCGGGATCCCGGGCATGCGACCAACTGATCCCCCCACGGGTGTGGCACAACCCGGCGGCCGCCCGCGCTCCCCCTCCAAGAGCGGGCGGCCGCTTCATGTGCCGCGGCCGCCGCCACCGGTCGCGCCCCAGGACCACGCCGGGCGCCGTGACAGGCCGCAGGGGCCTCCCGGGCGGCCGTACGGGCGTCCCAGGACCACCCGGTGAGGTGTTCCACACCGGCCCGTCGCCTGAGCCGGGTAGGGGTCCGATAGCCTGACGGCCGGGTCTCTTGATACCGAGAGATCTCGATAAAGGGCAGGGACACCCACCGCCAGATGGTGGTCCGGGGGCTTGCCCCCAGGAACCCCAGAAAATATCGCGCAGGAGATCGCCATGACCCGCACTCCCGTCAATGTCACCGTCACCGGCGCTGCCGGCCAGATCGGTTACGCACTCCTCTTCCGCATCGCCTCCGGTCATCTGCTCGGCGCGGACGTGCCGGTCAAGCTGCGTCTCCTGGAGATCCCGCAGGGCCTGAAGGCCGCCGAGGGCACCGCCATGGAGCTCGACGACTGCGCCTTCCCGCTGCTGCAGGGCATCGACATCTCCGACGACCCGAACGTGGCCTTCGACGGTGCGAACGTCGCCCTCCTCGTCGGCGCCCGCCCCCGTACGAAGGGCATGGAGCGCGGCGACCTGCTGGAGGCGAACGGCGGCATCTTCAAGCCGCAGGGCGCGGCGATCAACGCGCACGCCGCGGACGACATCAAGGTCCTGGTCGTCGGCAACCCCGCCAACACCAACGCGCTGATCGCGCAGGCCGCCGCGCCGGACGTACCGGCCGAGCGCTTCACCGCGATGACCCGCCTGGACCACAACCGTGCGCTCTCGCAGCTCTCGAAGAAGACCGGCACCCCGGTCTCCGAGATCCGCAAGCTCACGATCTGGGGCAACCACTCGGCGACGCAGTACCCCGACATCTTCCACGCCGAGGTCGCCGGCAAGAACGCCGCCGAGGTCGTGAACGACCAGGCATGGCTGGCCGACACCTTCATCCCGACCGTCGCCAAGCGTGGCGCGGCGATCATCGAGGCCCGTGGCGCGTCCTCCGCCGCCTCGGCCGCCAACGCCGCCATCGACCACGTCCACACCTGGGTCAACGGCACCGCCGACGGCGACTGGACCTCCATGGGTATCCCCTCGGACGGCTCCTACGGCGTCCCGCAGGGCCTGATCTCCTCGTTCCCCGTCACCACCAAGGACGGCAAGTACGAGATCGTCCAGGGCCTGGACATCAACGAGTTCTCCCGTGAGCGCATCGACGCCTCCGTGCAGGAGCTCGCCGAGGAGCGCGACGCGGTCCGCGGTCTCGGCCTCCTCTGAGCCACCCCGGCGGCCCGCGCCGCCGCTGACAGCAGAGCCCGTACGGTCCGGTCGCGACCGTACGGGCTCTGCTGGTCGAGCGGACCGATGCGCGGGTCACAGCGGTGCGTACGAGGTCCCGCGCCCCGCCCTCGTCAGTCGGACTTGCCGGACTTGCCCGACTGGCAGGAGTAGCCGTCGAGTTGTGCGGGGTCGGGCTTGTAGGTGTTCTCGAAGTCGCGGTCCAGTTCGGCGAGCTTCGGGAAGTGGCTGCGGAAGGCGTCCTTCCAGCGGTACTGCAGAAAGTCCCGCAGCCCCTCGACCAGCCTTGCGCAGTCCTTCGGATGGCCCTTGGGCAGGCCGATGCCGTAGCGCTGCAGCTCGCCGGTGGAGAAGTCCTTGATGACCTCCACGTCGTCGTAGACCTCGGCGAAGCCGTACAACAGCGCCCGGTCCGTCCAGACGGCTTCGAAGTCGCCGCGCCGCAGCTCCTCGACGCACTGCCGGTAGTCCTTGCGGGTCTCCACCCGCGCGTCCTTGTGCAGCAGGTTCCTGACGGCCTTGCGGGTCTTCTCGGGGTCGGTGCTGATCGAGGTGCTGTTCGGGTCGGAGGTGGAGCCCTCGGCCGTGCAGATCGCCTTGCCCGCCGTGTCGTTGCGGTTCTCGATCCCGGTGTACCCCTTCTTGACCAGCAGTCCCTGCCGGGTGTTGAGGTACGGCCCGGCGAAGTCGACCTTGGAGAGCCGGGATTCGGTGATGGAGTACGTCGCGATGACCAGGTCGGCCGCCCCTCCGGGCTGCAGTACCTCCTCGCGGCGTTTGGACTCCACATCGGTCGGCGAGGCCGTGTAGTTCAGCTTCCTGGCGAGGTAGACCGACAGGTCGTTGTCGAAGCCCGCGTAGTTGTGCTCCTGGGGGCTGTGGACGTTGAACCCGGGCTGGTCGATCTTCACCGCGACGGTCACGCCGCCCTTGAGCAGCGGCTCGACGGTCGGTTGGGGGGTGGCGCTCTTCTTCTCGTCGGGGGTGCCCCCGGGGCCGCACGCGGTGGCGGCCACGAGCAGGCAGGAGACCCCGATGAGCAGGAGCCGGGGTTTTACGGTCATCAATCCTCCCGAAGGCCAGGGTGGGGCGCCGCTCCGTTCAGTTGCGCAGGCTCGCTTCTTTGACGTCGATGGACACGTGGCAGTGCGCGTCGGTTTCCAGGGCGACGTCGAAGGTGATCTCGGGTGCCGTCGTGTCCAGCGGGAGGTGCACGACCGTCTCCGACCGCAGCCTCGCCGACACCTCGTCCGCGAGGTCGTTCCCCCAGATGCGGAGGGCGCTGGCGGGGATGCACGGGGAGGCGTCGCCGGCCTCCTGCGCGTCGAAGGTGACCCGCAGACGGTCGCGTACGGCTCCGGAGGCGACGGTGACCCGCGCCGTGCTGCCGTTGGTCATGGACCGCCCGCCCGCCAGATGGGTCTTGGCGGTGACGGGGACCGGCCGGGAGTCCTCCTCCGACCCCAGCAGCAGGGACACGACGACGAGGGCGGCGACGGGGACCGCGAAGGCGAAGGCGATCTCGGACAGCCGGAAGCCGTGGGTCACGGACTGCAGCAGGCCGACGAGTGCGGCGCAGAGCACCGCGACGCCTCCGACCAGCCCGACGCGCACCTCGTTCGAGCCCCACCCGGTCGCGAACAGGACCAGGAACACCAGGGCGAACAGCAGGCTCAGGGCGAGCGCCAGCAACAGGGCACGCAGCCAGCTGAACCCGTCGGTGCCCGAGAGTGCGGAAGTGGATGATGCGGACGCGGAAGCGGGCCTGGTCCGTCTCGGCCCGCGCGGTCGGATACGTGGCAATGCGGATCCTCCCCCGGGACGCATGAGCGACGAGATCCAAGAATCCGTCACAGGCTGCCACATTGGTAGACCGGTTACTCAAGTTCCCCGCACAGAAGTTGAGTTGAAGGCACTCGGGCGGCCGGGCGCCGGGCCTGCCGCCCCCACCGTGGCTTGATCCGTCGCATGGACCGGCGAATTTTCGGGCCTTCGTCGGCTGGAGCTGACCGTAACTCCCGGATCCCTGTCACCGCATGTTCATTGGCGCTGACACGGAGTGTTGTTCTCCCCTATGCTGCGGCTTCCGCACAGCGGCCGCTTGCCGGCTCCACGTCCGCGCAACCAGCTCGCAGTGGTGGCTTGTTGGTGTCTTGGGGGAGACCGGTGACGCAGACACGTGTGCCCGAGCAGTCCGGCGAGCCCGACGAGCCCCCGCGATCAGGACCGACCGGCCCGGACGCCGGCCCGGCTCCCGCACCGTTCCCGGTGACCCCGCCGGGCGCCAGTGAGGCCACCCGGCTGCTGTGCGCCGGCACCTACCTGGACGACGGGTTCCGCGACGCGGTCATCGACGAGCTGTACGTCCATGAGGAGCGGTTCGCCGCGCCGTCCCTGGGTATCGACGCGGCCCGGGTCCTGGCGCACGCGCTGCGCGCCAGGCGTCTCCAGCTGGGCTGGGCGGCGCTGATCCTGCTGCTGTGGATCGTGGCCGTCCCGTTGTCCTCGGGCCTCGCGTCGTTCTACCTCTTCCCCGTCGTGCTGATGGGCCTCGCCCGTGCCATCCGCCGGGCGCCGATCCCGCAGTGGATCGCGCGGTTCCTCTCCTTCGTGCTGCGCTGGTACGGGCGGCTGACGCTGACCTTCTTCCTCGTGGCGCTGGTCATCAGGGTGAGCGGCGGTGAGGGGCCGGCGAACATATGGGTCATCCCGTCGGGGCTGCCGGCGTTCATGACCGGTGACACGCCCGACTACGACTCCTACGGCTCCTCCGGCGGCGGCGGGTGGCCCGGCGGCGCGCAGGTCGGCAGCCTGGACCCGTCGTCCCTGGGCGGCAGCCACGAGACCTCCCTCCTCCTACAGGCGTGGATCACCCTCGCGCTGCCGCTGCTGATGGCCGTGGTGGTGGGGCTGCAACGCGGGCAGTTCGCCAGGGTGCTCGCACGCGAACTGTCCAAGGCGCGCTTCCCCGACGTCATGTCCGACCCCGCGGAGCGCTCCCAGGGCAACCGCTTCAGCCGGCTACGGGATCGGGTACGCATTGAGCAGCACGGGCCGTTGGTGATGTACCGCGCCGCGAACCCGTTCCGCGGTGCCGGCAGCCCGTACAAGACCTGGTCCCTGTCGGTGGAGCTGCGGCCGCGCCCGGGCCGCGAGGTCGCGCCGCTGGACAACAGCGCCATCCTGCAACGCATCGTCCCGCTGGTGGCGGCGCTGCGGGTGCCGTCCGCGCACGGCTCGTTGCAGTCGGCGGGGGCGGTCCGCGACCGGCTGCGCGGGCTGGAGATCGACGAGTGCGTCTTCCTGCCGGCCGAGGGGCTGCCGTCCCGCGAGGCCGCACCGTACGCGCCGCAGGAGTTCGAGGCCCACCGGGCCCGCGCGGTGGAGGAGGGCGGGGAGACCCGACGGCACTTCCTGCGCATCCGGGTCGGCGGCTGGGGCGAGGGCGTCGTGACCACGGTCTTCGTGCGGGTGCACACCCAGGGCGGGATGCTGATGCTGGAGGTCGCGCCGCATGTGCTGTGGCCGCTGCGGCAGCTCTTCCAGGACGCCGACCGGCTCGCTCACCTCGACCGCAACCACGACCCGTTCGGCAAGGCCGTGTGGGCGCTGGCCCGCACGCCCGGTTCCGCTGGACGCGCGGTGGTCACGCTGCTGCGCGGACTGCTGCTGGGGTGGGGGATGGGCACCGAGGGGTACGGAGCGTCGCTGCCCGACGGTCCCGGAGTCTCCGTGCGCGAGCTGGGTTCGTCCGAAGACGCCTCCCTCTTCCAGGACATGGACATCACCCGCTACCTGACGACGATTCAGCAGCGGGTGGCGGCCGGGGTGACCACCGCACTGCGCGAAGCCGGTTATCAGACCGATGAGTTCGAGCAGCGGATCGTCAATGTCGCCAGCGGCGGCGTCTACGTCGAGTCCGCCCAGGGGGCGGTCGGCATCGGCGACAACAACACCATCACCAACAACGACCGGGGCGGCAGCGCGCCGAACGAAGGGAACTCCCGTGGCAACAGCTGACGAGCGGGGCGGCGGCAATCACATCGGCAGTGTGCGGGGGGCGTTCGCCATCGGCAACAACAACACGGTGACGAACCACGAAGGCGCCGGATCCGCCGCGGCGGACCCGGCGCAGGCTGAGCTGTTGCGTGCCGTCCGCGCGTTGCGCGGCGAACTGGCCGTCGTGGTGGAGAGCCCGCAGACGCAGGCGCTGCGCACCGAACTGGCCGACACCGAGACGGAGATCGCCGACACCGGGGCGGCCGGTCCCGGCCGGCTGGCCCGGCTGCGGGCCGCACTGGCAGACGCCGGTGCCGTCGTGGGCCTGCTGGCCTCCGGGGCGGCCGTCGGCCAGGCGGTCGGCGCGTTGGTAGGAGGGTGACGATGGCGGGCGGTAGCAGTGGCCGCTGGAACGACGAGACGCAGAGCTGGGAGGACGGCACGCCCCCGCCCGTTCCCTATACGGGCCCGATGCCGCCGCGCCCCGACTTCGCGCCGACCCCGCCGCCACCGCCGCCCCCGCCGCAGGGCGACCTGTCGCCCCAGGACGATCCGGCCCACCCGCCCAGCCGTCTGTGGACCCGCCACTCGACCGCGCTCATCGCGGGCGCCGCGGTGGCCGTGATCGCCATCGGCGTGGGCGGCGGATGGCTGCTGTGGGGCCGCGACGGGGACCCTCCGGCCGACGCCGGCCCGCAGGGCACCCAGGCATCCGCACCGGCGGTCGCGGGCGCCACCTCGGGCGCAAGTGATCCCTCCTCGTCCGGCTCGCCGACCCCCGAGGACTCCCCGTCCGGCACCGAGGTCCCGGACGGCTATCGCCTCGTCCACGACCGCGCGGACTTCACCACCGTGGTCCCCCGGGGCTGGAAGCGCAGCGAGGACAAGCACGGGGTCTTCTACACCGCATCGGACGACCGCGGTCTGGTGCAGATCTTCGAGATCACCGGAGGGGCCACCGCACGTGAGGCATTGGAGGAGGCATCACGCGACAGGTCCGGCGAACCCGGTTACGAGGAGGTCAGCCTGGGACCGCTCGGTGCGCCCGCCCTGGGCCCGGACGCCACCCAGCTCGTCTACGCGTACGACAGCGACCGCAGGGGCGAGCGCGTCAAGGTCGTCGACTGCGCCTTCACCGCCGCTGACGGCCGCATGTTCGCCGTTCTCGTCCTCGGCCTCGCCGCCGACTGGCCGCAGCAGGAGAAGACCCAGCGCATCGCCCTGGAAGCCTTCGCCCCCACCGCCTGACACCTTTGTGGACGCCCGCTGACGGACCGACGTCCTACCCGGGCAGTTCCGTGCGCTCCCACCACTCGTAGACGGGCAGCCGCCCCTCGGCGGTGTCCCACTCCCGCTTGGTGGCCCGGAAGTGCTCATAGCCACCGCGATACGGGATCTTCAGCTCGGCTCCGGGAGGATCGACCGGAACGATCCGCTCCGGGAGCCCTTCGGGCCCACCCTGGAGCACTGCTTTCGGTGCATTGCCAGCCATGCACGCAGTGTCTCGCGAGCCATCCCGGCCCACGGGGACGGCTCGCCGACGCTGACCCGGCAAGCCCTGCTCAGCCGCCGTATCGGTGAGGGGGCCAGGTCCCTCCCGGTGAGCCGGGTCGCCGGCAAAAAAGAGGAGCTTTTGCCGGGACAGCCGCGCCCCCCACACCAAGAAGCGGAATGGGGACGTGTGCGAGCGGGCCGTGAACCTCCTGGACGAGATGCCTGGCAACGACATCGCGATCGCGGGCGGGGCCGGGTCAGCGCGTCGGGTCCGCCCGGCGGGCCGGACGCAGCCGCAGATGGGTGACGGCGGGGGAGTCGATCACCCGGGTCGGCTCCAGCTCGCGCAGGCCGGGCAGTGCGGCGAAGAGCGGGACGCCGCCACCGAGGAGTACGGGGACGAGGTGGATCTGCAGCTCGTCCAGGAGGTCGGCGGCGAGCAGCTGCTGGATCACCGCGGCACCGCCGGCGACGGACACGTCCTTCTCGCCCGCGGCCTCCTTCGCCCGGCGCAGGGCCTCCTCGATGCCGTCGGTGACGAAGGAGAAGGTGGTGCCGCCGCGCTTGGCGATCTCCGCGCCGGCCCTGTGGGTGACCACGAACACCGGCCCCCGGAAGGGGGGTTCCTCGCCCCAGGGCTGCTCGCCGGCGTCGAACATCCGGCGACCCATCAGGAAGCTGCCGGAGCGGCTGAACGCCTCCTCCATCAGCTCGGACGCACGGCTCTCCCTGCCGCCTTCCATGCCGTGCCGGGCGCGCCAGCCTTTCAGGCCGAACACCCACTCGTGGAGCCGCTCGCCCTGGTCGCCCAAGGGGTTGTCGACGCTGTCGTTCGGTCCGGTGATGTATCCGTCCAGGGACATCGAGATGTCCGCGAAGACCTGCGTCATGACCCGCTCCTCATCGGTCGGCCCGGCTCCTCCTCATGATGGCGCCGGTCGTCGCCATCAGCGCGACGACGCGGCGGGAATGCCCGGGGCGGGTCACCCGCGGGGGAGCTCGTCGGCCGGGAGGGTGATGCCGGCGACCGTGTTCTCCGGGGCGGGCGCGCCCGCCCGTTGGTCCGCTCGGTGCCGCCGGCACCTGCGGCGGTGACGCGACTGTCAACGACACGTACCAGGACATTCGGCCGCACATGGAGTGAGTCGAGTCACTTTCCATGAAGGTTTGGGCATAGGTGGAGGGTGAGGGGGGAGGGGTTCCCGTTGCTGGTTGAACCAGTGGCAACGCATCGTAAGCGGAAGGCAGAACAGACGTGGCGGCAATCGAGACCATTCACGTAGACGGGGTGTGGCTCCCCGCCTCATCCGGCGCCACGCGGGAGGTCCTCGACCCCGCCGACGCGACGACGCTCGAGCTGGTGTCCGAGGGTGGTGCCGAGGACGTCGACGCGGCGGTCGCCGCAGCGCGCCGCGCCTTCGACGGCGGCGCCGGCGCCTGGCCCCGCACGGCCGTCGCCGAGCGCTCCGCGCTGCTGCGCAAGGTCGCCGAGCTGCTGCAGCGCGACCGCGAGACCATCGCGCTGATCGAGAGCCGGGACACCGGCAAGACGCTGGAAGAGGGCCGGGTCGACGTCGACGACGTCACCAACGCCTTCCGTTACTTCGCCGACGTGGTGATGAACGAGAGCGGCGGCCGGGTCGTCGACGCAGGGTCGCCGGACGTGCACAGCGTCGTCGTCCACGAGCCGGTCGGTGTCTGCGCGCTCATCACGCCGTGGAACTACCCGCTGCTCCAGGCCAGCTGGAAGGTCGCGCCCGCGCTCGCGGCCGGCAACACCTTCGTGATCAAGCCCAGCGAGGTCACGCCGCTGTCGACCGTGCACCTGATCAAGCTGCTCGTCGAGGCCGGGCTGCCGGCCGGCGTCGCCAACATCGTCACCGGCGCGGGTGTGCCGGTGGGCCAGCGGCTGGCCGAGCACCCCGACGTGGACCTGTTCTCCTTCACCGGTGGCCTGGTCAGCGGCACGAAGGCGGGCGCGGCCGCGGTGTCCGGCGCCAAGAAGATCGCGCTGGAGCTCGGCGGCAAGAACCCCAACGTGGTCTTCGCCGACTCCTGCGCCACCGAAGAGGGCTTCGACACCGCCGTCGACCAGGCGCTGAACGCGGCGTTCATCCACAGCGGCCAGGTCTGCTCGGCCGGTGCCCGGCTGATCATCGAGGAGTCGGTCCGCGACCGCTTCGTCTCCGAGCTCGCCCGCCGCGCCGAGAAGATCAAGCTCGGCCGCGGCACCGAGGACGGCGTCGAGTGCGGCCCGCTCGTCTCGCAGCAGCAGCTGGAGAAGGTGGAGGCGTACGTCGCCTCGGCGCTCTCCGAGGGTGCCCAGCTGCGCTGCGGCGGCTCCCGCCCCAAGCCGTCCGACGTGCGGCCCGTCACCGGCTACTTCTACGCGCCGACCGTTCTGGACGGCTGCCACCGCGACATGAAGGTGATCCGCGAGGAGACCTTCGGTCCGATCCTGACGGTGGAGACCTTCACCACCGAGGACGAGGCCACAGCGCTCGCCAACGACACCGAATACGGCCTGGCCGGCGCCGTCTGGTCCGCCGACACCGCCCGTGCCCGCCGGGTCGCCGCCCGTCTGCGGCACGGCACCATCTGGATCAACGACTACCACCCCTACCTCCCGCAGGCGGAGTGGGGCGGCTTCGGCAAGTCGGGTATTGGTCGGGAATTGGGGCCCACGGGTCTGGACGAGTACCGCGAGAGCAAGCACATTTACGAGAACCTCCGGCCCGAGGCCGTCCGCTGGTTCGCCGGCTGATCGTTCCGGTCGGCTGCGGGTGGGTCAAACCGGCCCGCCCGCAGCCCTCTGGATCATCCCGTCCCCGCAGGTCAGCAGCACTTCTCGCAGGTCCCGCAGGCCGGCAGCATCCGCCGCCACCCGCGGCACGCAGTACCGCAGCCGCTCACGCACTGTGCAAAAGGAGCACCACCCCATGCCCCCCTCATCCCCCTCCCGCACCGTCCGGGCCGACTACGTCGTCGTCGGCGGCGGCACCGCCGGCTCCGTGATCGCCTCCCGGCTCACCGAGGACCCGAACGTCAGCGTCGTCGTCATCGAGGGCGGCCCCAGCGACATCGACCGCGACGACGTGCTGACGCTGCGCCGCTGGCTCGGCCTCCTCGGCGGTGAGCTGGACTACGAGTACACGACCACCGAGCAGCCGCGCGGCAACTCGCACATCCTGCACAGCCGCGCCAAGGTCCTGGGCGGGTGCTCCTCGCACAACACCCTGATCTCCTTCAAGCCGCTGCCTTCGGACTGGGACGAGTGGGAAGAGGCCGGCGCGGCCGGCTGGAACGCCAAGAGCATGGACCCGTACTTCGGCAAGCTGCGCAACAACGTCGTGCGGGTGGCGAAGAAGGACCAGAACGAGATCGCTTCGGACTGGATCGAGGCCACCAAGTCGGCGCTCGGCGTCCCGGAGGTCGTCGGCTTCAACGACAAGCCGTTCGACGAGGGGGTCGGCTTCTTCGACCTCTCGTACCACCCGGAGAACAACAAGCGCTCCTCCGCCTCGGTCGCCTACCTGCATCCGCACATGGAGGCCGGCGACCGCCCGAACCTCACGCTGCTGCTGGAGACCTGGGCGACCCGGCTGGAGCTGGACGGCACCCGGGCGACCGGTGTGCACGTCCGCACCAAGGACGGCGAAGAGGTCCTGGTCGAGGCCGGCCGCGAGGTGCTGGTCTGCGCCGGAGCGGTCGACACCCCGCGGCTGCTGATGCACTCGGGCATCGGGCCGAGGAAGGACCTCGAAGCGCTGGGTATGGAGTGCGTGCTCGACCTGCCGGGCGTCGGGGAGAACCTGATCGACCACCCCGAGTCGGTCATCGTCTGGGAGACCAACGGGCCGATCCCGGGCAACTCCGCGATGGACTCCGACGCGGGTCTGTTCGTCAAGCGGGACCCGGAGCACAAGGGCCCTGACCTGATGTTCCACTTCTACCAGATCCCCTTCACCGACAACCCCGAGCGGCTGGGCTACGAACGCCCCGAGCACGGCGTGTCGATGACCCCGAACATCCCCAAGTCCCGCTCCCGCGGTCGGCTCTACCTCACCTCCGCAGACCCCGAGGTCAAGCCCGCGCTCGACTTCCGGTACTTCGAGGACGAGGACGACTACGACGGCAAGACGCTGGTCGACGGCATCAAGCTGGCGCGGAAGGTCGCCCGGGCCGAGCCGTTCGCCAAGTGGCTCAAGCGCGAGGTATTCCCCGGCCCGGACGTCACCGACGACGAGCAGATCAGCGAGCTGGTCCGCAAGGCCGCGCACACCGTCTACCACCCTGCCGGCACCTGCAAGATGGGTGCCGGTGACGACCAACTCGCGGTCGTCGACCCGGAGTTGAAGATCCGGGGGATGTCCGGTATCCGGATCGCCGATGCTTCCGTCTTCCCGACGATGCCCGCGGTCAACCCGATGCTCGGCGTCCTGATGGTGGGAGAGAAGTGCGCAGAACTGCTCCACAAGGCCACCACCCAAGGAGGTGATGCGTGATGGCTACCACCTCCGCCGGCGCATCCGACATACCCGAGGCCCGCACGACCGAGGAGACCTCGGTCAACGAGCAGGCCGTGGAGCGGGACGGCCGTGAGGTCGTCTTCTCCGTCCGCAACCTCTGGAAGGTCTTCGGACCCAAGGCGGAGCGCA
This sequence comes from Streptomyces sp. NPDC017993, assembly GCF_044328065.1. Lineage (NCBI taxonomy): Bacteria > Bacillati > Actinomycetota > Actinomycetes > Kitasatosporales > Streptomycetaceae > Streptomyces > Streptomyces sp. NPDC017993. The sequence continues at coordinate 229,198 of NZ_JBIRGO010000005.1, forward strand.
TCCCCGACGACGCCTCCGTCGCCGACCTGGACGCACAGGAACTGCGCGAGCAGACCGGCTGCACCGCCGCCGTCCGCGACGTCTCCTTCGACGTCCACAAGGGCGAGGTCTTCGTCGTCATGGGCCTGTCCGGCTCCGGCAAGTCCACCCTCGTACGCTGCCTGACCCGGCTCATCGAGCCGACCAGCGGCAGCCTGGAGATGGACGGCGAGGACGTCCGCGCCATGGACCGCGGCGCGCTGCGCGAGCTGCGCCGCCGCCGCGCCTCGATGGTCTTCCAGCACTTCGGCCTGCTGCCGCACCGCACCGTCCTCGACAACGTCGCCTACGGCCTGGAGATCCAGGGCGTGGGCAAGGCCGAGCGCCGCGCCAGGGCCGCCGAGGTCGTCGAGAAGGTCGGCCTGGCCGGCCTGGAGAAGCGCCGCCCCGGCCAGCTCTCCGGCGGCCAGCAGCAGCGCGTCGGGCTGGCCCGCGCGCTCGCCGTCGACCCCGAGGTGCTGCTCTTCGACGAGCCGTTCAGCGCCCTCGACCCGCTCATCCGGCGCGATATGCAGGAAGAGGTCGTCCGGCTGCACCACGACGAGGGCCGCACCATGGTCTTCATCACGCACGACCTCGCCGAGGCCCTGCTGGTCGGCGACCGGATCGCCCTGATGCGCGACGGCAAGATCGTGCAGCTCGGCACCCCCGAGGAGATCGTCGGCTCCCCCGCCGACGACTACGTCCGCGACTTCGTCCGGGACGTCCCGCGTGAGCAGGTGCTGACCGTCCGCCGCGCGATGCGCCCCGCCAAGGACGGCGAGGCCGACGAGGGCCCCGCGCTCACCCCCGACACGCTGATCTCCGACGCCATCGAGGCGGTCGTCCGCTCCGGCGGCGCCGCCCGCGTCGTCGACAACGGCCGCTGCCTGGGCATCGTCGACCACGCCTGCCTGCTCAACGTGGTCGCCCGCATCGACCGCCCCCAGCCCGGCGAGGTGGCTGCCTGATGTATGCCGCCACCCCCCGCGGCGGCCCCCTGCGCGCCGCCGCCTCCCGCGCACCGGCCGCCACCCCGGCGGCGCGGCTGCGCGCCGGCCTGCTGCGCCGCTGGCGCGAGGCCCAGCGCGCCGCCGCGATGCAGGTGTCCGCCGGCACCGTGAAGCGGGGGCGTGCATGAGCTTCGCCACGCCCCCGACCCCCCAGCGGTTCGCCACCCTCGTCAAGCCCACCCCGGTGCAGCAGATGCTGAACCGCCGCGGCCTGGCCAAGCTCCTGCTGCTCGCCGTCGTCGCGGCGGTCCTCGCCCCCCTGCTGCAGGCCAAGTACGGCGCCGCCTGGCCCTCCTCGCTGACCGTCGATGTCTCCGGCCCGCTCGGCAGCACCAGCGACTGGATCATCGACAACCGCGACAGCCACCCGCTGTTCGTCTACTTCCTCGGCCACCTCAGCAACGCCGTCGTGATCTCCGTACGCGGCGTGTACCTGCTGCTGCTCGCCCTCGGCTGGACCGGTGTGACGGCCGGCGTGACGCTGATCGCCTGGCGCGTGGCCGGCCTCCGGATCGCCGCGACCGCTCTGATCTCCTTCGTGGTCAGCGGTCTGCTGGAGATGTGGGTGCCGACCATGCAGACGCTCGCGCTGATGGTCGTGGCGGTGTTCGCCTCGGTCGTCGTCGGCGCGCTGCTCGGCCTCGCCGCTGGGCTGTCGGACCGCACGTTCCGACTGCTGCGGCCGGTCCTCGACACCATGCAGGTGCTGCCCGCCTTCGCCTACCTGCTGCCGGTCGTGCTGGTCTTCGGCATCGGCGTCCCGGCCGCGCTGCTGGCGACCGTCATCTACGCGGCGCCGCCGATGGCCCGGCTGACCGCCCTCGGTCTGCGCGGCGCCGACGCCGGCGTCCTGGAAGCCGTCGCCTCGCTCGGCGCCACCAGCCGGCAGCGGCTGCTGACCGCCCGCCTCCCGCTGGCCCGCAAGGAACTCCTGCTCGGCCTCAACCAGACGATCATGATGGCGCTCGGCATGGTCGTCATCGCCTCCATGATCGGCGCGGCCGGTCTCGGTGACCGCGTCTACCAGGCGCTTGCCTCGGTCGACGTCGGCGCCGCGCTCGCCGCCGCCATCCCGATCGTGCTGCTCGCCATCGTCATGGACCGCACCACCGCGGCGGCCGGCGAACGCCTCGGCGCCGACGCCGACACCACCGGCCCGAAGCTGCTGCGCGGCTGGCCGGCGTGGGCCGGTATCGCCGTGCTCACCGCCCTCCTCGCGGTGGCCGGCCGGCTGTCCGGCTCGCTGATCTGGCCGACCGCCTGGACCGTGCCCATCGCCCGGCCCGTCAACAACTTCAAGGAGTGGATGGTCGACCACCTCTACTCCGGCGTCCCCGTCGTCGGCGGCACCGCCGACTGGGCGAGCCACTTCACCGACTGGGTGCTCAACCCGCTGCGCGACGGCCTGACCGCACTGCCCTGGTACGGGGCGCTGCTCATCGTCGCCGCGCTGGCCTGGCTCATCGGCACCTGGCGCACCGCGCTGACCGCCGTCCTCGCGATGGCCGCCATCGGCGTGCTGGGCGTCTGGAAGCCCTCCATGAACACCCTCTCCCAGGTCATCGCCGCTCTCGTGGTGACCCTGGTGATCGGCTTCGGCGTGGGCATCCTGGCCGCCGGCAGCAAGCGCCTGGAGGCCATCCTGCGGCCGGTGCTGGACGTCATGCAGACGATGCCGCAGTTCGTGTACCTGATCCCGGTCGTCGCGCTGTTCGCGGTGGGCCGTGCCCCCGCGGCCGCCGCGGCCGTGGTCTACGCCCTGCCCGCCGTCATCCGCATCACCACCCAGGGCCTGCGCCAGGTGGACCCGGCGGCCATGGAGTCGGCGCGCTCGCTCGGCGCCACCCGCTGGCAGATCCTGCGCCAGGTCCAGCTGCCACTGGCCCGGCCCGCGATGCTGCTGGCCGTCAACCAGGGTGTCGTCATGGTGCTCGCCGTCGTCATCATCGGCGGTCTGGTGGGCGGCGGTGCGCTCGGCTACGACGTCGTCACCGGCCTCGCCACCGGCGACCTGGCCCTCGGCCTGGTCGCGGGCGTCGCCATCGTCTGCCTGGGCCTGATGCTCGACCGGGTCACCCAGCCCACCGAACGCCGCACGGGGAAGGGAGCCTGACCATGTCCCGTACTCCTGCATCCAAGGCGCGAAAGCCGCGCGTGGCCCGCAGAACTGCCCTCGGCACCTCGGTGCTGGCCGGCGCGGTGCTGCTGTCGCTGTCCGGCTGCGGCAAGGCCGACATGACCAAGCAGACCTCGCCGTTCGCCGCGGCCAAGGGCTCCAAGTCCGTCACCCTCTCGGTGCAGACCTGGGTCGGCGCGCAGTCGAACGTCGCGGTGGCGAAGTACCTCCTCGAACACGAGATGGGCTACCACGTCGACACCGTCCAGGTGGACGAGATCCCCGCGTGGGACGCGCTCAGCCAGGGCCGGGTCGACGCGATCCTGGAGGACTGGGGCCACCCCGAGGAGGAGCAGCGCTACGTCAAGGACAAGAAGACGATCACGGCGGGCGGCGGCAACGGCGTCACCGGCCACATCGGCTGGTACGTCCCGAAGTACTGGGCCGACGCCCACCCCGAGGTCACCAACTGGAAGAACCTCAACAAGTTCGCCAAGGAGCTGCGCACCTCGGAGAGCGGCAACAAGGGCCAGTTGATGGACGGCTCGCCGTCCTATGTCACCAACGACAAGGCGCTGGTGAAGAACCTGAACCTCGACTACGAGGTCGTCTTCGCGGGCTCCGAGGCGGCGCAGATCACCCAGATCCAGCAGTTCGCCAAGGAGAAGAAGCCCTTCCTGACGTACTGGTACGAGCCGCAGTGGCTCTTCAACCAGGTGCCGATGGTGGAGGTCAAGCTCCCGAAGTACACCGACGAGTGCGCGGATAAGGGCGCGAAGGACCCCGAGTCCGTCGACTGCGAGTACCCGACCACGCCGCTGCAGAAGTTCTTCAACACCGACTTCGCCAAGAGCGGTGGCAAGGCCGCGGAGTTCCTGAAGTCCTTCAAGTGGACCAAGGACGACCAGAACGAGGTCTCCGAGATGATCGCCTCGCAGGGGCTGACCGCCGATGAGGCGGCCAAGCGCTGGGTGGAGAAGCACCCGGACGTCTGGAAGTCCTGGCTGCACAAGAAGTAGCCGCGCCGAGCAGCCGCGCCCGGGGCGCGGGCCCTGTATGCCTTTGGGTATACGGGCCCGCGCCCCGGCTCGTTCTCCGGGTGCACGGCGGGCGCCGGTCCCGTGCCGATAATCAAGTGCATGTCCTCCCTGCCGCCCGATCCGCACCGCACTCCCCGGGACAGCACCGCGCCCGGACGCCGCTGGCTCGCCCGCACCGCGGAGGGATGCGTGGTGGTGCTCTACCTCGTGGCCGCCTCCACGAGCACCTTCGGTTTCTTCGACGAACTGCCCTCCGAGGTGAAGGCGGCCCTGGGGTGCGCCGCGGTGGCCCTCGTGCTCCTGCGCAGGAGGCTGCCGCTGATGGCGCTGCTCGGCCTGGCGGCCATCGCGGGCGCGCTGCCGACCGTCGGGCTGCTGACGGCGGTGGCCGCCTTCACCGTGGCCCGCCGGATCGAGGCCCCGCGCCACCGGGGCGGGATGCTGCTGACCTCGGCCGGCCTCCCGGTGGTCATCAGCGTGTACGGCACGACCGCCGCCGGCTACGGCAGCTGGCTGGTCGGCTTCACCCTGGGCGTGGTGGTCGCCGGCGTCGGCGTCCTGATCCCCGGCCTGGTCGGCAGCTCGGTCGGCCAGCAGGACCGGCTGGTCGTGGCCCTGCGCCACAGCGCCGCGGCGGCCGAGGAGGCCCGCCGGCTCGCCGACAACGCCTCCCGGGTCGAGGAGCGCGCGCGGATCGCGGCCGAGATGCACGATCTGGTCGGCCATCGGCTCAGCCTGATCTCGCTGCACAGCGGCGGCCTGGAGATGGCGCTGGCCGCCAAGGCGCCGGAGCTCAAGGACGACGCCACGCAGGTCCGGCTCGCGACCCGGGACGCGATGCAGGAACTGCGCGAAGTGCTGGGCGTACTGGGCCCGTTGGGCCGGGACACCGGCACCGGGGTGCTGACCGACGCGACCGGCACCCGCGCCGACATCGAGGCACTCGCCGAGGAGTCACGGGCCGTCGGCATTCCCGTCAACTTCGCCTGGGACGGCCCCGATCTGGCGGACCTGGAGCCGCGGGTACGGCGCGCCGTGCACCGCGTGGTCCGCGAGTCGCTCACCAACGTCCACCGCTACGCCACCGGCGCCACCGTCGAGCTGACCGTGACCCGCGCCGGCGGCCGCGTCGGGGTGCGGGTCCGCAACGGCGCGCCGCCCGCCCCGCCGGAGGCCACCACCGGCCTCGGCACCGGGCGCGGCCTGACCGGGCTGCGGGAGCGGGCGCGGCTGCTCGGCGGTGAACTGCGCGCGGAGCCCACCGCGGTCGGCGGGTTCCTCGTCGACGTGTCACTGCCCAGCCATCCCGACACCGCCGTCCCGGAGGACGGCACGGACGCCGCCGCGCCACGCGCCGACGACCTGGTGGCCGGGGCGTCCCGTTCCGGGGCGCTGCGCCATCTGCCGGGTGCGGCGGCCGCGTTGCTGGGCATCGCCGGCGTCGGCGCGATGCTGTTCTTCGGCATCTCCCTGGTGGAGAGCTCCCGGCCGGTCGCGGAAAGCGTGCCCGACCGTACGGTGCGCACCGGCATGACCAGGGAAGAGGTCCGGTCGGTGGTCGGATGGGGCAGCGACGTGGTCAGCGCGGCCGCGGCGGGCCGCGAGCCGCCCCGCCCGCCGGGGACCGACTGTCTCTTCCCGTACGAGACGCACCGCAAGCCCAAGGGGCTGGAGGTCACCCGGTACTGCTTCCGGGGCGACGTTTTGGTGAACAGCGCCACCTTCACGGTCCCGATGGCGCCGGCCGGCCCATGACCGGCCCGTCCAGGCATGGCCGTCCACCCACCCACCGCCCACGGAGCGCCCGATGACCGCCACGCCCCCCGAGAAGTCCCCGACGCCCGCACCGGCCGCCGACGGCCGGATCCGGGTGCTGCTCGCCGACGACGAGGAGATGATCCGGCACGGCGTCCGGCTGATCCTCCGGCACGCCGAGGACATCGACGTGGTCGCCGAGGCCCGCAACGGCGCGGAAGCCGTCGAACGGGCCGCCGCACAGCCGGTCGACGTCGTGCTGCTCGACATCCGGATGCCGGTGCTCGACGGCCTCGCCGCCGTGGCGCGGTTGGTGCGGCTCGACCCCAAGCCGCAGGTCGTCATGCTCACCACCTTCGGCGACGAGGAGAACGTCACCCGCGCCCTGCATGCCGGCGCCGGCGGCTTCCTGCTGAAGGACGAGGGGCCGCAGGAACTCATCAGCGCCGTACGGGCCGCGGCGGCCGGTGACGCGGTGCTCTCCCCCGGCGTCACCGGCCACGTCGTCAAACGGATGCTGCAGGGCGGCGGACTGATCGGGACGTCGTCCGCCACCGCCCCCGCCGACCAGCGGCTCGCCGCGCTGACCGGCCGCGAGCGCGAGGTGCTGGCGATGCTCGGCGCGGGACTGCCGAACCTGGAGATCGCCCGCCGCCTCGACATCGGGCTGGGCACCGTCAAAACGCATGTCGGCCGCATCCTGGAGAAGACCGGCACGGCCAGCCGGGTGCAGGCCGCGCTGCTGGCGCACCAGGCGGGGCTGGGCGGGGCAACGGGCGCGGCGGGGGCCTGATGGGCGGCACCGGGGCGGATGGCCCGGACGCTCGGCGGCGCCGGGCTTACCGGCCCGCCCACTCCTCGCGGGTCACCGCGTACTCCACATCGCCGTACTCCGCGCCCTCGATGTGGTCGGGCCACTCCTCGAAGAACGTGCGGACCTACCGCAGGCCCGTCTTCTCCATGACCCGCCGCGAGCGGGAGTTGACCGTCATCGTCGTCGCCGTGCAGGGCGGCCAGCGCCGCCCCGTCGTGCGCGGTGAACCCGCGCAACACCAGCCGCGCGGTCCGCACCGCGATCCCGCCGTCCTCCATCGCCGTCACCGTCCCGCTCCTTCCCCGCGCAGGCCGGACAACCGGGCCCGGGGCGGCCCCCCTGCGCGGCGTGACGGCATAGTAGGGCGCAGCCCCGCCGGGGGCATGACATTTATCGGCGGTCGGCAGCGGGCCGGCACGCACCAGGGGGAAGACGCACCATGCCATCCATACGCCGCTCCACCGCCGCTGCCGCGGTGCTCGCCGCGCTGCTCGCGGTCACCGCCACCGCCTGCGGCCCCGAGGACAACACCGCCGCTGCGGACGGTGGTTCGGCCGCCGCCGAGCAGCAGCACAAGGGCTCCGGCAGCGGCGAGGACGGCGGCAAGGACGGCGGCGGTCTGCTGCCGGACGGGATGCCGACCAGCCTCGACGACCTGAAGAAGTGGCAGGACGGCGGCTGGAAGAACTGGGACCGCTGGGCCCGCAAGGCAACCGACTTCGCCAACCCGATCATCAAGGACCACTGGAAGACGGACCGGCTGGCGAAGGCCGAGGCTGCCCCCGACATCGGCGTACGGGCCACCGGCGCGGGCAGTGAGTACGCCGCCACCGACCCCGAGCCGCGCCCGGTCACCGCGGAGCAGGTCGGACGGCCGTACCACCGGAACATGGCACCCGTCGGCAAGATCTTCTTCGACAGCCCGAAGGGGCCGATGGTCTGCTCCGGCACCATCGTCGAGGACCCGGCGCACCCGGGCAGGTCCAACCTGGTGTGGACGGCCGGGCACTGCGTGCACTCCGGCAAGCAGGGCGGCTGGATGCGCAACATCGTCTTCGTGCCGTCGTACAACGACAACGGCCTGCCCATGAACCAGGTCGGCAGCGCCCCCGCCCAAGAGGTCACGCCCTACGGCAGGTTCTGGGCCGACTGGATCACCACGTCCGGTGAGTGGATGAACATGGGCAGCACCGATTCCGGCAACGGCGGCTCCGCCTACGACTTCGCGGTGCTGCACGTGAAGCCGGAACGGGGTGGCGGCAAGTCGCTCCAGGAGACCGTGGGCGCCGCCGCGCAGGTCTGGTTCGGCGCACCGTCCGCCGACGGCATCAGCTCGCTGGACGCCTTCGGCTACCCCGCGGCGGCGCCGTACGACGGCGCCCGCATGATGAACTGCCCCGCTCGCCCCGGCCGCCTGACCATGCAGGAGGGCACGCCCGCCATGCACCGCATCGGCTGCACGATGACCGGCGGCACCTCCGGCGGTGGCTGGTTCGTCACCCGCGGCGGCAAGCTGACGCTGGTGTCCAACAGCTCGATCAGCTCCAACGCCCACACCTGGCTGGCCGGCCCCCATCTGGGCGCCGAGGCGCAGCGCGTCTTCAACGGCATCAGCCAGAAGTTCGCCAACGGGTGAACGAACCCGGTGCGGAGGTCCGGCGCGCCGTGCGCCGGCCCGCCGTTCCGCAGGGTCAGCCCGCCTCCCGCAGCCGCTCCGCCAGCCCCTTGACCGCGGCCATCGCCTGATGCTGCAACCCCGGGCCGAAGGTGATCCGGGACGCGCCCAGGGCCCCCAGCTCGCGCGGCGAGGGTCCGTCGGGCGTCCCCACCGCATTGACGGGGAGCCCGATGCCGGCGGCCAGTTCGGCCAGCAACGGGGGCGGGGCGAGGATCGGGTAGACGCAGTCGGCGCCCGCCTCGGCGTACAGCCGGCCACGCCGTATCGCCTCCTCCGCGCCCTCGACGCCTACCAGGAACGTGTCGATCCGGGCGTTGATCACCAGCGCGTCGCCCGCTTCGGCCCGTACCTGCGCCAGCCACTCCGCCTGCTCCCGCGCGTCCCGGAGGGCGCCGGACGCGTGGTCGCTGTCCTCCAGGTTGCAGCCCACCGCCCCCGCGTCCGAGAGCCGGCCCACCAACTCCTTCGCGGACAGCCCGTATCCGGCCTCCACATCCGCCGATACGGGCACGTCCACGGCCCGTACGATCCGCGCGACGGCCGCGAACATCTCGTCCGCCGGGGTCCGGCCGTCCTCGTAGCCGAGGGACGCCGCGACGCCCGCACTCGGCGTGGCGAGCGCCGGGAACCCGGCGTCGGCGAACACCTTCGCGCTGGCCGCGTCCCAGGGGCCCGGCAGGACCAGCGGCAGCTCCGGCCCGTGGTGCAGGGCGCGCAGCGCGGCCGCGGTCGCGGACACCGTGCTCACACCCGTCCCGGTGCCATGCGGGTGGCCACGCCGAAGCGGTTCCAGGCGTTGATGGTGGTGATCAGGGCGATCAGCTGTGCCAGTTCGGCGTCCTCGAAGGTCGCGGCGGCGCGGTCGTAGACGGCGTCGGGGACGAAGCCGTCGGTCAGGAGGGTGATCGCCTCGGTGAGGGCGAGAGCGGCCTGTTCCTGCTCCGTGTAGAAGCCGGCCGCCTCCTCCCAGGCATTGAGGAGGTAGATCCGCTCCTCGCTCTCGCCCGCCTTCCGTGCATCCTTGATATGCATATCGATACAGAACGCACAGTGATTGACCTGTGACGCACGGATCTTGACCAGCTCGACCAGCGCCGGGTCGAGTCCGCGCCGCGCCGCCGCGTCCAGTGCGGACATGGCCTTGAAAACCTCGGGCGCGAGCTTCGTCCAGTGCATCCGGGGCCCGTGGGTGTGCCGGGCTGTCTGAGTCGTCATGACAATGACGCTACGTCGTCAGTGGCGCAGCGGTATGGTCCACTTTCATGGACAATTCCTGGGCCACTTTCGGGCGGGATCTACACCTGGACCTCAGCGGTCCTGGAGGTCTGCGGGCGGCCCTGATGCGCGCGCTGCGCGAGGCCGTGCGGACCGGGCGGCTGGCTCCCGGCAGCCGGCTGCCCTCCTCCCGCTCGCTCGCCGCCGACCTCGGCATCGCCCGGAACACCGTCGCCGACGCCTACGCGGAACTGGTCGCCGAGGGCTGGCTCAGTGCCCGCCAGGGCTCCGGCACGCGCGTCGCCTGGGGGTACCGCCCGGACGGGGCCGGGGGAGCGTCGCCAGGCGCGCGTGCCACCCCGCCCGCCCGGCGGCGCCCCCCGGAGCAGGACCGCCGGCCCGACCAGCCGCGCTTCGACCTCACCCCCGGTACTCCCGACGTCTCCTCGTTCCCGCGCACCGCCTGGCTGGCCGCCGCCCGCCGCGCGCTGACCGCGGCCCCCCACGAGGTCTTCGGCTACGGCACAGCCGCTGGCCGTCCCGAACTGCGCACCGTCCTCGCCGACTATCTCGCCCGCGCCCGTGGCGTACGCGCCGACCCGGACCGCATCGTCGTCTGCGCCGGTTTCATGCAGGGGCTGGGACTGGTCAGCCGGGCGCTGCGGGGCGAGGGCGGTGGCCCGCCGAACTGGCCCGGTGAGGTCCGAGGCCGCACCGCGCAGGCTTCCCGGAACCCCCGCCGCCCCGGCGAGGACTGGCGTCAGGGCGACGGCCAACTGGCCGTGGAGTCCTATGGCCTCGGCTTCCACCGCACCGTCATCACCCGCGTCGGCCTGCGCACCGTCCCCCTCTCGGTGGACGAACGTGGCGCCCGCACCAGCGAGTTGTCGGCGCTCGACGACGTACGCGCGGCGCTCCTCACCCCCGCCCACCAGTTTCCGATGGGCGTTCCACTGCACCCCGACCGCCGCGCCGAAGCCGTCAACTGGGCGCGTGCCACAGGGGGTTACATCCTGGAGGACGACTACGACGGCGAGTTCCGCTACGACCGTCAGCCGGTCGGCGCACTCCAGGGCCTCGACCCCGATCACGTCGTCTACATGGGCACCGCCAGCAAGAGCCTCGCCCCCGGGCTGCGGCTGGCCTGGATGGTGCTGCCAGATCGTCTGGTCGACAAGGTGCTCGCCGTGAAGAGCACCGGCGAGTGGCAGTCCGGCTCGCTCGACCAGTTGACCCTCGCCGAGTTCCTCTCCTCCGGCGCGTACGACCGCCATCTGCGCACCATGCGCCTGCGCTACCGCCGCCGCCGCGACCAACTGGTGGCGGCCCTGACCGAACACGCCCCGCACGTCCGCATCTCCGGCATCGCCGCCGGCCTGCACGCCATCCTCGAACTACCGCCGGGCGCCGAACAGTCCACCCTCCAGACAGCCCACCGCCAGGGCCTGGCCGTCCACGGGCTGACCTTCTACACGGACCCGGCCGCCACCGCGGTCTCCCGCGATGCCCTGGTCGTCGGCTACGGGACCCCGCCCGACCACTCGTTCGCGAACGTGCTGGACGCGCTGGTGAGCGCGTTGCCTGCGCCGTAGAGCCGTAGAGCCGTAGAGCCGTAGAGCCGTAGCGTCGCTCGTCGCGATGACACAGCCCATTGTCAGAGCCCCGTGGAACACTCGCCGGCGTTGGTCGATCAAAGGGTCGATCAAGCCGAACGGGCAGTACGCCAAGGGGGATTTTTTTCATGGGTGTGAGCATCGGGTTCATCTGCGCGACGACGGAGGAGCTGGACAGGGCGGAGCGGGAGCCGAGTTGGGCCGATGAATACGTCGACGAGCTCTACGGCACCGACGACCTCTCGATGTCGGATCGCCCCGACGGCGGCCCGGACAAGGCGTGGGCCGGCCTGCAGTTCCTGCTCGACGAGACGGACGTGGACCTCGAGTTCCTGATGGACGGGTTCCAGATCCTGGAGGAAGGCACCCTGTTCGGGTGGACCGCGGAGCAGGTGAAGAGCGTCGCACGGCAACTGCGGGCGACCCCGTGGGAGAAGCTCGCGGCCCACTACGACCCGGAGCTGATGACGAAGCAAGACGTGTACCCCAACAGCTGGAGGTTCGACCCGGACGGCGAGCTGGAGTGGCTGGAGAGCTCCTACGAGGAACTCGTCGCCTTCTTCACCGAGGCGGCCAAGGGCGGGTACGGGGCCTTCATGACCTTCAGCTTCTAGCGCCGTCCGAGAGGGCGCGGACCGGCTGCGGCGCGGTGTCCCGACGCGGACGCCTGCGCCTGGCCGGGCGCACGCAAGCGGCGCTGTTGCCGAGTCGGCCGGAATCCGCGCCGGTGCGAAGGATTGTCGTTCGGGCCCGGCGGCCCGTGCTCCAGGTCTTCGTCGGGGACGCGACCGCGACGGTCCGCCCCTACGTCCTGTCCGTGGAAGGGGCCCGCTGGTGACCGGCCTTCGTCGTCTCCTGTGGGACGGCCCGGAGGGCAAGCCCGCCTATCTCTCGACGGACGGCGGCGACTGCCTGCTGTCCCGTCTGGCGGACGAGGTGGAACGAGAGCAGCTCGACACGGCGCGGGCCGTCGTTCGACTCGCCCGCGACATGTTGGACGGCGCGAAGCCCGCGGCGCCGGATGAAGTGCGGTTCGCGGCGACCAGGCTGATCGAGTGCCTCACGGACACGCTGCGGGTCGCCGAAGCCCGGGGCGAGGCCGGTCCGGTGCTGCCGGGCGATCATAGATCCCGTACGAAGGACACCCGGTCCAGGCCCGGCCCGTCGTAATCGCTGTGGACCGGGACGCCGTTGTCGAGCCGGTCGCCCGGCTCCATCCGGAAGCCCATGCGGGTGTGGAAGGCGATGGATGTGCGGTTCGCCGGGCTGGTGATGCAGCGGACCCGGCTGCGGCCGAGGTCGCGGGCCATGGCGAAAAACCGGCGGTAGAGGCCGCCGGCCCAGCCGTTCCCCCGGCCGTCCGGGGACACCGCGATGAAGTGGATGTACGCGGTTTCCGGGTCGGACGGGGAGAGGAAGCCGATGAGGAACGCGTGCACGGTGCCGTCGGCGCGTTCGACGAGATAGCTGGTGTCGGCGAAGTGCTGGAGGAACAACCGCGGTAGCAACAGCTGCCGTTGGAGCACACCGGCGGCGCCGCCCTGGCCACCCCACCAGTCGGCCAGGGCCGCCAGCAGACGCGGATGGTCCGAAACCGTGGGACGGCGCAGCGTCATCTCCCCGGGCAGTCGCTCCAGCACCGGTGTGCGCTCCGTCATGTCCTGGTCCTTCGGTCGGAGGGGCGGCGTACGGCCTGCGTATCGGAGCCGTAGGAGGCTCCTCGGAGCGAGCGTAAGCGTCGTAACTCCGCGTCTTCCAGGGGATTTGGCGGGCCCCTGCCGTGGCCCGCCCGGGGTGTAACCGGCTCAAGGGCGACGAAAACAGCACGCAGGCGGTGGAGTCGGAATCGTCCACGGCCCCTTGCCGGGGGCGCGCGGGTGCCCGTCTAGGCTGACCACCGCTCATACCAACTTCACGGGGGAAGGCGAGAAAATGGCCGAGAAGGCACGTCGACGGCTGCGGTCGAGCACGGTGATTCTGGGCGGCATGGGTGCGTTGGCCGCCGCCCTGACCTCCTGCGGCTCCGAGCCCGACAAGCGCTGCGTGGACCGCAACAGCTACGACACGATCAACGGCTACCGCATCGTCGACTCCAAGAACTGCTCCTCCGGCGGCAGCACGTCCGGCAGCAGTAGCGGGGGCTCGTACGGCAAGGGCGGTAAGAGCGGCGGGCTCGGGAAGCAGTCCGTCGACGGCCGCTGGTACTACGGGCCGGAGAACGCCGGTGGCCGGTACGCCGACGACGGCACATTCAGCAAGAGCCAGGCCGTAGACCGGGGCGGCTTCGGCTGCTCGGGTTCGAGCTCGGGCGGCTCGCACGGCCGCATCGGCGGCTGAGCGGGCTTCCCGGGCAATGCGACGGCACACCATCGACCCCCGCCCCGACTGGCAGCAGACCGTGGAGGCGCAGGGCCTGATCTACCCGCTCACCCGCTTCCCCGACGACTCCCTCCGCCCGTACTGGGACGAGAGCGCGTACTACGAGTTCTCGCTGCCCGAGGTCGAGGCGCTGGAGGAGGTCGTCGAGGAGCTGCACGGGATGTGCCTGGCCGCGGCCGCGCACATCGTGGAGCAAGACCGCTTCGCCGACCTCGGGATCGACGATCCCCGGCTGGCCGGCCTGGTCGCCGAGTCCTGGCGCCGGCGCGACGAACTGCCGTCCCTGTACGGGCGGTTCGACCTGCACTACGACGGCAGCGGTCCGGCCAAGATGCTGGAGTACAACGCCGATACGCCCACCTCGCTGGTCGAGGCCGCCAGCCCCCAGTGGTTCTGGATGGAGGAGCGGTTCCCCGGCGCAGACCAGTGGAACTCCCTGCACGAGCGGCTGGTGGCGGCGTGGAAGCGGCAGGCCCCGCTGCTGCCGCCGGGCGCGCCGCTGCACTTCGCGCACTCGTCCGGTGACGAGCTGGGCGAGGACCTGATGACCGTCGCCTACCTGGAGGAGACGGCGCAGCAGGCGGGCCTGGAGACCGTCGCGATCTCCATGGAGGACATCGGCTGGGACCGCCTCTCCGGCCGCTTCGTCGACCAGCGGCTGCGCTTCATGCGCGCCTGCTTCAAGCTGTATCCCTGGGAGTGGCTGGCCACCGACGGCTTCGGGCCGCAGGTCCTGGACACCCTCGACAACGGCGGCGGCACGGGCAGCACGCTCTGGATCGAGCCCGCCTGGAAGATGCTGCTCTCCAACAAGGCGCTGCTCGCCGTCCTGTGGGAGCTCTACCCGGGCCACCCGAACCTGCTGCCGGCCTATCTCGACGGGCCGCGCGAGCTGGCCCGCACCGGCGGCTACGCCACCAAACCGCTGCTCGGCCGTGAGGGCGCCGGTGTCACCCTGCACGAGCCGGGCGCGGAACCGGTGCTGCGCGGTCCCGACGACCCGTGCTGTTACCAGGAGTTGGCGCCGCTGCCGGACTTCGACGGCAACCGTGTGGTGCTCGGCGCGTGGGTCGTCGAGGACGAGGCGGCGGGGCTCGGCATCCGTGAGTCCTCGGGGCCGGTCACCGACGAGTACGCCCGCTTCCTGCCGCACGTGATCCTCTGAGCAGGCGGGGCGCCCGGGGCACCTGGGACGGGGCGCGCACCTGAGCCAGGCGCGGCGTCCGAGGCGGGGCGCATTCGCCCCGCCCATCGAACGGTGCGACGAACGGTGCAACGAGCGGCCGGGGCTTCGGCCCGCCGACCGCCCGTTGCGCATTGCGCCCCCCCGCCGGCTCCGGGCCGCGCTCGCGCCGCCCGGCGCGCCCTGCCGGGTTACGCGCCCAGCACCTCCCGCAGCTGCGTCAGTCCCCAGTCCAGATCCTCCTTGCTGATCACCAACGGCGGCGCGATCCGGATCGTCTGGCCGTGGGTGTCCTTGACCAGTACCCCGCGGGCCATCAGCTGCTCCGAGACGGCCCGGCCGCTGCCGCGCGACGGATTGATGTCGACCCCGGCCCACAGGCCGCGCCCGCGCACCGCGTCCACCGCGCCGCTGCCCACCAGCAGCCGCAGCTCACTGTGCAGATGTTCGCCCAGCTCCGTGGCGCGCTGCTGGACCTCACCGGACCGCAGCATCGCGATGACCTCCAGGGCCACCGCGCAGGCGAGCGGGTTCCCGCCGAACGTCGAGCCGTGCTCGCCCGGCGCGTAGACCCCCAGCACCGCGCGGGACGACACCACCGCCGAGACCGGCACCACGCCGCCGCCCAGGGCCTTGCCCAGCACGTACATGTCGGGGACCACGCCCTCGTGCTCGCAGGCGAACGTCCGCCCGGTGCGCCCGAGCCCGGACTGGATCTCGTCCGCGATGAACAGCACGTTCCGGCTGCGCGTCAGCTCCCGCACGCCCGGCAGATAGCCCGGCGGCGGCACCAGCACACCCGCCTCGCCCTGGATCGGCTCCAGCAGCACCGCGACGGTGTCCTCGTCCACCGCCGCCTCCAGGGCGGCCAGGTCGCCGTACGGGACGATCTCGAAGCCGGGGGTGTACGGACCGAAGTCGGCGCGCGCCTCGGCGTCCGTGGAGAACGAGACGATGGTCGTGGTCCGGCCGTGGAAATTGTTGTCCGCGACGACGATCTTCGCCCGGCCGTCCGGGACGCCCTTGACCTTGTAGCCCCACTTGCGTGCCGTCTTCACCGCCGTCTCGACGGCCTCCGCTCCGGTGTTCATCGGCAGGACCATGTCCATCGCGCACAGCTCGGCGAGCTGCGTGCAGAAGTCGGCGAACCGGTCGTGGTGGAAGGCGCGCGAGGTGAGGGTGACCCGCTCCAGCTGCGCCTTGGCGGCGTCGAGCAGGCGGCGGTTGCCGTGCCCGAAGTTGAGCGCGGAGTAGCCGGCGAGCATGTCCAGATAGCGCCGGCCCTCCACATCCGTCATCCAGGCGCCCTCGGCGGTGGCCACGACGACCGGAAGCGGGTGGTAGTTGTGCGCGCTGTGGGCTTCGGCGGCGGCGATGCTGCGTTCCGTGGACGACACCGGTGACTCCGTTCCGTAGACCTTGCGGGAGGCGAGCGGATTCGCGTCCCTTTCCATTGTCGCGCGGGTGGTTTGCGAAGAAACCTTTCGGCGATGGCGCTTCCCGCCCACCGTCGCGCGCGGGTTGTCTAGACTCGGCGGCGCACACCGCGACTGGCGTACGGGGAAGCAACCCCGAGGGAACGGTGTGCGGCCACCATCACGAGGTGCCGCCCCGCCTGGGCACCCCGGGACCGAGACCGGACCACCGATCGATCGCCCCGGAGGACGCCATGACGCTTCCCCTTTCCCATCCCGCGCTGACCGCCGCCGACCCCGAACTGGCCGCGCTCGTCGGCGCGGAGGAACAGCTCCAGGCCGACACGCTGCGGCTGATCCCCAGCGAGAACTACGTCTCCGCGGCCGTGCTGGAGGCCACCGGCACCGTCCTGCAGAACAAGTACAGCGAGGGGTACGCGGGCCGTCGCTACTACGAAGGCCAGCAGAACATCGACCGCGTCGAGACGCTGGCCGTGGAGCGCGCCAAGGCCGTCTTCGGCGTCGAGCACGCCAACGTCCAGCCGTACTCCGGCTCGCCCGCCAACCTCGCCGCCTACCTCGCCTTCGCCGACCCCGGCGACACCGTGCTGGGCATGTCGCTGCCGATGGGCGGCCACCTCACGCACGGCTGGGGCGTCTCGGCGACCGGCAAGTGGTTCCACGGCGTGCAGTACGGCGTACGCGCCGACACCGCCCGCATCGACTTCGACGAGGTGCGCGACCTCGCCCGCAAGGAACGCCCGAAGATCATTTTCTGCGGCGGTACGGCCGTGCCGCGCACCATCGACTTCGCCGCCTTCGGCGAGATCGCCCGCGAGGTCGACGCGGTCCTCGTCGCCGACATCGCGCACATCGCCGGGCTGATCGCGGGCGGCGCCCACCCCTCGCCCGTCCCGCACGCCGACGTCATCTCCACCACCACCCACAAGACACTGCGCGGCCCGCGCGGCGCCATGCTGATGTCCCGCGCCTCGCACGCCAAGGCCATCGACAAGGCAGTCTTCCCCGGCCTCCAGGGCGGCCCGCACAACCACACCACCGCCGCCATCGCGGTCGCCCTGCACGAGGCGGCCGCGCCCTCCTTCCGGGACTACGCCCACGCCGTCGTCGCCAACGCCAAGGCGCTCGCCGAGGCGCTGCTGGCCCGCGGCTTCGACCTGGTCTCCGGCGGCACGGACAACCACCTCGTGCTGATCGACCTCACGTCCAAGGACGTGCCGGGCAAGGTCGCCGCGAAGGCGCTGGACCGGGCCGGCATCGTCGTGAACTACAACACCGTCCCCTTCGACCCCCGCAAGCCCTTCGACCCGTCCGGCATCAGGATCGGCACGCCCTCGCTGACGTCCCGGGGCCTGGGCGCCGACCGCATGGCGCTGGTCGCGGAGTGGATCGACCGCGCGGTGACGGCGGCCCACGCCGGCGACGAGGAAGCCCTCGCCGTCATCAGGGGCGAGGTCACCGAGCTGATGGCGAGCTACCCGGCACCGGGACTGCCGACCGCCTGACGTACCGCGGAGGGGTCCGCCGGTCGCCCGGCGGGCCCCTCCGAACGCCGGCTCCGCCCGCTTCGCGGACCACGCGGCGGGGCCGCCCGCGGACCTGAGACAATCGGTGCCATGGCTCTCGATCGTCCGCGTGTGCTCTCCGGTATTCAGCCCACCGCCGGCTCCTTCCACCTCGGCAACTACCTCGGCGCGGTGCGCCAGTGGGTGGCCCTGCAGGAGTCCCACGACGCCTTCTACATGGTGGTCGACCTCCACGCGATCACCGTTCCCCAGGACCCCGCGGAGCTGCGCCGCAACACCCGCGTCGCCGCGGCCCAGCTGCTGGCCGCCGGCCTCGACCCGGAGCGGTGCACGCTCTTCGTCCAGAGCCATGTGCCCGAGCACGCACAGCTCGGCTGGGTCATGAACTGCGTGACCGGCTTCGGCGAGGCGTCGCGGATGACCCAGTTCAAGGACAAGTCGGCGAAGCAGGGCACGGACCGCACGACGGTCGGCCTGTTCACCTACCCCGTGCTGATGGTCGCCGACATCCTGCTCTACCAGGCCAACCAGGTCCCGGTCGGCGAGGACCAGCGCCAGCACCTGGAACTGACCCGCGATCTCGCGGACCGTTTCAACAGCCGCTACGGCGATACCTTCACGATCCCCAACCCGTACATCGTCAAGGAGACGGCGAAGATCTTCGATCTTCAGGACCCGTCGATCAAGATGAGCAAGTCGGCGTCCTCGCCGAAGGGCATCATCGACCTCCTCGACGAGCCGAAGGCCACCGCCAAGAAGATCAAGAGCGCCGTGACGGACACCGACACGGTGATCCGTTTCGACCGCGAGGCGAAGCCGGGAGTCAGCAACCTCCTGACGATCCTCTCCACGCTCACCGGTACGGCCGTCCCGGACCTGGAGAGCGCGTACGAGGGCAAGGGATACGGCGCTCTCAAGACCGATCTCGCCGATGTGATGGTCGATTTCGTCACACCCTTCCGGGACCGTACGCAGGAATATCTGGACGACCCCGAGACGCTGGACTCGATCCTGGCCAAGGGTGCGGAGAAGGCCCGCGCGGTGGCCGCCGAGACCCTCGCCACCACGTATGACCGGCTCGGATTGCTGTCGGCGAAGCACTGACGCGGCGCCCCGCGAGGCCGGTTCCGACCGGCCTGGCGGGCGGCCGGGGGACCTCGCGTCCACGCGCGAAGGCCCGAGGTCCTGGTTATAACAGGACTGATGACGCTCCCCGCCCGGGGCGCGCACCCGGCACACTGATAGCGGCGCCCTTCAGCGCCGCAGAAACATCCGGAGGGAGAACGCAGTGGGGACCGTAACGCTGGGCGTTTCGATCGCGGTCCCGGAGCCTTACGGAAGCTTCCTGCAGAGGAAGCGCGAGGGCTTCGGGGACCCTGCCGCGCACGGCATCCCCACGCACATCACCCTTCTCCCGCCGACGGAGGTCCCGGCCGAGGCGCTGCCCGGCATCGAGCGCTACCTCGCCGAGGTCGCGGCGTCCTTCCGTCCCTTCCCGCTCCGGCTGGAGGGCACCGACACCTTCCGGCCGCTGTCGCCGGTCGTCTTCGTGAAGCTCGTCGAGGGAGAGGCGGCCTGCACCGCGCTGCAGGCCCGGATTCGCGCCGCGTCCGGCCCGTGCGCCCGTGAACTGCAGTTCCCATATCACCCGCACGTCACGGTCGCCCACGGCATCGGCGAGGAGGCGATGGACCGCGCCCAGACCGAGCTCAGGGACTTCTCCGCCACGTGGACGATCGGCGGGTTCGCGCTCTACGAACAGGGCGCGGACGCGGTGTGGCGGCTGGAGCGGGAGTACCCCTTCGGCCCGCAGACGGCCGGCGTGCCGCGCCAGGCCGCCGACCTCTCCCGGCCGCCGGCCCCTTCCTGCTAGATCCCGCTCCTCCTCAGGGGGCCGTCATCGTGGCCGCCCCCTAGCCCGGACCTCACATCGGCAGCCGGCGGAACACCGCACGCGGCGCATGCCGCAGCGCCGACATCACATAGCGCAGCGCGCCCGGCACCCACACGATCTCCGTACGCCGCCGCAGCCCCTCCTCGACCGCCTCGGCGACCGCCTCCGGCGTCGTCGCCAGGGGCGCCGCAGCCAGCCCGGCCGTCATCTTGGTGCGGACGAAGCCGGGCCTGACGACCATGACGTGGACGCCGCTGCCGTGCAGAGAGTCGCCCAGGCCCTGGGCGAAGGCGTCCAGGCCGGCCTTGCTGGAGCCGTAGATGAAGTTCGAGCGGCGTGCCCGCTCGCCGGCCACAGAGGACAGCACGACCAGCGAGCCGTGGCCCTGGCTCCGCAGTGCCTGGCCGCAGATCAGGGCCGCGGAGAGCGCGCCGGTGTAGTTGGTCCGGACGACCTTGAGGGCCTGCGCGGAGTCGTTCTCGTCGCGGGCCTGGTCGCCGAGCACCCCGAACGCCAGCAGCACCATGTCGATGTCCCCGTCGGCGAAGATCTTGCCGAGGGTCTCTTCGTGCCGGTCGGTGTCCAGCGCGTCGAACGGGACCGTACGGACGTCGGCGCCCAGGTCCCGCAGCCGGTCGGCGGACTCCTCCAGCGCGGGGGAGGGCCGGCCGGCCAGCCAGATGGTGCGGGTGCGGCGGGCGGCAAGGCGGGCGGCGGTGGCCAGCCCGATCTCGGAGGTGCCGCCGAGGACGAGCAGGGACTGGGGGGTGCCGAAAGCGTCTTTCATGACAGGTGCGTCCTTCATATGGGCGGGACGGATGTGATCGGGGAGATGCGCGGGACGGGACACGGCGGGCGGGGCCCGTCGGGGCGGCGCCCTCCGGGAGGCACTTCGCGGACACGCCCTAGAGGCCGAGCCGGCGGGCGAGGTCGGAGGTGAAGACCCCGCGCGGGTCCAGCTCGGCGCGCAGCGCGCGGAAGGCGGGCAGCTCGGCGTACATCGCGGACAGCAGCTCGGGGCGCAGCCGCGAGTCCTTCGCCAGGTAGACCCGCCCGCCCGCCGCCGCGACCTGCTCGTCCAGCTCGTCGAGGAACGCGCCCAGGCCCGGCAGTCCGGCGGGGATGTCCAGGGCCAGGGTCCACCCCTCGGTGGGGAAGGACAGCCAGCCGGGCCCGGCGGGACCGAAGCGCTTGAGCACGGCGAGGAAGGACGGGCACCTGCGGTCCGCGATGCGGTGCACGATGCGGCGCAGCGTCTCCTCCTGCCCGTGCCCCACCACGAACTGGTACTGGACGAAGCCGCCGCGTCCGTAGATCCGGTTCCAGTGCGGTACGCCGTCCAGCGGATGGAAGAACGCCGACAGGCTCTGCAGCTCGCCGGTGCGACGGCGGGGCGCCTTGCGGTACCAGAGCTCGTTGAAGAGGGCCACCGCCGGGCGGCTGAGCAGGCCCTCCGGCAGATGGCGCGGTGCGGCCGGCAGCCGGCCGGGCCGGAAGGCGAGCGGGTCGCGCCGCGCGCGGGCGCCCAGGGCCTCGGCCGGGGCGTGGTCGCCACGGGTGAGCACCGCGCGGCCCAGCGCCCGGCCGCGGGCGAGCAGGTCGATCCAGGCGACGGAGTAGCGGTAGCGGTGGTCGGTGGCCGTCAGCCGGGACATCAGGTCGTCCAGGTCCGTGGCGCGCTCGGTGTCGACACTCATCAACGAGGTCTCCACCGGCAGGAGTTGGATGACCGCCCCGAGGATGATGCCGGTCAGGCCCATGCCGCCCGCGGTGGCGTCGAACAGGTCGCTGCCGGGGACGACGGTGCGGACCTCGCCGTCCGCGGTGAGCAGCTCCAGGGACCGTACGTGCCGGGCGAACGAGCCCGAGCCGTGATGGTTCTTGCCGTGGATGTCGGCGCCGATCGCCCCGCCGACCGTCACATAGCGGGTGCCGGGCGTCACCGGTACGAACCAGCCGAGCGGCAGCAGCACCTGCATCAGACGGTGCAGGCTCACACCCGCGTCGCACGTCACCACGCCCGCCTCGGCGTCGATGCCGCGGATCCGGTCCAGCCCGGTCATGTCCCAGACGGTGCCCCCGGCGTTCTGCGCGGCATCGCCGTACGCCCGGCCGAGCCCGCGCGCGATACCGCCGCGCGGCCCGCACTCCCGCACCGCGGTCACGGCGTCCGCCGCCGAGCCGGGACGGACCAGGCGGGCGGCGGTGGGGGCGGTCCGGCCCCAGCCGGTGACGGAGCCGATGGGGCCGGCCACGGGGTCGGCGGAGCCGTCCGGGTCATCCGAGGCGGCGGCCGGTGCGACGGAGCCGGCCGGGACGGTGGGGGACGGGGGCGCGGAGGTCGCGTCAGGCGGCATGCCATCGACCGTAGTGCCGGTTATCCGGCGATCAGTGGCTATTGCTCCCGCCTGGGCCAGCTCCTCGCCGAAAAGAGTGATTAATGGTGTGTCTGGGCTAATCGCGAGGAAAGTCTGCCTCCGGGCAGTGAGAGTCGAAGAGGCAAGGCCGCACCCGCACGCAGCACCGACGTACAAGCACCGACCCCAGGCTTCGACGAGCTCATGGATTCGTATGCACCGTATGGATCGGATAGAGGTGACCCCGCTGTCTCCGGAAGAGATCGACCACCGACTGCTCGTGGCGCTGCGCGACTGCGGCGCCGACGCGCGGGTCGCCGCCGTCGCCCGCGCCCTCTCCCGCGGCGGCGAGCACGGCGCACTGTGGCTCGCCGCCGGACTCGCGGGAGCCGCGGCCGACCGGCCCCGGCGCCGCACCTGGCTGCGCGGTACGGCCCTGATCGCCGGCGCGCACCTGGCGAGCATGGCCCTCAAGCGGGCCGTACGCCGCCCCCGCCCGCGCCTGACGGACCTCGCCCCGCTCGTCCGCACCGCGGGCGTCCACTCCTTCCCCAGTTCCCACGCCAGCTCGGCCGCCGCCGCCGTGGTGGCGCTCGGCGCGCTGCGGCCCGCCGGTGCGGCGCTGCCGGCGCTGGCCGCGGCGGTCTGCGTCTCCCGCATCGTCGTGGGCGTCCACTACCCGACCGACGTCATGGCGGGCGTCGCACTGGGCGCCCTGACCGCGCGGATGGGCGCGGGCTGGATGCGCGCGGCCGTACCGGCCTCCCCGGGCGGTACCCATGGCTGAGCACACCACCCTCCTGGAGGAGCCGCCGCGGCCCGACGACCCGGCCACCCCGCCCGCCGCGCCCGCCCGCCGGTCGCGCTGGGTGGCGCTGCCGCTGGGTCTGCTGCGCACCACCCGCCCGCGCCAGTGGGTCAAGAACGTGCTCGTCGTGGCGGCGCCGGCCGCCGCGGGCGACCTCTTCCACGGCCGCACCCTGAGCCAACTCGCGGTGGTCTTCGTCCTGTTCACGGCAGCGGCGGCGGCGGTCTACCTGATCAACGACGCTCAGGACGCGGCGGCCGACCGGGCCCACCCCGACAAGTGCCGCCGCCCGGTCGCCGCGGGCGAGGTCCCGGTGCCGCTGGCGTACGCCGTCGGAGGGCTGCTGGCGCTCCTGGTGCCGTTCGCCGCGGCAGTGCTGTGCAACGCCGCCACCGCCGCGCTGATCGTCGCCTACCTCGTGATGCAGCTGGCCTACTGCGTCAGCCTCAAGCACGTCCTGGTCGTCGACCTCGTCGTCGTCACCAGCGGCTTCCTGATGCGGGCGATGTCCGGCGGGCTGGCGCTCGGCATCCCGCTCTCCCGCTGGTTCCTGATCACCGCGGGCTTCGGCGCGCTGTTCATGGTCTCCGCCAAGAGGTACTCGGAAGCCCTCCGGGCGACCGGCGAGAAGGGGCAGACCCGCGCGCTGCTGCGCGAGTACACCGAGGGCTATCTGCGATTCGTCTGGCAGCTCGCGGCCGGCGGCGCGGTCCTCGCGTACTGCCTGTGGGCGCTGGAGAGCGGCGGCAGCAGCGCGGACGTGCTGCCCTGGCGGCAGCTGTCGATGGTGCCGTTCATCCTCGCCGTCCTGCGCTACGCGGTCTTCGCCGACCGGGGCACGGCCGGCGCACCGGAGGACGTCGTGCTGCGGGACCGGACACTGGCTGTCATCGGCGTGGTGTGGATCGGGATGTACGCCATGGCCGTCGCGGACGTATGAGCGAATCACCCACCACCGCTCCGCCGCGTGAGGAGCCCGAACGCGGCGCGCCGGCCCGCCGCGGGCTGCTCGCCGAGATGGCCGGCTTCGCCGTCGCCGGCGCTTGCGCGTACGCCGTCGACCTCGGTCTGTTCCTCTGGCTGCGCGGCCCGGCCGGCCTGGGCCCGCTCACCGCGAAGGCGCTGTCGTTCCTGGCCGGTTGCACGGTCGCGTACGCGGGCAACGCGGTCGGCACCTACCGGGGTGCCACCGCGGGCGTGAGCCGGCTGCGGCAGGCCGCGGTCTTCCTCGCGGTGAACGTGGCCGGCGCGCTGGTCCAACTCGCCTGCCTCGGCTTCTCCCACTACGTGCTCGGCCTGACCTCACGGCGCGCGGACGTGGTCTCCGGTGCGGGAATCGGCATGGCCCTTGCTACCTGCCTGCGTTTCTGGGGTACACGGAGGCTAGTGTTCCGCATTTCCGGGGGCACTCGCCGTAAGACGAGAAGGGCATGAGGCGCGAGAGGGGAACGCCATGGATTGGCTGAGCAAGCTGCCGGTGATCGGACCGGCCGCGACCTGGCTGATGACCACGCACCTCTGGCGCGCATACGAGCGGATGCTGCGGGTCCACTGGACCAGGCTCGCCGCCGCGATCACCTTCACCAGCTTCGTCGCGCTCTTCCCGCTGCTCACGGTCGCCGCCGCCATCGGCGCCGCACTGCTCAGCGACAGCCAACTGCACACCCTCCAGAGCAAGCTCGCCGAGCAGATCCCCGGCATCTCGGGGCAGCTCGACCTCGCCGGACTGGTCAACAACGCCGCCACGGTCGGCCTCATCGCCGGAGCCGCGCTGCTGTTCACCGGCATCGGCTGGGTCGAGGCGCTGCGCGACTGCCTGCGCGCGGTGTGGGAGAAGGACGACGAGGACACCAACTTCTTCGTCAGCAGACTCCGGGACGGCGCACTGCTGCTCGGCCTCGGCGGCGTCGCCCTGGTCTCGGTCGCCTGCTCGATCTTCGCGGCCTCCGCCGTGGGCAGGGTCGCCGACGTGATCGGCCTGCCGGAGGGCGGCATCGGCAGCAGCCTGCTGACCGCCGCCGGCTTCTGCATCGCCGTGCTCGCGGACTTCCTGCTGCTCGTCTACGTCCTGACCCGACTGCCCGGCGCCGAACCCCCGCGCCGCGCCGTCGTGGTCGCCGGCCTCATCGGCGCCATCGGCTTCGAACTGCTGAAACTGCTGCTCAGCGGCTACCTCCAAGGAGTCGCCTCAAGGAGCATGTACGGCGCCTTCGGCACCCCGATCGCCCTCCTCCTGTGGATCAACTTCACCGCCAAGCTGCTGGTGTTCTGCGCGTCCTGGACGGCGACGCAGGACCCGGCGAGCGAGGAGACGGGAGCGGGGGAGGAGCGGGCCGTGAGCGAGGCATCGGGCCCGAGCGCGGGGGACGGGGCCGTGGCGGAGGGAAACGCGGGGACGGAGGCCGACGGAGGCTCGGCGAGCACGGAGGGCCCGGAAGCCGACGACATGCCGTCAGACGATGAGCGGGGCGGGGCGTCGGGCACCGGGCCGGGCGGGCCGCCGGACGGCCCGCCCGCCTCGCCCGGCGGATCGGCCGGCCCGCCCGGCACCTCGCCCGGCCATCGGCTGCGGATGTAACGGGGCGGCCGCGCCAGGGGGGCGGGCTGCCACCTCCGAGGCACGGCCCGCCCGTCGCTTACTTCCGGCGGCGGCCCCGCACCAGGTCCGGCAGCGGCCAGTGCCGGTGGACACCGGCCGCCAGGATGCCCAGCAGCACCACGGCGCCGCCCATGAGCGCCACGGCCGTCCAGGCGCCACCTGTGCCGTTCGCGGAGTCCAGCGCCGCCTGGGTGTGCTCCTTCCCACCCTTCGGGTTCTTCTTGTCGGCGCCGACCGCGGTCGCGTCACCCTCTTCGCTCCGGGGGCCGACCAGCCGCCCGACCGGCTGCACCTTCTCGGCCGCCGCGAAGCCCCAGTCGAGGAGCTTGGCCGCCTCCCGGTACGCCTCGTTGTGCTCCTTCTTCTCCGGGTTCATGACCGTGACGAGGAGCTTGCGGTCACCGTGTTGGGCCACGCCGGTGAAGGTCGCCCCGGCGTTGCTGGTGGAGCCGTTCTTCACACCTGCCATGCCGGGGTACGCCTTGACGTCGAAGTCGCCCACCAGCAGACGGTTGGTGTTCTGGATCCCGAAGCTCTTCCGCTTGCCGTCCTTCCCCTTCTCGGCGGGGAACTGCGCGTTGGGCGTCGAGCAGTACTCGCGGAAGTCGGCGTTCTGCAGGCCCGCGCGGGCGAACAGACTCAGGTCGTACGCGCTGGAGACCTGGCCCGGCGCGTCGTAGCCGTCCGGCGTGACGACATTGGTGTCCCTGGCGTTCAGCTCCTTGGCGCGCTGCTGCATCTGGGCGACGGTGGTCGCCGTGCCGCCGTTCATCGCCGAGAGGGTGTGCACCGCGTCGTTGCCCGAGCGCAGGAACACACCGAGCCACAGGTCATGGACCGTGTAGCTCAGGTTCTCCTTTATGCCGACGAGGCTGCTGCCCGCTCCCATGCCCGCGAGGTCGGCCGGCTTGACCTTGTACGTCTGGTTCTTGCCGAACTTGGGGATGAGCGTGTCGGCGAACAGCATCTTCAACGTGCTGGCCGGTGCCAGCCGCCAGTGCGGATTCTTCGAGGCCAGAACCCTTCCGGACTCGGCGTCGGCCACGATCCACGAACGGGCCGTGATCTGGTCAGGTCCCGGAAGCTTCGGCGCTCCGGCCCGCAACCGGACCTGGACGCCGGGCGCACCCAGCTTATTCCCGCCGACCTGCGACATCTTGGCCGGCGGAGCGGGCGCCGCGGGAGGCTTGGGGCCGTCCTGCGGATCGGCGTAAGCGGTGCCCGCCAGCAGCAGCGGCGACACCAGCAGCGCGGAGGAAGCCAGCGCGGCGGCGGTACGCACGGGGAACGCCGTGCGCGCCGGAGCGGCGCCGGTGGTGGGAGTAGGGGCAGCCGTGGAAGCAGAGAAGGTCGTCGGCACGTCGGTGAACGTACCCGCCCCGGGGCGTGTCGCCGCCGGTACCCCACGGAAGAGTGCCCCTGCCGACCGCCGGATGGAGGCTCTGCCCATACTGGAACTCATGAAGCTCTCTCGCCCCGTCTCCTGGTTCCTGCTCGCCTTCGGGGTCTGGAGCTGGTTCATCTGGATCACTTTCGTCAAAAACCTCTGGAACGACGGGAGCGGACTCGCCTTTGACGACGCGGGTGACCCGACCGCCTACTTCTGGGTCCATCTGGTGCTCGCCGTGACGTCTTTTCTCTTGGGGACGGCGATCGGCGTGATCGGGTTCCGTGGAGTGCGCGCTCTGCGCCGCCGGTCGGCCGACGGCACGCCCGGCGACACGACCGAGCAGTCCGATTCGTCCGCTTCGTCCTCCTCGCCTTCCTCGTCCACCTCCTGAAGAACGGGCACGGGAAGCAGCAGTGATCTTCGCCCTGATCGTGGTGCCGGTCATCGGACTGTTCTTCGGCGTGCACCGCTACCTCTGGTGCCGGCTCGTCCGCGACACCACCACACCCGGCAGCCGGCCCCGCCGGGCCGGCACCGTAGCCGCCTACGTCCTGCCCCTGACGGCCTTCGGCGCCCTCATCTCCGGCCGCTCCGGCGCACCCCTGCCCCTCCAGCAGGCACTGGCCTGGCCCGGCTACCTCTGGCTGGCCCTGGTGCTCTACCTCACCCTGGCGCTGCTGGTGGGGGAAGTCGTACGGGTGGTGTGGCTGCGGGCGTCCGGCGAGCGACGGGTGCCTGGCGGGACGAGCGGCGGCAAAGCGGCTGCGGGGGATCGCGGGACGGATCGCGGAGAGCCCACCGCCCCGGACGCGGCCGACCGCAGTGGCCCCACCGATCCGCGGCCGGAACCGGACGGCCGGAAGGACACTGCTGACCCGAACGGTCGGAAGGACACTGCCGACTCGGACGGTCGGGCGGAGCCCTCTGCCGCGCCCGCCCCGCCCGCCCCGCGGGAGCAGGGCCCGACCCTGCTCCCGCCCCGCACCCCCGCCCTTTCGCCGCTGCCCGCACCACCCCGCCGCGTCTTCATCGCACGGGCGGTCGCGGCAGGCGCGACCCTCGCCGCGACGGCCACCGTCGGCTACGGCGCCGCGACGGCCCTGCGCACTCCGCGGATCAAGCGCGTCACCGTGCCGCTGGCCAAACTGCCGCGCGCCGCCCACGGCTTCCGGATCGCCGTCGTCAGCGACATCCACCTCGGCCCGATCCTCGGCCGCGGGCACACCCGGCGCATCGTCGAGGCCATCAACCGCACCGCTCCCGACCTGGTGGCCATCGTCGGCGACCTGGTGGACGGCAACGTCGACGAACTCGGACCCGCCGCCGCACCCCTGCGCGACCTCCGTGCGCGGCACGGCGCGTACTTCGTCACCGGCAACCACGAGTACTACTCGGGCGCAGCCCAGTGGGTCGACCACGTCCGGGAGTTGGGCGTCCACCCGCTGGAGAACGCGCGCACCGAACTCCCCGGCTTCGACCTCGCGGGCATCAACGACCTCGCCGGCGAACCCGAACACCAGGGCCCGGACTACGCCCGCGCGTTGGGCGGACGGGACACCACTCGCGCCGTCGTCCTGATGGCCCACCAGCCGGTCACCATCCACGACACCGTGCGCCACGGCGTGGACCTCCAACTCTCCGGCCACACCCACGGCGGCCAGATGTGGCCCGTCACCTACATCGCCGAGGCCACCAACCCCACCAACGCCGGCCTGGCGCGCTACGGCGACACCCAGCTCTACGTCACCCGAGGCGCCGGCGCCTGGGGCCCACCCGTACGGGTGGGCGCGCCACCGGACATCACGATCGTCGAACTGGCTTCGCTGCGGGCGTGATCGGCACCCGCAACGGTTGCGGCGGGCAGGTAACAACCCATCAACAAACTGCGGTCGCATGGCGCGCTAAATCGTACACATCCCGACATTCGATCTTGCAACGAAGGTCATCAACTCCCTACTGTTGGCACTCTTTACGCTGCCCATACCGCAGGCTTCATCGGCCTGTGACGTGGGCTAACGGGGGAGTGAAACCAGTGGGTGAACAGTTCAGGGTCGACCTCGACGAGCTGGACAGCGTCGTGCGCCAACTCAAGCATCTTCGAGGCGACATGGACGAGCCCAGCCAGAAGGTGAAGTACAGCACTGCCATCCCGAAGTCAGCGTTCGGCTCCAAATTCGACGAAGCCCATGAGCTTGCCGAGTCGCACGACAAGATGCAGCACTACATGACCCAGGTGATCACTGCGCTCCACGAACTCATCACGGACTTCGGCGACAAGACCGAGCGCAGCCGGGGCGCGTATGAGGACCAGGAGCACGAGACCAAGGCGTCCATGCGGCAAGGCAGCTGAGTCCACAGGTAAACGAACGCCAGACTGACGATCAGGGGGAGGCCATGGTAAGCGGGCCCAAGACGGACGGCACGGACGACTACGAGAAGAAGATCGAAGAGAAGAACCGGAAAGAGATACTCAAAGAGCAATTCGGTTCGCACAAGGTCGTCAAAAAGTCCAGCTCCAACTTTCATCATCACGGGCTCGATGCGCTCCGAGCGATGGTCGAAAACTCCGACGCGGACGCTCTCGAGTCTGCGGGTGATCATTGGCGCGCATCGGCTGACCGGCTTGCCGGCGAAGACGGGCGCGGGGGAATCCGTAAGACGTTCATGGACGCCATCGATCACGCTTCGGCTCACTGGCACGGCACCGCGGCTGCTTCGTTCCGGCGTGAAGCGCTGAAGGTCCTGACCAAGATCGACAGGACCTACGGTCATGCGCGAAACATTGAGACGATGCTGATCGGCAATCGCACGTCCGGTCCGCATGGTGGAGTTGCGCATAGTGTGCGTGAAGCCAAGAAAGCCATGTCGAAAATCGAGGATGCCGGAAGCTTCGAGGGATTCGTCGACCAGAACGGCAAAGACGGCGCTGACGCTCAGTTCCATAAGGACATGGCCGACCCCAAGATGGACGCCAAGATGGCGCTCGAGCTCAACCGGGACAATCTCTCCCTGAGCAAGGAGCGTCAGGTCGAAGCGGTCATCGTCATGGAGGAACTGGCGAGTAATTACCGGGATAACCATGCGGCGATTTCCGATTCCCCCGGACCCGCGCCCGGGCCTGGCCATGACTGGCCTACGGAGCCGAGGCAGCCTTCGTCTCCAGCGCCCGTCAACATGCCGACGCCTGGTGGCCCGCGCGTCAAGCCGTCTAACCTCGCGCCGCACGGGCCGAGCGGCCCGAGCGCGCCGTTCGACCCTCGTGGTGTGAACATCAACCCGTCTCCTCCCGTGAAGACGGGCCTCGACGGCCTCCAGGGCGGCACCATGACGCCGACCAACCCGGGTATTCCCGGCGGCGGTTCCACGGGCGGTGGTGGTGGCCACAGCGCCGGTGGCGGTGGTGGCGGTTCGGCAGGCATGCCCGGAATGATGCCCGGGATGCCCGGCAAGGGCGGCGGAGCCATGGGTGCCGGAGGCGGCGGCCGCGGCGGCGGAGCCATGGGTGGTCGAGCCGGAGCGGGGCGTGCGGGCATGCCCGGCGGCGGTATGGGCGGCGGAGCCGGAGGCGGCGCTGCCGGCCGTGGTGGCGGTGCGGCCGGCCGCAGCGGAGCGCAGGCCCGTACCCGCGGTGGCATGGTCGGTAAGCCAGGTGGCCCGATGGGCGGTACAAAGCAGGGTGGTTCCGGGCTGCACCGCAGCAGCGGCGGCACGAAGGCCGGCACCGGTCAGGGCGGCAAGGGTATGGCCGGAGCCCCCGGGGCCAGGGGGAACGGCAAGGGCGAGAATGAGCGCACCACCAAGCAGCGTCCCGATTACCTGATCGAGGATGAAGAGACGTGGACACCACAACGTAATGTGGCGCCGCGAGTCATCGAGTAAGGCGACAGGACGCCGACGACGCTGTCGGCGTGAGGGGGTGCTCCGCGCGTTCACGGAGTGGGGCACCCCGCGTCCGGCGGTCACATCCGCCCAGAACGGAAGCAATGAGGAGCAAGGCATGAGGGTCACACGAACTCTGCGCGCGACCATCGGTGCTGCGCTGACCGGAGCGCTGTTTCTGACCACGGGCGGCTCGGCGGTGGCGGACCAAACACGGGACGCTCAGTGGCCTTTGACCGCTTTCGGTGCCCAGGACATCTGGAAGCAGAGTACTGGCAAGGGGGTCACCGTGGCTGTCATCGAGGATGCGTTTCGTACCGCCCACCAGGACCTTTCTGGCCAGTTTCTCCCGGGCAAGGACTTTCCCAATGCGACGGGCGAAGCCAGCGCGCCTGTGAAGCCGGGCGGAGACATTCGGGATCACGGTACTGGCATGGTCGGCGTCATCGCTGGGCATGGGCACGGCCCCGGCGGTTCTGCGGGCGTCAAGGGCTTGTCGCCCGGGGTTAAGATCTTGCCCCTGACTGCGGGTAAGAACACTCCGGACGCAACCCGTTACGCGGTGGATCACGGTGCCGACGTCATCAACATGTCGTTCGTGGCGGACCCGAACACGCCGGATATGTGCGAATCCATCCACTATGCGGTGGAGCAGGGCGTCGTCGTGGTTGCGGGTGTCGGTAATGACGGGATGCAGGAAAAGAATCTGCCGGCTGCCTGCCCTGGTGCCATCGGCGTCGGTGCGGTCGATGAGTACGGGAAGGTCTGGGAGGAGAGTAACTACAACTCCACTGTCGATCTTCTAGCCCCCGGCGTGGACGTCCCTGTACTTGCTGGAAAGAGCGATGACGCCTATGGCACGAGCAACGGTACTTCCATCGCCACCGCCTACGTCTCCGCCACAGCTGCCCTGCTCCGTGAGAAGTTCCCTGACCTCACCCCGGGGCAAATTGCCAACCGTCTCGTGAAGACGGCCGGGTTGACGCCCTCGAAGAAGAACCTCGATCTTCCCGACGCCCACTACGGGTACGGCTACATCATTCCCGAGGCCGCGCTCAACAAGGACATCCCCGCCGGCCCCGCACAGGGCCCCCTGCCGATGCCGAAGGGCAAGGCGTCCAAGACGCCCGTCGTCGCCGGCGCGGACAAGGGACAGAACCCCAACCAGCCCATGGGGCCCTCCGACAAGCTCATGCTCTTCGGCGGGATCGGTGTCGGGGCGCTGGTCGTCGTCGGCATTGTCGCCGGTGTGGTGATTGCCATGCGTCGCCGCAACAACACCCGCACGCAGGCCTGGGGCTGAGACCGCGAGGGGCGCATACTCACCCCTCGCGCATGTGACATCTGAGAGAGCTGCCGACCGTTCCCACACGGTCGGCAGCTCTCTTGTTGTTCCAGTGGAGCGGCCGCCGCCGGCTGGGCCGGGAAAAAATCGCAGGACCGACCACCCGCCCCGCTGTTAGTTTCCGTAGCCATGGAGCCCGTAGGTGAGAAGGCCATACGCACGTCGTTCGTGAACTGCTCGAAGGGGGAGGCGAGCAGGATCAACCTGCCCGTGGGGTTGGCCGAGCTGCCCTGGGCGGAGCTGGACTTTCTCGGGTGGCGTGATCCGGGGGCGCCGGACCGGGGGTATCTGGTGGCGCCGCGCGGGGACGAGCTGGTCGGTGTGACGTTGCGGGTTCCGCAGGGGGTGCGGCGGAGTTTCACCAAGACGACGGTGTGCTCGGTCTGTGTGACCGGGCATCCGGGGTCCGGCGTCAGCCTGCTCGCCGCGCGTCGAGCGGGGCCCTCGGGGCGGCAGGGGAACACCGTGGGCACGTACTTCTGCGCCGACCTCGCGTGCTCCCTCTACGTCCGGGGCCGTAAGCGTTCGCAGCTCGCCGGGCGGCATGAGGAGACGCTGCCGCTGGAGGAGCGGATCGCACGGACCGTGCGGAACCTGGATGCCTTTCTGGAGAAGGTCCTTGACGGAAAGCTTGAGGGGAAGGCGGAGTAGGCCCCCGCGGCTTCTCAGTTCTTGCCGTCGCAGCCTTCGCCGCGTGAGCGCGGTTCTCCCGGCGGTGCGACCCGGTCCGATGGGTGGAGCAGGAACTCGCTCAGTACCTCGGTCACTTCGCGCACCAAGGGCCGCAGTACGCGAAAGCGGGAGGCGGCCACCGCGCGCGCGACGAGTGGTGTGGTGCGCTCCACCAGAGCACGGCTGCGGGCGGCCTGCGGTGAGCGGTCGTGGACCCAGTAGAGGACCAGGCCCATCTGCTGGAGCCACAGCAACTGCGGGAGCTGGGAGGCCAGTTCGGCGGCGGGTTTGATGTCCGCGCCGGCCAGGACCTGGCGATGCAGGGCGATGGCGGCGTCCCGCGGGCCCCGCGACTCGTCGGAGAAGGGGCTGAGCGGGCTGGCGGGATCGGCGGCGTTCTTGAAGAACTGGGCGGCGAACTCGTGGTACGGCTCGGCGATGTCCAGCCACGCGAGCAGTACCCCGCGCAGCCGCCCGGACAGGCCCCTCTCGCGGGCGAGGACGTCTTGGACGGCTGCCGCGTGCTCCTCGGCGATCCGGTCGTAGAACCCCTGAACGAGGTGCTCTTTGGAGCCGAAGTAGTAGTACGCGTTGCCGACGGAGACGCCGGCCTCCTGGGCGATGGCGCGCATTGTGGTCCGGTCGTAGCCGCGCTCGCGGAAGAGGCGCAGGGCGGTCTCCAGGATCAGCCGCCGGGTCTGCTCGCTCTTGGCCCCGGGGCCGCTCCCGGGCCCGGCCGCCTTCCCGGTGCTCGTCGTCGCGTCGTCCACGGCACGACCTTAATCGGCGGCCGGCCCCGCCCCCGACCCGGTCCGGTCCCCGTCACAGCCGGTGTGCCGCCAGGAAGTCCGTGATGAGGCCCAGCCACTCGTCCGGCCGCTCGACCATCGGCACGTGGCCGGTGGCGATCTCGGCGTAGGTGGCGCCGGGGATGTGGTCGGCCACATAGCGGGAGAGCGAGGGGTGCAGGAGCTGGTCCCGGGTGGTGGCGATGACGAGGGCAGGTACGGCGAGCTGTGGGAGATCGGCGGTGGTGTCCACGGTCCGTACGAGCGCGGCCTGCTCCGCCGAACCGGGCGGCGGGAGGTCGGGGCTCGGGTCCAGTACGGCTTCCAGCTCTGCCGGCGACAGGCCGTTCAGATACTCAGGGGACAGGCCGCTGAGCGCCCGCACCTGCGCGAAGCCCGCGTAGTCCCCCTCCGCCAGCAGCCGCAGCCACAGGGCGAGCCAGACACCGAGGCGCCGGTCGGGGCGGGCGAGTGCCGACGTCAGGACGAGGCCGCGGACCCGGTCGGGGTGGCGGACGGCGGCCCGTACGGACACGGCGGTGCCCAGCGAGAAGCCGACCAGGGTGAAGGTCTGTAGGCCGGCCGCGTCGGCCTCGGCCACCAACGCGTCGGCCAGGGAGTCCAGCGTCAACGGGGCGGTGGCGCGCGGGGTACGACCGGAGCCCGGGTAGTCGGGCGCGACGACGCGGTGGCCGGAGGCGGTGAGGGCGGGGATGAGCTGGGCGTAGTTGCCCTCGATGCTGCCGGTCGCGCCGTGCGCCAGCAGGATGCCGGGGCCGCGCGCGTCACCCGTTACCGCGGTGGACAGGCGCGGCAGGACGGGCGTGGCGGAGTTGGCCATGTCAGGTGATGCGGCAGCGGAGGCCGGTGCGGGGGAGGAAGCAGCGCCGGTCGCGGGAATGTGTGTCATGGGTAGGAGGTTGCACCTTGACGTCGGTGTGAAGGTCAAGTCGGCGGCGAGCGCGCTCGAAACGCCGTCACTGGACACGTCGAGAAGACATGGGGGATCGGATGAGAATCGGTGAACTGTCGCGTCGCACCGGCGTCAGCACGCGTTCGCTTCGCTATTACGAGCAGCGGGGGCTGCTCGCCGCCCGGCGCGACACCAACGGCTACCGCAGTTACGGCCCCGAGTCCGTCGACACCGTCGCCCGCATCCGCGAACTCCTCGCCGCCGGCATGAACACGGACTCCATCCGTGATCTGCTGCCCTGCGCCCAGGGCGGCCCCGCACTCCTCTCCTGCGCCCTCTCCCGCACCGTGGTGGAGCGGCAGATGGCGCAGCTGGACGGGGAGATCGAGAGGTTGCTGCGTCACCGGGAGGCGCTGGGGGCGTACGAGCGGAGCATGCGGGAGCGCCGCACCCAGGACGAGGCACTGGCGTCGAGGGCACTCCGGTCCGCCTGACAGCTGTCTGCCCGGCCACCACCAACCGGTTCCCCGCCGCCCCGCCGTCCCCTCGCCGCAACCTCGCTCCCTCCACCTCCCCATTCACCCCCGTCTCCACCGACTCGCGCGTTTCGCTTGCGGAACGGGCCGGGGCGACGGATCCTCAATGTCCACGCCGTTCGGGGGAGCGGTGGGAGCAGGGGGGATGGCGTGCTGAGAGTGCACTTCACTGCGCAGGATCTGGCCCGTACACGAGTGGCGGACGGGGCGGATCCCTTGTGGGAGACCGTGCTGAGCCTGCACAGCCTGCGGGATCACCGTGCCGAGCCGACATTGGCCGCCTGGCGCCGGCACGCGGTGCGGCAGGGCCCCGGGCCGTTACGGACGTTGCTGCCGCTGGTCCCGCTCCACGGCTACTTCCCGGACTTCCTCACGCCGCCCGCCGCCGCGGACGGCGTCGAGCCGGGCCTGGAGGCCGTGATGAGCACACCACGGGCCAGGCTCCGCGCCGAATTGGACGTGCTGGCCGCGCAGCAGCCGCTGCCGGGCTGGGCGCGCGGGATCGCGGACGGCGAGCCGGCCGCGCTCCGGCAGCTCGCCCGCAGCCTGCGCACCTACCACCATCTCGCGGTGGCCCCCCACTGGCCGCGCATCGCCCAGCGGGTCGCAGCGGACCTGGCGTTACGCACGCACGCGCTGGGCCAGTCGGGCGCCGAGGCGATGCTGCGGACGTTCGGGCCGGCGATGCGGTGGCGGGCACCGGTGCTGGAGGTCGACTATCCCATCGAGCGGGAACTGCGCCTCGCGGGGCGGGGGCTGGTGTTCGTCCCGTCGTACTTCTGCCGTGACGAGCCGGTGGCGCTCGCGGACGACGCGCTGCCGCCGGTGCTGGTCTACCCGGTCAGCGCGCCGGTGAGCGCCGAAGGGCCCCGCCTCCGTGGGTACGGAAGCGGGGCCCTTCGTGACGTGCAGACCCGGATCGGTGCCCGGGTCGTCACCCGGTTCGCTGTCCGGGCGGCCACCCGGAGCGGAGCCGGGGTCAGGAGTCAGGCGTGATCAGAAGCGGCGCGTGATCAGCGCGCGCTTGACCTCCTGGATCGCCTTGGTGACCTCGATACCGCGCGGGCAGGCGTCCGTGCAGTTGAAGGTCGTACGGCAGCGCCAGACGCCGTCCTTGTCGTTGAGGATCTCCAGGCGCTGCTCGCCACCCTCGTCACGCGAGTCGAAGATGAAGCGGTGCGCGTTGACGATGGCGGCCGGACCGAAGTACTGGCCGTCGTTCCAGAACACCGGGCAGGACGACGTGCACGCGGCGCACAGGATGCACTTGGTGGTGTCGTCGAACCGCTCGCGGTCCTCGGAGCTCTGCGTCCGCTCACGGGTCGGCTCGTTGCCGGTCGTGATCAGGAACGGCATCACATCGCGGTACGCCTGGAAGAAGGGCTCCATGTCGACGACAAGGTCCTTCAGCACCGTCAGGCCCTTGATGGCCTCGACCGTGATCGGCTTCTGCGGGTTGATGTCCTTGATCAGCGTCTTGCACGCCAGGCGGTTCTTGCCGTTGATGCGCATCGCATCGGAGCCGCAGATGCCGTGGGCGCAGGAACGCCGGAAGGTCAGCGTGCCGTCCTGGTCCCACTTGAGCTTGTGGAGAGCGTCCAGGACGCGCTCCTTCGGGTCGATCTCCAGCTCGAAGTCCTGCCAGCTGGCGTCCTCCGAGACCTCCGGGTTGAACCGGCGGATCCGGAAGGTGACGGTGATCGTGTGCGAGGCGCCGTCCTCGGCCGCGTCCAGCGCCGCCGAGTGCTTGTCGAGAGTCGGGGTGCTCATCAGTACTTACGCTCCATCGGCTGGTAGCGGGTCTGCACGACCGGCTTGTAGTCGAGGCGGATCGACTCGGAGCCGTCTGCGCCCACCTCGCGGTACGCCATGGTGTGCCGCATGAAGTTGACGTCGTCGCGGTTGGGGTAGTCCTCGCGGTAGTGACCGCCGCGGGACTCCTTGCGGGCCAGCGCGGACACGGCCATGACCTCGGCCAGGTCGAGCAGGTTGCCCAGCTCGATGGCCTCCAGCAGGTCGGTGTTGAACCGCTTGCCCTTGTCCTGGATGGACACGTTCAGGTAGCGCTCGCGCAGCTCGCCGATCTTCTCGACCGCGGTCTTGATGGTCTGCTCGGTGCGGAACACCATCACGTTGGCGTCCATGCACTCCTGGAGCTCCTTGCGGATCTCCGTGACCCGCTCGGTGCCGTTGGAGTCGCGCAGCCGCTCGACCTGGTCGATGACCTGGCGTGCCGGGTCCTCGGGAAGCTCGACGAAGTCGGCGTCCGCGGAGTACTCGGCGGCGGCGATACCGGCCCGCTTGCCGAAGACGTTGATGTCCAGCAGCGAGTTGGTGCCCAGGCGGTTGGCGCCGTGCACGGAGACACAGGCGACCTCGCCGGCGGCGTACAGGCCCGGGACGACGGTGGTGTTGTCCCGGAGGACCTCACCCTCGACGTTCGTCGGGATGCCGCCCATGGCGTAGTGCGCGGTCGGCTGGATCGGGATCGGGTCCGTGTAGGGCTCGATACCGAGGTACGTCCGCGCGAACTCGGTGATGTCCGGGAGCTTGGCGTCGAGCTGCTCCGGCGGCAGGTGCGTCAGGTCCAGGTAGACGTGGTCGCCGTCCGGACCGCAGCCGCGGCCCTCGCGGATCTCCGTGTAGATGGAGCGCGAGACGACGTCACGAGAGGCGAGGTCCTTCATGACCGGCGCGTACTTCTCCATGAAGCGCTCGCCGTCCTTGTTGCGAAGGATGCCGCCCTCGCCGCGCGCACCCTCGGTCAGGAGGATGCCCATGCGCCAGATGCCCGTCGGGTGGAACTGGAAGAACTCCATGTCCTCCAGCGGCAGCCCACGGCGGTACGCCGCGGCCTGGCCGTCACCGGTCAGGGTGTGCGCGTTGGAGGTCACCTTGAAGAACTTGCCGGTGCCGCCCGAGGCGAAGACGATCGACTTCGCCTGGAAGATGTGGATCTCGCCGGTCGCGAGTTCGTACGCGACGACACCCGCGGACTTCTTGACCCCGTCGACGTCCTGGAGCAGGAGGTCGAGGACGTAGAACTCGTTGAAGAACTCCACGCCCTCCTTGACGCAGTTCTGGTACAGCGTCTGGAGGATCATGTGGCCGGTACGGTCCGAGGCGTAGCAGGACCGGCGGACCGGGGCCTCACCGTGGTTACGCGAGTGACCGCCGAAGCGGCGCTGGTCGATGGTGCCGTCCGGCGTGCGGTTGAACGGCAGGCCCATCTTCTCCAGGTCGAGGACCGAGTCGATGGCCTCCTTCGCGAGGATCTCGGCGGCGTCCTGGTCCACCAGGTAGTCGCCACCCTTGATCGTGTCGAAGGTGTGCCACTCCCAGTTGTCCTCCTCGACGTTCGCGAGGGCGGCGGCCATGCCGCCCTGTGCGGCGCCGGTGTGGGAGCGCGTCGGGTAGAGCTTCGTCAGGACCGCGGTGCGGCTGCGCTTCGTCGACTCGATGGCCGCGCGCATGCCCGCGCCACCGGCGCCGACGATGACGGTGTCGTACTTGTGGATCTTCATTGGTCGTTACCTCAGCCCCGGGGCCTAGCGGATGTTCGGGTCGAAGGTGAAGATCACCAGCGTGCCCAGAAGGACGGTGAACACCGTCGCGGTGTACAGCAGCATCTTCAGCCAGAAGCGGGTGTTGTCCCGCTGCGCGTAGTCGTTGATGACGGTGCGCAGGCCGTTGGCGCCGTGCAGCATGGCGAGCCAGAGCATCAGCAGGTCCCAGCCCTGCCAGAACGGCGAGGCCCAGCGGCCCGCGACGAACGCGAAGCCGATCTTCGAGACGCCGCCGTCCAGCACCAGCTGGATCAGCAGATGGCCCAGGACGAGGACGACGAGGACGATGCCGGACAGGCGCATGAAGAGCCAGGTCTGCATCTCGAAGTTGCCGCGCGAGGCGCGCGGGGTCTTGCCGGTGCGCTTGCGCGGCGGCTCGATCACCGGCGCCGGGTTGTCGACGTCGTAGAGCGGGACGTCGTCCGTCGCAGAGGCACCTGCGGGGGAGTGGGTTTCAGCAGACATCTCGCTTCATCAGCTCCCGAACAGCGTGCGCAGGGTGTGCTGCAGCACGGGGTAGAAGGCACCGGCCATCAGCACGACCCAGATACCGACAACGGTCCACAGCAGCTGCTTCTGGTACTTCGGGCCCTTCGACCAGAAGTCCACGGCGATGACCCGCAGGCCATTGAGCGCGTGGAAGAGGATGGCGGCCACCAGGCCGTACTCCATCACGTTGACGAGGGGCGTCTTGTATGTCGCAACGACATCGTCATAGGCCTCGGGTGAGACCCGGACGAGAGCGGTGTCGAGGACGTGTACGAACAGGA
The DNA here is from genome assembly GCF_044328065.1 of Streptomyces sp. NPDC017993. Lineage (NCBI taxonomy): Bacteria > Bacillati > Actinomycetota > Actinomycetes > Kitasatosporales > Streptomycetaceae > Streptomyces > Streptomyces sp. NPDC017993. Next base: position 268,501 of record NZ_JBIRGO010000005.1, read on the forward strand.
AGAAGAAAATGAGGACGCCGGTGACTCGATGAGCCACCCAGGACCACATGCCTTCCCGGCCGCGGTACAGCGTTCCAGCCGGCACGGAAATACCCTCCGGGAGCGGGGATTGGGGCCAGCCGGCTTCACTGTCGGTCGGGCCCGGCCGGGTACGGTCCACCGGCCCTGGCCATCGTAGCGACGACTTGTCGGTTCCTTCGCCCGGGGTCCTTAGGTGTGATCAAACAGGCACCAACGGGCTATCACACAAACACGAACCGTCACTTTACGGATGAGAAGCCACGAGTCGTGCCAGCCGGCCGCGGATCAGCCGGCGCAATTCGTCGGTGGTGATCGCCCGCTCCTCGTCCTCGTCGTTGCCCATCCGGGTGCGGATTCCTGCCAGTACCTGGTCCAGCAGCTCGTCGTCGCGGTAGCCGTCGAGGCAGATCACGAAGACATGCCGGAAGCGCCGCTCGTACTCGGCGTGCGCGGCGCGCAGGGCGGTGTGGGCGGCGAGGGTGCCCGGGCCGCGGGCACCGACCAGCGGGTGCGGGGAGAAGGATTCCTCGGCGAGCGCCTCGTCCACCTCGGCCGGGGTCAGGTCGTAGCAGGCCTCGTCGGAGGCGGCGAGGAGAGAGTCCGGATCCGGGTACGGGCGGTGCGCGGCGACCCGCTCGGCCCAGCGACGGCTGCCACAGCAGGTCAGCAGGGCGGCCTCGGTGAGGTCCCGGGCCGCGGCGTTGAAGCGGTCCAGTCCGGTGGCGGTCGGGGTGTCCCGGGACAGCGTGGCCCCGCCCTGCGCGCGTATGCCGCAGCGTGTGGGCTGCGGAATGTGCAGCGTCGTCGGCCGGGCGGCCGGATTGTCGCCGGACAGCGTGGGCTCCTCGGACGGATGCGGATGCGGGCGGGCAAGGGGTGGGCCGGACCGGGTGTGAGCGGTTCCGGCGTGGCGCGGGTGATGCGGACGGCTGCGGATGGATCCCTTCGACGGGTGCCGGGCGGACTGCTGGTGGAAGCTGGACGGGACCCGGACGGAAGCCGGGGTACGCGAGCGGAGGAACGGTAAGAGGTGCAGGGCTGCGGAGGTGAGGGGTGTCGTGGCGGTGGTGCGTGCGCCGGGACACGCCGGCGGTGTTCCGGCCAGCCGGGAGCCCCGAGCGGCTGACCTATGGAGAACCCACGCTAACGACGCTTGTCGACCGCTGTCCGACGGATGCGCGAATTTCACCCGGATGAGAGAGCTTTCCCGTGCTTAGTGGACGACAGGCCCCATACACCTGGCAATATCTTCGCCCCGAAATGTGAGGATTGCACGATGTTGAACCCGATGCGGCCGTCGCGCTTCACCCGGCCGTGGCACTTCACCCGGCCGCCGCACTTCACCCGGCCGCCGGCCTCCCTGTGGCCATCGCCTTCGTCCCGGCCGAGGTCGCGCAGGGGCCCCGCGGGGCGCGCGGCACTGGTGGCGGCACTCGCCTCGACGCTGGCGCTCGCCGGCTGTTCGGACGCGGCGGACTCCGACGCCCCGGGCAGCACCGGCTCCTCGGAGAGCGCGGGCGCCGCGTCGGCCGCACCCACCCCGACCTGGGCGGCGGTGAAGGGGCCGCCGCGCATCGTCCCGGCGGTACGGGACTTCCGCCCGGCCGACGGGCGGGGCTGGCGCCCGTCCAAGGGAGCCCGGGTGGTGGTGCCGGCCGGCGAGAAGAGCACCGTCGCCGACGAGGCCCGGATGATGGCCCGCGATCTGGGCGGCCTGCCCACGGTCTGGGGCGAGCAGCCCGTACGGCCCGGCGACGTCGAGGTGAAGCTGACCGGCAAGGGCGGCGACCGGCCGAACAATGCCCCGCCCCGCAACACCGCGGACGAGGGCTACACCCTCACCGCCCGCGACACCCGCCTCACCCTCACGGCACCCACCGACGCCGGTGTCTTCAACGGCACCCGGACCGTCAAACAGGCGGTACGCACCGCCGGCGGGCTCCCCGAGGGCACCATCGAGGACCGGCCGGACCGCCCCCAGCGCGGCATGATGCTGGACAACGCCCGCAAGCCGTTCAGCGCGGCCTGGATCGAGGCCCGCATCCGGGAGCTCGGCGACCTCAAGCTCAACCAGCTCCAGCTGCACTTCTCCGACGACCAGGGCTTCCGGATCCAGAGCGACACCCACCCCGAGATCGTCTCCGCGGACCACCTCACCAAGAACCAGGTACGCCACCTGCTGCGGGTCGCGGCAGGTCTGCACATCACCGTCGTGCCGGAGATCGACTCACCCGGTCACCTGGGCGCCGTCCTGAACAAGCACCAGGACCTCCAGCTGCGCAACGCCCAGGGCGGCACGGTGCGCGGCGCCATCGACATCTCCAATCCGAAATCCGCCCAGCTGATCGACGAGCTGATGCGGGAATTCTCGGAGCTGTTCCCCGCACCGAACTGGCACCTGGGCGGTGATGAGTACCAGGCGCTGATGTCCAGTTCCCCCGCGACGACCTATCCGCAGCTCTCGCGGGCCGCGCAGGAGAAGTACGGGCCCAACGGCACCATCGAGGATCTGGCGACCGGCTGGCTCAACGACCGGGAGAAGACCGTCCGGGCCAAGGGCAAGACCGATATCGAGGCGTGGAACGACGGGTTCTTCTCCGGCGGCGAGGTGAGCCCCGACAAGGACCGGACGGTGGACTACTGGACCGGTAAGGAAATGGGTGCCAACGACCCGGCGAAGTTCCTGCGCGAGGGCCGCACCGTCATGAACTTCAACGACGAGTACCTCTACTACGTGCTCGGCGAGCCCAACGAGTTCACCTATCCGACCGGCGAGCGGATCTACCGCAGCTGGACCCCGCGGGTGCTGCGCGGCACCGCGCCGGTCGCGGTGCCGCAGAATCAGACCGGCCCCGACCGGGTGCCCGGCGCGCGGTTCGCGATCTGGTGCGACCTGGCCGATTCGCAGACACAGGAGCAGGTGGCGAGGGGCATCCGGTTGCCGCTGGCGGCACTGGCCCAGAAGACATGGGATCCGCGGACGCCCGCCATGTCCTGGCAGGACTTCAAGGCGCTGGCGGATCGGGCCGGATAGGGACCGGTCAGGCCGGCCCGACCGGCCCGGCTCCGAAGAGAAGCGAGGGACGGCCGGGGCCGCCACCCCCCACAGGAGAGGCCCCGGCCGTCGTTCGCGAAGGGGCCGCTCACGGCCCCTATTCGATACAGCGCCGGACGGCCCGAAAGCGTCACACGGGGTGGGGGCCGAGGCACGGCCAGTGCTCTGGACGCGGCCCGGCCGTGGCCCGTAACGTGCCCATCCGCGCCGGTTGGCGCACTGATCACGCCACTGCGCGCGGTCGAAGAAAGCCGTGATTCCGGGAGTTCAGATGGATCCGTGCGCGCACCGGACGGGCGTCACGGCGGGCGGAAGGCCGCGCGCCGGCCGATCCGCCCGGCTCTACGGTTGTCCGGAGGCCAAGGCGGTCGTCGCTCCTTGCGGTGGCCCGGATTCGGAGCGTGCGTCGGCACGGGTTACGGTCAGCAGGAACAGTCGGGTTACCAGGAGTTCCCGGCGCGCCGAGTGACCGGCGGCGGGCGGTGGCCGGCAGGTGTCCGGAGCCGCGTGACGTATAGCGGTCAGCGAAGCGAAGTGATCAAAGACCGGGCGGCGGACTTTCCGCGTGCGACAGGATGGACCCGTGCGAGGGGACGACATTCAGCCGGACGACAGTCGGCTGACGGTTGCCGTGCAGGCGGCACAGGACGGCGACGAGGCGGCGTTCCGTACCGTCTATCGCGCTGTGCATCCCCGACTTCTCGGATATGTACGGACCTTGGTGGGCGAAGCGGACGCCGAGGATGTCGCGTCCGAGGCGTGGCTCCAGATCACCCGTGACCTCGCCCGCTTCAGCGGCGACGCCGACCGCTTCCGCGGCTGGGCCGCCCGTATCGCCCGCAACCGCGCCCTGGACCACATACGCATGCGCGGCCGGCGCCCCGCGGTCGGCGGCGACGAGAGTGAACTCGCCGACACCCCCGCCGCGTCCGACACCGCGAGTGAGGCGCTGGAGGCCCTGGGGACCGGCCGCACCCTCGGGCTGATAGCCCGGCTGCCCCAGGACCAGGCCGAGGCCGTGGTGTTGCGGGTGGTGGTCGGACTCGACGCCAAGGGCGCCGCGCAGGTCCTGCGCAAGCGGCCCGGCGCGGTACGAACCGCAGCGCACCGGGGCCTGCGACGCCTCGCCGAACTGCTCGCCGACGCGCCGGAGGTGGGCGCTGGCCTGGACCTGAGCCGGGATCCCGACGGCGGCGACAGCGTCGCACGCGCCGGGGAGGGCGGGCCGGCGGACGAGGTCGCGGACGACGCGGACCACCGCGAGGACGCTCCCGCCGAGCGGGCCGCGCGCACCCCGCGCGGGGGTGGTGGAACGGTGGGCGGGGTGCCCGCACAGGGCAGAAGGCGCCGCGACGGCGTGGCGGAATCGTACGTACCGGGTGTGACGGAAACGGCTGCACGAACGCAGAAGGACATGTGATGGCCGACGACCGGTACAACTGGCTCGACAAGGACGCCGCGGAGCGATTGCTGCGCGGTGAGCCGGTGATAGGCCCGGACAGCGGCGGCGCACGCGAACTGAGGCAACTTCTCGATGCCGCTGCCGCGGCGGCCGGCGCGGGCTCCGCCCAGGCGAGAGAACTGCCCGGCGAGGACGCGGCACTGGCCGCCTTCCGTCAGGCGCGGCACGGCTCCGCCGGGCGTCGGCGCCGGCCCGTCGCCGGCGAGCAGCCGGACGTCGCCCACACCCTGCGCGCCGACCTCCCCGAACGCACCCGGCTCGCACGCCCCTTCCGGCGCGGCTTCGCCGTCGCCCTGGCGGCCTGTGCCATCGGCGGCGTCGCCGTCGCGGCCGGCACCGGCATGCTCCCGACGCCCTTCGAAGGCGGCGAGCCCGAACCGGCCGCCAGCGTCTCGGCCGCGGAGACCCCCGGCATCTTCGAAACCCAGGAGCCCGGCACCCAGACCGAAGGCACCACCGAGCACACCCCGGACGCCACCCCCGGCCAGGGCACGACACCGCCCAGCGGCAGCCCGGCACCGGGCGGCGACAACGATGGCGCGGCGACCGGCACCCCTGGCGACGGCCCCGGCCCCGAGGACACCGCGGGCGCGGGCGACAACGGCGACACCCCGCCGGACCGCGGTGCGCGCCAGAGGTACGTGGAGAAGCTCTGCCGGGCCTACGAATCCGGCAACCACGGCGGACTGGACCGCTACACCATCCGCCGCCTGGAACGCGCCGCCGGAGGCGCCGACAAGGTGCACGCCTTCTGCCGCAAGTACCTCCGCGCCCACCAGGACGGTGATTCGGGCGGTGAGGGCGAGGACGGCTCCGGCGGCGGCAAGGGCGGCAGCGAGAGCAGCGGTCAGAACGGCAGCGGCCAGGGCGGCGGCGACGAGGACGACGACGAACACCCGCCCGCCGCACCGAGCACCACCCCGGAACCCGGCGCGTCCACACCTGCCCCCGCGCCCTCCACCACCGCGCCGGACGCCGGCAGCGCCACCCCCGGTACCGCGCTGAGCAGCGTGCTGTGACGTTTTTCGGCCCGGTGGCGCAGTAGCAAGTGAAGCCGACTGGTCATCGGCTGCGCAGGAGCCGGGGTTCCCCCCGTACCTTCGGCTCCGCGCACATGGCGCGGGCGGGGCACGTTCCCCCGGCCCTGCCCGCGCCCCTTCTCTTTGCCCGCCCAGCAGCGGCCGGCGCAGCGCCCCCTAGCGGTGGACGACCACCTTCGTGCCCTTCTTCGCCGCGGCGAACAGGGCGGCGATCTTCTCCTTGTCCCGGACGTTGACGCAGCCGTGTGAGGCGCCGCTGTAGCCGCGGGCGGCGAAATCCGACGAATAGTGCACCGCCTGGCCGCCGCTGAAGAACATCGCGTACGGCATCGGCGAGTGGTAGATCGTCGAGACGTGATGCCTGCTCTTGAACGTGATGGCGAAGGTGCCCTCGCGGGTGGGGGTGTACTGCGAGCCGAAGCGGACGTCCATCGCCGAGACCACCCGGCCGTCGACCATCCACGCCAGGGTGTCGCTCCGCTTGCTGATGCAGATCACCCGCCCCGTCATACAGCGCGGATCCGGGGCGCCGATCGGCTTGGCCGTGGGTGGGTACAGCTCGGCGTGCGACGGCTGCCGGGTGCGGGAGCGCAGCGCGCTCCACGCGGCGGGCTGCACCGCGCCGCTGCGCGACAGACCCTGCTGCCGCTGGAAGGCGCGGACCGCGGCGGCCGTGACGGATGCGTAGTACCCCGTGGGGGAGCGGTCGAAGAGCCCCAGCTGGGCCAGCCGCGCCTGGAGTTCGCGGACCCGCGGACCCTGCGAGCCGGCAGCCATCACCGGCTGCGGGGCGGGCGGAGTGGGGCGCCCGGTGCGGTCCTGCGTCGGCGGGGGCGTGGGACGGGCGGTGGCCGGCGGGCCGTCGTCCGGAGCGGGGGCGGCGGTCGTGGGGAGGTGCCGTCCGCTCTTGTCCGCCGATCCGCCGGTGCCCGTGACGGTCACCGGCCGGCAGCCCACCGCCAACGCCGCCACCACGAGCGCCGCGGCAGCCACCTGCCCGCCGCGCACCGTTCGACCGCCCGCACCACGCCGCATGTCCCACCCCCGGGTTCGCCGGCTGCGCCGGCCACCGGTGATGCTTCCCAGCGCGGCCGGGCGGCGAACCTGCGGGCATGCTCACGGCAGGGCCCAGCGTGCCGCTCCGCACGACACGCGGCCCGCCGCTACAGTCCGTCGCGGCGGCAGAACTGCTACTTCTCGGTCACGGGGATCACCGGTCACCAGTGGAGGGCGACACCCATGGCGCGCGAGCCGGAGAGTGTGCGACGCAACGAGAGCGGGCTGCCCGTCGAACCCGTGTACGGACCGGAGGGCCGGGCCGGCTGGGACCCGGACACCCGGCTCGGCGCGCCCGGCGTGTTCCCCTTCACCCGCGGCGTGTATCCGTCGATGTACACCGGGCGCCCCTGGACGATGCGCCAGTACGCCGGCTTCGGCACCGCGCGCGAGTCCAACGCCCGCTACCGGCAGCTGATCGCCCACGGCACGACGGGCCTGTCGGTGGCCTTCGACCTGCCGACGCAGATGGGCCACGACTCGGACGCGCCGATCGCGGCCGGCGAGGTGGGCAAGGTCGGTGTGGCCATCGACTCCATCGAGGACATGCGCCTGCTGTTCGGCGGCATCCCGCTGGGCGAGGTCTCCACGTCCATGACCATCAACGCACCTGCGGCGCTGCTTCTCCTCCTCTACCAACTCGTCGCAGAGGAGCAAGGAGTGGCGCCGGAGCAGCTCACCGGCACGATCCAGAACGATGTGCTCAAGGAGTACATCGCGCGCGGCACCTACATCTTCCCGCCCAAGCCGTCGCTGCGCCTGATCGCGGACATCTTCAAGTACTGCCGCGCCGAGATCCCGAAGTGGAACAGCATCTCGATCTCCGGCTACCACATGGCCGAAGCCGGCGCCTCGCCCGCGCAGGAGATCGCTTTCACGCTCGCCGACGGCATCGAGTACGTCCGTACCGCGATCGCCGCCGGGATGGACGTGGACGACTTCGCGCCGCGCCTGTCCTTCTTCTTCGTCTCCCGTACGACCCTGCTGGAGGAGGTCGCCAAGTTCCGTGCCGCGCGCAGGATCTGGGCCCGGGTGATGAAGGAGGAGTTCGGCGCGCGCAACCCCAAGTCGCAAATGCTGCGCTTCCACACACAGACCGCCGGCGTCCAGCTCACCGCCCAGCAGCCGGAGGTGAATCTCGTACGGGTGGCGGTCCAGGGCCTGGCCGCGGTGCTCGGCGGCACCCAGTCGCTGCACACCAACTCCTTCGACGAGGCCATCGCGCTGCCGACCGACAAGTCCGCCCGTCTCGCGCTGCGTACGCAGCAGGTGCTCGCGTACGAGACCGATGTGCCCGCCACCGTCGATCCGTTCGCCGGGTCCTACGCTGTCGAGGCGATGACGGACGACGTGGAGGCCGCGGCGGTCGAACTCATGCGGCGCGTCGAGGACTTGGGCGGCGCGGTGGCCGCCATCGAGCACGGCTTCCAGAAGGGCGAGATCGAGCGGAACGCGTACCGCATCGCGCAGGAGACGGATGCCGGTGACCGGGTCGTGGTCGGCGTCAACCGCTTCCAGCTGGACGAGGAGGAGCCCTATGAACCGCTGCGGGTGGACCCGGCGATCGAGGCGCAGCAGGTCGAGCGGCTGGCGGCGCTGCGGGCCGGACGGGACGGGAGCGCGGTGACCGCGGCGCTCGCGGAGTTGAGGACGGCGGCCGAGGGAACGGCCAATGTCCTCTACCCGATGCGTGAGGCGCTGAGGGCGAAGGCCACGGTCGGAGAGGTGTGCAACGCGTTGCGCGAGGTGTGGGGGACGTACGAGCCGACGGACGTGTTCTGAGCGGGGAGCGGGGAGCGGGGTGGGGGGCGAGCCCGGAAGGGCGAGTCGCGTGTGGCGTTCCTGAGGTCACCCATTGCGGTGGCCACCGGCCGGGGGCCCGGCTTTCGCCGAACCGGCCTGCGTCAAACTGGTGTCATGTCCTCACCCCGCCGCACGTGCCCCGTCTGCACCCGAGAGATCGCCGTTGTCGGCGGCCGCTTCGCCCGTCACGACCCGCCCGGCCGGCGCACCGGACTGGAGCTGATCTCCTGTCCGGGGTCGCGGCGGATGGCTCCGATGATGGCGCCGGCGGAGAAGCTCTTCGACCCCGAGGCGCCGCCGATCCCGGGCCAGCAGCCGCTGTTTTGAACCGGGCGCATCCGGGGCGGCCGCGGGGTGGTGGAGGTCGACTACGGTGCCAGTACGTCCAGTTCGGCCATCGCGCCGACAGTGATCTCGCGGGTGAGGGACTCGGCGCGCGCCGCGTCGCCGGTGCGTACCGCCTCGGCGACCTGGACGTGCAGGGTGACCGCGGCCGGGTCGGGGTCGGTGAACATCACATGGTGCTGGGTGCGGCCGGTGAGCACCGCGGCGACCACATCGCCGAGCCGGGCGAACATCTCGTTCCCGGAGGCGCCGAGCACCACCCGGTGGAAGGCCGTGTCGTGCACGAGGTAGGCGTCCAACTGCTGACCGCGTGAGGTGGCCACCATGCCCATGGCGTGCTCGGTGAGCTCGGCGCACTGGGCGGGGGTGGCGTGGGTGGCGGCCAGTCCCGCCGCGACCGGCTCGATGGCGGAGCGCAGGACCGTCAGGGAGCGCAGCTGCCGGGGGCGGTCCCGGCCGGCCAGCCGCCAGCCGATCACCCGCGGGTCGTAGACGTTCCATTCCTCGGTGGGCCGTACGGTCACGCCGACCCTTCGCCGTGAGGCGACCAGCTGCATGGACTCCAGGACCCGGATCGCCTCGCGGATGACGGTGCGGGAGACGTCGAAGCGCTCCTCCAGCTCGTCCGTGCGCAAGACCGTGCCCGGAGGGTAGTCCCCCGCGGTGATCGCGGGTCCGAGGGACTCCAGCACCCGGGCGTGCAGCCCCTTCCCCTCGTTTTCCATGGGCCAAGCCTACGTTCTCCCCCTCGGCCGAGATTAAGTATGACGTTTGCATCACAGACTCTTGAATACGTCGTACCTAATAGGTTTCAGTGGGGCGACGCACGAGGTCAATGAAGACAGCGAGGTATTCGGGATGAGCACCCCCCACGTCATCGTCGTGATGGGAGTGGCCGGCACGGGCAAGACGACGATCGGCCCGCTCGTCGCCGCCGAACTGGGCATTCCCTACGCCGAGGGCGACGACTTCCACCCGCCGGCCAACATCGCCAAGATGTCGGCGGGCACCCCGCTGGACGACAACGACCGCGGCCCCTGGCTGGACGCCATCGGCGCCTGGGCACACGACCGGGCCGGAAAGGGCGGCGTCGTCAGCAGCTCCGCCCTCAAGCGTGCGTACCGCGACCGGCTGCGCGCCGCCGCGCCCGGGGTCGTCTTCCTCCACCTCACCGGGGACCGCGCGCTGATCGAGGAGCGGATGACCGAGCGCAAGGGCCACTTCATGCCCACCGCGCTGCTGGACTCCCAGTTCGCCACGCTCGAACCTCTCGGCTCCGACGAGGCGGGCGTCGCCGTGGACGTGTCCGGCACACCGCAGGAGATCGCCGCGCGGGCCGTCGCCGCGCTGCGGCAGCTGGAGCCGGCCACCTAGACCGGCCGAAGGCCCCGGCCCTCCGCGCCACCGAAGCCCCACCCCCCACAGGCACCGCAGCAATCCCCCCTTCCCCCCTCCGTCCAACCAAGGGAATCGCCGTGACACATCTCAGCGTCGAGATGCTCGCAGCGGATGCGACCGAGCCCATCACCTCGGCCGGTCATGCGCAGCTGGGCATCGCCGTCCTCGCCGGCATAGCCGTCATCGTCCTGCTCATCACCAAGTTCAAGCTGCACGCCTTCCTGTCGCTGATCATCGGCTCGCTGGTGCTCGGCGCCGTGGCCGGTGCGCCGCTCGACAAGACCATCACCAGCTTCTCGGCCGGCCTGGGCACCACGGTCGCCGGCACGGGTGTGCTGATCGCGCTCGGCGCGGTCCTCGGCAAGCTGCTCGCCGACTCCGGCGGCGCCGACCAGATCGTCGACACGATCCTGGCCAGGGCCAGTGGGCGGATGATGCCCTGGGCGATGGTGCTGATCGCCGGCATCGTCGGGCTGCCGATCTTCTTCGAGGTCGGCATCGTGCTGCTGATCCCCGTCGTGCTGCTGGTCGCCAAGCGCGGAAACTTCTCGCTGATGCGGATCGGGATCCCGGCGCTGGCGGGCTTGTCCGTCATGCACGGGCTGATCCCGCCGCACCCCGGCCCGCTCGTCGCGATCGACGCGGTCGGCGCGAACCTCGGCGTCACCCTCGCCCTGGGCGTCGTCGTCGCCATCCCGACCGCGATCATCGCCGGTCCGGTCTTCTCCCGGTACGCGGCCCGCTGGGTCGACATCGCCCCGCCGGAGAACATGGTTCCGCAGCGTCCCTCCGAGGACCTCGAGAAGCGCCCCGGCTTCGGCGTCACCGTCGCCACCGTGCTGCTCCCGGTCGTGATGATGCTGGCCAAGGCGCTGGTCGACATCGTGATCGACGACCCCGAGAACGTCACCCAGCGGATCTTCGACGTCATCGGTTCGCCGCTGATCGCCCTGCTGACCGCCGTCCTCGTGGCGATGTTCACGCTGGGCCGGGCGGCCGGCTTCACCCGGGGCCGGATCGCCACCACCGTCGAGCGGGCGTTCGGCCCGATCGCGGGTGTGCTGCTGATCGTCGGCGCCGGCGGCGGCTTCAAGCAGACGCTGGTGGACTCCGGCGTGGGCCAGATGATCCTGGAGATATCCAAGGACTGGAACATCTCCGCGTTGCTGCTGGCCTGGCTGATCGCGGTCGCCATCCGCCTCGCGACCGGCTCCGCGACGGTGGCCACCATCTCCGCCGCGGGACTGGTCGCCCCGCTCGCCGCGGACATGAGCACGACGCACGGCGCCCTGCTGGTCCTGGCGATCGGCTCCGGCTCGCTGTTCTTCAGCCATGTCAATGACGCCGGCTTCTGGATGGTCAAGGAGTACTTCGGGATGAGCGTCGGCCAGACCCTGAAGACCTGGTCGGTCATGGAGACGCTGATCTCGGTGGTCGGGATCATCTGCGTCCTGCTGCTGTCCCTGGTGCTCTAGCACCGCCCCCCCGCTACCTCCGGGCGATTCCCGCCCCGGGCGCCCCACCCCCCTCAGGTGCCCGTTCCTCCGTGCGGCCGTGCCGGCGAACATCCGCCGGCGCGGCCGCACGCGTATGTGGCGGGCCGTGCCCCCGTCGCTCAGACCGCCGGCCGCTTCGGGTTGATCCACCGTTTCAGCAGGGGCGTCAGGGGGCGTTCCACCCACCGGTGCAGTACCCATGCCAGCAGCAGCATCAGTCCGACGGCCAGCAGCAGCGTGGCGTACGAGGGGAGGCCCACGCCGTGGTGCAGCGCGCGTATGACGACCCAGCCCAGGTGTTCGTGCACGAGGTAGAAGGGGTAGGTCAGCGCGCCCGCGACGGTCAGCCAGCGCCAGTTCGCCCATCGCATCTTGCCCAGGGCGACGGCCGCGACCAGCGCGAAGCCGAGCGTGATGACGGCGACGATGCCGGCTGCCGAGCGGTAGGAGAAGCCCTCGGCCGACTGCGCGTGCCACAGCCGCGCGACCGCGTAGTGCTGGCCGATCAGCCAGCTGACCAGCACGATCGCCCAGGCGATCGGGTCGCGGGCACCGAAGCGGTGCAGGAGGTAGAGGCCCACGCCGCCGATGAAGTACGGGGCGTACTCGGGCATCAGCACGATGTCGAGGACCGGCTGGTGGGCGGCCTGCGCCAGCGCGGCGGCCAGCGTCCAGCCCGCGCAGAACAGCACGACCCGGCCGCGGGTCGCGCCCGGCAGCACGACGCAGAGCGCGAAGAGCGCGTAGAAACGCATCTCGGCCCAGAGCGTCCAGCACACGCCGAGCACCCGGTCCACCCCGAGCGGTTCCTGCAGCATGGTCAGATTCGTCAGTACGTCGCTGGGCGCGAGCGCCTCGTAGGCGACCCAGGGCAGCGCGAACACCGCGGTGACCAGGAGTATCGCCACCCAGTACGCCGGGAAGAGGCGCGATACCCGGGAGGCGAGGAAGGCCCGCAGCCGTGCCGTACCGGGCGAGGACGTGCCCAAGGGCAGGAGGCGGCGGCCGCCGGGCGGGGACCAGGCGCTGAGGCAGATCACGAAGCCGCTGATCACGAAGAAGATCTGGACGCCCAGGCAGCCGTAGGCGAACAGGCCCGAGGCGGTGGGGAACTGCTGTGCCGGAGAGCCGCCCCAGGCCAGGGATATCTCGCCGTCGCGCCCGCCGTAGTGGTACGCGGCGACCATCAGGGCGGCGAGCAGCCGCAGCCCGTCCAGCGCGCGGAGCCGCGACGGGCCCCGCTCGGGGGTCGGTGCCGGCAGGGTGGCGACGCCGACACCGTCGGGTATCCGGTCCGCTTCCGGGGGAGCCGGGGTGGCCGTCAACTGGGTGGTCATCCGAAGACGGCCCGCTTCTTCAGCCGCCGCTGCACGGCGCGCGCCCGGCGTGCGACCCGGCGCACGGTGGCGTTGCGCGGGAGGAAGGACAGCTGCGAGGGAATCGCTCCGGGCAACGCGAGCGAGGTGAGCCGGCGGCGCTTGAAGTAGCGCCAGGTGCCCTGGTCGAGACGGGCCGTGAGGTAGCGCTCGGCGGCGGGCCGCAACTGCGGGTAGATCTGGTGCTGCATGGCATAGCCGACGGCGGTTACCAGGCCCTGGATGTCCGCCACGGCGGCGTGCGGCCGCGCGCCGCGGTCGTCGAGGGTGGGCACCAGCGCGTCGACGATCGTGACCGGGACGCGGTTGCTGTTCTGGTACGGCGTGAGCCGCTCCAGCAGCAGCTCGGTGCCCGTCCGCGCGGTCGGCAGGTCGAAGAAAGTGGCGGCGGTCAGCAGCGCGGTGGAGAAGCAGCCGACGACCAGGGCGGGCCGCATCCGCTGATAGAGCACCTCGGCCAGCACCGGGCTGTCCAGCACGGTCAGCTCGACGTCCAGCTTCTCGGCCTCCCGCTCCAGCAGCCGGGACCAGCGGGCCGGCGCGGACGGGTGCGGCTTGAAGACCACCTCGCGGTGGCCACGCGCGACGGCGCCGCGCACCATCCGCACATGCAGCTCCTCCTCCTCTTGGGGAGTGAGGATGCCCAGCGCGGAGAGGTACTGGCCGAGCAGCAGCGCCGCGCCCTCCGGGACATCCAACGGGCCGCTGTCGTCGGAGAGTTCGGCGAGCACCTTGGTGAAGGCGTCGGTCGGCACGGTCTGCGCCGTGACCTCGAACTCGGTGAGCAGCAGCGGCTTGAGGCCCGGGACCAGGTCCAGGTGCAGCAGCCGGTTGATGCGGGTGCCGACCAGCGGGTCGAGCTTGTTGCGGGTCGGGCCGTAGCTCATCAGCCCGTCGGCGTAGACGTCGATGGACGCGTCGGGGAACAACTGGGCCAGCGCCAGCGCCGGGTTGACCTGGATGGACTCGACGATCAGCTCGACCCGGTCGTCGCCCAGGCCCCACAGCAGCCGCAAGTGCCGCTCCCACAGCGGGACATCGTCCGCACGCGGTGACCAGCCGCCGGGGTGGAAGGGGCTGATCGTGTCGTTCCACGACAGCACCCGGTCGAAGCGGCCGCGCAGCCGCGCGAAGCCGGGCATGGTGTCCAGCGACGCGGTGGTCTCCGGGGTGGTGGCGTTGTTGCTGAGCAGCAGCAGGCGCCGGTCGGCCGGCGCGAAGCGGTCCGCGTCCAGCGCGGCGGCCAGCGTCGCCGCGCCGTAGAGCGTGGAGGCCATGAAGATCTGGGTGGTGGGTCGGCTGGGCATCAGGCCGCGACCTCCACCTGGGCGGGGCGGCGGCGCAGCCGCCGCAAACGGGACGCGCGCTGCACATCCATCGAATTCAGTGCTTCCTTCAGTACGTCCTGCGGCATGCGTTTCATGGCCGCCGCACTCATCGAGCGCAGTTTCCGGGCGACCTGCGGTTCGAATCGTTCGATCGATCCGAGGTGGTGAGAAATGATCGCGCAATAGGTGCGCACCGCTTTCGGAAGGAGAACTTCCGCATCGCGGTCCCGAGCGGTTTCCTCGATCACCTGGTCGAACGCGCGAATAAAGTCCAATTGTCGTACGTCGCCGATCTGGGTCAGCGAGGACGCGACCCCTCGCCGGTAGAAGACGCCGAGCTGCCCCACCACCGCCATGGAGCGGGCCTCGCGGTGCAGCCGCCAGATCCACGGGCGGTCCTCCGCGGTGCGCAGGCCGTGCGTGAAGTGCAGCAGACCGTCGTCCAGCAGCCTGCGGTGGTAGATACCGGCCCAGGCGAAGGCGTAGTCGACGGAGGTGGAGCGGTCGGCGGGCATGATCAGGCTGCGCGGGTCCATGACGACGCCGCGCCGGCCGTGCGGGACGCGATGGACGGTGCGGGCGCGGGCGGTGCACTGGACATGGTCGGTGCGCAGGAAGTCGCACTCCAACTCCTCGATCGCGCCGAGGAGTTCCCGGTAGTAGCCGGGGGCCAGCCAGTCGTCACCGTCGAGGAAGGTGATGTATTCGCCGCGGGCCTCGTCCAGTCCTGTGTTGCGGGCGGTGGCCAGACCGCCGTTCTGTTCGTGCCGCAGCAGTCTGGCGCCCGGGAGCTCGCGCTCGGCGCGCGCGAGGATCTCCGGGGTCTCGTCGCGCGAACAGTCGTCGACGAGCAGGAATTCAAAGTCCTCGCGGGCGTTTGCTGCCAGGCTTTTCAGGGTGTCGGGCGCGTATGTCTGCACGTTGTAGAACGGCACGATGACGGAGAGCTTAACCACCTGGGTGACGTTAGGCGCGGAGCCGGCATTCGTCTTTACCGGGTGCGGGCCACAGGGTGAACGAAGAATGGCGGGATGGTTAACCGGACGGATAACCGGCCCGGTTCGTCATTCGTCGACCCGCTGTTAACCGTTTGTTGCGACCCAGTTGGCCCGCTGACCGGAATGGCTTCCTAGCGTCATCGTCGTGCCAACACGTACGAATTCCTCGCCGCGGGTCGCCGTACTCGCCGACTCGGATACCCGGTGGAAATGGGGCGCTCTCACGGCGTACCGACTCCAATCGGACATTCGGCTCGACGGTTATCTCCTCCGCGGCCGCGCCACTCCCACGGTCCGCCAGCTCGACGAGGTCGGCGCCCGTGCGGACTCGCTGCGCGAAATCCGAGGGGTCGACTTCGTCCGGTCCATCGACCGTACGCGCTACGACGTCGTCGTGCTGGCCTGCGTAGGTGGCGCGGTGCAGGCGATGCTGCACGGCCTCGCCCGCGCCTGGCAGGGAGCGGACGCCCCGGCCGGTGCGGAGCACCGCCGCCCCGTCGTCGTCACCGGCTACGTCGGCGTGGTCTACGAGAAGCTCGCCGACGGACTGCTGCTGCGGCACGGTGCCGATGTCGTACTCGCCAACTCCCGGCAGGACGCGGACCGCTTCCGCGAGGTCTACCGCGGCGTCGGCGCGGACGACGGCAGCGTCGTCGAATGCGCCCTCCCCTTCCTCGGCGGCGAGCGCCACACCGGCCAACACGACCCCTATACCGTGGTGTTCGCCGCCCAGCCGTCCGTGCCGGACAGCCGCACCGACCGGACGTACCTGCTGCGCAGGGCCGTTGAGCACGCCCGCAAGCACCCCGACCGCGAGGTGCTGATCAAGCTCCGCAGCAAGCCGGGCGAGCACACCACGCACATCGAGGAACTGCCCTACCAGAAGCTCGCCGCCAAGGCGCCCGGCGGTCTGCCCGCCAACTGCCGCCTGGTGTACGGCAACATGGGCGAGGTCCTGGACCGCACCGACCTGATGGTGACCGTCAGCTCGACCGCCGCCCTGGAATCCCTGCACCGCGGCATCCCCACCGCCGTCCTCACCGACCTCGGCATCCGCGAGGTCCTCGGCAACCACCACTTCCTCGGCTCCGGCTGCCTGGCCTCCTGGGACGAGCTGGACGCCGGACACCGCCCGGAGCCGGATGCGGCATGGCTCGCCCGGCAGGGCGTCGCCCCCGCGTCACCGGCATCCGCGGCAGCGGACCACGACCCGTACGAGAGGGCATTCGACGCGGCCCACGCCCGGGTCACCGCCCTGCGCACCGCCGACCGGCTGCCGCCGATCACCCCGTACTACACACCCCGCACCGCCCCCGGCTACCTCCCCGGCATCCTTGCCCGCCACGGCCTGGACCCGCACGGCGAGCCGGTCGCCGGCTACACGGAGGCCCCCGAGCAGGCCGGCGGTCTGCGCCGGGTCGCCCGCGACACCGTCCGCGAGGCCGCCAGAGGCGCCTACCGCCACGGCGTGCAGCGCGTAGCCCCCGCCATCCGCCGCTGGGGGCAGCTGTGAGCACCCCGCCCGTCAGCCCCCGGAGCCCGCACGGCCCCCGGAAGGAGCCCGAAATGCCGCACAGTCCGCAGGACCGGCCAGGTCAGCCCGGCAGGCCGACCGTGGTGGCCGTCATCCCCGCCCGCGGCGGATCCAAGGGCGTGCCCGCCAAGAACCTCGCCCCCGTCGGGGGAGTGCCCCTGGTGGTCCGCGCGATCCGCGCCTGCCGCGCCGCGCGCCTGGTGACCGACGTCGTGGTCTCCACCGACGACGCGGGCATCGCGGCCGCCGCCCGCGGCGCCGGAGCGGTGGTCATACGCCGGCCAGGCGACATCGCCGGCGACACCGCCACCAGCGAGGCCGCCGTCCTGCACGCCATGGACGGCTACGAGTCCGAGCACGGCACACCGGTCGACACCGTCCTCCTCGTCCAGTGCACCAGCCCCTTCCTCGTCCCCGAGGACATCGACGCGGTGGCCGCCGCGGTGGTCGAGGGCGGCGCGGACAGCGCACTGACCGTCGCGCCCTTCCACGGCTTCGTCTGGCGCGACGCCGCCGACGACGCGGGCAGCGACGTCACCGGCGTCGGCGACGCCGCCTCCGCCGTCGCCGCGTCCGTGGCGGGCCCGCGGACCGCCACTGCCACCGTCACCACGGCCGGCGGTTACGGCGTCAACCACGACAAGTCCTTCCGGCCCCGCCGCCAGGACCGCCCCCAGGACCTGCTGGAGACCGGCGCCGCCTACGCCATGGACGCGGCCGGCTTCCGCGCCGGCGGCCACCGCTTCTTCGGCCGCACCGAACCCGTCCGCACCGACCCCGCCCGGGTGCTGGAGGTCGACGATCCGCACGACCTCGCCCGCGCCCGCGCTCTCGCGCCGCTGCTGGACGCCCCGCGCCCCGGCGCACCCACGGACTTCGCCACCCATCTTTCCGCGACGTCCCCCGCCCACCTGCCGACCACCGATGACGTCGACGCGGTGGTACTGGACTTCGACGGCACCCAGACCGACGACCGGGTGCTGATCGACGCCGACGGACGGGAACTCGTCGCGGTCCACCGCGGCGACGGCCTCGGCATCGCCGCGCTGCGCAAGGCGGAGCTGAAGCTGCTGATCCTGTCCTCGGAGAAGAACCCGGTCGTCGCCGCACGGGCCCGCAAGCTCCAGGTGCCCGTCCTGCACGGCATCGACCGCAAGGACCTCGCCCTCAAGCAGTGGTGCGAGGAAGCGGGCATCGCGCCCGAGCGCGTCCTCTACGTCGGCAACGACGTCAACGACCTCCCCTGCTTCGACCTCGTCGGCTGGCCGGTGGCGGTCGCCGGGGCGCACGACGTGGTGCGCGGCGCGGCCCGCGCGGTCACCGCGACGCCCGGAGGCAGCGGCGCGATCCGCGAGATCGCCTCCTGGCTCCTGGGCCCGTCCCTCTGAGCCACCCCCTGAACCCCCTCCACACCCCATACCCACGAATCACCCACGAAGAAGGAACCTCCCCATGAGCACCAACTCCCGTCTCCGCTCCCTCGGCGACCGCGTTGCCGGCCCCGGCCGCCCCGTCTACGTCACCGGCGAGATCGGCATCAACCACAACGGCGACCTGGAGAACGCGTTCGCGCTGATCGACGCCGCCGCCGACGCCGGCTGTGACGCCGTGAAGTTCCAGAAGCGGACCCCGGAGATCTGCACCCCGCGCGACCAGTGGGACATCGAGCGCGACACCCCCTGGGGCCGGATGACCTACATCGACTACCGCCACCGCGTGGAGTTCGACGAGGACGGCTACCGCGCCATCGACGAGTACTGCAAGAAGCGCGGCATCGCCTGGTTCGCCTCCCCGTGGGACGTCGAGTCCGTCGCCTTCCTGGAGAAGTTCGACGTGCCCTGCTACAAGGTCGCCTCCGCCTCGCTCACCGACGACGAGCTGCTGCGCGCCATGCGCGCCACCGGCCGCACCGTCATCCTCTCGACGGGCATGTCCACCCCCAAGCAGATCCGGCACGCCGTCGAGGTCCTGGGCAGCGAGAACATCCTGCTCTGCCACGCCACGAGCACCTACCCGGCCAAGGCCGAGGAGCTCAACCTGCGCATGATCAACACCCTGCAGGACGAGTACCCGAACGTCCCGATCGGCTACAGCGGCCACGAGACCGGCCTGCAGACCACCCTCGCCGCCGTCGCCCTCGGCGCCACCTTCGTCGAGCGCCACATCACCCTCGACCGCGCCATGTGGGGCTCCGACCAGGCCGCCTCCGTCGAGCCCGGCGGCCTGACCCGCCTGGTCCGCGACATCCGCACCATCGAGGAGTCCCTCGGTGACGGCGTCAAGAAGGTCTACGAGAGCGAGCTCGGCCCGATGAAGAAGCTGCGCCGCGTCACCGGCGTGGTGGCCGAGACGGAGGCGGCCGACGCCGACCGCGAGCCGGCCGCAGTCTGAGCGGACGACGGGACGCCCATCGTGAGCTCACCCGAGGGGACCCGCGCCGAGCCGTCCGTGCCCGGTGCGCAGGTCCCGCCCCAGGAGACGGCGGGTACTCCCGCCCGCCGTCTCCTGGGGGTGCCCCGGCAGCGCAGGCGCGCGCCGTCCAACGGCCGGGCCCGCGCAGCCGCCGCGGAGACCGGCAGCACCCTCGCCTTCGTGGAGAGCCCGGTGCAGCTGCTCAACGTCCTGGAGTGGGCACACACCGCGCAGGCCGAAGCGCTCACCGTCGTCGTGCTCTCCCCGCACGACCCGATGACCCGCGGCCAGCTGCGCCGGATGGCCGAACTCGCCCGCGACGAAGGCCACACGGTGCGCTGGGAAGAGGCCCGTGGAGGCCCCAGCGCCCCCGTGCGCACCATCGGCGGGCTCACCCCGCTGCTGCGCCGCGCCCGCCGCGTCGTCATCGGCGACCCGTTCTCGCGCTACGTCCAGCTGCTGCTCACCCTCACCCGGGCACGTGACCTGGTGGTCGTCGACGACGGCACCGCCACCATGGAGTTCATCGGCCAACTCGCCCGCGGCGAAAGGCTGGTGCGCTGGCACCGGCACGGCAGCGGACGCGGCGCCCGGGATGTGATCTTCGCGCCCTTCTCGGCGACCGCGCGCCGCCGGCTCACCCCGGAACCCGAGGGCGGCCGGCGCACCGTCGGCCTCTTCAGCTCGATGCCGGTCGACCCGCCGCCCGGCGTGCGCGTCACCACCAACGAATTCGCCTGGACCCGCAGCCGCTTCGGCCCGCCCCGGCTGACCCGCGGCACCGACCTCGTCGGCACCTCGCTGGTCGAGACCGGAGTGGTGGACGCCGACCGCTACCTGGAGGCGGTGCGTGCCCTGGCCCGTACGCACGGCGCCACCCGCTACTTCGCACACCGCCGGGAGAGCGCCGACAAGCTCCACCGGCTCGCCACCGAGACCGGCCTGGAGGTCGTACGCCCCGATCTGCCGCTGGAGCTGATCGCCCGGCGCGGCCCCATCGGGAAGCTGATCCTCAGCTTCCCCTCGACCGTGGTCCACACCCTGCCGCTGGCCCTGCTCGGCACGGGCGTCAAGGTCGCCGTCTGCGATGTCGATCCGGCGTGGCTGACGAGCAAGGCGTCGCCGCGCGCGCAAGGTTTCCTGGACGGGGTCACCGGCACCGCCCGCGACGTGCAGCGACTGCCGTTCACCCAGCATGTAACAGCCGGATGAAGCCATAGGGCATACCCCTGCCGTCGGTGGTCCATGCGCCGGGCGGCCTAGATTTTCTTCCCCTAACGGGCTGAACTTTTGTTGATCGAGAGACAGTTGCCCCGCGGAGCCCCGTAACCTTCACCAGGTGAACCAACTGATGTCCCGCGATACCGGTGCCGACGACACTCCCCCCGGGCCTCCGCTCCCGGGTGTGCTGCCCGAGGATCTGCGCGCCGAACTCATCGCCTTCCGCCGCGACTTGCACATGCACCCCGAGCTGGGAAACCAGGAGTTCCGGACCACCGCGGCGATCACGGCGCGCCTGGAGCAGGCCGGTCTGCGGCCCCGCGTCCTGGCCACCGGCACCGGTCTGGTGTGCGACATCGGTACGGCTCCCACCACGAGCGCAGCGGACGACGCGGAGGCCGCGGCGGCTCCCGCCCCCGCGCTGGCCACCGACCCCACCCTGCCCCTGCTGGCCCTGCGCGCGGACATCGACGCCCTGCCCATCCCGGACACCAAGACCGTCCCCTACCGCTCCACGGTCCCCGACCGCGCGCACGCCTGCGGCCACGACGTGCACACCACCGTCGTCCTCGGCGCCGGCCTGGTCCTGGCCGAGCTGGCCCGCAGGGGGCAGCTGCCGCGCCCGGTGCGGCTGGTCTTCCAGCCCGCGGAAGAGGTGCTGCCGGGCGGCGCCCCCGACGTCATCGCGTCCGGCGCCCTGGACGGCGTCGGCCGGATCCTCGCCGTGCACTGCGACCCGCGGGTCGACGCCGGCCGGATCGGACTGCGGACCGGCGCGATCACCTCGGCCTGTGACCGGCTGGAGGTCACGCTGGACGGCCCCGGGGGCCACACCGCGCGTCCGCATCTGACCACCGACATGGTCACCGCCGCCGCGCGGGTCGCCCTCGACGTGCCGGCGCTGCTGGCCCGCCGGGTCGACGCGCGGGCCGGGCTCGCCGTCACCTGGGGCCGGCTGGAGTCCGGCCACGCCTGCAACGTGATCCCGCAGCGCGCCGGCCTGTCCGGCACGGTCCGCTGCCTGGATCTGACCGCCTGGCGCCAGGCGCCCGACCTGGTGCACGCCGCCATCGACGAGGTCGCCGCGCTGCACGGTGCGAAGTCGCAGATCACCTACGTGCGCGGGGTGCCGCCGGTGGTCAACGAAGCCTCCTCGGCCCAGCTGCTGCACGACGCGATGGCCGCCCGGCTGGGCGCGCACACCGTCGAGGACACCGAGCAGTCCCTCGGCGGCGAGGACTTCTCCTGGTATCTCGAACACGTCCCGGGGGCGATGGCCCGGCTCGGGGTGCGCCCGCCCGGCGAGATGGGGCGGCACGATCTGCACCGCGGGGACTTCGATGTGGACGAGTGGGCGATCCAGGTGGGCGTGGAGATGTTCACCGCGGCGGCGTTGATCGACAACGCCCGCCCGTAACCCGGCCGTCGGCCCTCGTTCGCGACGATCCGATAACGGCTTCGAACGGCCCCTTTTTCTGGCATCTACGCGCGTTACGATGCGGCGGAATCAGCGCCGACGGAGGCGCTACGAGTCGAAGGGGCCCCTCGTGCGCCGGGTATCCAAGATTGCTGCCGCGGGCATAGCCACCGCGGCCCTCGCTGTTTCCCTCACCGCCTGCGGCGAATCGTCCACCGAGGCCGGTGGCAAGAACAAGGGCGTCGGACTCGCCTTCGACGTCGGCGGCCGGGACGACCACTCCTTCAACGAGGCCGCGGCCCGTGGCGTGGACAAGGCCGAGAAGGACCTCGGCGTGAAGTCCAAGCTCATGACCGCCAAGAACGGCGAGACCGAGGCCGACCGCGAGCAGCGGCTGTCCTCGCTGGCGGAGGCCGGCTTCAACCCCGTCATCGGCGTCGGCTTCAACTACGGCAAGTCCGTCAACAAGATCGCCAAGGACTTCCCCGACACCACCTTCGGCGTGGTCGACTCGCCCTCCGAGGCCAAGAACGTCTACGGCATGGTCTTCGCCGAGCACGAGGGCTCCTACCTCGCCGGTGTCGCCGCGGCGCTGAAGAGCAAGACGCACAAGGTCGGCTTCATCGGTGGCGTGAACAACGCCCTGATCCAGAAGTTCCAGGCCGGCTTCGAGCAGGGCGTCAAGGACACCGACCCCAAGGCGAAGATCACCTCCGAGTACCTCTACGCCAACGACGACAAGGGCTTCAACGACCCGGCCGCCGCCAAGGGCAAGGCCAAGGGCATGCTCGACGCCGGCATCGACGTCATCTACACCGCGGCCGGCCAGTCCGGCAACGGCTCGATCGAGACGGTCGCCGGCAAGAAGGGCACCTGGGCGATCGGCGTCGACTCCGACCAGTACCAGCAGCCCGGCCTGGCGCAGTACAAGAGCTCCATCCTCACCTCGGTGATGAAGAACGTCGACGTCGCGGTCTACGACCTGGTCAAGAGCGTCAAGGACAAGAAGCCGCTGGACGGCAACAAGAGCTACACGCTCAAGGACGACGGCGTGCGGCTGTCCACCTCGGGCGGCTTCATCGACGACCTCCAGCCCAAGATCGACGCGGCCAAGAAGAAGATCGCGTCGGGCGAGGTCAAGGTCAGCGACACCCCCGCCAAGCGGTAGCAGCCCATCGGGCCCGGCGCGGTGGCCACGGCCTCCGCGCCGGGCCTCCGCGCCGGCGTGCTGCCGGCCTTTTCCGCGGCAGTCGCCCGTCGTCAACACTACGCGCGTAGCGCCCAGTTGGCGCGATATCGTCGCTTCCCCGCTCCTCCGTACCACTCCCTGTCCCCCGAGGAGAGTGCGCCATCAAAGCGTCCAGCAGCCCCCAGGCAGACAGTGCCTCCGCCGCGGCACCGGCGGTGGAACTCCGCGGGATAACCAAGCGGTTCCCGGGCGTTGTCGCCAACCACGACATCGACATCACCGTCCGCCGCGGCACCGTGCACGCCCTCGTCGGCGAGAACGGCGCGGGCAAGTCGACCCTGATGAAGATCCTCTACGGCATGCAGAAGCCGGACGAGGGCACCATCGGCATCGACGGCGAACAGGTCAGCTTCCACAGCCCGGCCGACGCCATCGCCCGCAACATCGGCATGGTGCATCAGCACTTCATGCTCGCCGACAACCTCACCGTCCTGGAGAACATCGTTCTCGGCGGTGAGAAACTGCACGGCATCAGCGGCAGGGCCCGCGCCGAGATCGTCAAGATCTCCGACCGCTACGGCCTCGGCGTCCGCCCCGACGTCCTCGTCGAGGACCTCGGCGTCGCCGACCGCCAGCGCGTGGAGATCCTCAAGGTCCTCTACCGCGGCGCCCGCACGCTGATCCTCGACGAGCCGACCGCGGTTCTCGTCCCGCAGGAGGTCGACGCCCTCTTCGACAACCTGCGCGAGCTCAAGGCCGAGGGCCTGACCGTCATCTTCATCTCCCACAAGCTGGGCGAGGTGCTCTCGGTCGCCGACGACATCACCGTCATCCGGCGCGGTACCACCGTCGCCTCGGTCGTCCCCGACGAGACCACGCCCAAGCAGCTCGCCGAGCTGATGGTCGGCAGCGAGCTGCCGTCGCCGCAGACCCGCGAATCCACCGTCACGGACGTGGAGATGCTCAAGGTCGAGGGGCTGCGGCTGCTCACCACGGACGCCGAGGGGGTCGAGCGCACCGTCCTGGACGATGTGTCGCTGACCATCCACAAGGGCGAGGTCCTGGGCATCGCGGGCGTGGAGGGCAACGGCCAGGCCGAACTGGTCGAGGCCATCATGGGCATGCGCGACCCCGACGGCGGCACCATCGCGCTGGACGGCACCGACATCAGCCACGCGCCCACCCGCACCCGGCGCGAGGACGGCATCGGCTACATCCCCGAGGACCGCCACCGGCACGGGCTGCTGCTGGAGGCCCCGCTGTGGGAGAACCGCATCCTGGGCCACGTCACGGAGAAGCCCAACGCCAAGGGACGGTTGCTGGACCTGAAAGCGGCCCGCGCCGACACCGAGCGAATCGTCGCCGCCTACGACGTACGCACCCCCGGCATCGAGGTCACCGCGGCCTCGCTCTCCGGCGGCAACCAGCAGAAGCTGATCGTCGGCCGCGAGATGAGCCACCACCCCAAGCTGCTGATCGCCGCGCACCCCACCCGGGGCGTGGACGTCGGCGCCCAGGCGCAGATCTGGGACCAGATCCGCACCGCCCGCCGCGAGGGCCTCGCGGTCCTGCTGATCTCCGCGGACCTCGATGAGCTGATCGGCCTGTCCGACGGCCTGCGGGTGATGTACCGCGGCCGGCTCGTCGCGGACGCCGACCCCGCCACCATCACCCCCGAGGAGCTGGGCTCGGCCATGACCGGTGCCGCCAGCGGCCACCTCACCGCGTCCGGCGGCGACGCCGACGCGGCGCGGGTGCCGCGCCAGTCCGAGCCGTCCCCGTCGTCCGAGGAGGCGGATTCCGAGTGAAGAAGCTCGCCAAGAAGAAGCTCGACAAGAACAAGCTGATCCTGGGGATCGCGGCGCCCGTCCTGGCGATCGTCGCGGCGCTGATCATCACGTCGGTGATCATCCTGGCCACCGGCAAGGATCCAATCCATGCCTACACGGTGATGGTCGACTTCGGCTCCAAGAGCGACAGCCAGGTCTGGATCATCAACAAGGCGATCCCGTACTACCTGTCCGCGCTCGCCGTCGCCATCGGCTTCCGGATGAACCTCTTCAACATCGGCGTGGACGGCCAGTACCGCATCGCGGCGTTCTTCGCGGCGGTGGTCGGCGGTGCCCTGACCCTCCCCGGCTTCCTGCAGATCCCGCTGATCATCATCGTGGCGATGGTGGTCGGCTCGGTCTGGGCCGGCATCGCGGGTCTGCTGAAGACCACCCGCGGGGTCAGCGAGGTGATCACCACGATCATGCTCAACGCGATCGCGGCCGCGGTCATCGGCTACTTCCTCCAGGAAGGCCGGCTCGCGGAGCGGGACGGCAACCTCTTCCACACGCCCGACCTCCCGGTCTCCAGCCACTTCTTCACCCTCCCCACCACGCCCAAGCCCATCGACGGCTTCATCGTCGTCGCCGTCATCGTCGGCTTCGCGTACTGGTTCGTCCTCAACCGCACCCGCTTCGGCTTCGACCTGCGCACCGTCGGGCAGTCGGAGTCGGCGGCCGAGGCCGGTGGCGTCAGCGTCAAGCGCATGGTCGTCACCTCCATGCTGCTGTCCGGAGCCGCGGCCGGTCTGATCGGTATGCCGACCCTGCTCGGCGTCTCGTACAACTACGGCACCGACTTCCCCATCGGCATCGGCTTCACCGGTATCGCCATCGCGCTGCTCGGCCGCAACCACCCGGTCGGCATGGCTGCCGGCGCGCTGCTGTGGGGCTTCCTCGAACGGACCGGCACCCAGCTCGAATTCGAGGAATACGAGCAGGAGATCGTCGGCGTGATGCAGGGCGTCATCGTGCTGTGTGTCGTCATCGCCTACGAAGTCGTACGCCGCTACGGCCTCAGACTCCAGCAGCGGCAGGTCGGCGAGCAGCTCGCCGCCCAGACCCGCAAGACCGACACGGCGGAGGTCTCCTCGTGAGCACGAACCTCACGGCCCCGGCCACCAAGGGCCTCGGTGGCAAGAACAGGCCCACGGCCTCCCGGCGCAAGCTCACCTACCCCAAGGTCCTGCTCATCATCGCGGGCAGCCTCGTCCTGCTGTCCCTGCTGCGGGTCGTCACCGGCGCCAACAACCTCACCGGCTCCGGCCAGTACACCGCGGCGCTCAACGCCGCCGTGCCGATCGGCCTGGCCGGTCTCGGCGGCCTGTGGGCCGAGCGCTCCGGCGTCATCAACATCGGCCTCGAAGGCATGATGATGCTCGGCGCCTTCTCCGCCGGTGCGATCGGCTGGCAGTACGGACCCTGGGCCGCCGCGCTGGCCGGCGTCCTCGGCGGCGCGCTCGGCGGGCTGCTGCACGCCCTCGCCACCGTCACCTTCGGCGTCGACCACATCATCTCCGGCGTCGCCATCAACATCATGGCGCTCGGCCTGACGCAGTTCCTCGCCAAGCTGTGGTTCGGCGCCGACGGCAGCGCGGCCTCGGCGGCCGGCGGCAACGACAAGCAGTCGCCACCGATGACGGACATGCCGACCTTCACCGTCCCCGGCCTGTCCGAGTGGCTCTACTCCGTCGAGAAGCACCACTGGTTCCTGGTCTCCGACGTGGCCGGCATCGCCGGCTCCCTGGTCAGCAACGTCTCCTGGCTGACCGTGCTCGCCGTGGCCGTCTTCGCGCTCAGCTTCTTCGTCCTGTGGCGGTCCTCCTTCGGGCTGCGGCTGCGCTCCTGCGGCGAGGGCCCGATCGCGGCCGAGTCGCTCGGCGTCAACGTCTACCGCTACAAGTACGCCGCAGTGGTCGCCTCCGGTGCGCTGGCCGGCCTCGGCGGCGCGTTCCTGGCGATCTACGTGCACATCTTCCAGGACGGCCAGACCGGCGGCCGCGGCTACATCGGCCTCGCCACCATGATCTTCGGCAACTGGCGGCCCGGCGGCGTCGCCATGGGCGCCGGCCTGTTCGGCTTCATGGACGCACTCCAGCTGCGCGGCGGCGGCCCCACCGTCCACGCGCTGCTGCTCCTGCTCGCCGTGCTGCTGGTGGGCCTGGCCATCTGGAAGCTGCGGGCCGGCCGGCTCACCCAGGGCGTGATCAGCCTGGTCGTCGCCGCGTTGCTCGGCCTTTGGTACGCGACGTCCGATACGGTCGCGCTGGAGATCGTCGGCGTCGCCCCGTACATCGCCACGCTGCTGGTCCTCTCGCTGGCCGCACAGCGGCTGCGACCGCCGAAGGCCATCGGCAAGACGTATCGGAGAGGTCAGGGCAAGTGAGCACAGCTCCCGACTGGGAGTCGCTGAGGCGGCAGGCCCGGGACGCGATGTCCCGGGCCTACGCCCCTTACTCCGGCTATCCCGTCGGAGCCGCGGCCGTCGTCGACGACGGCCGCACCGTCACCGGCTGCAACGTCGAGAACGCCTCCTACGGCCTCGCCCTGTGCGCCGAATGCGGCCTGATCTCCGCGCTGTTCGCCGGCGGCGGCGGCCGGCTGACCGCCTTCACCTGCGTCGACGGCGAGGGCGAGCCGCTGGTCCCGTGCGGGCGCTGCCGCCAACTCCTGTGGGAGCACGGCGGACCGGAGCTGCTGGTCGACACGGCCGCGGGCATCCGCCCCTTGGCGGAGCTGCTGCCCGACGCCTTCGGGCCGGGCCACCTCGCCGGATAGCGCCCCGTGCGCCCGCTCGCCACCGTCCCCTCGCCTCCGTGCGGTCTATGCGTGTAGAACGGGAGTTAACCGTTCGAAAGGAAGCCTCCATGGACGTCATCTCCGTCATCCGCACCAAGCGTGACCGCGGTGAACTGACCCCCGATCAGATCGACTGGGTGATCGACGCGTACACCCGGGGCGAGGTCGCCCATGAGCAGATGTCGGCCCTGGCGATGGCCATCTTCCTCAACGGCATGAACCGCACGGAGATCGCCCGCTGGACCGCCGCCATGATCGCCTCCGGCGAGCGGATGGACTTCTCCTCCCTGCCCCGCCCCACCGCGGACAAGCACTCCACCGGCGGCGTCGGCGACAAAATCACCCTGCCGCTCGCCCCGCTCGTCGCCGCCTGCGGCGCGGCCGTCCCCCAGCTCTCCGGCCGCGGCCTTGGCCACACCGGCGGCACCCTCGACAAGCTGGAGGCCATCCCCGGGTGGCGCGCCCAGCTCTCCAACGCCGAGATGCTCGGCGTGCTGCACGACGTCGGCTCCGTGATCTGTGCCGCCGGCGACGGCCTGGCGCCCGCCGACAAGAAGCTCTACGCGCTGCGCGATGTCACCGGCACCGTCGAGTCGATCCCGCTGATCGCCTCCTCGATCATGTCCAAGAAGATCGCCGAGGGCACCGGCTCCCTGGTCCTGGATGTCAAGGTCGGCTCCGGCGCGTTCATGAAGAACATCGACGACGCCCGTGAACTCGCCTCCACCATGGTCGAGTTGGGTACCGACCACGGTGTCCGCACGGCTGCCCTGCTGACCGACATGGCCACCCCCCTCGGCCGCACCGCGGGCAACGCCCTCGAAGTCCGCGAATCCGTCGAGGTGCTGGCCGGCGGCGGCCCGCAGGACGTCATCGACCTGACCCTGGCCCTCGCCCGCGAAATGCTCGACGCGGCGGGCCTGAAGGACGCCGACCCCGCCAAGGCACTGGCCGACGGCTCCGCCATGGACCACTGGCGGCGCATGATCACCGCCCAGGGCGGCGCCCCTGACGCAGTCCTCCCGGTGGCCCGTGAACAGCACGTCGTCACCGCCTCCTCCTCCGGCACCCTCACCACCCTCGACGCCTACGCCGTCGGCCTCGCCGCCTGGCGCCTGGGCGCCGGCCGCGCCCGCAAGGAGGACCCGGTGCAGGCCGGCGCCGGCGTCGAACTGCACGCCAAGCCCGGCGACACCATCACCGCGGGCCAGCCGCTGCTGACCCTGCACACCGACACCCCCGAGAAGTTCCCCTACGCCCTGGAGGCACTGGACGGCGGCGTGCTCGTCGGCCCGGAGGACGCGGCTTTCGCCACCACCCCGGTGGTGCTGGAACGTATCGGCTGACCTGGGGTTTCCCGTATGGATGAACGGGATCCGTGGCCTGCCGCGGGTCCCGTTCGCCATGCTGGGATCGGTGGCATGCCGAGTGAAGGGACCACCATGAGTGCAACTCCGGCTGAGCCCGCACCGAGGCAGCACTGGGAACAGCTCGTCCGCTTCCGGGGAGAGTCGGACTGGCCCGAAGGCAGCAAGGTGGAGATCACTGACGGGACCATTGTGGTGACGCCACCGCAGGCCGTGCCCCACCACCGTATTGCCGCGAGAGTTCAGCGCAGTCTGTACACCGTGCTTCCCGAGGAGTGGGGGGTCTACCAGACCCTCGGAGTCGCTCATCCCTCGCGCGGCCGCCTCTACATCCCGGACCTTGTCGTGATCCCGGACGCGGTTGTCGACGAGCTGGACGGAGGCGACCCCGCCCCCCTCACAGCCGCCGAACTGGTCGTCGAGGTCACCTCGCCGTGCAACGCGAGCTACGACCGCATCGACAAGGCAGCCGCCTACGCACAGGCGGGAGTTCCGCTCTACGTCCTCATCGACCGCTTCGCCCCTGCCGGGCCCACGGTCACGCTCCACGGGGAGCCGAAGGACGAGGTCTACCAAGAGCTCCAGCGGGTGAAGTTCGGGGAGGACGTCCGCCTTCCCGCGCCCTTCGGACTCACCCTCGACACCGGCGTGTTCCCCCTCGGTGCCTGACGGCGAAGGGCCCGCCCCACCAGGACAGGTGGTGGGGCGGGCCCTTCGGTACGGGGAGCCGTGCGGCGTTACGCGGCCTTCTCAAGGTGCAGGAGGCGGCGTTCGGCCACGGCCTTGCGGGTGGCGTACAGCGTGATGCCGGCGGCGCCGACCATCGCGAGCAGGCCGAGGAGGACGGTGCCCTCCCAGCCGGCGGCGTGGAACGCGAGGGCGCCGAGCGCGCCGCCCAGGCTGCTGCCGATGTAGTACGCGCACTGGTAGAGCGCCGACGCCTGGGCGCGCGCCGTCTTGGCGGTGCGGCTGACCGAGGACGAGGCGACCGCGTGGCCCGCGAAGAAGCCCGCGGTGATCAGGACCAGGCCCACCAGCACCGCGGCGACCGAGTCGGCGAGCGAGAGCAGCAGACCTGACGAGGTCGCGCCGACCGCCAGGTAGAGCGCGCCCCGGCGGCCCATCCGGCCGACGAGCTTGCCCGCCGCGGCCGAGGAGACCGTACCGACCAGGTAGACGATGAAGATCGAACCGACGATGCCCTGCGGGAGGTTGAACGGTTCGGACACCAGGCGGTAGCCGATGACGGTGTAGACCGCGCCGAAGACCGTCATGAAGAGCGCGCCGATGCCGTACAGGCGCCGCAGCAGCGGGTCGGCGAGGTGACCGCCGAGGGTGCGAGCCAGCGCCCGCGGTCCCACCGAACGGGGCACGAAATGACGGGCCTTGGGCACCAGCAGCCGGAAGGTCACCGCGCACAGCACGGCCAGCGCGCCCACCGCGCCGAGCCCGGCCCGCCAGCCCCAGAGCTGGGCGACCCAGCCGGTCACGATGCGCCCGGACATGCCGCCGATGCTGTTGCCCGCCACGAACAGGCCGATGGCCGCCACCAGGGCCTTGGCACGTACCTCTTCGGCCAGGAAGGCCATCGCCGAGGCGGGCAGTCCGGCCAGTGCGACGCCCTGGACGGCGCGCAGCGCGATCAGCCAGCCGAGCGACGGGGCGAACGGCACCAGCAGCGCGAGAATCGCGGCGACGGTCAGCGAGGCGGTCATGAGCGTGCGGCGGCCGAGGCGTTCGGACAGCGCACTGAGCGGGATCACCGCGAGCGCCAGTCCGAAGGTGGCCGCCGAGACGGTCCAGCTGGCCTGATCCGGTGTCACACCGAGGTCGGTGGAGATCGCGGGCAGCAGCGCCTGGGTGGAGTAGAGGAGTGCGAAGGTCGCCACTCCGGCGGCGAAGAGAGCGAAGCTCATCCGGCGGTAGCCGGGGCCGCCCGGGTGCAGCTTGCCGGACTCGGGGTCGACGGCGGCGGCGGTGCGAGAGGTGTCGGAGGACGACTGGGGAGAGGCGGCCGCACGGTCGGTGACGGACGCCCCGGTATCAGCGGAGGGCATGCTTCGAAAGTAGGCGTCGCCGTTTCATGCGTCCAATGCATAGAAACGCCATAATCGATGCTGTGACACATGATCCCAGTTCACGAGCACCTCTGTCGCAAGCTCGCAACAGAAATGAGACGTCGGGAACACGGAGCCGAACAGTGGGAGGCGCGGCGGACACGGGGGAGGCCGCCGAGCTCGGCGTCGACTCCTGGGCGTTGACGCTGGCCCCGCGCCTTGCGCAGTTCACGGCCGTCGCCCGGCACGAGCACGTCACCCGCGCGGCGCAGGAGCTCGGCATGCCGCAGCCGACCCTCAGCCGCGCCATCGTCCGGCTGGAGGACGACCTCGGCGTCGCCCTCTTCGCCCGGCACGGCCGCACCCTCTCTCTCACCCCGGCCGGCCGCGCCTTCCTCGCCTCCACCGAGCGCGCGCTGACCGACATCGAGCGGGCCACCGAATCCGTACAGGCCGACGCCGACCCCACCGCCGGCAAGGTCGCCTTCGGCTTTCTGCACACCCTCGGACCCGAGACCGTCCCCGGCCTCATCCGCACCTTCCGCGCCGACCACCCCCGCGTGCGCTTCCAACTCGTGCAGAACTACGGCGAGGCGATGATTGAGCGGCTGCGCGCCGGCGACCTCGACCTCTGCCTGACCTCACCGGTCCCGGACTATCCCGACCTGGTCGCCCGCCGCCTGGACGAGCAGAAGCTGCGCCTGGTCGTACCGGACGACCATCCACTGGCCGGCCGCAAGCGGGTCCGCCTCGCGGAGACCGCGGGCGAGCTGTTCGTCACCCTCGAACCCGGCTACGGGCTGCGCCGGATCACCGACGCGCTGTGCGCCGAGGCGGGGTTCACCCCGCGGATCGCCTTCGAGGGGGAGGAGGCCGAGACGCTGCGCGGCCTTGTCGCCGCCGGTCTGGGCGTGGCGCTGCTGCCGCCACCGGCGGTGCCGCGTCCCGGTGTCGCCGAACTGACCGTGACGGCACCGCGCGCGGTCCGCGAGATCGGCGTGGCCTGGCTGGACGGCCACCCGGACACCCCGCCGGTGGCCGCCTTCAAGAAGTTCCTGCTGAGCCGGCGGGGGCTGCTGCTGCCGAGATGAGCGGCCGGGAGCGGCCGCGGCCCCCGGGCGCCCGCGGTGCCGTTCAGCGTCGCAGCGACGCACCGAAGCCGGCGGCCAGCGGCATCCGCAGACCGAGCGGCGGCGGCGCCGCCAGGGCGTCCCGCACCGGCCGGGCGTAATCCTGGGTGAAGAGCGAACCGAGCATGAAGTCGGCCGCCAGGGCGAGGACTTCGGGGCGGTGCTGGCTCAGCGAGTGGCCGTCGGAGTGCACTTCGAACCGGCAGGTGTCGCGATTGATCTTCTTGGCGCGCTCGGCGTAGCGGTAGGACAGTTCGGGGTCGGTGCGCGCGTCGTTCGTGCCGTGGACGAGCAGCACCTGCCGCCCGACGAGCTGCTTCACCGGATCCGGTTTCGCCGCGTCCGGGCCGGGCTCGGGAAACCACGGGGCGATGGCCAGGACGGAATGGACGGCCGGGTGCCCGGCGGCGTGCAGCGCGGCACGGGCGCCCATGCCCGTCCCGACGAGGCAGACCGGCACATCGCCGTAGCGGCGGACCACCTCCTCCAGCGCCCACATCGCATCCCGCGCGGGATGGGCTGCCGCGCCGTTCCAGCCGCGGCAGCGGTAGCGCACCACATGGGCGGTCAGCCCCTCCGGGCGCCCCGCCTTCGCCAGCCGGACGGCGAACGGGCGCACCGCGAGCGCCGACATCGGGGACGGGCGCCGCACCCCGGTGGGCTCGCCCGCCGGCAGTAACAGCGCGACACCGTTCACCGGGCCCGCCGACCGCCCCTCCGCACGCCGCCATCGCAGTGCCGCGCGCGTCACGTCCTCGCCGGCCGATCCCAGCGGTTTTCCCAGCCGGGCCTCGCGCACCGGCAGCGCTTGCTGAGCCATGACGAGAACGATGGCAGAAGGAGGCGTACGGGCCACCCCGCCGACGGGTCACTGTTACGTATCGTTCGATGAGATCTACGCGCGTAGGGGCTAGAGTGCCGAAATGACGAGCGAGACCACCAACCTCCCGACCAGTGAACAGATTCGCCGCGCCCCCAAGGTGCTGCTCCACGACCACCTCGACGGCGGCCTGCGCCCCGGCACGGTCGTCGACCTGGCGCGCGAGACCGGTTACGCCGGGCTCCCCGAGACCGACCCGGAAAAGCTCGGGATCTGGTTCCGCGAGGCCGCCGACTCCGGCTCGCTGGAGCGCTATCTGGAGACCTTCGCGCACACCTGTGCCGTCATGCAGACCCGCCAGGCGCTGACCCGGGTGGCCGCCGAGTGCGCCGAGGACCTCGCCGCCGACGGTGTCGTCTACGCCGAGGTCAGGTACGCGCCGGAGCAGCACCTGGAAGCGGGCCTGACCCTTGAAGAGGTCGTCGAGGCCGTCAACGACGGCTTCCGCGAAGGCGAGCGGCGCGCGAAGGCCAACGGCCACCGCATCCGGGTCGGCGCGCTGCTGACCGCCATGCGGCACGCGGCCCGCGCGCTGGAGATCGCCGAACTCGCCAACCGCTACCGCGACTTCGGCGTCGTCGGCTTCGACATCGCGGGCGCCGAGGCCGGCTACCCGCCCACCCGTCACCTCGACGCCTTCGAGTACCTCAAGCGGGAGAACAACCACTTCACCATCCACGCCGGTGAGGCCTTCGGACTGCCGTCCATCTGGCAGGCGTTGCAGTGGTGCGGCGCCGACCGCCTCGGCCACGGCGTGCGGATCATCGACGACATCGAGGTCGACGACGACGGCTCGGTCAGGCTCGGCCGGCTCGCCTCGTACGTACGGGACAAGCGCATCCCGCTGGAGATGTGCCCGACCTCCAACCTCCAGACCGGTGCCGCGGACTCCTACGCGCAGCACCCGATCGGATTGCTGCGCAGGCTCCAGTTCCGTCTCACCGTCAACACCGACAACCGGTTGATGAGCGGTACGAACATGTCTCGGGAATTCGAGCACCTGGTCAAGACATTCCGGTACACGCTCGATGACATGCAGTGGTTTACAGTCAATGCGATGAAATCAGCTTTCATTCCTTTCGATGAACGTCTAGCGATGATCAATGACGTGATCAAGCCGGAATACGCGGCGCTGCGAGCCGAATGGCTCTTCCGGCACGCGGGCACCACGCCCGCCGTGAACAGTGGATATGACGCTGTGTAACGGCAGTTGAAGGTGCTATTCGAACGGCCGGTGGATTGTCCACCGGCCGTTTTTTCTTCGCTTCTCGCTGTTTGCGGCGCCGGTGGCCCCGTCAGTAGGTTCCTAGCCGGTCAAGCCCCCATCACGAGGACGTAAAAGCGATGAAGCAGGGAACCATCAAGAACCTCGGTGTCGCCGCGCTCGGTGCCGCCTTCGCCGTCACCGCCGCGGGCACCGCCGCCGCTGCCCCGGCTGCCCCGGCGCTCCCGGCTGCCGACGCGATCGACACCGCGGGTGTGCTGCACGGCCTCCCGGTCGAGCAGGCCGCCAAGGCGGTCTCCAAGTCCACGGACGCCAAGCCGGTCGGCGGCGTCATCAAGACCAAGGCCAAGCCCAACGCGAAGGGCAACCTGCTGGGCGGCCTGCCGGTCGGCAAGAACCTGCCCGCCGGCGCCGTCGCCAAGGGTCTCCCCCTGGGTGGCTGAGCACGCCGCACCGTCCGTCCCGTAGGGGACGTACGCCTGGCCGTGCCCCGGCCGTACGCCGTATCCGGTGTGCGTGCCGGGGCACGGCCTTCGGCGTGCCGGGGGCGGTCGAGGCCGGAGCGCCCGCGCCTGCTACCAGGCGGCGGCGCCGGTGGTGGTCTTTTCCGAGGGCAGGATTATCCACAGCGCCAGGTAGACGAGGAACTGCGGGCCGGGGAGCAGGCACGAGACCACGAAGATCGTGCGCATGGTGGTCGGGGTCGTACCGAAGCGACGGGCCAGGCCCGCGCACACTCCGGCGATCATTCGGTTGTCGCGGGGACGGACCAGTTCGGCGGCCATGATGACGGCTCCTTTGCTACGAGCTGAGGCGTTTGCCCCGATGTCTCAAAGGTAAGTCCGTGAGCCGGAGAGAACATCCGCCTGCGGGGCCAGTCCAACCCTGGGGATCGTCGGGGTCGCACCCCTGAGATCCTCGTTCCGGCGACGGAGCCGGGACCGGCACCCGGGGACGACGGCCAGGTGCGCCAGCGCCACCCCGGCCGTGTTCAGCAGCACCGTGTCGATGTCGGGCACCTGCCCGGGCACCCCGGTCTGCAGCAGCTCGATGGCCAGCGCGATCATGGCGCCGGCGAACACCGTGCGGGTCAGTGACACCAGCGGCGAAACGTTCAACCGGCCGGCCGACATCGGAAGCAGCACTCCGAGCGGAGCCAGCAGCAGCGCCGAACCGCCCAGATGCTGCAGCGCCTCCCACGGCCCGAGCGTCAGCTCGGCGTTGATCGACGCCAGCGGTTCGAGGTTCGGGGCCGGCACCCAGGGCACCGTGCGGGGACGCAGCATCAGCCAGCCGACGAGCACAAGATGCGCCACGAGGAGAAGAAGTCCGGTGGCGCGCAAACGGAGGGCGGCGGTGTCGCCGGGGCCATGACGTTGCACAAAGCCCAGGACGCCGGTAGCGGGGGCCGCGGTTCCGCCCTGTCGCGCCCGTTTTGGTGCCGCCGTCGCCGAGGGTCTCGGGGCTCGCCCGGAGGCGGTCCCACGTGCGGGCCTCACAGCCTGGTGGCCCCGGTGCCCGCTCCGGCCCCGGCCCTGCCCCGCCTCAGCCCTTACGGGTCAGCGGGCCGCCCCAGTTCGTGTTCTGGGCGATGTCCGGGTGGGTCAGCACCTCGTCGGAGCACTCGTAGCGGTGCGGTGTGTCGTCGCCGGGACCGCCCAGGAGCGCCGATGGGGCTCCCCCCGCCCCGTCCTGGGATGGGGGAGTACGGCCGAGCGCCGTGCTCTTGCCGTAGCTGCAGACCAGCTGGGCAAGCGCGAAGGACGGCAGATCGTCGGGACGGACGCTCAGCCGCAGCGCGTCCGCGGCATCGCCCGCCCGGGGCCCGGCGACTTCCACGTCCTCGGGCACCGCGCTGCTGAACCCCGCCCCCTCCTCTGCCGAAGAGGGCTGCTTCTGCAGCTCACGCAGCAGGGCGCGAGCGGCCTGCAGGCGCACGCCGTCCGCCGGCGCCTTGGGGCGGGACACGGTCCGCTCCACCGGGGTCAGCGCCGAGCTGCACACCAAATACACGGTGACCTGTACAGCATCGGGGGAAGTCGGCGTATCGCCCTCGGGAACCTTGCAGCTCACCCGCGAGGGCGCGCCCCCGGCGTCGACCGGCACGGACGTGCCGCGGACCCCGCAGCCCGCGGCGGCCAGCGCCAGGGCGGCCACCGCGGCAGTACGCCACCACGTCCGTACCGAGCCGGACCGCGGCTCACGCGGTTCCGGCCGCGGCGAACCGGGCTGTCTCATCGGTCGCCCTCCGTGCCGCCGTCGGCCGCACCCGACGCGCCGCCGGTCGCCCGGCCTTCGCCGGACGCGCCGCCGCGCCCCTTGGTGACGCCCCCGCCGTCCCGCCCGCCGCCGTCCGCCAGCCGGGAGGCGTCCATCGGCAGCCGCAGGGTGAAGACGGCGCCGCCCTCGGGCAGATTGGCGGCGGTGATCTCGCCGCCGTGGATGTGCGCGTTCTCCAGCGCGATCGACAGGCCGAGACCGCTGCCCTCCGACCGTGGCCGGGAGGCGCTCGCCTTGTAGAAGCGGTCGAAGACGTGCGGCAGGACCTCTTCCGGGATGCCGGGGCCGTGGTCCCGTACCCGGATCACCAGATCCCCCGCGCCGCCCCGGTGCGCGTCCGCCTCCGGGCCTGCCTCGTCCGGCTGCTCGCGTCCGCCGTCATCGGTGGGGGCCGGACGGCCGCCCTGCACCCCGCGCTCCGCGGCCGTGCCGTGGGCGCCCGGCGACTCCGCCCCGGCGTCCGGTCCGCGCCGGCCTGCCCCCGCGCCGTCCTCGCCGGCCGCCGGCTCGGTGTGCACCGACACCCGCACCGGCGAGCCGCCGTGCTTGAGGGCGTTGCCGATCAGGTTCGCCAGGATGACGTCGAGCCGCCGCGGGTCCAGACGGGCCACGATGCCGCGATCGGCGTCCAGGTCGACCGCGTCCAGCCAGGCCCGTGCGTCGATGCAGGCGGTCACCTGGTCCGCGACCTCGACGTCGTCCAGCACCAGCCGGGCCGTCCCCGCGTCGAAGCGGGTGACCTCCATCAGGTTCTCCACGAGGTCGTTGAGCCGCCGCGTCTCGCTCACGACCAGCTGCACGGCGGGCGCGATCATCGGGTCGAGGGAGTCGGCCTCCTCCTCCAGCACCTCGGAGACCGCCGTGATCGCCGTCAGCGGCGTCCGCAACTCGTGCGACATGTCGGCGACGAACCGGCGCGAGGACGCCTCCCGCGCGCTCAGCTCCTCCACCCGCTGTTCGAGCCGCTCCGCGGTGCGGTTGAACGTCCGCGACAGATCGGCGAGTTCGTCCGTGCCGGTCACCCGCAGCCGGGTGTCCAGCCGGCCCTCGCCCAGCTGCCGCGCCGCGTGCCCGAGCCGCTGCACCGGCCGCAGCACGGTCGTCGCGGCGGCCTGCGCCAGCAGCGCCGAGCCGACCAGCGCGAGCGCGGTGGCGATCCCCAGCGACCAGGCCAGCGAGTTGAGGTCCTGCCGCTCGGCGGCCAGCGACTTCATCATGTAGCCGGTCGGGCCACCGCCGATGACCTTCGCGCCGGCCACGAGATAGGGGACATCGCCGACCTCCCTGCGCTGCCAGTACAGGTGATGCGCGTAGCGGTTCGACTCGTCGACCTTCCGCACGTCGTTGACCGCGGTCCGCAGCGACTGGGGGACGTTCTTGAGCGTGAGGAGGTTCTTGTTGGTGGTGGCCGCGCAGTCCTTGCCCGCGCCGTCCACCCCGATCAGCAGTACCGCGTAGTTCTGCGGCCCGCCCGCCATCCGCCGCGCGGCGTCCTGGAGTTCGGCGCACCGGGGATGCAGCGGCAGCGACCGGGTGCTGTCCTCCAGTGCCTTGCGGAAGTCGTTCAGCACGGAGTTCTGGGTGCGGTCCAGGACGGTGTTGCGGTTGAGCCAGTAGGCGATGCCGGACGCGGAGACCGCGGCGGTCAGCGCCACCAGCGCGAAGACGACGACCAGCCGCAGCCGCAGACTCGTCCAGCGCAGCAGCCCGGACGCGCGCCGTATCCACCGAGGCAGCCGCACCGGGCGCCTGCCGGGCGCGGGCGCCGCGGAGTCCTCGGTGCCGTCGTGCGAGCCGCCGTCATCGGGGCGTGCGGTCACTGCGGGGAGTCCAGCCGGTACCCGACGCCGCGGACCGTACGGATCAGCGTCGGCGAGGACGGTACGTCCTCCACCTTCGCGCGCAGCCGCTGCACACAGGCGTCCACCAGCCGCGAGTCCCCGAGATAGTCGTGTTCCCACACCAGCCGCAGCAACTGCTGGCGGGACAGCGCCTGCCCGGGTCGGCGGCTCAGCTCCAGCAGCAAGCGCAGCTCGGTGGGCGTCAGTTGGAGATCCTCGCCGTTCTTGGTGACCGTCATCGCCGAGCGGTCGATCACCAGTGAGCCGAAGGTCGCCGAGTCGTTGGACTCGCGCTCCCCGCGGCGCAGCACGGCCCTGATCCGGGCGTCCAACACCCGCCCCTGGACCGGTTTGACGACATAGTCGTCGGCACCGGACTCCAGGCCCACCACGACGTCGATGTCGTCGTTACGCGCGGTGAGCAGGATGATGGGCAGTTGGTCCGTACGCCTGATCCGCCGGCACACCTCGAAGCCGTCGATGCCCGGCAGCATCACGTCCAGCACGATCAGGTCCGGGCGCTGCTCGCGCAGCAGCTTCAGGCCGTCCTCGCCCGTCGCCGCGGTCACCACACGGTGACCTTGGCGCGACAGCGAGAGTTCGAGGGCCGTGCGGATGGCGTCGTCGTCCTCGATCAGCAACAGGAAAGGCACGTTGGCCATTCTGGCCCATGGGACGCCACGAGATCGACCAGTGGCGCCCTCCCACACAAGGCCCGCACCCGTGGCGACCCCGCGCCGCACCCCCCTCACCCCTGTGACAGGGCTGTGACAGTCGACGGACAACGCGATGAAACTGGGTTGGCAGTCTTTGGGTCACCGGGAGAGATCACCACCCGGAGAGATACCGAACGACCGGCTCAACCGACGGGGGGCGCGACATGAACACACTGCACGGCACCACCACCAGCGCAGTAATCACGCGCCTCCACGACATCGGACGGGCCGGCACGGCCCAGTCCGGTGCGGTAGGGCGCGGGTGCGCTCGCGGCGTCGGCCGCCAGCGGCCGCCGTACATGGTGGCCGTCGACGCGACCGTAGGGGGACGCAACGGGGGCAACGGAGCCATCGGGGGAGACGGCTCCGGGAACACCGGGGGAGCGGCGTACAGGGAGGACACGGGGGAACGGCGTTCCACGTCGGAGACGGCGGAGGCCGAAGCGGCCTTCACCGCCTACGTCCAGGAGCGCCGCGCCTCCCTGTACGCCACCGCCTACCACTTGACCGGCGACCGCTACGAGGCCGAGGACCTGCTGCAGAGCGCGCTGTTCTCGACCTACCGGGCCTGGGACCGGATCAGTGACAAGGCGGCGCTCGGCGGCTACCTGCGGCGCACGATGACCAATCTGCACATCAGCGCGTGGCGCCGGCGCAAGCTCAACGAATACCCGACCGAGGAACTGCCCGAGACGGCCGGCGACGTGGACGCGATGCGCGGCACCGAGCTGCGCGCCGTCCTGTGGCAGGCGCTGGCCCGGCTGCCCGAGACGCAGCGCACCATGCTGGTGCTGCGCTACTACGAAGGCCGCACGGACCCGGAGATCGCGGAGATCCTCGACATCAGTGTCGGCACGGTGAAGTCGAGCATCTGGCGCTCCCTGCGCCGGCTGCGCGAGGACGAGGTCCTCAGCTTCGGCCGTGACGAGGAGGAGTCCTTCGGCGAGCTGGTGGCCTGAGGACCGGGGGAAATGCCCGAGGGGACGGGGATACGGGGGAACGGCCGAACCGGAGCGCTCCGGGGAGGCCGGCGTATCGGGGGATACGGGGGAAAGTAGGGGGGACGGGGGAAACGAGGCGGGTTCGGACGGCCGGGGGGTCTGTCCGAACCCGTTTTTCGTGCACGCCGATGCCTGCCTCACCCGTCACCCGTCACCCGTGGCACGGCGGCCCCGCGGATGATCCCGGACCGGCGCCTCGTCAGGAACGGACCGTGTCGCCGACCGCGTCCTGCGCCCGTACCGCGGATATCCGGGCCAGCGCCTCCGGCTTGGCGCACGGGTGCGCGCCCAGGGCGCTGTGCCGGGCGACGATGGTGCGTTCGTTGCGCAGCAGCCGCAGCCCGCGCCGCACCAGATACGGCGCCGACTTACGGCCCTCGCGCAGATCCCGGGCCAGCCGCCGCCGGAAGGTCGTGGTGGGGCGGCCGCGCAGGCACAGTGCGTCGGCGAGCAGCCCCGCCGAGCGGCAGCCCGCTATGACGTCGGCCGCGAAGATGCCCTCCGCGATGAACAGCGCCGCCCCTGTGAGGCCCATCTCGGCCTCGCCGACACGGGCGCTGACGGAGATGTCGTACACGGGGACGGTGGTACGTCCCGTGCGGCACAGCGCCTCGATGGCCGCGACCGCGGCCCCGGCGTCCCACGAGAGCGGGGAGTCCCAGTCGGCGCCGCCGCCGTCCGGCAGCTGCGGCAGCGTCGGATCCGTGGCCTCCTTGTAGAAGTCGTCGAGGTTCAGGACGGGCAGGCCGGTCAGGGCGGCCAGGGACGTCTTGCCGGAACCGGACGGGCCGGTCAGCAGGACGACGCGGGCGGCGGGCGGCCGGGCGGGGGAGTGGGAGCTCACGGGTAGCCATTGTCGTGCATTGGGCCGAGAGGGGTACCCCCCTGCGTCCGAGGTGGATCGACCCCCGCCCCCTCAACTACTCTACGCAGCCAAACGATTACCCAAATCGTTCTCCGCTCTCGCAGAAGGTCTCCTTCCGGTGGATGCCTTCCGACCCACAGGCAGGTGGCAGCACATGACCTCACACGCGCGTCCCAACCCCGGCCGCTTCCCGCGCGCCCTTCTGCGGGCGGGTCTGGTCGTCTCGGCGGCCGGCGCCGCGCTCGCGGCCGGCGGCGCGGCCGGCGCGCACGCCGCACCCACGCCGGCCGCCAACGACTCCGGTGGCAGGGCAACCGCCCTGGCCGGCGCCCTGCTGGACGCCGCGGGCGGCAGCGTCTCCGGCGTCAAGCACGTCCAGTTGGACCCGCTGGCGAACACCCCCGTCGACCCGCTCAACAACATCGTCGGCACCCAGATCGCCGACTTCAAGCCCGTGAGCACCGCCGCGGCGACCGGCCCCCTGTCGGAGGGCGCCACCGTGCAGGACCTGCCGGTGGTGGGGGCGGCGATGTCGGTGCTGCCGGGCTGAGCCGTACGGGCCGGGGCGCCGCTCCGGCCGGAGTGGTCAACGCGGACAGCGATGCGGGGCCCCGCCCAAGGAAGGCGAGGCCCCGCACAGTTGACCGGTCGGCGCCGGGGCGCGCCTGTGCTGTCCTACACGCCCATCGGGTGCCAGACCGTCTTGGTCTCCAGGAAGGCCAGCAGCCGGCCGGTGCCCGGGTCGGCGGTCCAGTCCGCCGGTGCCGGGCGCAGCACGCGCTTGAGGTTGTCGGCCGCGGCCGTCTCCAGGTCCTTCGCCAACGCGGCGTCGGCGCCGGTCAGATCGATGGCGTTGACGTCCTGGTGGGCGGCGAGCGGTGCCGCGATCTCCGCCGTGCGGCCCGAGAGGATGTTGACGACGCCGCCCGGCAGGTCGGAGGTGGCGAGCACCTCGGCCAGGGAGAGGGCGGGCAGCGGGGCGTCCTGCGCGGGCACCACAACGACCGTGTTGCCGGTGACGATGGCGGGGGCGATGACCGAGACCAGGCCGAGGAAGGACGAGTCCTGGGGGGCCAGCGTCGCCACGACACCGGTCGGTTCGGGGGAGGAGAGGTTGAAGTACGGGCCCGCGACCGGGTTGGCGGAGCCGGCGATCTGGGCGACCTTGTCGGACCAGCCCGCGTACCAGACCCAGCGGTCGATGGCCGCGTCCACCTGCGCCGCCGCCTTGGACTTCGACAGCCCCTCGGCGTCGGCGACCTCCGCGACGAACTGGTCGCGGCGGCCTTCCAGCATCTCGGCGACCCGGTAGAGGATCTGGCCGCGGTTGTAGGCGGTGGCGCCCGCCCAACCGCCGAACGCCTTGCGGGCGGCGACGACGGCGTCACGGGCGTCCTTGCGGGAGGACAGCGGCGCGTTCGCCAGCCACTTGCCCTTGGAGTCGGTCACCTCGTACACCCGCCCGCTCTCGGACCGGGGGAACTTGCCCCCGACGTACAGCTTGTAGGTCTTGAGCACGCTCAAACGATCAGGCTGCTTCATCGGTCGCCCTCCCCTTCTCGTTCGCCGCGCTCACTCGTTGGCCCGGTGGGCCCGGCGAGGTACGCCTCCAGGCCGTGCCGGCCGCCCTCGCGGCCGTAGCCCGACTCCTTGTAGCCGCCGAACGGCGAGGCCGGGTCGAACTTGTTGAACGTGTTGGACCAGACGATCCCGGCGCGGAGCTTGTTCGCCATCCACAGCATCCGGGAGCCCTTCTCCGTCCAGATGCCCGCCGAGAGGCCGTACGGGGTGTTGTTGGCCTTCTCCACCGCCTCCGCGGGGGTGCGGAAGGTGAGGACGGAGAGGACCGGGCCGAAGATCTCCTCGCGCGCGATGCGGTGCGCCTGGGTGACGCCGGTGAAGATCGTCGGCGCGAACCAGTAGCCGGCGGACGGCAGATCGCAGGCCGGGGCCCAGCGTTCGGCGCCCTCGGCCTCGCCCGCGTCGACCAGCGAGGTGATGCGGGCGAGCTGCTCGGCGGAGTTGATGGCGCCGATGTCGGTGTTCTTGTCGAGCGGGTCACCGACCCGGAGGGTCTGCATCCGGCGCTTGAGGGACTCCAGGAGTTCCTCCGCGACGGACTCCTGGACCAGCAGGCGCGAGCCGGCGCAGCAGACGTGGCCCTGGTTGAAGAAGATGCCGTTGACGATGCCCTCGACGGCCTGGTCGACGGGAGCGTCGTCGAAG
This sequence comes from Streptomyces sp. NPDC017993, assembly GCF_044328065.1. Taxonomy (NCBI): domain Bacteria; kingdom Bacillati; phylum Actinomycetota; class Actinomycetes; order Kitasatosporales; family Streptomycetaceae; genus Streptomyces; species Streptomyces sp. NPDC017993. The sequence continues at coordinate 311,868 of NZ_JBIRGO010000005.1, forward strand.
ACGATGTTCGCGGCCTTGCCGCCCAGTTCGAGCGTCACCTTCTTGTCCGTGCCGGCGACCGTGCGGGCGATGGCCTTGCCGACCTCGGTCGAGCCGGTGAAGGCGACCTTGTTGACGTCCGGGTGCGCGACCAGGGCGGCGCCCGTGGAGCCGTCGCCGGTGAGGATGTTGACGACGCCCTTGGGCAGACCGGCCTGGCGGCAGATGTCCGCGAAGAAGAGGGCGGAGAGCGGGGTCGTCTCGGCCGGCTTGAGGACGACGGTGTTGCCCGTCGCCAGCGCCGGGGCGATCTTCCACGCCAGCATCAGGAGCGGGAAGTTCCAGGGGATGACCTGGCCCGCGACGCCCAGGGGGCGGGGGTTGGCGCCGTAGCCGGCGTGGTCGAGCTTGTCGGCCCAGCCGGCGTAGTAGAAGAAGTGCGCGGCGACCAGCGGCAGGTCGGCGTCGCGGGACTCGCGGATCGGCTTGCCGTTGTCCAGCGACTCCAGGACGGCCAGCTCGCGCGAGCGCTCCTGGATGATCCGGGCGATCCGGAAGAGGTACTTGGCGCGCTCGGCGCCCGGCAGCGCGGACCACTTCTCGAAGGCCCTGCGGGCGGCCTGCACGGCGCGGTCGACGTCCTCCGCGCTCGCCTGGGCGACCTCGGAGAGGACTTCCTCGGACGAGGGGGAGACGGTCTTGAAGACCTTGCCGTCGGAGCCGGGTGCGAACTCGCCGTCGATGAACAGGCCGTAGGACGGCGCGATGTCGACGACCGAGCGGGACTCGGGGGCGGGTGCGTAGTCGAAGGTCATGGGTGCCTCAGTCCACCGTGACGTAGTCGGGGCCGGAGTAGCGGCCGGTGCTGAGCTTCTGGCGCTGCATCAGCAGATCGTTCAGGAGGCTGGAGGCGCCGAAGCGGAACCAGTCGCCGGTCAGCCAGCTCTCGCCGAGCGTCTCCTTGACCATCACCAGGTACTTGATCGCGTCCTTGGTCGTACGGATGCCGCCGGCCGGCTTCACGCCGACCTGCACGCCCGTCGCGGCGTGGAAGTCGCGGACCGCCTCCAGCATCAGGAGCGTGACGGGCGGGGTGGCGTTCACCGACACCTTGCCGGTCGAGGTCTTGATGAAGTCGGCGCCCGCGAGCATCGCGAGCCAGGAGACCCGGCGGACGTTGTCGTACGTCTGGAGTTCACCGGTCTCGAAGATGACCTTGAGGTGCGCGACCGTGCCGTCCGGCCGGGCGCACGCCTCCTTGACGGCCTTGATCTCGTCGAAGACCTCGCGGTAGCGCCCGGAGAGGAAAGCGCCCCGGTCGATCACCATGTCGATCTCGTCGGCGCCGGCCGCGACCGCGTCACGGGTGTCGGCGAGCTTGACGGGCAGCGCGGCCCGGCCGGCCGGGAAGGCGGTGGCGACGGACGCGACATGGATGCCGGAGTCGCCGAGCGCCTCCTTGGCCGTCGCGACCATGTCGGGGTAGACGCAGATCGCCGCGACCCGGGGAGCGGTGCGGTCGGTGGGGTCCGGGGAGATGCCCTTGGCGCACAGCGCCCGGACCTTGCCCGGGGTGTCCGCGCCTTCGAGGGTCGTCAGGTCGATCATCGAGATGGCGAGATCGATGGCGTACGCCTTCGCCGTCGTCTTGATCGAGCGGGTGCCGAGGGTGGCGGCGCGGGCCTGCAGGCCGACCGCGTCGACGCCTGGGAGGCCGTGCAGGAAGCGGCGCAGCGCACCGTCGTCGGCGGTCACGTCCGCCATCGACGCCAGACGTTCCGCGGCTTCCTTGCCGTATGCGGGAACAGTGATGGGCATGGTCACGAGAGGAGCATATCTACGCGCGTAGCGGCATGCCACCCCCCTGCGCTGCGATTTCGCCGACACGGCACGCGGGGCGTCCGTCCCGGGAGTGCGGAGCGCCTCGCTGCCCTCAAGATCCTCTGCGCTCGCCGGTTCCGGACCCCGACGGCGTCGCGGAGTTGACCGGACGCGGGGCGCGAGCTGTTGTCGTACCGCAATGTCCGCATCCTGGGACGTCAGGCAGAATCGGCACCATGACGAGCCCGGAACGGTCCTCCCCGCCGCAACAGCAGTTCGCCGAGCGCAGCTACCGCTCGCCCGCGGCCCTCGTCGGCGGTGTGCTGCTCCTGCTGCTCGGGCTATGGCTCGGCGGCGACGCGCTGCTGCGGGGCGACGCGCGGACCAAGCTGACGGCGCTGTTCACGCTGCTCCTCGGCGTGCCGCTGGTGGCGGCCTTCACCCTCCGGCCGCGGGTCAGGGCGAACGAGGACCGGCTGACGGTACGCAATCCGTTCCGCACGATCACGCTGCCCTGGGGCGCGGTGGAGAACCTGCGGGCGACGTTCTCCGCCGAGGTCTTCACCAGCGCCGGGAAGTACCAGCTCTGGGCCGTGCCGGTCTCGCTGCGGCAGCGCAAGAAGGTCAGCAAGCAGGCGGCGCGGGGCGCGGGCGCACCCCGGAGCCGCTTCGGGCTGGGCGGCGACGACGGCCCGGTCCCGCGCGCCATGGCCGACCAGACCCTCGACGAGCTGCGCGAGATCAAGGAGAGCGCCGCGCACCGCGAGAGCGCCACGGGCGAGCCGGTGGTGCGCTGGGCGTACGAGTTCATCGCGCCGTGCGTGGCGGGTGCGGTCGGACTGGCCGTCATGATCGGGCTCCAGTAGGCGGACCGCCCCTTCAAGGGCGCCGCGCGGCCCCGGTGGCTCATGGTGCAACCGGGGCCGGGTGTGTCTCGCGCCGGCGCGGCTACGGTGGGCCGATGGCCTCCGCACCTCGGCCGGTACCCGCGCGGGTGGCCGGCCCCGCCGACCTCGACGCCGTCGTCGAGACCATGACGACCGCGTTCTTCCACGACCCGCTGTGGGGCCCGGCCTTCCCCGACCCCGGTCGCCGAGCGCGGCAGGCGGCGGCGATGTGGCGGCTCTTCGTGGCCTCGGCCCTGCGCTATCCCTGGACGCTGGTGACGCGGAACGCGGAGGCCGCGGCCGTCTGGATCCCGCCGGGCGGCACCGAGCTGACGCCGGAGGAGGAAGCCGGCCTGGAGAACCTCCTGGCCGACAGGGCGAGCCCGGAAGTGGCCGAGGGGATCCTGGGCATCTACGGCCGGCTGGAGGCGGCCCGCCCGAGCGAGCCGCACTTCTATCTGACCCTCCTGGGGACCCACGACGCGCACCGCGGCAAGGGGCTGGGCATGGGCCTGCTGGCCGAGGGGCTCGCGCGCATCGATGCCCTGGGGGCGCCCGCCTACCTGGAGTCGTCCAACCCGGCGAACCTCGCGCGGTACGAGAGGGCCGGCTTCGCCGCCCATGGCCGGGTCACCGTCGCCACCGGCCATGTCGTGACCACCATGTGGCGCCCGGCGGCCTCTTGAACTACCGCGCCGCCCGCGCCCTGCCCCCGGCGATGAACGGGATCAGGGCGTCGGTCAGGTGCGCGGTGGCCCGCTCTGCCGGGGCCGCGGCGGCGAGATGGCCGTCGGGCCGGATGAGGAAGACGCCGGGGTCCTCCCCGTAGGCGTCCCCGATGTGGCCGTCCTTGTCGATCAGATCAGGGTCCGGTCCACCTACGCGGACGGTGCGCAGCAGGTCCGGGCCGACGGGCAGGGCAGCCTCGTCGAGATCGGTGTCGCCCAGGGCGAGCAGGGTGAAATGCGGGCCCCGGTAGGCGTCGAAGAGGCTGGTGGGCCGGCCGTCGGCGGTGTGGCAGGGGGCGTCGGGGGCACGGTCGCCGGCGGTGCGTGCGCCCTCGGCGACGGCCGTGCGCAGTTCCTTGCTCAGGGGGCTGTCGGGGTAGCCGATGTCGAGTTGGTGGAGGTCGCGGCCGCGGCGCAGCGAGCCGGAGCGGTGCAGGCGGGTGCTGGTCTCCAGGAGGCGGGCGGCGATCGGGCGGCGCTCGCTCTCGTAGGTGTCGAGGAGCGCGTCGGGCGCGCCGTGGCGTAGCACCTGGCCGAGCTTCCAGCCGAGGTTGTAGGCGTCCTGGACGCTGGTGTTCAGGCCCTGGCCGCCGGCCGGGGAGTGGATGTGCGCCGCGTCGCCGGCGAGGAAGATCCGGCCCTGGCGGTAGCGGTCGGCCATGCCCGCCCGGGGGCGGTAGACGGAGGTCCACAGGACCTCGCCGAGCTGCTCGGGGACGAGGTGCGTCCACCTGGCGATCAGGGCGCGGACGCCATCGGGCGAGGTGTCCGGCTCGTCGGGGGACGCCACGGCGAAGGCCTGGAAGTGGTCGGTGCCGGCCAGCGGGAGCAGGGCGACGAAGCCGCCGTTCGGCAGCATCCAGCGGTGCCAGTGGTCCCGGTCGAGGCCGTCGACCCGCACATCCGCCAGGACGCACGCCCCCGACGTCAGCTGCGGGCCGCTCATGCCGACGCCGAGCCCCTTGCGGACGGTGCTGCGCCCGCCGTCCGCGGCGACCAGATAGCCGGCCCGTACGGTCCGGGAGCCTCCGTCCGCCAGGCCGAGCCGGGCCGTCACTCCGTCCGCGTCCTGTTCGTACCCCGTCAGCTCGGTGCCGTGGAGGACGCGGCCGCCCAGCTCCGACAGTCGTTCGTGCAGCAGTTGGAGATTGCGCCACTGCGGAATCATCAGGGTGTTGGAGTACGGCGTGCCGGGCGTCGGGTCGACGCGTTCGACCATCTCGTGGGTGCGCGCGATCCGGCCGTCCTCCCACAGCGCCATCGGCGGGTAGGGGCCGCCGGCCGCCCGGACGGCGGGGAGCACGCCGAGGTCGTCGTATACCTCCTGGGTGCGCGGCTGGAGGCCGGTGCCGCGGGCCCCGGGGGACAGGCTGCGCTGCCGCTCGACGATCAGGGCGCGGACGCCGCGCCGCGCGAGATCGATGCCGAGGGCGAGGCCGGTGGGGCCGGCGCCCGCGATCAGAACGTCGACGGCCGTAACGGGCTCCGTGGCGGCTGCCTCACACGCTTCCTTAACGCTGTTAAGTTCCATGTTTCGAGCATCCGCTTAACGGTGTTAAGTTGTCAACATGGTTTCGCGCATCGACCGGAAACAAGTGGTGGCCACCGCGCTGCGCCTGCTGAACGAGGTGGGGCTCGACGGCCTCACCCTGCGCCGCATCGCGAAGGAGCTGAACGTCCAGGCTCCCGCCCTGTACTGGCACTTCAAGAACAAGCAGGAGCTGCTGGACGAGATGGCCACCGAGATGTTCCGGCGGATGATCTGGCCGCTGCTGTCGGGGGACGGCCCGGAGGCGGACGGATTCGCACGCACCTGGCAGGACACCCTGCTCACCTGCGCCCGGTCGCTGCGCCGGGAACTGCTCGCCTACCGCGACGGCGGCAAGGTCTTCAGCGGTACGCGGATGACGGACGGGAGCTATGCCGCGCCGATCGAGGGCCTGCTGGGCCGGCTCACCGAGGAGGGCTTCACCCTCGAAGAGGCGGTGCGGGCCTGGTGGACCGTCTACAACTTCACCATCGGGCTGGTGATCGAGGAGCAGTCGATCCATCCCGACCCGGACGATCCGACGGACCGCGACCCGGCCTATGACCTCGACAGCCGCGCGCGGCGGCTCGGCGCGAAGCACCCGCTCGCGGCAGCGGCGGGGCAGGAGATGTTCGGCGATGTGGAGGCCGGGTTCGAGGCGGGACTACGGATCATCGTCGCGGGAGTCGGGGCAACGGCGTCCGGCCGGCCGGGCCTTGCCTGATCCACCGCCCCGACGCCCCCGCGTCACGACGGCGCGGTTACGGTGCCCCGCCGTAGACCAGGATCATGTACGCGCCCAGGTAGGCGGACGCCAGGGCCGAGCCGCCGAGGGCCAGTACGGCGGTCCTGCGGCGGGCGCGGGCGATCGCGAGGGCCAGCGGGAGCAGCAGCGGGAAGCCGGGTAGCAGGAAGCGGGCACGCGGGAAGTAGACGCCGCCGCTGCCCAGCACGACCGCGAGCAGCACGCCGCTGAACACCAGCAGCGGCAGCGGCTGCCGGTCGGCGACGCACAGCAGATAGAGCACCACCGACGCGATCAGGACCAGCGAGACGACGACGAAGAACAGCTGCGGGCGCGGTTGGTAGCCGAGTATCGAGCGCAGGGTGCGGAGCGTCCCGATGCCGCCGTCCCACTCGTTGTGCCACATCCGCTGGACCGCGAAGTAGCCGTCGGCACGGTGGAGCCGCAGCCCCACCCAGCCGACGTAGCCGAGCCAGCCGAGCGGAGCGAGCAGCGCGGCGAGCATCAGCCTCGGGGCGGCGTGGCGCGGGGGCGGCCGTTCCTCGGCCCGGCCCGCAGGTGGGTGCCACAGACGCCACAGGGCGACCAGGGCGGCCACCGAGACCGCCGCCGCCACGGCGAGGCCGGTGGGGCGGGTGAGGCCGGCGAGCAGGGCCAGGGCGCCGGCCCCGATCCAGCGGCCGGTCAGCACGGCGTGCAGCGACCAGGCCACCAGGGCCGTGAACAGCGACTCCGTATAGCCCATCCACTGGACCACGGCCACCGGCGTCGCCCCCCACAGGACGGCGAGCACGGTGCCGACCCGGCGCCCGTGGAGCCGGTCGCCCACCGCGAAGACGCCCCAGGCGGCGATGAGCGAGCAGACGACGGCGACGATCAGCCCGATGCTGGCCCGGGAGCCCGGCGTGACCCCGGCGACGGCCTTGACGATCACCGGATACAGCGGGAAGAACGCGAGATTGTTGGCATTGAAAAACTGCTCGTCGAGGGTCTGCTCGTAGCCGTGTTCGGCGATGCCCAGATACCAGCGCGAATCCCAATGGGAGGCGAGGTAGGGCCATAGGCCGTGCTGCTTGAGGTGCGCCCACTTCATCAGCACCAGCGCACCCAGCAGGCGGACGGCGAGGTAACCGAGCAGCGCGGGCGCGGCCCTGCGCAGCGCCGCGGCCAGCGCTCCTGTCAGCCGTCCGGGCCCTGACGGTAGGGATGCCGGCGGGGCCGGGCCGGCGGGGATCGGCGGGGGCGCGGTCGTGGGCACTGCGCGACTCCTGGAGGACTGGCGGCGTGTACGTCCGGGTCCAGGCTTCCGTGCTCCGGGCGCGCCCGCCCTGAAGTGCTGCGACAGGTGGCGTAAAGGGAGTCACCCGTACGAGAGACGAGGCGGCCCGCGGCCCCTCCGGCAGGAGTCGGGCCGCGGGCCGGAGACGGTGAGCGGGCCCCGCGACGGACGGGACCCGCTCAGCGTTTCGTGCCGTCGTCAGATGCCGGCCGCCGCCGACAGGTCGGCCTTGATCGCCGCCAGCGCCGCGGCCGCCTGCGTCCGGGCCTCCGGCAGTGCCTGCGCCGAGGCCACCGGAACCACGACCTCCAGGTAGCACTTGAGCTTGGGCTCGGTGCCGCTGGGGCGCACCACGACCCGGCCGCTCTCCACTCCGGCCGCCGGCGAACCGGCCAGGTAGTAGCGCAGTCCGTCGGTCGGCGGCAGCGTCTCGGTGCCCTCGTTCAGGTCGTCGGACCGGCCGACCGTCAGGCCCGCGAGGACCGTCGGGGGCTGCTCGCGCAGCCGCCGCATGGCGTCGGCGATCAGCGACAGGTCCTCGGCGCGGACCGAGAGCTGGTCGGTGGCGTGCAGCCCGAACTCCAGCGCGAGGTCGTCCAGCAGATCGGTGAGCGTGCGGCCGGACCGCTTGAGTTCGGCGGCCAGCTCGGTGATCAGCAGGGCGGCGGTGATGCCGTCCTTGTCGCGGACGCCCTCCGGGTCGACGCAGTAGCCCAGCGCCTCCTCGAAGGCGTAGCGCAGCCCGTCCACGCGGGCCAGCCACTTGAAGCCGGTGAGCGTCTCCACGTACGGCAGCGAGGAGGCGGCCGCGATACGGGACATCAGCGACGACGACACGATCGTGGTGGCGAAGGTGCCCGATCCGCCCCGGCCGTCGCGGTGCTTGCGGACCAGGTGGGCCGCGAGGAGCGCGCCCACCTCGTCGCCGCGCAGCATCCGCCAGCCGTCCTGGGTACCGGGGGCCGGCACGGCGACGGCGCAGCGGTCCGCGTCCGGGTCGTTGGCGACGACGAGATCGACGCTGCCGGGGGCCAGGGACCGGGCGGTGGCGAAGGCGAGGTCCATCGCGCCGGGTTCTTCCGGGTTGGGGAAGGCGACCGTCGGGAAGTCCGGGTCCGGCTCGGCCTGCTGGGGGACGACCGTCGGCGCCGGGAAGCCGGCCCGCGCGAATGCCTGGACGAGGGTGTCGCGGCCGACGCCGTGCAGGGGGGTGTAGACGACGCGGGTGTCGCGGGGCGAGCCGGGCGTCAGCACGGCGTCCGTACGCGCCAGGTAGGCCGCCAGGACGTCGTCGCCGAGGGTCTCCCAGCCGTCCTCGGGCCGGGGCACGTCGTCCAGCGAGCCGATGGCGGCGATGTCCGCGGCGATCTCGCCGTCGGCCGGCGGCACGATCTGCGAGCCGTCCCCGAGGTAGACCTTGTAGCCGTTGTCGCGCGGCGGGTTGTGGCTGGCGGTGACCTCCACGCCGGCGACCGCACCCAGGTGGCGGATGGCGAAGGCCAGTACGGGGGTGGGCAGCGGGCGGGGCAGCACCGCCGCCCGCAGTCCCGCGCCGACCATCACGGCCGCGGTGTCCCGGGCGAAATCGGCGCTCTTGTGGCGCGCGTCGTAGCCGATGACGACCAGGCCCGCGCCGTCGCCCTTGCCCTTCAGATAGGCCGCGAGGCCGGCCGCCGCGCGGATGACCACCGCGCGGTTCATCCGCATCGGACCCGCGCCCAGTTCACCCCGGAGCCCGGCGGTGCCGAACTGGAGCGTGCCGGAGAACCGTGCGGCCAGCTCTTCGAGGTCCTTGGTGGCGATGAGCTTGGACAGCTCCTCCCGGGTCTCCGGGTCGGGGTCCTCGGCCAGCCATGCCCTGGCCCGGTTGGTCAGCTCCGCGGGATCGGTAGCCACGTGATGCTCCTGACGGTGGATGCGGGTGGGGGAGCGCTCGGCTGCTCGTCACGCTTACCCGGCGCGCGGGTACTTCGAGCCGCCGATCCGGCCAATGCCGTACGACGGCGTGCGTGCCGGCGGGGGTGGCGGTCGCACCGGGCGGTGCGTCCGGCGCCGGCGCTCGACGGGAGCCGCGGGCCCGGCGGGGACACCGGGTGCGCTGCGGCGGGCAGAGGCCCGGCGAGGGCCGGCTCGGCGGGTGTCAGGCACCTGCCGGGCCGGCCCCACGGGTGAGGTCTCAGAGCTTGCCGAGCACCTGGGCGAGCAGGCTGCCCATCCGCGTCGCGGAGTCGCGGCCGGCCTGCAGGACCTCTGCGTGGTTGAGCGGCTCGCCCGTCATGCCGGCGGCGAGATTCGTCACCAGCGAGAGGCCGAGCACCTCGGCACCGGCCTCGCGGGCCGCGATGGCCTCCAGGACCGTGGACATACCGACCAGGTCGGCGCCCAGGGTCCGGATCATCTTGATCTCGGCAGGGGTCTCGTAGTGCGGGCCGGGGAACTGGGCGTAGACACCCTCCTCCAGGCTCGGGTCGACCTCCTTGCACAGCGCGCGCAGCCGCGGCGAGTACAGGTCCGTCAGGTCGACGAAGTTCGCGCCGACGATCGGGGAGGTGGCGGTGAGGTTGAGGTGGTCGCTGATGAGGACCGGCTGACCGGGGCGCATGCCGTCACGCAGGCCACCGCACCCGTTGGTGAGGACGACGGTCTTGCAGCCGGCGGCGGCGGCCGTGCGGACGCCGTGCGCGACAGCGGCGACACCGCGGCCCTCGTAGTAGTGGGTCCGGCCCAGGAAGACCAGCGCGCGCTTCTCGCCGATCTTGTAGGAGCGGGCCTTGCTGCTGTGACCGGCGACGACCGGGGGCGGGAAGCCGGGCAGCTCGGTCACCGGGAATTCGTGCTCGGGCGCGCCGAGCGCGTCGGCGGCCGGAGCCCAACCGGAGCCCATCACCAGGGCGACGTCGTGGGTCTCGGCGCCGGTCAGCTCGCTCAGGCGGGCAGCGGCGGCGTCGGCGGCACCCTGCGGGTCTGCCTCGATGTCGGTAGTAGCAAATGCGTTCACGCCGACGAGGGTAGCCGCTAATCCCCTACGCGCGTAGATGTTGCTGCCCACTGTCCTGGGATCGTTGTGTTGTGTCTTTCGACGAAAAGACGCCCGGGCGCGTCGCGTCACCCGTACGGAGCACGGGTGCGGCCGGGGCGGGGCGCCGCCGGTGCGCTGAGGGCCGCCGCGACCGGCGGCCGTCAGCAGGGCCGCTTGCGCAGCTCCATCACATAGTCGTGCGGGGCGCCCGCCGACTCCGCCGCGTCCGCGATCTCGCCCAGGTAGCGGGCCGACGGCAGGCCGCCCTCGTAGCCGTTGAGGACATAGATCCAGGCGGCCTCGTCACCGTCGAGGGTGTGCACCCGCACCCGCATCCGGCGGTAGATGTCCAGGCCCACGCCCTCCCACCGGTCCATGGAGTCCTCGTCCATGGGCGCGATGTCGTAGAGCGCGACGAAGAGCTGGGAGCGGGGGGCCTCGACGATCGTCGCCAGCGCCCCCTCCCAGCCCATCTGCTCCCCGCCGAATGTCAGACGCCAGCCGTTGAGCCAGCCCGTGCCGCGCAGCGGCGAGTGCGGTGCGCGGCGGGACATCAGCCGCGCGTCGAGGTTGCCGGCGTACGCGGCGTAGAGCGACATGGTTCTGAGGGTACGGGAGGTTGCCGAGTCGGCTCTTGGCGCCGGAGCTTCACACAACGCCGCAGGAGGGAGCGCACACTGGCGGTCAAAAGTCACGCACCCCGCCCCCCAAGGAGAATGACACGAGGGCGTACGGGACAATGGAGTACGTGACTCGGATCGTGATCATCGGTGGCGGACCCGGCGGATACGAGGCGGCCCTGGTGGGCGCCTCTCTCGGCGCGGAGGTGACCGTCGTCGATTGCGACGGTCTGGGCGGGGCGTCGGTGCTCACCGACTGCGTCCCGTCGAAGACTCTTATCGCGACGGCCGAGGTGATGACGACCTTCGACTCCTCGTACGAGGAGCTGGGCATCATCGTCGAGGACGACACGCCGCACGTCGACCGCCCCGCGCGGGTCGTCGGCGTGGACCTCGGCAAGGTCAACCGCCGCGTCAAGCGCCTCGCGCTCGCCCAGTCCCACGACATCACCGCGTCGGTGACCCGGGCCGGTGGCCGGGTCATGCGCGGCCGCGGCCGCCTGGAGCCGGGCCAGTCGCCGGACGGTTCGCGCCGGGTGACGGTGACCGCGGCCGACGGGACCGAGGAGACGCTGACCGCCGACGCCGTGCTCATCGCCACGGGCGCGCATCCGCGGGAGATCCCGGACGCGCTGCCCGACGGCGAGCGCATCCTGAACTGGACGCAGGTCTACGACCTCGACGAGCTCCCCGAGGAGCTCATCGTGGTCGGTTCCGGTGTCACCGGCGCCGAGTTCGCCGGTGCCTATCAGGCCCTCGGCTCCCGCGTCACCCTCGTCTCCTCCCGTGACCGGGTGCTGCCGGGCGAGGACCCGGACGCCGCCGCCGTCCTGGAGGACGTCTTCCGCCGCCGCGGCATGAACGTCATGGCCCGCTCCCGCGCGTCGGCCGTCAAGCGGGTCGGCGACCGCGTCGAGGTGACGCTGGCCGACGGCCGGACGATCTCCGGCACGCACTGTCTGGTGGCCGTCGGCTCCATCCCGAACTCCGCCGGCATCGGCCTGGAGGAGGCGGGCGTCACCCTCAAGGAATCCGGCCACATCTGGACGGACAAGGTCTCCCGCACCAGCGCTCCCGGCGTCTACGCGGCCGGCGACTGCACCGGGGTCTTCGCGCTCGCGTCCGTCGCCGCCATGCAGGGCCGGATCGCGATGTACCACTTCCTGGGCGACGCGGTCACGCCGCTGAACCTCAAGACGGTCTCCGCGAACGTCTTCACCGACCCGGAGATCGCCACCGTCGGCTACTCCCAGGCGGACGTCGACAACGGCAGGATCGACGCCCGGGTCGTGAAGCTCCCGCTGCTGCGCAACCCGCGCGCCAAGATGCAGGGCATCCGCGACGGCTTCGTGAAGCTCTTCTGCCGCCCCGGCACGGGCATCGTCGTCGGCGGCGTGGTGGTCTCCCCGCGCGCCAGCGAGCTGATCCACCCGATCTCGATCGCGGTCGACAACAACCTCACCGTCGAGCAGATCGCCAGCGCCTTCACCGTCTATCCCTCGCTCTCCGGCTCCATCGCCGAGGTCGCCCGGCAGCTCCACACGCGCAAGTCGGGCAACGAGTAGCTCCGCGGGCGGGCGCTCCGCGCGTCACGTCCGGGCTCTCGCTCCGGACGTGACGGCGGGAAAATTTGTGCCCCTACTGAGCACTTGGGATGAAATGCACCGCTCTGGTGCCGGACCGTGCCGCACGGCCCCAACGCCCCGTCGACGCGGCTGACCAGGGGTCACAGTACGTTCGTCGCCCAGGAGTTCGACATATGCGCGCCGCATACCACGTCGCTCTCCGTGGTGTGCACAACTTCCGTTAATTGGTGCAACCTGCTGAAAACAGACGGTCGTTGGCGTTACTGTCAGTTTCGTGTTCGCTGCAGAACGTCGCCAATTGATCCTTGAAATGGTGCGGGCGAACGGAGCGGTCTCGCTCCGGGAGCTCGCCCGTGTCGTCCAGACCTCCGAAGTAACCGTACGGCGGGACGTGCGGGCGCTGGAGGCAGAAGGACTGCTCGACCGCCGACACGGCGGTGCGGTCCTACCGGGAGGCTTCACCCGGGAGTCGGGCTTTCCACAGAAGTCCCATCTCTCGACCGCGGAGAAGACGGCCATCGCCGATCTCGCCGCGAGCTTCGTCGAGGAGGGCGAGGCCATCGTCGTCGGCGCCGGGACCACCACGCAGGAGCTGGCCCGCCGGCTCGCCCGCGTGCCCGGCCTGACCGTGGTCACCAACTCCCTTCTCGTCGCGCAGGCGTTGGCCCATGCCAACCGTGTCGAGGTCGTGATGACCGGAGGCACCCTGCGCGGATCCAACTACGCGCTGGTCGGCAGCGGTGCCGAGCAGTCCCTCCAGGGGCTGCGGGTCTCCCGCGCCTTCCTGTCGGGCAGCGGCCTGACCGCGGAGCGCGGCCTGTCCACCTCCAACATGCTCTCCGCCAGCGTCGATCGGGCCTTGGTGCAGGCGGCGGGGGAGGTCGTGGTGCTCGCCGACCACACCAAGCTCGGCTCCGACACCATGTTCCAGACGGTGCCGACGGACGTGATCACTCGGCTGGTCACCGACGAGCCGCCGGGGCACGACGACCGGGCCGGGACCGAACTGCAGGCCCTGGCGGACCAGGGAGTGCAGATCGCCGTCGCGGGCGGTTGCGGCGCCGGACAGGCCGGCGGGCAGCCGGGCATGGAGGGTGCGGCGGCAGACCGGCGGGGCCCTCGGCGGGACGTCCCGCTGCCGGGGCAGCGGCGCAACCACCCGCCGGGTGGTGGCGGTGCGGCACCGCAGCTGCGCTCGGCCGCCTCCCTCGCGGAGGCACCGGGCGGCCGGGTCGCGGATCTGGCGCCCCGGCGGCGCTGAGCCGGCCGGCGACCGGATGCGGCGGAACGGCGCGCCGCCGTGGCGCGACCGCGCGGCCGCGTAACCGCGCGGATCGGTGCGGCTCGCGCCGGCTCAGCCCGCGGCCTGCCGGCTGCCTGCCTTCAGGCCGCTCAGGGTGAGGGTCAGCAGCCGGTCGGCCAGCTTCGCGTCGCCCGGGGATTCCTCGACGGCCAGGGCGATGCCGTTCGTCAGCTGCAGCAGATCGCCGATGCTCACGTCCGGGCGCACCGAACCGGCCTCCTGGGCGCGGGTGAGCAGGGCGCCCCCGGCCTCGCGCATCGGCACGCTGCACCGCGCCATCCCCGAGCTGTCGCTGTCGTCGGCCGAGGCCGCCATCAGCGCGCGGGACAGGCCCCGGTAGGTGCTGGCGTGCGTGATGATCGCGCGCAGCCACTCGACCAGCGCGACGCACGGCTGCGGCGCGTCCGCCAGCTCCTTGGCGTGCGCCAGCAGCGCGTCCACCTCCCCCTGGAAGACCGCGCCCATCAGGGCCGTGCGGTTGGGGAAGTGGCGGTAGAGGGTGCCGATGCCGACGCCGGCCCGGCGGGCGATGTCCTCCAGGGAGGTGTCCGTGCCGTGCTCGGTGAAGGCCGTACGGGCCTCGGTCAGCAGCCGCTCGTAGTTGCGGCGCGCATCGGCCCGCATCGGGCGTACGGCATGCCGGCCCGCCGACGCGTCTGCCGCCGGACCCCGTCCTGCGTGCCGCTGCCCTGCCGTCTCGGTCGCCATCGCCGTCCTCCCTCGACCGGGCCGGTCCCGGCCCGGTGGCTCCAGGATGCCATTGCGCAAGCGGAGCCCTCCTCCGCACGCGTGTGTTCCGCCTCCCGGCCTTCCCGCCGCGCACCCCGGCCCGGCTCCGCGGAGCTGTGGCCCCGGCCGGCACGTCTCCGCCCGTAGGTGGTGCCCCACCCGGCCGCCGGTGGACGGCCGGCGGACGGCGGATGACCTGCCGGCATACCGCGGCGGACGCCTGGCCGAACTCCGCGAAACCCCGGCAACGCCTGTGCCCCGCCCGCCATCAAACCTGGCGATCAGGTCTCCCGGTAACACCAGGGAGGCGCCGGGCACGGCGTGCGGACCCCGCCGGGGAACACGTCGCGGGAATCCGAGGACATGTCATGGGACTGACCAGCCGCTCGCTGCTGTACGTCATGGCCGCGGCCGCCGTGGTCGGTGTGCTGCTCACCCTGTGGCTGTGGCCGCGGTTCGCCGGGCGCGGGCCGCGGGCGCTGCTGGGGCGGCTCGGCATGCTCGCCGGGACCCAGCTGACCGTCCTCGCCACCCTCGGCCTGGCGGTGAACGCCAACTTCCAGTTCTACACCTCCTGGCACGAACTCCTCGGCCGCTACGACGACGCCCCGGCCGCCGTCGGCAAGTGGGCGGACGCGGGGGCCGCGGCACCCGCGGGCGACCCGACGAAGGGTCTCGTACAGCCCTCGGGGCCCGAGGGCCTGGACACGGTCCACGGGCTGCCGAAGGGGCCACCTGAGCTGGCAGGCAAGGTGGAGACCGTCCGGATCGTCGGCAGACGGAGCCGGGTCGTGAACCCCGCTTACGTCTACCTGCCGCCGCAGTACTTCCAGCCGCAGTACGCCCGGCAGCGGTTCCCCGTCATCGTCGCCCTCAGCGGCTACCCGGGCGGGACGTTCCTGCTGGCACAGCACCTGCGGGTGCCGCAGACGGCCGCCGCGCTGATCCGGGCCGGCCGGATGCAGCCCACCGTCATCGTCATGCTGCGGCCCACCATCGCGCCGCCGCGCGACACCCAGTGCGTCGATGTCCCGGACGGCCCGCAGGCCGAGACGTTCTTCACGCGCGAGGTGCCGGACGCGCTGCGCTCGCACTACCGCGTCGGGCACGACCCGGGCGGCTGGGGCGTCCTGGGCTACTCCTCGGGCGGCAGCTGCGCCCTGCAACTGGTGATGCGGCACCCGCGGACGTACACCTCGGCGGCCGCCCTCTCGCCCGACTTCCGGGTCGCCAACGACCCCACCACAGGCAACCTCTTCGGGGACGGCAAGGACCGCGTCCGCCGGCGCCAGGAGCACGACCTGCTCTGGCGGCTGGCGCATCTGCCCGTGCCGCAGGTGAACGTGCTGGTGGGCACCAGCCGCACGGGGGAGCGGAATCATCCTGCGGCGCGGGAGTTCCTGGACGCGGTCCGGCCGCCGATGCGGGCGGACGCCCTCGTGCTCGACCACGGCAGCCACAACTTCGCCACCTGGCGGCGCGAACTGCCCGCCGCGCTCCGCTGGATGAGCTCCTCCCTGACCTTCCCCGAGGACGTGGTCGGCGCCTCGTAGGCAGGCGCTCAGGGCGGGGGGGCAGAAAAAAGCGCCCGGCGGTCGAGCCGCCGGGCGCTTTTCGTGCGTGCTACCGCGTCAGTCCTTGATCTCGCAGATCACGGCGCCGGACGTGAGCGCGGCGCCGACCTCGGCGGTCAGCCCCTTGATCGTGCCGGAGCGGTGGGCGTTCAGCGGCTGCTCCATCTTCATCGCCTCCAGGACCACGACCAGTTCGCCCTCGGCGACCTGCTGGCCCTCCTCGACGGCGATCTTGACGATGGTGCCCTGCATCGGCGAGGCCAGCGCGTCACCGGAGGCGGCGCTGCCGGACTTCTTGGTGGCCTTGCGCTTGGGCTTGGCGCCACCGGCGACCGCGGCACGGGCCAGCGGCATGCCGAGCGACGACGGCAGCGAGACCTCCAGGCGCTTGCCGCCGACCTCGACGACGACCGTCTCGCGGGAGTCGGACTCGCCCTCGTCCGCGCCGGGCGCGGCGAAGGCCGGGATGTCGTTCTTGAACTCGGTCTCGATCCAGCGGGTGTGGACCGTGAACGGGTCGGCGGAGCCGGTCAGTTCCGGGGCGAACGCCGGGTCCTTGACCACCGTGCGGTGGAACGGGATGGCGGTGGCCATGCCCTCGACGGTGAACTCGTCCAGCGCACGGGCAGCGCGCTGCAGCGCCTGCTCGCGGGTGGCGCCCGTGACGATCAGCTTGGCCAGCAGCGAGTCCCAGGCGGGGCCGATGACGCTGCCGGACTCCACGCCCGCGTCCAGACGGACACCGGGGCCCGCAGGGCCGTCGAAGCGGGTGACCGTGCCGGGGGCGGGCAGGAAGTTGCGGCCCGGGTCCTCGCCGTTGATGCGGAACTCGAAGGAGTGGCCGCGCACGGCCGGGTCGTCGTAGCCGAGTTCCTCGCCGTCGGCGACGCGGAACATCTCGCGGACCAGGTCGACGCCGGTGACCTCTTCGGTGACGGGGTGTTCGACCTGGAGGCGGGTGTTGACCTCGAGGAAGGAGATGGTGCCGTCCTGGCCGACGAGGAATTCGACGGTGCCGGCGCCGACGTAGCCGGCTTCCTTGAGGATCGCCTTGGAGGCGCGGTACAGCTCGGCGTTCTGCTCGTCCGACAGGAACGGCGCGGGGGCCTCCTCCACCAGCTTCTGGTGGCGGCGCTGCAGCGAGCAGTCACGCGTGGAGACGACGACGACGTTGCCGTGCTGGTCGGCCAGGCACTGGGTCTCGACGTGCCGGGGGCGGTCGAGGTAGCGCTCGACGAAGCACTCGCCGCGGCCGAACGCGGCGACCGCCTCGCGGACCGCGGAGTCGTACAGCTCCGGCACCTCTTCGAGGGTGCGGGCGACCTTCAGACCACGACCGCCACCACCGAACGCCGCCTTGATCGCGATCGGCAGGCCGTGCTCCTCGGCGAAGGCGACGACCTCGTCCGAACCGGAGACCGGGTCGGGGGTGCCGGCTACCAGCGGAGCGCCGGCACGCTGGGCGATGTGCCGTGCGGCGACCTTGTCACCGAGGTCACGGATGGCCTGCGGCGGCGGGCCGATCCAGGTCAGGCCCGCGTCGAGGACGGCCTGCGCGAACTCGGCGTTCTCGGAGAGAAAGCCGTAGCCCGGGTGGATGGCGTCCGCGCCCGAATCGGCTGCGGCCGCGAGAACTTTGGCGATGTCCAGGTAGCTGGTGGCAGGTGTGTCACCGCCCAGGGCGTATGCCTCGTCTGCCGCGCGGACGTGCAGGGCGTCCCGGTCAGGGTCGGCGTAGACGGCTACGCTCCCGATCCCGGCGTCCCGGCATGCACGGGCAACGCGAACAGCGATTTCGCCACGGTTCGCGATGAGCACCTTGCGCACGATGGATCCTTCCTTGGCGCTTCGCCGCAACAAATTTAACGACGCGAGTTTAGGGACTGACGACACCGCGTGCCGACCCGTTCCCAGGGGTGACCTTGCCCACACGGAGCGTGCAGAGGGCGCCAGTGAGGGACTGAAGCCCCCTGAAACCCCAGGGTAGGCCCGGATTCCCGGCCTCGGGGACCTTCCTGGGTGTGGCCTAGGTCTCTGGCCCCGGTTGTTCAGCGAATCGTCAATTCTTTGTGGAATCCCTACGAATGGGCGAAGGAAACTTTGCGTGCGTCTCCGCCCGACGCCGTCATGGCGAGCAGGCGTGGCCCGCACCGCGTCGACCCCTCGTCCGACGATTACCCGTCCCCGGGCCCTTCACGAGCAGGGGGGCGCGCCGTTAGCGTGCGCGATGTCTTCTGTACTTCTCGGTAACAGGCGCCCCGTGGGGCGCGGAGCGTTCGGCAAACGGCGGAAGTGGGTGGGCGGGGTGACGGCACGCAGACCGGTGGCTCTGGCAGCAGCGGTGGTTCTGGTCCTGGAGGCGGTCGGGATCGTGCTGCTCAACTGGATCCTCAGCATCGTCGTGGACAGACAGCAGATGTCGATGGCGGGCCTGCATCCCCGCGCGATGTCCACGGGTGCATGGGTGGCCGGCGGCCTCTTCGGGCTCTATCTGCTGTTCTGCGCCGTCGTCCTGGTGCGCACCGCGGTGCGTGACCGCGCCCCCGGCGGCTTCACCCGCATCGCGCTGATCAGCTGCGCGGTGGTGCACGGCGTGGTCGGCGCCTTCGCCGTCGGCATGGTCGGCTGGGTCGCGTTCCTCGGGGCGATGGTCGTGCTGGCGCTGCTCGTTCTGACCCTCCTGGGCTACGACGCCCCGGACAACGACGGCACCCGGCCGGCGACCGGCGACGGCACCCCGAACGGCGCGCCTGGCGCCCCGAGCTCGGCCTGAACTCCGCCCGGCGGCGCGCCGGGGCGGGCGGCGCTCCCGCGGCGGGAGAGGCGGCCGTTTTGCTCACCTGCCGCCCGCCGCACCTTCGTTGTGGCGCTGTGCGACGGGCTTGCCGGCGTCGAAGAAGTGCGTGACGGCCCGCGCGTCACGCGGCCACCGCGGTCGCTCAGGTCCACAGATCGGTGATCGCCACGTCCAGGTCGGCGAGCAGGCGGCGCAGGAGCGGCAGGGACAGGCCGATGACGTTGCCGGGGTCTCCGTCGATGCCGTCGATGAAGGGCGCCGAGCGGCCGTCGAGGGTGAAGGCGCCCGCGACGAAGAGCGGTTCGCCGCTCTCGACGTACGCGGCGATCTCGGCGTCCGTGGGCTCGCCGAAGCGGACCGTTGTGGAGGCGGTGGCCGAGACCTGGCGGCCGGCCGCGGTGTCGATGACGCAGTGGCCGGTCTGCAGCACGCCGGAGCGGCCGCGCATGGACTTCCAGCGCGCCGTGGCGTCCTCGGCGTCGGCCGGCTTGCCGAGTGCCCGGCCGTCCAGCTCCAGCACCGAGTCACAGCCGACGACGAGCGCTCCGCCGGACTCCGGGCGGGCCGCGACGGCGGCCGCCTTCGCCTCGGCCAGCACACGGGCCAGTTCGCCGGGCGTCCCGGCGGTGATCGCGTCCTCGTCGACGCCGCTGACGACGACCTCCGGCGCCAGTCCTGCCTGACGCAACAGCGCCAGGCGCGCGGGGGACTGGGAGGCGAGTACGAGACGGCGGGGGCGGGGCTCTTCGGTCATGCCCGCCATCGTACGGAGGCCGTGCGCGGCGCACAGCGTGTGGCGTCCGCCGGACGCTATCGGCCGAGCACGGCCTCCATGACCGACTTGGCGATCGGGCCGCCCAGCTTGCCGCCGGCGATCTCCGAGCGGGGGATGTCCATGTCCTCGGGGTCGACGAAGACGGCGACCGCGACGGGGGAACTGCCGTCGCTCTGCTTGGCGTAGGAGACGAACCAGGCGTAGGGGCGTTCGTCCCCGACGTCCGCACCGTGCTGCGCGGTGCCGGTCTTGCCGCCGACGGTGACTCCGTCGATCTTGGCCTTGGAGGCGGTGCCGTCCGAAACGGTGTACTCCATCATCTCCTGCACCTTCTTCGCGGTGCTCTCGGAGACTGCCTGCGGGTCCTTCGGATTCAGCGGCGTGGGCTCGAACTTCTCCAGGGTGGACAGGTCAGGACCGCGCAGTTCCTCGACCATGTATGGCTTCATCAGCTTGCCGTCGTTGGCGAGGCCGGCCGTGACCATTGCCATCTGCAGAGGCGTGCTGGTCAGGCTGCCCTGGCCCATGCCGGTGAGCGCGGTCTGCGGCTGGTCGAGCTTGGCGGGGTAGCCGCTCGCGGCCGACCGGACCGGGGTGAACTGCTCCTTGTTGAAGCCGAACTTCTCCGCCGTCCGACGCATCTTGGCCGTGCCCAGCTTGTGGGCGGCGTCCAGGAAGACGTTGTTGCACGACCACTGCATACCGGTCTTCATGGACGCCTTGTCGCAGGGGGCGGAGCTGATGTCGTTGCCGACCTGGGTGCGGGTCTGCGGAAGGGTGTACGGGGCGGGGGCTCCGGAGGAGGCGTTGATGTCGCTGACCGCGCCGTGCTCCAGGGCCGCGGCCGCCGTGAGGATCTTGAACGTCGAGCCGGGTGGATAGACCTCACGCAGCGCCCGGTTGCTCATCGGCTTGCTTTTGTCCGCGTCGAGCTTCAGGAACCGCTTGCCCTCCGCCTCGGAGATGCCCGCGAAGTCGGACGGGTCGTAGGACGGTGTGCCGGCCATCGCGAGGATCTTGCCGCTGCGGGGGTCGAGGGCGACCACCGCGCCCTTGGCGTGCAGGTCGGTCAGCCCCTTGTAGGCGGCCTTCTGGGCCTTCTCGTCGATGGTCGTGATCACATCGCCGCCGCGCGGTTTCTCGCCGGTGAGGATGTCCTGGGCGCGGTGGAAGAAGAGCCGGTCGTCCTTGCCGTTGAGGACCTTCTCGTAGACCCCCTCCAGGAGGCTCGGGCCCTGTGCCTGGGAGGCGTATCCGGTGATCGGGGCGTACATCGGACCGTTCTTGAACGTCCGCTTGTACCGGAAGTCGCCCGGGGTCGCCACGGACCCCGTGATCGGCTTGCCGCCGACGATGATGTTGCCGCGGGGGTAGGAGTACGCCTCCATCTTGACCCGGCGGTTGTTCGCGTCGTTGGCGAGTGCGTCGCCCTGGACGAACTGCACCCATGTCGCCCGCACCAGCAGAGCGAGCACCAGCAGCCCGCAGAAGACGGCTATGTGCCTCAGCGGCCTGTTCATCGCTCTCCCACTCCCGGCACGGGCACCGTGGGCGGTCTGCCCGCGCCGACGCCTGCCCGAATTGCTCTCTTCGGGAGTGAAAGATGAGTTTCCTGTGGGGATGGTTGCGCGTGTGCGCTGTGAGGGTCACCTCGCCGTGAGGGGGAACCACCGGCGGCCTCCGGCGCGTGCCGGGAGGCACCCCGCCACGGGGTTGCGGGGTCATCTCCCCGCGAGCAGGACCATCAGCACCACCGCGGCCACGGCCAGCACGATGCCCATCCGTCGGAGCTTCGCCTGCGCCTCGCGCAGCTCCTCGGGTGGCTCATCGGGCGGATCTGACCACAGCATGACGTCGATCCTGCGCCCGTTACGGCAGTGACGCCTGAGTACGCGTACTCAGGCGTCACGACGCAAAAGAACTAGTCAGTGCACTGTGCACCGATCTGTCCCGGGCGCGGTGACCACCGGCCGCGACGCCCGGCAGTCACCGCGTCGGGCTCAGCGCGGCCAATAACTCGTGCGCCACGCGTGCGGACCCGGGTGCGGCAGCCGGCGGGCCGGAATCGCCGACGCCGGATCGGACCACTCGTTGCCCGCGGCGGTGCCCGGCGCGACGGCAGCGGCGGCCGCCGCGCGGGCCTGGACCACCGCGAGTGCGGCGGCCAGCTCCTCAGGGGTCGGGTTGCCCCGTACGACCTTGAACATCGGAATCGGCCTCCTCGGCTGGATGCTGCCGGATCAGAGCGGGATGTTGCCGTGCTTCTTCGGCGGCAGCGACTCACGCTTGTTGCGCAGGGTGCGCAGCCCCCGGACGACGTGCCGGCGGGTCTCGGACGGCATGATCACCGAGTCCACGTAGCCGCGCTCGGCCGCGACGTACGGGTTCAGCAGCGCGTCCTCGTACTCCTGGATCAGCTCCTGGCGCCTGCTGTCCTGCTCCGCCGGGTCCTCGATCTCGGCGAGCGTGCGGCGGTAGAGGATGTTGACCGCGCCCTGCGCGCCCATCACCGCGATCTGCGCGGTCGGCCAGGCGAGGTTGAGGTCCGCGCCCAGGTGCTTGGAGCCCATGACGTCGTACGCGCCACCGAAGGCCTTGCGGGTGATGATCGTGATCAGCGGGACGGTCGCCTCGGCGTACGCGTAGATCAGCTTCGCGCCGCGCCGGATGATGCCGTCCCACTCCTGGTCGGTGCCGGGCAGGAAGCCGGGCACGTCCACGAAGGTCAGGACGGGGATGTTGTACGCGTCGCAGGTCCGCACGAATCGCGCGGCCTTCTCGCTCGCCTTGATGTCCAGGATGCCGGCGAACTGCATCGGCTGATTGGCGACGATGCCCACCGAGTGGCCCTCGACGCGGCCGTAGCCGGTGATCATGTTCGGCGCGTACAGCGACTGGGTCTCCAGGAACTCGCCGTCGTCCAGCACATGCTCGATGGCGCTCAGCATGTCGTACGGCTGGTTCGCGGAGTCCGGGATCAGAACGTCCAGCTCGCGGTCGTAGTCCGAGGTCTCCAGGTCCGCCTCCTCGGGGAAGGACGGCGGCTCGGAGAGATTGTTCGAGGGCAGGTAGGACAGCAGCGCCTTGATGTAGTCGACGGCGTCCTTCTCGTCACCCGCCATGTGGTGCGCCACGCCCGAGGTGCTGTTGTGCGTCCGGGCGCCGCCCAGCTCCTCGAAGCCCACGTCCTCGCCGGTGACCGTCTTGATGACGTCCGGGCCGGTGATGAACATGTGCGAGGTCTGGTCGACCATGATCGTGAAGTCCGTGATCGCCGGGGAGTAGACCGCGCCACCCGCGCACGGGCCGACGATCAGCGAGATCTGCGGAATCACGCCCGAGGCGTGGGTGTTGCGGCGGAAGATCTCGCCGTACATGCCCAGCGAGACGACGCCCTCCTGGATGCGCGCGCCACCGGAGTCGTTGATGCCGACGACCGGGCAGCCGTTCTTCAGGGCGAAGTCCATCACCTTGACGATCTTCTCGCCGAAGACGCCGCCGAGCGCGCCGCCGAAGACCGTGAAGTCCTGGGAGAACACCGCCACGGGGCGACCGTCGACGGTGCCGTAGCCGGTGACCACGCCGTCGCCGTACGGGCGGTTCTGCTCAAGACCGAAGTTCGTCGAGCGATGCCGGGCGAACTCGTCCAGCTCGACGAACGAGCCCTCGTCCAGAAGCAGATCGATGCGCTCACGCGCCGTCAGCTTCCCCTTTGCATGCTGCTTTTCCACCGCACGGGCGGAACCGGCATGGGTGGCTTCATCGATCCGCCGCTGCAGATCCGCCAATTTGCCCGCGGTGGTGTGGATGTTTGCTTCCGGCTCGGACATCGGGATGCGGCTCCTGCTCGTCCTGGACTGGTGCTCGTACGGAGAGTGATACGGGGTTGGCTACCGCCTCGTAGCGTATCGGCGGGACTGCTCTGAGGCACTGCGTCGTTGACCACACCTAGGCTGGTCCCATGACGCCTCAACCACCGGAAAACCGGGACAAAGATGGCCGCCCCTCGGCCGGGGAGCGCGGTTCCGGAGATGCCGACGCCGGGCGCTGGACCGACCTGGAGCGTCCGCCGCTGAACGCCACGGCGCTGCGCCGGGCCCTCCTGCGTCCCGAGACGCTGTGGACCGGCCTCGACATCGTCACCACCACCGGCTCGACCAACACCGACCTCGCGCTACGAGCCGCCGAGGGCGTGGCCGAGGGGGCGGTACTCGTCGCCGAGGAACAGACGGCGGGCCGCGGGCGGCTGGATCGCCGCTGGTCGGCACCGCCCCGCTCCGGGCTCTTCTTCTCGGTCTACCTCACCCCGCGTGTGCCGCAGGAGCGCTGGGGCTGGCTGCCGCTGCTCACCGGCGTCGCCACCGCCGCCGCGCTCTCCCGCGAGGCCGGGGTCGACACGGCACTCAAATGGCCCAACGACCTGCTCGTGACCGTCGACGGCGCCGAGCGCAAGGCCGGTGGCATCCTCGCCGAACGGGCGGCTGAGGGCGTGGTCGTCGGCATCGGCCTCAACGTCTCGCTGCACGAGCGGGAGCTGCCGGTGCCCACCGCGGGTTCCCTGGCGCTCGCCGGGGCGCACAACACCGATCGGGACACGCTGCTGCGGGCCGTCCTGCGGTCGTTCGCCCACTGGTACGGCGAGTGGCAGGCGGCGGACGGCGACCCCGTGGCCAGCCGCCTGCAGGAGGCGTACGCGGCGGGCTGCGCCACGCTGGGCCGCACCGTACGCGCCGAACTCCCCGGCGACACCGCGATCGTCGGCGAGGCCGTGGCCATCGACGGCGACGGCCGGCTGGTCCTGGCCACCGGCGACGGCGTCCAGCAGCCGGTCGGAGCGGGCGACATCGTGCATCTGCGTCCGGCGGGGGACGGCGGGGACGCCTCGTCGAGCTGAGGGCGTCGGATTCCCTCTGCTGAGTCGTATGGGCCGTGCGGGGGCGGTTGTCCGCCTCGGGGGGCCGGAGGGGCCGCACCGGGGCCTCTCTCCCCCGGCCTTCGGCCGGGAGGTACCCCCACGGGCCGGGCGCGGAGCTACGTGGATTGAGCACCCCGCGTCTCGCTCCGGTCCCTGCGGGGAGTCCCCGGTACGTCCCCTCCGACCTTCGTGGCCGTCTGCCACCCGGTGGCACCGCGCCGGACGGAAGACTGCCTCAGAGCCCCGCCGCGCAGGGCAGGCGTCCATGACCCCGACCCCGACCCCGGGCCCCGCCCCCGGGCCCCGCCCCCGTCCGGCGGGCATTCGCACCGAACGGCCGCACCCGTCTCACGGACTTTCGTGGCCGCGGTGGGTGGCACGTCGTAGCCCCGCCGCCTTGGGTCCGGCGCGCCGACGCGTCAAGACCCCTTCCGTGGTCAGAGCGGACATGTGAGAGTGAGCCAGAGCACACCTGCCGTATCGTTGAGGCGGTTCGCCAGGGAGCGGGCCTCGGGCGAGCAGTGATCGGAAGGGCAGTGCGCAGGGATCGGACAGGGAGCGGCCGGTGAACGCCGACGACTCGGGCGCCACCCCGCGCGATACGGATAACGACGACGCTGCCGGTGCCGGTGACGGTGCCGCAGGCGTCGGCCCCACCACCGGCGACCCCACAGGGGCCGAGGAGCACGTCGACAACGACGAGAACAACATCGCCGTCCGCCTCGAACAGCTCATCCTCGGAGCCGACCGCCGCTACACGCCCTTCCAGGCGGCCCGTAGCGCCGGTGTCTCGATGGATCTCGCGGCCCGCTTCTGGCGCGCCATGGGCTTCGCCGATATCGGCCAGGTCAAGGCGCTCACCGAGGCCGATGTGCTGGCGCTGCGGCGACTGGCCGGTCTCGTCGAGGCGGGGCTGCTGAGCGAGGCGATGGCCGTTCAGGTCGCGCGCTCCACCGGCCAGACCACGGCCCGTCTCGCCGACTGGCAGATCGACTCCTTCCTGGAGGGGCTCACCGAGCCGCAGGACTCCGGGCTGACGCGTACGGAAATCACCTATCCCCTGGTCGAGCTGCTGCTCCCGGAGCTGGAGGAGTTCCTCGTCTACGTCTGGCGGCGGCAGCTCGCCGCGGCCACCGGCCGGGTCGTGCGGGCCCAGGACGACGAGGAGATGGTCGACCGGCGGCTGGCCGTCGGCTTCGCGGACCTCGTGGGCTTCACCCGCCTGACCCGCCGGCTGGAGGAGGAGGAACTGGGCGAGCTGGTGGAGGCGTTCGAGACCACCTGCTCCGACCTGGTGGCGGCGCACGGCGGCCGGCTCATCAAGACCCTCGGCGACGAGGTCCTCTACGCCGCCGATGACGCGGGTCTGGCCGCCGAGATCGGGCTGCGGCTGATCGAGACGATGGCGAACGACGAGACGATGCCCGAGCTGCGGGTCGGCATCGCCTTCGGCACGGTCACGACGCGGATGGGCGATGTCTTCGGCACGACCGTGAACCTCGCCAGCCGGCTCACGTCGATAGCGCCGAAGGACACGGTGCTGGTGGACGAGGCGTTCGCGGAGGAGCTGGGGCGTACGGGCGATGCGCCGGTGTCCGAGGCGGAGGCCGCGGCCGCGGAGAAGGCCGCGCGGGAGGGCACGGGCAGCCCACCGCCGTCGTACCGCTTCGCGTTGCAGCCGATGTGGCAGCGCCCCGTGCGTGGCCTCGGTGTCATCGAGCCGTGGCTGCTCAGCCGAAGGGGCTGAACGACCCGTCCTGGTCCTGCCGGGCCGCGACCTGACATGATCCCGGTCAGTCAGGTCAACGGTCGTTAACCGGGAGGGCTGTATGCAACGGTTCGGTGAATTCGTCGGCGTGGACCGGCACGGCTTCGTGGCGGAACTCGTCATGGACCGTCCGAAGGCGATGAACGCGGTCTCGACGGCGATGGCCGACAGCCTGGCGCAGGCGTGTGCCGAGCTGGCCGCGGACGGGTCCGTACGGGCGGTGGTGCTCAGCTCCACCCATGAGCGGGCGTTCTGTGTGGGCGCCGACCTCAAGGAGCGGAACTCCTTCACGGATGCGGACCTGATGCGTCAGCGTCCGCACACCCGCGCCGCGTATACCGGAGTTCTGGAGCTGCCGATGCCGACCATCGCGGCGGTGCACGGCTTCGCGCTGGGCGGTGGCTTCGAGCTGGCGCTGGCCTGCGATCTGATCGTCGCGGACGGTACGGCCGTGGTCGGCCTGCCGGAGGTGTCGGTGGGCGTCATTCCCGGGGGTGGGGGCACGCAGCTGCTGCCGCGCCGGGTGGGCGCGGCGCGGGCGGCCGAATTGGTCTTCACCGCGCGGCGGGTGCCGGCGGCGGAGGCCGGGGAGCTGGGGCTGGTCGACGAGGTGGTGGCGGACGGCCAGGACCGTACGGAGGCGCTGGCGCTGGCGGCCCGGATCGCCCGCAATTCGCCGGTCGGCCTGCGGGCGGCGAAGCGTGCCATGCGGCTCGGGCACGGGCTGGATCTGCGTGCGGGGCTGGACCTGGAGGACGGCGCCTGGCGCAGTGTGGCCTTCTCCGGGGACCGGGCGGAGGGCGTCGCGGCGTTCAACGAGAAGCGGGACCCGGACTGGCCGGGGGAGTAGGCAGGGCCGGATGGCCCCTTCGGCGGTTGCGGCCGGTTGCCCGTGCCGGGTGCCCGGTCGCTGCCGTACGGGCCGAGGGAGCGCGCGCGGCGCGGGCCGGTGACGGTGACGCGGAGTGAGGGTGGGGCGGGCCTCAAGGATGACGCAGAGGTGTAGTGCGCACCGAAAGGGGCGAATCGGGTTAAACATTCCTACGCTGTAGTGCAGGGTGTGCTCACGGTGACGGAATGTGAGGGTCCGGTGGCGGGCGAGGGTGCGGGCGATACGAGGCTGCGGGCCGTGGTGGAGCTGGCGCAGGCGATGGCGGCCGCGCATACTCCCCGCGAATCGGCGCACGCCGCGGCCCAGGGGGTGCGACTGGCCCTGGGGGGCTCCTTCGCGGCGATCTCGAAGTGGGAGCGCGAGCGGGGCAAGCTGCGGGTGCTGGTCAATGTCGGCGAACTCGCCGATGACGAGCGGGAGTTCCCGGACAACGAGTCGTATCCGGTGCACGAGTTCCCGGAGATCGTCAATTTTCTGCACGAGCGGTGGGCCGGTGGCGGCGAGCCCAACGCCTGGGTGGAGACCGCGAACGGGCCGTGCGACGACGACTTCCACAACCACCAGCGGGTGGCCGCGCTGCGCCGCCGCGGCCGCGGGTGCTGTGTGGTCGCGCCGATCGTGCTGCACGGCCGGGCCTGGGGCGAGCTGTATGTGGCGCGGCCCGACGGGGAGACGGTCTTCAACCGGGCGGACGCCGATTTCGCCACCGTGCTGGCCGCGGTGACGGCCGCCGGCATCGCGCAGACGGAACGGCTCGCGGAGGCGCGCAGGCTCGCCTTCACCGACGCGCTGACCGGCCTCGCCAATCGGCGCGCCGTCGATATGCGGCTGGACGAGGCGCTGGAGCTGCACCGCAGGGACGGTGCGGTGGTCAGCCTGGTGGTGTGCGACCTCAACGGGCTGAAGCGGGTGAACGACTCGCGGGGCCACGCGGTCGGGGACCGTCTGCTGGAACGTTTCGGCTCGGTGCTCTCGCTGTGCGGGGCGATGCTCCCCGGAATGCTCGCGGCGCGGCTCGGCGGCGATGAGTTCTGCCTGCTCGCGGTCGGTCCGCCGTCCGACGAGGTGGTCAAGGTGGCCGGTGAACTGTGCGAACGCGCAGGGGAGTTGGATCTCGGCGAAGGGGTCGCGGTGGGCGTCGCCTCGACCGGCGATCCGATCGGCCCGGTGCGCAGCGCACGCCGGCTCTTCCGGCTGGCGGACGCCGCGCAGTACCGGGCCAAGGCGGCGCGGTCGGGCGAACCGGTGATCGCCGGGCGGCACGGCGGCGAGGACGACCCGGTCGTACGGCTGGCGGACACCCCGGAGCGGCGCCAGGGTACGGAGCGCCGACGATTTCGGAGGTGAGGTGCCCGATGGGATGGGTTGTTCGTGGGGTGTTTGCTTGTGGGGGGCCGTTCCCGGTTCCGTCGGCGCGGGATTTTCGCAGGTCACCGGGCGGGTAAGGGGTGATCCCCAAATCCGGTGGTGACATCCGGCGATTCAGTCTCTAGGGTGCCTGAATATGGATATGCACACTGTGGTGCTCGGGACGTCCGGCACGACCGCACAGGACGTCATCGCGGTGGCCCGCGGCGCCGCCCGGATCGAGCTGTCCGAGGAGACCCTCGCGGCCGTCGCCACCTCCCGCGCCTTCATCGACGACCTCGCCGCCAAGCCGGACCCCGTCTACGGCGTCTCCACCGGCTTCGGCGCGCTGGCCGTACGGCACATCAGCCCCGAACTGCGCGCCCAGCTCCAGCGCAACATCGTCCGCTCGCACGCGGCCGGTATGGGCCCCCGGGTGGAGCGCGAGGTCGTGCGCGCGCTGATGTTCCTGCGTCTGAAGACCCTGGCCTCCGGGCGGACCGGCGTCCGCCCGCTCGTCGTCGAGACGATGACGGCCATGCTCAACGCCGGCATCACCCCGGTGGTGCACGAATACGGCTCGCTGGGCTGCTCCGGAGACCTCGCGCCGCTGTCGCACTGCGCGCTGGCGCTGATGGGCGAGGGCGACGCCGAGGGCCCCGACGGCGTCGTACGGCCGGCCGGTGAGCTGCTGGCCGCCCACGGCATCGAGCCCGTCGAGCTGCGCGAGAAGGAGGGCCTGGCGCTCCTCAACGGCACCGACGGCATGCTCGGCATGCTCGTGATGGCCTGCGCCGACCTCGCCCGGCTCTTCACCTCCGCGGACATCACCGCGGCCCTCTCGCTGGAGGCGCTGCTGGGCACGGACAAGGTCCTCGCGCCCGAGCTGCACGCCATCCGCCCGCATCCCGGCCAGGCCACCTCGGCCGCCAACATGCTGAAGGTGCTGGCCGGTTCGGGCTTCACCGGCCACCACCAGGACGACGCGCCGCGCGTCCAGGACGCCTACTCCATCCGCTGCGCACCGCAGGTCGCGGGCGCCGGCCGGGACACCCTCGACCACGCCCGGCTCGTCGCCGACCGCGAGCTGGCCGCCGCCGTCGACAACCCGGTGGTGCTGCCGGACGGCCGCGTCGAGTCCAACGGCAACTTCCACGGCGCGCCGGTCGCCTACGTCCTGGACTTCCTCGCCATCGCGGCGGCCGACCTCGGCTCCATCGCGGAGCGCCGTACGGACCGCCTGCTGGACAAGAACCGTTCGCACGGGCTGCCCGCCTTCCTGGCCGGCGACCCGGGCGTCGACTCGGGCCTGATGATCGCCCAGTACACGCAGGCCGCGCTGGTCAGCGAGCTGAAGCGGCTCGCCGCGCCCGCGTCGGTGGACTCCATTCCGTCCTCCGCCATGCAGGAGGACCATGTCTCGATGGGCTGGTCGGCCGCCCGCAAGCTGCGCACCGCGGTCGACAACCTGACCCGGATCATCGCCGTCGAGCTCTACGCGGCGACGCGCGCCGTCGAGATGCGTGCGGGGCTGACGCCGGCCCCCGCCACCCGTGCGGTGCTGGACGCCGTCCGCGCCGCGGGCATCCAGGGGCCGGGTGAGGACCGCTTCCTGGCGCCGGACCTGGAGGGCGCGTACGCGTTCGTGCGGGCCGGGAAGCTGGTCGAGGCCGTGGAGACGGTCACGGGCGAACTGGCCTGACAGGGCCTGGGGCCTGACGGGGCGGGCTCTGTCCGGCGGGCGCGGGCCTGATGCGGGCCGGGTGCGGTGCGCTCGGCCCGCGGTCTTATGGAGGCGCGGCTGCCGGTCGGCGGTGCTGTGCGACGTTTCCGTCCGCTGCCGCTGCCGCTGCCGCTGCCGCTGCCGCCGCTGCCGCCGCTGCCGCCGCTGCCGCCGCTGCGCGGACGGTGGTGGGCCCGCTCGCTCAGGCGAGTCCGCGGGTGCGGTGGACGGAGTAGCTGACCAGGCCGGCGCCGAGGGCGAGGCAGGCGACGCCGCCGATCACGTAGGGCGTGGTGTCCGGGCTGCCCGTGTCGGCCAGCAGGTGCTGGGGTGCGGCGGCCGCGTCGGCCGCGGCCGACCGCGTCGTCACGGACCGGCTGCCGGCCTGCTGCGCGGCGGCGCCGGCGAGGTCAGCGCCCTCGGACGCCGCCCGCTCCTCCGCCGCTCGCAGGCGGGAATGCGTCACCCCGTCCTCGCCGACTATCGCGTTCGCGGACGGTACGAACCACAGGGCGAACAACACCGATCCCGCGGCAGCGGCGGTCAGTAGTGGTCGACGTGCGGTCACGGAGCGATCCCCCTTGTGGGTTCGGCGAATTGGCCGGTGACCGCAGATGTTAGTGACCGCCGCGGGTCGCGGGGAAGTCGGGACCCGGACATGCTTACGCTCCGTGGTATGAGCAATGGTGAGGCATCACGTTTTGTACGGCTTCATGTCGAGCTGGTCCTGGAGATCACCGACGCCGGCGAGCTGACCGGCGCGGCCATCGACCACATCGGCGGCGATCCCGCCCTGCCGGAGGAGGAGCGCGGGCAGGCCCTGGAGACGGTCAAGGGGGACCCGGCGGAGGCGCTGGCACATCTCGTCGACCCGTTCGACCTGGTCAACGCCGTACCGGGCACCGAACTCGCGCAGGCGTCCTGGAGCAGCGAGGAACTGACCGACTACGACCCGGATGCCGAGTGGGACGCGGCGGAGTGGGATCTCGCCGATGACGCGGCAGAGGGGGCCTGACCGACCCGGCGATCCGGGACCGCGGGCCCGGAAATTCCGCAGCCCACGTCCCCCGGAGCCCGCTTCTCGCGCACTCCCCGGTGCCCGACAACCCCGCTGAGAGCGACAAAATCCCTGTTCACGACCCCTGTGCGGCTCCCCGCCGTGCGGGGGTCGCCCACGTTCGCGGCAGGGTGTCCTTCCCCACACCTCTCACATGCATGGAACGGGCGAAACGGAAAAGACGTTCATAAGACGTCGGCCGGAATGCCTGCGTCCAGTCGTCAACTCGGGGGAGTTGAGGATCGTAACGATGGAGATGTGTGTAATGACGGACAGTAAGCGCCGCAAAGGCCTCATAGCCACCGCCGTGCTGGTCGGGGGCGCTCTCACGCTCTCG
Organism: Streptomyces sp. NPDC017993; assembly: GCF_044328065.1. Taxonomy (NCBI): domain Bacteria; kingdom Bacillati; phylum Actinomycetota; class Actinomycetes; order Kitasatosporales; family Streptomycetaceae; genus Streptomyces; species Streptomyces sp. NPDC017993. The sequence continues at coordinate 343,277 of NZ_JBIRGO010000005.1, forward strand.
GCGTGTGGTGACGGCGGGGGCAGTGGGGGGAGCGGTGGCGGCGAAGCCCGGCACGACACGTCCCAGCAGGTGGATGCGGCGGCCGCGAAGGACGCCTCGAAGGCCAAGATCAAGATTTCGCCGGAGGACGGCACGGCCAACGCCGGCATCAACGGTGACGCCAAGGTGACCGCCAGTGGCGGAAAGCTCACCGACGTCACCATGACCGCCGTCGAATCCGACAAGACCGTCGAGGGCACCATGTCCGCCGACGGTTCCTCCTGGAAGCCCGACGCCCCGCTGTCCCGTGCGACGAAGTACAAGGTCACGGCGCACGCGGTGGACTCCAAGAAGCGCAAGGCGGTGGAGAACTCCACCTTCGCCACGGTCTCCTCGGGCAACAGCTTCATCGGGAACTTCACCCCGGAGGACGGCTCGACCGTCGGCGTCGGCATGCCGGTGTCGCTCAACTTCGACAAACCGGTGAAGAACAAGAAGGCCGTCGAGTCCGCGATCAAGGTCGCGTCGAGCAGCAACCAGAAGGTCGTCGGGCACTGGTTCGACGACACCCGCCTGGACTTCCGCCCCCAGGAGTACTGGAAGGCGAACTCCAAGGTCACCATGGACCTCGACCTGGACGACGTAGAGGCGTCGCCCGGCGTCAAGGGCATCCAGAACAAGACCGTCAGCTTCGACGTCGGCCACTCGCAGGTCAGCACCGTCGACACCAAGGCGCACGAGATGACCGTGGTCCGCGACGGCGAGACCATCAAGACCATCCCGATATCGGCCGGCGGCGATGAGAACGCGACCTACAACGGTCAGATGGTCATCTCGGAGATGTTCAAGCAGACCCGGATGGACGGCTCCACGGTCGGCTTCAAGAAGAAGGACGGCAAGGGCGAGTACGACATCCCCGATGTCCCGCACGCCATGCGCCTGTCGGCGTCCGGCACCTTCATCCACGGCAATTACTGGGGCAAGGGCATCTTCGGCAAGGCCAACACCAGCCACGGCTGCATCGGCATGGAGGACGTCAAGGGCGCGGATGACTCCGCCACGGACGGCGGATGGTTCTTCAACCACTCGCAGCTCGGTGACATCGTCAACGTCGTCAACTCCCCGGACAAGACCATCAAGCCGGACAACGGCCTCAACGGCTGGAACATGGACTGGTCGCAGTGGGTCGCCGGCAGCGCGGTGCAGTCGCAGGGCACCAACTGACGGAACCCGGCCGGCCGGTTGGCCGGTAAGAGCCGAAAAGCATGACGCACAGTGACCGACGCCTGGTGATGCCGATAAATGCGGCGCACCAGGCGTCGTCGCTGCGTACGGTGCGCCGCATGAACAAGCTTCCCGGAGATCAACCGGCCGGAGCGGGCCCCGGTGCCCTCGGCGGCCTCGGAGATCGCGGCGCTCGCGGCGATCTCGTGGGCCCCATAGCTGCGGCGGAGATGGACGTCGACGCCTGGCATGCGGTGCTCGCCGCCGCCCACCGGCATGACCGGCCGAGCACCCCCGCCCCCGAACGGGCCACCGAGGCCGGCCGGCTGCGGGTCCCCTCCCCGCGCAGCCGCACCGTCGCCTTCGCCCTGCCGGCCCCCGGCGACTCCGGGGACCACGCGGGAGTCGCCCTCCTCCGCCTCTTCGACACGGAGGAGAACGCCGGCAACGCCTTCCTCGACACCCTTACGGTCCACCCCGCCCACCGCGGCCGCGGGGTGGGCCGTGCGCTGTGGGCGGAGGTGTGCGCCGTCCTCGCCGCGGAGGGCCGGACGTCGGTGGGCACACTGGTCCAACGGGGCGGCGCGGGCGAGAAGTTCGCCGTCGCGCAGGGGGCGGAGTGCGCCCTGCCGTTGGTGGCGTACGTGCAGGAGGTGGCGGGGGCATCCGAGGTGGGTGAGGTCGCTGTGGAGGAGGGTCGGGCCGGTGCGGTGGGGGGTGCTGGGCCTGCTGGGCATGCGGTTCCTGCGGCTCCTGCCGTTCCAACGGCTCCAGCGACGCCTGCTGCCCGCGCGGGCGAACCGCGGGAGCCCGTGACGGCTCCTGACGGCTATCGCTTCGCGGTGTGGAGCGGTGTGGTCCCCGACGTCCACGCCGTCGCGCACGCCCGCGCCCACGACGCCATGGAGGACGCGCCGACCGGTGATCTCGACGAGCAGCACGATCCATGGGACGCCGAACGGGTGCGGGCCGCGGCTCGGGTCGTCCTGGACCGCGGCGGTGTGATGCTGACCGTCGCGGCGGTCGCCGAGGCGGACGGCGCCGTCGCCGGGTACACCGAACTCGTCCTGCCCACACCGCAGTCCGTCCGCGCGCTGCAGTACGACACCGTTGTCATCCCTGGCCACCGCGGGCACGGCCTGGGGCGGGCGGTCAAGCTCCGGATGCTGGAATACCTCCGCGGGCAATGGCCCGGCGTACGGGAGATCATGACGACGGTCGCGGACGAGAACCGGCCGATGCGGGCGGTCAACGCGGCACTCGGCTACCGGCCGGAGGACCGGATGGGGGTCTACCAAGTCCGGCTTTGAGGCGGGTTGCCGGGCGGCGGTGGGGGGTGGTTGGCGGCGGTTGGGATCGGTTGGCGGTCGGGCGGGTCGGGGCCCTCGTTGCTCCGGGGCGCGGGGCGCGGGGTGCGGTGTGTGGTTTGTGCCGGCGCGGGGCCGCCCGGGCCGGTCCGACCCTGCCGGTCCGCCCGCGCCGCCTCGGTCCGCCCGTGCCCGGCCCGCCCGCACCGGCGACCACCCCGCCGCACCCCGCCCCACCCCGAGCCCTCCCATCCGCCGCCCCGGGCCTCCCACCGGCCGGCCGCCTCCGCCTCCGCCTCCGTACAGTGAACGGGTGACGGAGCGCGGGAAGAAGGGCCGGGGCGGGCAGCCGACGGCAGTCGAGGAACTGGTCGCCAACGTGCTCGGCAGTGTCCGCTACGCGCCGGACGGCGAGTCCGCCGAGGACGCCATCGAGGCGGGCGCCTCGATGCTGGCCGCGGCCCCGGCCGGCTGGGAGGCGGTGAGCGCCGCGGTGGTGTCGGCCGCCGTGGCGGGTGTGGCGCAGTGCTGGGCGGGTGGCTGGGAGCCCGCCGACCTGGAGCGCATCGTGCGGCGTGAGGCGTCCGACGTGACGCTCGTGGCGCTCGTCGTGGACGCCATCGGGGCCGAGGCGGCCCGCGCGCCTGCCGGGCCCTCACCGGGCACCCGCCGCCGCGAACAGCTGAGCAGGCTCGACGCGGTCGTCTGGTGGGGCTCCGACCACGACTACCTCGACGCGTTGGCCCGCCGCCGCAAGAAATCCCGCTTCGAGACCGCGTACGACGTCCTGGCGGCGCTCCGCCTCCTGGCCAGGCTGCCCAGGATCACCCCGCTACCGGCCCCGGCTCCGACGCAGGTCAGGGAGAGCGGTGGCGCGGCCGCGTCGCGCGCCCTCGGACGGATCCGCGGGCTGCTCGCCAAGGCGGAGGCGACCACCTTCGCGGAGGAGGCCGAGGCGCTGTCCGCCAAGGCCCAGGAGCTGATGGCCCGGCACAGCATCGACGAGGCCCTCCTCGACAGCGCAGCCTCCCCCGGGGGCGCGGCCGGCGGCCCTTCGGCGGTCCGTATCGGCATCGAGGGCCCGTACGAACAGGCCAAGGCCCTGCTGCTGGACGCCGTCGCCGCCGCCAACCGCTGCCAGGCCGTCTGGGCCGCCGACGTCGGCTTCTCCACCGTCATCGGCTTCGCGCCCGACCTGGACTCGGCCGAACTGCTCTACACCTCGCTGCTGCTCCAGGCCACCGCCGCGATGAACCGCGCGGGCGACGACCACCACGCCCGCGGGCGCTCCCGCCGTACCCGCGACTTCCGCCAGACTTTCCTCGTCGCGTACGCCGACCGCATCCGCGAGCGTCTGTCGGCGGCCACCGCCGCCGCCACGGCAGCCGCCACCGCCGAGTCGGCCACCACCGCACCCGACCTTCTCCCGGTCCTCGCCGCCCGCGAACTGGCCGTCGAGGAGACCACCGGCGCCCTCTTCCCCGACACCGCCCCGGTCCGACTACGCGGCGTACGCGACGCGGACGGCTGGCACCAGGGCACAGCGGCCGCGGACCGGGCCCGGCTGAACGACGGCAGGGCCTGAGCGACGGCAACGCCTGTGTGGGGTGTGGCGAGCCCCTCCACGTGTACACGTCGGCTGCGACTCGTCAGTCGACCGGATGCGGCCGTCCGGCGCAGGTCGCGGCGGTGCAAGGGCGTGAGACAGGATGCTGGGGTGAGCGCTCGCCGTGGGCGCCCGAGTCGGCTGAAATGAGGGGGACTTCGTGAGTACATGCCGGATGGATGCCGCCGCCGCGACGTATGCGACTGCCCACGAACATCCGGCCACTCACCGTACGAGCAGACGCGACGTCCTCGTCAACTCCGCTCTCAGCGGCGTGCTGTCGCTCCTCGCTGTGGCAGCGTTCTGCGGCCTCGGCGCGCTCCCCGGCTCGATCCTTAGCTGGGGGTTCCCCGCCCTGTGGATGGTGTCGATGGCTCTGTCACTGTGCTTCGCCCGGGCCGCCGTGTCGACACGCTCCGCCCTGCTCCGGCGAAGGATCCTGCGGACGTACCCGTGGCAGCAGATGTCCGCTGCGGTGCAACGCGATGCCGCGGGTCCGCACAAGCTGGCGCTTCCCCACCCCGATGCCCCCGGCAAGGAGATCCAACTCCTGCTCCCCAGCGCGCTTCCTGACGCCATTCCGGACGCATCTCCGGACGAGGTGTGGTTCGCGGGCGACCCGCGCTACATGGGCGTCGTCGCCCTTCCCGGCCCCCGCCGGATGGCCACTGTGCTGCCGCCCGCAGCGCTGGACCGCGGGATCCCCGCCTACAGCGGCCCACTGAGTGAGGAAGCACGTCGACGTGCCCTCGCCGTGGGCGCCCGGGTACGCGTCCCGGACGACACCCTGGAGCGCGGGCCGCTCCCCGTACACGGCGGGGAAAAAGTGGCCATGCATCACCCCGAGACGGCAGTCGGCTTCCGGCGCACCCTGCTGCGCCGCCGCTGTGCCCTGTACGGCCAACTCGGCGCGCTCGCGGTCTTTTTCTCAGCGATCGGCCTGGTGGACGACCCCGATCCACTGGTCCCCGCCGCGGGCATGCTCATGGTCCTCTCACCGTTCACCGTCCTGAGCGCGGCCGTCGCCGTGGGAGGCGCCCGGCGCCTGGGGCAGACCCTGCGGACATACCCCTGGCAGGAGTGCGCCGGCGAGCCCGACAACCGCCTGAGCCTCGTCATCCTCCGCCCGGCGAAAGGCCACGAGGTCCGCCTCAAATCCCTCCCGCTGCGGAAGGCGTTCCCGAACGCGGACCGATACTGGTTCGCCGGAGACCTGCGGTACGGCGGAGCGGTCTCGGAGGCCGGCGGCAACCGGCCGACACGAGTCGTCCACACCCACCCCAAAAAGGCCGCCGCGAAGAAGGCCGCCAAGAACCGCCGCACCACACCGGCGAACGACGCCCTCGACACCCTCGCCGAACAGTCCGGCCTCACCAAGGGCGGCCGCCCGAAGACTTGGGCGTACTGACGACGGATCGACGACGGCACGGAGCGGCACTACGACGGCACGCCAGGCTCACAGGCCGGTCGGATAGGGCGAGAGCCAGTTCGTATGACGGGTCCGGACTCCGTCGCGCTCATCGGGAGTCGTCACAATGACGTCCGCTCCGCCGTCATAAGGGTGGTGGATGCGTTGGAGCTCGGCGTCGGTGATGATCACGCCGCTGAGTACGTCGTGTGCGACTTCCCGGAGGATTTCGTCGACGCTGCCTCGTTGCCAGGGGCGGCGGTCGGCGTAGAGGTGTGTGTACGTGTGGAACTCGGGGTCGGGATCGGCTTCGTTGGCGATGGTCATCCAGAGGGAGCCGTCAGCGTGCACCTCGCGTCGTCGCGTGGGGCGCTGCGGGCCGTTTGGTTCACTGGACCAGGCCGTGGTCACCACGTACACGTCGGTGCCGGCGAAAAGCTCTTCCAGGACCGTGTTGTTCCGGTCCAGGGCCACGGCGAACTCGTCCTCGGTCTCCGGGTAGCGCTTCGAGCCGGGGAGGTTGTGGAAGCCCACCCAGCGATCGCTGTAGGCAGCGCGTAGCTCATGGGCGATGGGCGGTCCCATGGGCCACTGACGCTGCCACAGTGTGGAGAGATGCTCGCGGTCGAGATGGAGGCTCATCCGTCAGCCGGAGCCACCCCCACCGGGCAGCTCACCCCCGTCCCTCCGATCCCGCAGTACCCCGCCGGGTTCTTGTCGAGGTACTGCTGGTGGTAGCCCTCGGCCGGGTAGAAGGGGCGGGGGTCGGTGGGGAGGATTTCGGTGGTGATGTCGGCGTAGCCGGAGGAGTGCAGGACGGTGCGGTAGGCGTCGCGGGAGGCTTCGGCGGCCTGCTGCTGGGTGGGGGAGTGGGTGTAGATCGCCGAGCGGTACTGGGTGCCGACGTCGTTGCCCTGGCGGAAGCCCTGGGTCGGGTCGTGCGACTCCCAGAAGAGCTTCAGGAGTGCGGTGTACGGGACGACGGCGGGGTCGAAGACGACGCGGACGGCCTCGGTGTGGCCGGTGTGGCCGCTGCAGACCTCTTCGTAGGAGGGGTTCGGGGTGTGGCCGCCCTGGTAGCCGACGAGGGTGGTCCAGACGCCGTCGGTCTGCCAGAACTTCCGCTCCGCGCCCCAGAAGCAGCCCAGGCCGAAGTCGGCGATCTCCAGGCCCTCCGGATACGGGCCGAGCAGCGGGTTGCCGAGGACGGTGTGCCGGTCGGGGACGGTGAAGTCGCGTTCCGCGCGGCCCTTCAGCGCTTCCTCGGGGGTGGGGAGGTGGGTCTTGAAGCGGGAGAACAGCATCAGGATCAGGCTCCAGGAGGACGAGAGGGAAGCCGGGCTACCCGGTCAACGCCCGTGCCGGGTGCCGCATTCCGGCAGGGGCCGCCGACCGGCCCCTAGGAGGTGTGGCCGGGGGGCGGGAAGTCCGCGGACGTGCCGCCCAGCTGCTCCCAGCCGGCGATGGCCAGGGCGCGGTAGGCGGCGTACTCCGCGGCGGGGCTGCGGCCGTAGGACCACGGGACGGCGCCGACGTGGCCGTCGACCAGGCGAAGCTGCTCCATGGCCTCGGGGTAGCGCTCGGCGCGGACCAGGAACCAGACGAGCAGGTGGCGCACGTGGGGCGTCATCGGGTGGTCGGCGGGGGCCTCGCGCAGCGCGTAGTGGGCGCCTTCTATGGCGCGCTCGACCACCGCGCTCTGGTAGAGGCTGCGGACCATGTTGGCCTCGGGGAGATGGTCGTAGACCGCGAAGAGCGGCAGCGCCGGCAGCAGGCTCCTGGCCGGGGCCCCGGCGGCCGCCCGCTCGGTGAAGGCGTCGGCCTCCTTGCGGGAGCCGTGCCACTTCTCCGACCAGTAGGGGAGGGCGGCGAGATGCGCGCCCATGTGGTGCGGGGCGCGCTGGACGACCTTGGACCACAGCTCTTCGTAGTCGGCACGGCGGTCGCCCAGGCCACGGGCGACGGCCAGCTCCGTGATGTACGGGATCGGGCTTCCGGGCGCGAGCAGCGCCGCCTCCCGGCAGACCGTACGGGCCTCCTCCAGGATCATGCGGAAGTCCTGGGAGCCGGGGTCCCGCAGTGCCTGGACGACGAGGAACTGTGCGTGCGTCTGGGCGCCGCCGGGGTCCTTGGGTGCCTCCGAGCGCCAGGTCCGCAGCCAGATGCCGCCCACGCGGCCGCCCTCGGCCGTCGCCCCGGGGCCGCCGTGCCGCTCCTGCCCCGCCGCCTCCTGGGCGAGTTCGAACGCGGCGGCACCGGCGAGCGTCTGGACCCGCTGCCAGCGGCGCTCCCAGTCGTCGCCGGTGGACTTCAGCAGCTCGGCCGCGGGGCGCCAGTCGTGCGTACGGCGCATTTCGGCCAAAGCGTCGTCGAGCTCCTGGTCGGGTCCCGGCAGGCGTACGTCCAGCTCGTCGAGCGGCACGAAGCCGTAGGCCGCCATCGGGTCGGAGGCCACCACCATGCCCTGCCGGACGTGCTGGACCGCCCGTCGGCGTCGCATCCAGGGGAGGAAGACGACACCGCCGATCGCGAGGGCGGCGAAGAGAACGAGCAGAGCGTCCATGTGGTGTGTCCCGGTCGGAGGGGGCGGTGGTGTTGGTGGTGCGATGGAGCGGGTGGTTTTCGTGGTCGGGGGTGGCGCGAACCGGTGTGCGGTTCCCCCGTATGTATCCACTATCCAGCGAACCAGAAAGTTCCGGAAAGTTCGGCTGTGCGGCCGACTACCCTCGGCAGGCATGAGCAATCAGCGCGAGCAGCGCCACCAACACTTCGAAACCCTCGCCATCCACGCAGGCCAGGAGCCCGACGAGGCCACCGGCGCGGTGGTGCCGCCCATCTACCAGGTCTCTACCTACAAGCAGGACGGTGTCGGCGGGCTGCGCGGCGGATACGAGTACAGCCGCAGCGCCAACCCCACCCGTACCGCCCTGGAGGAGAACCTCGCCGCCCTGGACGGCGGCCGGCGCGGTCTCGCCTTCGCCTCCGGCCTCGCCGCGGAGGACTGCTTGCTGCGGACCCTGCTGACCCCGGGTGACCATGTCGTCATCCCCAATGACGCCTATGGCGGAACGTTCCGCCTGTTCGCGAAGGTCGTCGAGCGGTGGGGCGTGGAGTGGTCGGTGGCCGACACCGCCGACCCGGAGGCCGTACGCGCGGCGCTCCGGCCCCGGACGAAGGCGATCTGGGTGGAGACTCCCAGCAACCCGCTGCTCGGCATCAGCGACATCGCCGCGCTGGCCGCGGTCGCCCGGGACGCCGGCGCGCGTCTCGTCGTCGACAACACCTTCGCCAGCCCCTACCTCCAGCAGCCGCTCGCCCTCGGCGCGGACGTGGTGGTCTACTCCACGACCAAGTACATGGGCGGCCACTCGGACGTGGTCGGCGGTGCCCTGGTCGTCAACGACGAAACCCTCGGTGACGAACTCGCCTACCACCAGAACGCGATGGGTGCGATCGCCGGGCCGTTCGACGCCTGGCTGGTGATGCGCGGCCTCAAGACGCTGGCCGTCCGCATGGACCGGCACAGCGCCAACGCGGCCCGCGTCGCCGAGCTGCTGACCTCGCACGGGAAGGTGACCCGCGTCTACTACCCCGGGCTCGCCGAACACCCGGGCCACGAGACCGCCGCCAAGCAGATGCGTTCCTTCGGCGGCATGGTGTCGTTCCAGGTCGAGGGTGGTGAGCAGGCGGCCGTGGATGTCTGCAACCGGGCGCAGCTGTTCACCCTCGGTGAGTCGCTGGGCGGCGTCGAATCGCTCATCGAGCACCCGGGGCGGATGACGCACGCCTCGACGGCCGGCTCCGCGCTGGAGGTCCCCGCCGACCTGGTGCGCCTCTCCGTCGGCATCGAGTCCGTGGACGACCTGCTGGCCGACCTCAAGCAGGCGTTGGGCTGACGGGCCCGGGGCGGCGGGCCCTTCTCCCGCCGCCTCCGGAGCAGGGGCCGGCCTCGGTTCACCCTCTCGGGGGTAGGGGCCGGCCCCGGTTCATCCCCGGCGCGGGGCAGGAATCACCCGCCTCGGGGGCTGGTTCAGGGTTCACCATCCGTCCACAGGAGGGGTGGTGCGGGTGGGCGGCGGCAGCCACGGCTGGTTGACGGCCCAGACCAGTACGGCCGCCAGGGCGAGGAGCCCGAGCAGCCAGCAGGCGCGGCGCAGCAGCTTGCGGTGCGCAAGCAGACGGCCGCCGCGGGTGAGGGCCCGTGCGGCCAGGTCGGGCGGTACGAGCGGATGTGGCCCTGCCAGCATCCGCCGTACCTCGGTCTCCTTGCGGTCCGGCAGGCTCATGGGGCCGTGGATTGTGCGGGGCCGGTCGAGGGGGTCGTGGGGCGGGCCCCGGGTCCGGCGGAGGTGGCGTCGTCGGCCGGTGCCGTCTTCGGGCGGCGGCTGCGCATCTCGGCGACGGCGTGCAGGCAGAGGGTGTGGACCCGCTCTGCGGGCAGGCCGAGTTGGGCCGCGGTCTGCTCCTCGGGCACGTCCTCGTAGAGGCGCAGGACAAGGACCAGCCGTTCCCGTGGCGGCAGCCGGTCCAGCAGACCGCCGCGAGGTCTGCGGTGCCGCCAGGCGGTGCGCGCGAAATGGGTGGCCAACTCCCGGCGGGCGCGCTCGTAGGGATCCTCGCCGCGCAGCTGGTCCCAGTCGGCGTACGTCCGCGACAGCGCGCAGATGAGCAATTCCTCGGCGGCCGGTGCCGGACGGGAATCCGGCTCTCCGGTCAGCAGCGTGGCGGCGTGCAGCAGGCGGCCGCCGGCGCCCGCCACGAACGACTCGAACTCCCGGGCGCGGCGGCGCTCCTGAGCCCGCCGCTGCTCCTGAGCCCACCGCCGCTCTCGCACCCTGCCTCCCCGGCTCACGGACCGCCCCTGGCTCCAATAGCACGGCAGCGCGGCCACCCGGTCAAGGGGCGCGACAGGAAGGGGAGGAGGGCGGGGAGGGGGCTTAAGGGGGGCTCGTGCGGGCGGGCGTCAGTTGGCCGGGGCCGGGGTGCGCGGGGGAGGTTGTCCGCGTGGGGCCCGAGGGCCGGCGTGCGGCTCCGAGGGACCGGGGCGGCCGGGGCTTCAGCCGCAATCCCTGTCTCCGCCCGGGGTCAGGAGTTCGGGCCGGCCGGTGTCAGTGGCGTGGTGATCGTGGCGAGGGAGGAGTTGAAGCGGGTCAGGAGGGTGCAGAACGCGTCGCGTTCCTCCTCGGACCATTCCTCCGTCACCAGCGCCATGAGCGCGCGGCGCGAGGCACGTACTTCTTCGAGGCGGGAGCGGCCGCGGTCGGACAGCTGGAGCACCACGGCCCGGCCGTCCTCGGGGTGCGTGGCGCGGCTGACCAGCCCGGAGTCGACCAGCGGGGCGACCTGCCGGGTGACCGTAGAGGAGTCGATGCCCATGCCGGCGGCCAGAGCCTTGACGCCCATCGGGCCTTCCTGGTCCAGGCGGTTGAGCAGCAGGTAGGCGGCGCGGTCCATGGAATTGCGCGCCTGGCCGACACCGCCGAGCCGGCTCTGTTCCGCGCGGCGGGCGAAGACGGCGACTTGGTGCTGCAGCGCGTCGAGAAGAGCGGGGTCGGTGTGGGTCGTCATGTCCGAAGAGGTGGGCATGGCCGGGAGCTCGCTTCATGGGATGCGTACGGATTGGAGGACAGAGTACGCGGACCCGGCGCGGACCGTACCGACGCTGTCGAATCCGATAACGCACCGTGAGGTGCCCGAGACCGCCACCGTATTCGCCCGGGATGGCGGAACCGTCCGTTCCGTCGACCTGGCCCCTGCCTGCTCTTGCTCCGCTTCCCGCTCCGCCGCAGGTCCGAGGGGGTTTCGCCACGGCGTTTCGCCGAGGGGTCCGCCATCCGGTCGGAAAGGCCGGGATCGGGACGAACTGCGAGACTGGCGGCATGGCCGATCACACGTCGCGCACACCGCACGAGCCCGCCGACTCCCCGCGACCCGCCGGCGCCGCACCGGCCGACGGGCCGATCGCCGACGGGATGGCGTCCGGTGGGATGACGTCCGGCGGGGCGGCCGCCGCGATCACGGTCGAGGACGTCCGCGAGGCGCACAAGATGCTCTCCGGTGTCTCCCGGGCCACCGCCATGGAAGGCAGCCGCTATCTGACCGGACTGGTCGGCGCGCCGGTACACCTCAAGTGCGAGAACCTCCAGCGCACCGGGTCCTTCAAGATCCGCGGCGCCTACGTACGGATCGCCGGGCTCTCCGCGCAGGAGCGGGCGGCCGGTGTCGTCGCGGCGAGCGCGGGCAACCACGCGCAGGGGGTGGCGCTCGCCGCGTCGCTGCTGGGCGTGCGGTCGACCGTCTTCATGCCGGTCGGCGCCCCGCTGCCGAAGGTCGCCGCGACGCGTGAGTACGGCGCCGAGGTGCGGATGCAGGGTCAGGTGGTGGACGAGACGCTGGCGGCCGCCCAGGAGTATGCCCAGGAGACCGGTGCGGTCTTCATCCATCCCTTCGACCACCGCGACATCATCGCGGGCCAGGGCACCGTGGGTCTGGAGATCCTCGAACAGTGCCCGGAGGTGCGCACGATCGTCGTCGGAGTCGGCGGTGGCGGGCTGGCGGCGGGTGTCGCGTTGGCGGTCAAGGCCCTGCGGCCGGACGTGAAGGTCGTCGGTGTGCAGGCCGCGGGCGCGGCCTGCTACCCGCCGTCGCTGGCGGCCGGGCATCCCGTGGCGGTCGAGGGGCTGTCGACGATGGCGGACGGCATCAAGGTCGGGCGGCCCGGCGATGTGCCGTTCGGGATCGTCGACGAGCTGGTGGACGAGGTCCGTACGGTCTCCGAGGACGAGCTCTCCAGCGCGCTGCTGCTGTGCCTGGAGCGGGCGAAGCTGGTGGTGGAGCCGGCCGGGGCGAGTTCGGTGGCGGCGCTGCTCTCCGACCCGGGGTCCTTCGAGGGACCGGTGGTCGCGGTGCTGTCCGGGGGCAATGTCGATCCGCTGCTGATGCAGCGCATCCTGCGGCACGGCATGGCGGCCGCGGGCCGCTATCTGTCGCTGCGGCTGCGGCTGACCGACCGGCCGGGCGCGCTGGCGACGCTGCTGGGTGTGCTGTCGGTGGTCGACGCCAATGTGCTCGATGTGGGCCATGTGCGGACCGATCCGCGGCTCGGCCTGACCGAGGTGGAAGTGGAGTTGCACCTGGAGACGAAGGGGCCTGAGCACTGCACCGAGGTGAGTACGGCGTTGCGGCACGCGGGGTACATCGTCACCGGGTGAGGGTGGGCACGAGGGAAACAACGAGGTGGAGGCGCCGCGGGAGCACCGCGGCGCCTTTCGTTTGCCCGCCACCGATCCGGCGGCTGCCGCCGCACCGGTGACTGCCGGCGCCTCCGGCCGCTCGGCCCCCACGGGACCCTTGACACGTGTATCGCGAAAAACCACTACTCGCGATGTATCGCGTTGCACTACCATCGCGCTTCCGGGTTGCCGGCGCGTCATGGCAGCCTGAGGCGATCAAATGCCGCAAGGCGGTCTTTGGTTGCCAAACGTAATATTCGACCTGGAACTGACCCAAGCCATGGGAGTACCCACATGCCAGGTGCCATTTATGCCGAAGGTCTGGTGAAGACCTTCGGCGAAGTCAGGGCACTGGACGGCGTCGATCTCGACGTTCCCGAAGGAACCGTCCTCGGAATGCTCGGCCCCAACGGTGCCGGCAAGACCACTGCCGTACGCGTGCTGACGACCCTGCTCAAGCCCGACCGCGGCACGGCACAGGTCGCGGGGATCGACGTCCTCGCGCACCCCGACCGGGTGCGCCGCTCCATCGGCCTCTCGGGCCAATTCGCCGCCGTCGACGAGTACTTGACCGGCCGCGAGAACCTGATGATGGTCGGTCAGCTCTACCAGATGAGTGCGCGCGACGCGAAGCGGCGGGCCGGCGAACTGCTGGAGCGCTTCCATCTCGCCGACGCCGCGGAGCGCACCGCCAAGACCTACTCGGGCGGTATGCGCCGCCGCCTTGACCTCGCCGCCGCGCTGGTCGTCAGCCCGCCCGTGATGTTCATGGACGAGCCGACCACCGGCCTGGACCCGCGCAATCGCCAGGGGCTGTGGGACGTCATCCAGGAACTCGTCGCCGGCGGCACGACCCTGCTGCTCACCACGCAGTACCTGGAAGAGGCCGACCGCCTCGCGCACGACATCTGCGTCGTCGACCACGGCAAGGTCATCGCCCGGGGCACCTCCGACCAGCTCAAGGCGCGCACCGGCGGCGAACGCGTCGAGGTCGTGGTGCACGCGCCGGAACACCTCGCCATCGCCGACGAGGTCCTGCGCGGCTTCGGCAAGGGCGAGAGCACGGTCGAGACGCACACCCGCAAGCTGACCGTCCCGGTGACGGGCGGCGCCAAGCTGCTCGCCGAGGTCATCCGCGAACTGGACACCCGGGGTGTGGAGATCGATGACATCGGGCTGCGCCGCCCGACCCTCGACGACGTGTTCATCTCGCTGACTGGGCACGCGGCCGAGATCGAGGAAGAGAACGGCCAGAACGGTGAGAACGGTCGGAGCAGGGCCGGTGGCGGGGACGCCGGCGGTGGCGCGAGCGCGGCCGGCCGGAAGCACAAGGGCAGGAAGGGCGCCGAGGCGGCCGAGCCGGCCGCGGCGAGCGGGCCGGCCACGAAGGAGGACGTGAAGTGACGACGGTGTCCGAAGCCGGCTCCCTCCGGGCGCCGCAGCCACGCGGCAGCATCGGCCGCTCCGTACGCGACTCGCTGGTGGTCGCCAAGCGGAACCTGATCCGGATGGTGCGCATCCCCGAAGTGGTGATCTTCGGGCTGATCCAGCCGATCATGTTCGTGGTGCTGTTCACGTACGTCTTCGGCGGCTCCATCAACATCCCCGGGGCGCCGGTGGGAGACGCCCAGGCGTACCGCGAGTTCCTGATGGCCGGCATCTTCGCGCAGACCGTCACCTTCGCCACCGCGGGCGCCGGCGCGGGAATCGCCGACGACATGCACAAGGGCCTGATCGACCGGTTCAGGTCGCTGCCGATGTCCCGGGGCGCGGTGCTCACCGGGCGCACCCTCGCCGACCTCGTGCAGACCGCGCTGACGCTGGTCGTCCTGGCCGTCGTCGCGCTGCTCATCGGCTGGCGCACCCACGAGAACATCGCCGAGGTGCTGGCGGGCTTCGCGCTGCTGCTCCTGCTCGGCTACGCCTTCTCCTGGATCGGCGCGCTGATCGGCCTCACGGTGCGGACGCCGGAGGCGGCCACGTCCGGCGGGCTGATCTGGCTGTTCCCGCTGACCTTCATCTCCAACGCGTTCGTGCCGGTCAACGGCATGCCGACGTTCCTTCAGTATGTCGCGGAGTGGAATCCGTTCAGCGCGACCGTGGCCGCGGCCCGGGAGCTGTTCGGCAACACCATCGCGGGGGTGCCGAAGTCGGTGACCGGTGCCTGGCCGATGGACCACCCGATCGTGGCCTCGGTGATCTGGTCCGTTGTGATCATCTTGGTGTTCCGGACACTGGCGGTGCGCAAGTACCGGTCGGCGACGGGCTGACGCACGCAGCCGCACCAGGGGTATCAGGCCCTGTGCGGCGGGGCGTGAAGCCTCGTACGGCCGGGCCCGCGAGGCCCTGAGCGTGCGCGGGCGGAAGACGGAACGAAGCGGCGGCCCGGAGCCTTGAAGGCTCCGGGCCGCCGCTTCGTCTGTGGGACGCCGGGGGAGGGCTCAGCCCGTGTACGGCTTGGCGTCGAGGATCTTCACGGCCGCCTTCTTGCCGTTCGGGAGCTCGTACTCCGCGTTGGCGCCGACCTTCTTGCCGTTCACACCCTCGCCCAGCGGCGACTGCGGGGAGTAGGTCTCGATGTCCGAGCTCGCATACTCCCGCGAGGCCAGCAGGAAGGTAAGGGTGTCGTCCGGGTCTCCGTCGAACGCGATGGTGACGACCGCGCCGGGGGCCACCACGCCGCTGGTGGCCGGAGCCTCGCCGACCTTCGCGGTCTGCAGCAGCTGCGTGAGCTGGCGAACCCGAAGCTCCTGCTTGCCCTGCTCCTCCTTGGCCGCGTGGTACCCGGCGTTCTCCTTCAGGTCACCTTCCTCGCGGGCCGCCGCGATCTTTTCGGTGATCTCGGCGCGTGCGGGACCAGACAGGTGCTCCAGCTCGGCCTTGAGCTGGTCATACGCCTCCTGGGTCAGCCAGGTGACGTTCTCGCTGGTCTGGGTCACAGGTGCTCCTCGTCGGTACTGGGGATAAATCAAACGCCCTACCAGGAAGACTTGCGCCTTCACGGGTGGGCGAAACCACGAGCCTAACAATTCCGGCACAAAACGGGGAAGAGGAAATTTACAGGGAACGCACAGGAACGCATCTTCGCTGCTCAGAGGCGGTCGGACGCCGCCTCGCCCGGCCCCGTGCGTCGGGCATGCCGGACAGGTGACGCGGGAGTCCGGGGGGCCTGGCGGAGGTCTGCGCGCTCCTCACAGGCCGTCCCGGGGGGCGTTCCGGGGCCCGGTCAGCTGTCGCCGGACGCCGTACAGCCGACGAGTACCGCGTTCGTCGCACGCTTCGTCGTGCGCAGCGTGATCTCGGAGTCGACCTGCTGGGCGCGCTGGTCGATGGTGACGTCCTTGCGGCCCACCTCGGAGCCGTCCTCGGCCTGCGAGCGGAGCGTGCACACTCCCGTGTCGCCCTCACCCTTGATCACTTCGAGGTGCACCTTGATGGAGTGGTCGGACACCGCGTCCCAGCCGATCACCCGTGCGCTGAGGTCCTGGCCGGCGATGTACGAGGTGCCGATCCAACCGAGCACGCCGAGCAGCGCGACACCGAGCACCGCTCCGATGATCTTGAGCTTGCGGTCCGCGCGCGCGTCCGCGGAGCGGCCGTAGCGTCCGTCCGGGAGCTTTTCGCGCGCCGCCGTCATGATCATTCCTCCTGGTACGGGGGCCCGGGCGGTCAGAACCCGGGGAGGTCCCCTGCCCGGGGAATACAGTGCCCCCTCGCTTCGGTCACTATAGGAGGCATCTTCTCCGGCCTTTCACTGAGGATCGAGTCTTGACTGAGCAGCTGCGATTGATGGCCGTCCACGCCCACCCCGACGACGAGTCGAGCAAGGGTGCGGCGACCATGGCCAAGTACGTGTCCGAGGGGGTGGACGTGCTGGTCGCCACCTGCACAGGCGGTGAGCGAGGTTCCATCCTCAACCCCAAGCTCCAGGGCGACCCGTACATCGAGGAGAACATCCACGAGGTACGGAAGAAGGAGATGGACGAGGCCCGGGAGATCCTGGGCGTCAAGCAGGAGTGGCTCGGCTTCGTCGACTCCGGCCTGCCCGAGGGCGACCCGCTGCCGCCGCTGCCCGAGGGTTGCTTCGCGCTGCAGGACGTCGAGGCCGCGGCCGAGCCGCTGGTGAAGCTGATCCGGGAGTTCAAGCCGCAGGTCATCACGACCTACGACGAGAACGGCGGCTACCCGCACCCGGACCACATCATGACCCACAAGATCACGATGGTGGCCTTCGAGGCGGCCGGCGACCCGGAGAAGTACTCGCAGGCCGGCGAGCCCTGGCAGCCCCAGAAGCTCTACTACAACCAGGGCTTCAACCGGCCGCGCACCGTCGCGCTGCACGAGGCGCTGCTGGAGCGCGGCATGGAGTCGCCCTACGGCGAGTGGCTGGAGCGCTGGAAGCAGTTCGAGCAGCGCGAGCGCACGCTGACCACGTACGTGCCCTGCGCGGACTACTTCGAGATCCGCGACAAGGCGCTGATCGCGCACGCCACGCAGATCGACCCCGACGGCGGCTGGTTCCGCGTCCCGATGGACATCCAGCGCGAGGTCTGGCCGACCGAGGAGTACGAGCTGGCGAAGTCACGCGTGGACACTTCCCTCCCCGAGGACGACCTCTTCGCGGGCATCCGCAACAATTGAGCCCATGATGAGCGCGACAAGCACCCTCGCCATGACGCACTTCGTCACCCTTGCCGACAGCTTCGACAAGAACAAGGTGACTCCCGGCGTCCTCGGCTTCATCGTCTTCGCGATCATCGGCGGCGCCGTGTGGCTGCTGATGAAGTCCATGAACAAGCAGATGAAGAAGGTGGACTTCGAGGAGCAGCCCGAGGAGGCGGAGACGGCCGCGACCGCCTCCGCCGCCCCGAACGCTCCGAAGCCGAAGACCGGCTGACGTCTCCGGCGGCTCGCTGACTCCGCGGTCAGCGAGCCGGGCGGAGCACCGCGGCCCCGCCCGGCGGGTACGTCACTCGGCGGGGGTCGGCGCGACAGGCACTCCCATCACCTCTCGCGCGTGGCGGTTCGGCACCATGCCGAGCTGCCAGGCCTGCCACCCCGTTTCCGGCTCCATGCCGCGGTCCAGCAGCAGCGCGAAGGTCTCCGCACAGTCCTCCAGCTTGGAATCCCGCGCCGGGTGCCCCTCCCGCACCAGCTGCGCCAGCTCCTCCTGCGCGACGGCCGTGCCCACCACGGAACCGCCCGGTGAGGCGAACGGCAGCAGCGTGCAGCGCAGGAAGCGCGCCCAGTCCTCGCCGCGCCGGTCGCCGTAGCCGGCGAATATCTGCGCGGCCTCGTCGGCCAGCTCCAGAGCCTGGGCCGCGCGGCCGTTGCCCGCGTCGATGATCACCAGCTCCAGGCATGACCATGCCTCGCCGTGCGGCACGCCGATCCGCTGGAAGTCCTTGCGGGCGTCCTGCAGCAACTGCCGGGCGAAGCCGCTGTTGCGCAGCGAGCCGGTCTGCGCCGCGCGCAGATCGCGGGTCACCCGCCCCGAATGGTGCCGTGCGCAGGCCAGGCCGTAGCCGTCCTGCATCCGGCTGAACATCGTGCGCGAGCGCTCCAGCTGGCGCAGCGCGGCGTCGTGCTCGCCGCGCTCCTCCAGGGCCTGGCCGAGGTAGTACATCGTCCACGCCTCGCCCCGGGCGTCCTCGTGCTGGTGGTGCAGCGGGAGCGCCTGGCGGAGCTGATCGACGGCCGGCCCCGGATCGCCGTCCACCAGCCGGCCGCGCGCCAGCTGCGTCATCGCCCAGGCCTCACCGCGCTCGTCGTGGGTGCGGCCGTACAGCTCCATCGCGGAGTGCAGCGCGGCCTCCGCCCGTGGCACGTCGCCCATCCGCAGATACACCTGGCCGAGCTGGAAGTGTGCCCACGCCTGGCCGTGCACGCTCTCGCTCTCCTCGTGCAGCGCCAGCGACTCGCGCAGCAGCTCCAGCGCCTCGGCGATCCGCGCCCGGTCCCGCTCGACCGCCGCGAGCGCGTGCAGCGTCCAGGCCCGGTCGCCGTGCATGTCGGCGCCGGACTGCATGTCCAGCGCCTCCCGGAGCTTTGCCGCGGCCTCGGTCAGATTGCCCTGCTGTTGGAGGGTGATCCCCAGGTCGCGCAGTGCGCGGGCGGCGCCCGCCGGGTGCTGCGCCTCGAAATACAGGTCCACCACCGACGAGAGCGTCGTCCGCGCCGTGTCCAGCTCGCCCAGCTGGCGGGCCGCGACGCCCGTACGCCACTGCACCGAGCGGACCAGCAGACCCTGCCCGACGGCCCGGGTCAGCTCGCTCAGCTCGCCCAGGCGGTACAGATCCCCACGCAGCAGGCAGTAGTCGGCCAGGGCGCCGAGCAGATGCGAGACCGCCGCCTGGTCGACGTCCTGGTCGGCGTGCCGCAGCGCGGCCGTGATGAAGCTGGACTCGTCGTCCAGCCACTGCAGGGCGGCGTCCAGGGAGGTGAAGCCGTGCGAACCGAAGCGGTCGGCGCGCGTGGACGTACGGCCGTCGACGAGGCGGATGACCGAGTCGGCCAGTTCCGCATAGCCGCGGATCAGCCGCTCCTGTGCCGCACCGCGCTCACCCGGCTCCTCCTCGTCCACCAGGCGGGCGTGCGCGAAGCGGTGCACCAGCGCATGCAGGCGGTAGCGCTCGCCGCGCACATGCTCGACCAGACCCGCCTTCGCGAGGGTGGACAGATGCCGCTCCGCCTCCGGGACCTCGACGCCCAGCAGCGCCGCCGCGGCCGCGGCGCCCAGCGAGGCATGCCCCACCAGTGCCAGCCGTCGCAGCAGCCGCCTGGCCGCCTCCGACTGGTCGGCGTAGCGCAGCCCCAGGGCCCGTTCGACCGGTGCGACCGACCCGTGGGCCGCGAGGTCCGCGGCCAGTGCGGCGGGGCTGCGCGATCCCAGCGAGGAGCCCGCCACCCGCAGGGCGAGCGGCAGGCCCGCGCACAGCTCGGAGATCTCGTCGATCGCCCGTGAGTCGTACGGGCCGGCCTCGCCCGCCGCCTCGTCCGGCGGGGTGGCGGCCCGCAGCAGCTCTTCGGTGCCGGCCGCGTCCAGCGGGCCCACCGGCAGGTGATGCACCCATGCCTGGAGGTCCTCGGGCAGCTCCAGCTGCGTCCGGGAGGTGACGAGCACCAGGCCGTCGGAGCGGTCCGGCACCAGCGTCCGTACCTGCTCCGGGTCCGAGGCGTCGTCCAGCAACACCGTCACCGGAAGGCCGGTCAGATGCTGGTGATAGAGGTCGGTCAGCCGCTTGACGTGCTGTTCCTGGGAGGGGCGTTCGCGGAACAGCAGTTGCTCGCGCGGCGCGCCCAGCCGGTTGAGCAGATGCAACAGCGCGTCCCGCGTCGGCAGCGGCACCTCGCCGGGCGTATCGCCGCGCAGATCCACCACACACGCCCCGCGGAACTGATCCCGCAGCTGGTGGGCGGCCCGCACGGCCAGCGCCGTACGTCCCGAGCCCGGCTCGCCGTGCAGCACCACCACCGTCGGCCTGGTCTCCGTGCTCGCACGGGCCGCGTGCACCCACTGGGCGATCTGCGTCAGCTGGGCCCGACGCCCGGCGAACGGGGCGTCGGCCCGCGGCAGTTGGGAGAACGACTGCTCCAGTACGGACCGCTGGCGGGCCGCCGCGCTACGGTCCGTTCCGCGCAACTGCGGCACCACCCGGCCCGCGTTCGCGGCGACCGTCCCCCACGCGCTCGACTTCTTCCCGCCCGGGGAGCCCCCGGCGGCCGCCGAGCCGCTGCCACGGGTCGCCGCCGTCAGCATCCGCTGCTGGTCCAGGAACGGCCGGACGCCACGCACCTCGAAGGCCGTCAGCCACTGGAGCCGCAGCTGCTCCGGGCCGCCGGGCTGCCCCCGCATGCCCGCCTGCCGGTGGGCCGCAGGCCAGTGTCCGGCCGTCAGCTTCACGACCGTGGCGGCGGCCCCTGCCACCACCACGGCGGAGCCCGCGCCCAGTGCGGCGCCGGCGCCGGTGCCGCACGCCAGGTCCGTGCCGAAGGCGGCCAGCGCCGCCACGGCCGTCGCCACCGCCGGGGTGGCCAGCTCCTTGCGCGAGAGCCGCTCGCTCAGCGGCCGGTGGCCGGCCGCGGCCTCGTCCAGCGCCCGGACGTACTCGGAGTACTCCTCGGACGCGGTGGCGGCCAGATCCTCCAGTGCCGCCCGCGCTCTGCTGAGCAGCGTGCCGCCGTCGAGCCGGCCGCCCGAACGCCGCACCTCTTCCTCGACGGCCCGTGCCAACAGCCCGTCCGCTTCCGCCCGGTGGCCGTCGCGCAGCACAGCCAGTGAGCCCGGCATGTGTGTCCCCCTCCTGCAGTTCCAGCAGTTCCAGCAGTCTTGGCGGTCTCCGGACCTCAGCGTGCTCCCGCTGACCCCCGGTGGTCATGCACACGGCCCGACCCGCTCCGGAAGGGGGCCGCGGGCCCGCGGCACGCCCCGGCGGTGATCGTCGCCGTACGCACAGTGTTCCCCGTCCGCGCGAATTACGGCAGGCCTGTGGATAACTCCCTCCGCTCCCGACTCCGGGACCCCGGTTGGGAGAGGATGGCCGTATGCCGAACCGCCTGGCCCATGAGACGTCCCCGTATCTGCTCCAGCACGCCGACAACCCGGTCGACTGGTGGCCGTGGTCCACCGACGCGTTCGAAGAGGCGCGGCGGCGCGGCGTGCCGGTGCTGCTCAGCGTCGGCTACAGCTCCTGCCACTGGTGTCATGTCATGGCCCACGAGAGCTTCGAGGACCCGGCCACCGCCGCCCTGCTCAACGACCACTTCGTGTCCGTCAAGGTCGACCGCGAGGAGCGGCCGGACGTCGACGCCGTCTACATGGAGGCCGTTCAGGCCGCGACCGGGCAGGGCGGCTGGCCCATGACCGTCTTCCTCACCCCCGATGCCGAGCCCTTCTACTTCGGTACGTACTTCCCGCCCGAGCCCCGCCACGGCATGCCCTCCTTCGGGCAGGTCCTGGAGGGTGTGCGCAGCGCCTGGGCGGACCGTCGCGAAGAGGTCGGTGAGGTCGCCGCCCGGATCGTGGCCGACCTGGCGGGGCGCTCGCTGTCGGCGACGCTGCCCGCGGGCGACCAGCGGCTGCCCGCCCCGCAGGACCTGCACGCCGCCCTGATGGGCCTGACCCGCGAATTCGACGCGGCGCGCGGCGGATTCGGCGGCGCGCCCAAGTTCCCGCCGTCCATGGCGCTGGAATTCCTGCTCCGCCACCATGCGCGGACCGGCTCCGAAGCGGCCCTGGAGATGGTGCAGGCCACCGGCGGGGCGATGGCGCGTGGCGGCATCTACGACCAGCTCGGCGGGGGCTTCGCCCGCTACGCCGTGGACGCGACGTGGACCGTGCCGCACTTCGAGAAGATGCTCTACGACAACGCCCTGCTGTGCCGGACCTACGCCCACCTCTGGCGGGCCGACGGCTCCGACCTGGCCCGCCGCGTCGCGATCGAGACCGCCGAATTCATGGTCCGCGAGCTGCGCACCGAGCAGGGCGGCTTCGCCTCCGCGCTGGACGCGGACAGCGACGACGGCACGGGCAAGCACGTCGAGGGCGCGTACTACGTCTGGACGCCGGAGCAGCTGCGCGCGGTGCTCGGTGACAAGGACGCGGAATTCGCCGCCGAAGCGTTCGGCGTCACCGAGGAGGGCACCTTCGAGGAGGGCGCCTCCGTCCTCCAACTCCCCGAAACCGATGGCCCGGTGGACGACGAACGGCTGCTGTCCGTCAAGCGCCGGCTGCTGAAGGCGCGGGAGGAGCGGGAGCGCCCGGGCCGCGACGACAAGATCGTCGCTTCCTGGAACGGGCTGGCCATCGCAGCCCTCGCCGAGACCGGCGCCTACTTCGGCCGCCCGGACCTGATCCAGGCGGCCACCGACGCGGCCGACCTCCTGGTCCGGGTCCACATGGACTGGCAGGCCCGGCTGCACCGCACCTCCCGCGACGGCGCGCCCGGCGCCAACTCCGGAGTCCTGGAGGACTACGCGAACGTCGCCGAAGGCTTCCTGGCGCTGGCCTCGGTCACCGGGGAGGGCGTCTGGGTGGACTTCGCGGGCTTCTTCCTTGACACCGTGCTCGTCCAGTTCACCGCCGAGGACGGTGCGCTCTACGACACCGCCGCCGACGCCGAGGCCCTGATCCGCCGTCCCCAGGACCCGACCGACAACGCCACGCCCTCGGGCTGGACGGCGGCGGCCGGCGCCCTTCTGTCGTACGCCGCCCTGACCGGCAGCGCCCTCCACCGGGACGCCGCGGAGAAGGCCCTGGGCATCGTCACGGCGCTCAGCGGCCGGGCCCCCCGCTTCATCGGCTGGGGACTGGCCGTCGCCGAGGCGGCGCTGGACGGACCGTGGGAGGTCGCCGTCGTCGGGGCCCCGGACGACCCGGCCACCGGCGCGCTGCACCGCGCCGCCCTGCTGGGTACCGCACCCGGTGCGGTCGTCGCCCTCGGCGAACCAGGCTCGGACGACGCCGGCCAGGTACCGCTGCTGATGGACCGCCCCTTGGTGGATGGCCGGCCGGCCGCGTACGTGTGCCGCCACTTCACCTGCGAGCGGCCCACGACCGACCCGGCGGAACTGGCGGAGCGCCTGCGGCCCTGAGAGCGGGGCGCCTGAGGCCCTGAGAGAGGGGGCCACCTGGGTGGCGCGCGGTTCGTGCGCGTCCGCCGCCGTGCGTGGTGGCCGGCCGGGCGCGCCGCTCCAGGGCAGCCGCCTCGGCCCTCTCCACGGCGCGTGTCCGTGGGCCGCCGCGGCCGGAAGCGCCTCCGGAGGCGCCCGGAGCCCGGCCCGCCGCGCGCCTCACACGGTGAGTCCACGCGCCGGGGCCTCCCTCGCCCGGTGGGGGGAGGTCGTCGAGGCGGGTGGTCCAGCCGCCCTCGGCCCACAACTCTCCTGCCGTGCCTGGTGTTGCGCTCCCGTAGGCGGCTGCCCGCATCGCGCCGGCCCACAAAACCCGGCTTGTCAGTGGCGTGTGTCACGCTGCGACGAGTTGCCCGTGACACAGGGTGATCGGGGAGGTGGGGCAGGCTATGCGACCTGGGGTTCTCGTGGTTTTCGTGCTCGCTGTCGCGTGGCGTGGCGACGGTTTCGCGTTCGGCGCCGTGGGTCTGGTTTTCGCCGTGGCGTCGGCCCTCTCGGTGGCCTTGATACGGCGCGTGGCCGCGGCCACGTGGCCGCGGCCACGGTGGCGCGCGAGAGGGGAACCGGCCCGGGGCCGGGCGGGCTCAGCCGCGCGAATACGCCACCAGGGAGATGCCGATGTAGTGGACCGCGAAGGCCGCGAGCGTCAGGGAGTGGAAGACCTCGTGGAAGCCGAACCACTGCGGTGAGGGGTTGGGGCGCTTGAGTCCGTAGATCACGCCGCCCGCGCTGTAGAGCAGTCCGCCGACGATGACGAGTACCAGTACGGCGACTCCGCCCGCGTGCAGGAAGTCGGGGAGGAAGAAGACGGCGGCCCAGCCCATGGCGATGTAGCAGGGGGTGTAGAGCCACCGCGGTGCGCCGACCCAGAAGACGCGGAAGATGATGCCGCCCAGTGCGGCCCCCCAGACCGACCACAGCAGCGTCTGGCCACTGGTGCCGGGCACGAGGAGCACCGTGAGCGGCGTGTAGGTGCCCGCGATGATCAGGAAGATGTTGGCGTGGTCGAGGCGGCGCAGCACGCCGTCGGCCCGCGGGCCCCAATTGCCCCGGTGGTAGAGGGCGCTGGTGCCGAACAGCAGGCACGCGGTGAGCGCGAAGATGGCGCAGGCCAGGCGGCCGCGGGTGCTGTCGGCGAGTGCGGTGAGGGCGATGCCGGCGAGCAGCACCGCGGGGAACATTCCGGCGTGCAGCCAGCCGCGCAGTTTCGGTTTGAGCGGCGCGGCGGCCGCGGTGACCGCGGCGACCGCTTCTGCCGTGTGAGGCACGCGGGAAGAGTCGCTCTCGGTGGCGTCGGGCGCGGAAGTCATGGCGGCAATGCTATCTACGCCACCGTAAGTTACGGATTCGTCCTGAAGTGGTGACGGTCACGAAAGCGCCCTCTGGACAGAACTCGCTCAGGGTCGGATGATCAAATGAGTGCGGTCGGCACCGGATGAGCGGTCACGAAGCATCCGGGTCGCGGCCCCCAAGGGGCAGACATTTCCAGATAAGCGGATCCATCCCGCGTCAAACCGGGCAGCTATCCGTCCATACCCCTCATCTAGGAGCGATCGTGGCGCGCGACAACGCGGCTCCCTCAGCCCAGCCCTCCGACAAACCCGCCGGGGGCGCCCTCCCGACCCGTCACCAGGGCCTCATCGCCTGGGTCGACGAGATCGCAGCGATCACCCGGCCCGACCGGGTCGTCTGGTGCGACGGCTCGGAGGCGGAGTACGAGCGGCTGGCCGAGGAGCTCGTCGACAAGGGCACGTTCCAGAAGCTCGACCCGATCAAGCGACCCAACTCGTACTACGCCGCCTCCGACCCCACGGACGTCGCGCGGGTCGAGGACCGCACCTTCATCTGCTCCGAGAAGGAGGAGGACGCCGGCCCGACGAACCACTGGAAGGCCCCCGCCGAGATGCGGGAGATCTTCACCGGTGAGCAGGGCGTCTTCCGCGGCTCGATGCGCGGCCGGACGATGTATGTCGTCCCGTTCTGTATGGGCCCCCTGGGCTCCGACCTCTCCGCCATCGGCGTGGAGATCACCGACTCCGCGTACGTCGCCGTCTCGATGCGCACCATGACGCGCATGGGGCAGCCGGTCCTCGACGAGCTCGGCGAGGACGGCTTCTTCGTCAAGGCCGTGCACACCCTCGGTGCGCCACTGGCCGAGGGCGAGGCCGACGTGCCGTGGCCGTGCAACTCCACCAAGTACATCTCGCACTTCCCCGAGGCCCGCGAGATCTGGTCCTTCGGCTCCGGCTACGGCGGCAACGCCCTGCTCGGCAAGAAGTGCTACGCGCTGCGCATCGCCTCCGTCATGGCGCGTGACGAGGGCTGGCTCGCCGAGCACATGCTGATCCTCAAGCTCACCCCGCCGCAGGGTGAGGCCAAGTACGTCGCCGCCGCCTTCCCGAGCGCCTGTGGCAAGACCAACCTCGCGATGTTGGAGCCCACGATCTCCGGCTGGACGGTCGAGACCATCGGCGACGACATCGCCTGGATGCGCTTCGGTGAGGACGGCCGCCTCTACGCCATCAACCCCGAGGCCGGCTTCTTCGGCGTCGCGCCCGGCACCGGCGAGCACACCAACGCCAACGCCATGAAGACGCTGTGGGGCAACTCCGTCTTCACCAACGTCGCGCTCACCGACGACGGCGACGTCTGGTGGGAGGGCATGACCGAGGAACTGCCCGCCCATCTCACGGACTGGAAGGGCAACGACTGGACCCCGGCATCGAAGACGCCGGCGGCCCACCCCAACGCCCGCTTCACCGTCCCGGCCGGCCAGTGCCCGATCATCGCGCCCGAGTGGGAGGACCCCAAGGGCGTGCCGATCTCGGCGATCCTCTTCGGCGGCCGCCGCGCCAGCGCGGTGCCGCTGGTGACCGAGTCGCTCACCTGGCAGCACGGCGTCTTCCTCGGCGCCAACGTCGCCAGCGAGAAGACCGCCGCGGCCGAGGGCAAGGTCGGCGAGCTGCGCCGCGACCCGTTCGCCATGCTGCCGTTCTGCGGCTACAACATGGGCGACTACATGGGCCACTGGGTCAAGGTCGGGCAGGACGCCGCGCGCGCGGGGGCCGAGGACCGGCTGCCGAAGATCTACTACGTCAACTGGTTCCGCAAGGACGACAAGGGCCGCTTCGTGTGGCCGGGCTTCGGCGAGAACAGCCGGGTGCTCAAGTGGATCGTCGAGCGGCTGGAGGGCACGGCCGAGGGTGTCGAGACGCCCATCGGCGTGCTCCCGGCGAAGGGCTCGCTGGACACCGACGGCCTGGACCTGGACGAGGCCGACCTGGACTTCCTGCTCACCGTCGACAAGGACGTGTGGCGCGAGGAGGCGGCGCTGATCCCCGAGCACCTCAACACCTTCGGTGACCACACGCCGAAGGAGCTGTGGGACGAGTACCGCGCGCTGGTCCAGCGCCTCGGCTAGTCATCGCTCCGCTCAACATCCGTCCGGGGCCCCGCACTTGGTGCGGGGCCCCGGCGCGTGTGGTGGGCGCGGATCGCGTACCGGACCGGTCGGCGCGGTGCGCCGGACCGCCGCTGTCAGGCGGTGGCGAGATCCGGGAGCGCCGTGGTGTGCGCCTCCAGGCGCTCGTTCGTCAGGGCCATCGCCGCGGTGTCGTGCCGGGAGGTGGCCACCGACAGGGCGTTCCCCGCGAGCATGCGGGCGCGCTGGTGCAGCGCCGGGATGCGGGACGGATCGCCGCCGGAAGGTTCGGCGCGCAGCGGGTGGTGCCCGCCGCTGAGACGGGCGACCTGCTCGACGATACGGTCGGCGGCCGCGGTCAGCTCGGCGGCGTCGAGCGCGCCGCCGGCGCGCGGGGCCAGCGCGTGCAGTTCGTCGGTGACGGTGAGCAGCGCGGTCAGATGTCCGGCCAGCCGGATGTCCAGCTCCTCCTCGCGGGAGCGGTGCGGGAAGTCCGGGTCACCGGCCATGCTGTGGACCGACTTGTTGCGGATCGGTTCGTACATGGGACGGCCTCCTGAAGAAAGTCTAGGAGACCATCCTAGCTTAGACTCTGTCTAAAGTTGTGGGTCGTACAAGAACTTGCTCCGCGTCAGTACTGTCCGTAACCGTCGAGGAAGGAGCCGATCCGGGTGACGGCGTCGGTCAGATCGTCCTTGTTGGGGAGGGTGACCAGGCGGAAGTGATCGGGCTCCGGCCAGTTGAAGCCGGTGCCGTGCACGATCATGATCTTCTCGGCCCGCAGCAGGTCCAGGACCATCTGCCGGTCGTCCTTGACCTTGTAGACCTTGGGGTCGAGCCGCGGGAAGGCGTACAGCGCGCCCTTGGGCTTGACGCAGGTGATCCCGGGGATCTGGGTGAGCAGCTCGTAGGCGGCGTCGCGCTGCTCCAGCAGCCGCCCACCGGGCAGCACCAGATCGTTGATCGACTGCCGGCCGCCGAGTGCGGTGGCGACGGCGTGCTGGGCCGGCATGTTGGCGCACAGCCGCATGTTGGCGAGGATCGTCAGGCCCTCGATGTACGAGGTGGCGTGCGCCTTCGGGCCGCAGACCGCCAGCCAGCCGCTGCGGTAGCCGGCGACCCGGTAGGACTTGGACAGCCCGTTGAAGGTCAGGGTCAGCAGATCCGGGGCGAGCGAGGCGAACGGGGTGTGCGTGACGCCGTCGTAGAGGATCTTGTCGTAGATCTCGTCGGCGCAGACGATCAGGTTGTGGCGGCGGGCGATCTCCGCGATGCCCTGCAGCAGGGTGTCGTCGTATACGGCGCCCGTGGGGTTGTTCGGGTTGATGACGACGATGGCCTTGGTGCGGTCGGTGACCTTGCGCTCGATGTCGGCGAGGTCCGGCATCCAGTCCGCCTGCTCGTCGCAGCGGTAGTGCACGGCCGTACCGCCGGAGAGCGACACCGAGGCCGTCCACAGCGGGTAGTCCGGGGCCGGTACGAGTACCTCGTCGCCGTCGTCCAGCAGTGCCTGCATCGACATCTGGATCAGCTCGGAGACGCCGTTGCCGAGATAGATGTCGTCGACCGAGAGCTCGATGCCCCTGGTCTGGTAGTGCTGCATCACCGCGCGGCGGGCCGAGAGCAGCCCCTTGGCGTCGCCGTAGCCGTGGGCGGTGCCGACCGAGCGGAGGACGTCCTCCAGGATCTCGGGCGGGCACTCGAAGCCGAACGCCGCCGGATTGCCGGTGTTCAGCTTGAGGATGCGATGACCCGCCGCCTCCAGCCGCATGGCCTCCTCAAGCACCGGGCCACGGATTTCGTAGCAGACGTTGGCGAGCTTCGTTGACTGGATCACCTGCATGTCCGCCACCTTACGGCCGCGTATCGGAGGCCGCTCGGTGTTTTTCCCCACCCTGGTCGGCGCACGGTGTGCGGTTCCTCACGCCGCGTGACGGGAGGGTGCGTCGGGGGGTGCGAGAGCCCGGGGGGTGTCCCGTCCGGGGCGCTGATTTCGTGGGAGCCGGGCGGGCGGGAGCGACGCGGCGGTACGCTCCGGGCGACCGGGCGATCAAGATCCAGCCGGAGCCGGAGCCGGAGCCGGAGCCGGAGCCGGAGCCGGAGCCGGAGCCCGGGACCGCGCCCTGACACCACCGACGACCTGACCACATCGGGGGCACACGATGGCCACTCCTCCCTCGGGGCCCGGACCCGAGCCGGGCGGTGTGCGGACGCCGATGCCGACACCGGATGTGACCGGCGGTTTCGAGCCGACCGGCTTACCCCGGCCCGCGCCACCTGCCTCCCCGCACGGGCCGTTCGCCCTGCTCAACGACGAGCCGGTGGCCGAACCCGGCGCGGACCTGCTCGGCGCCGGCCGGGCCGCCCGCCAACTCGCCGGTCTGCTGGTCGCCTCCCGCGCCTCGACCCCCTTCACCCTCGCCGTCGACGCCGGCTGGGGCATGGGCAAGAGCAGCCTGATGCGGCTGGTCGACGCCGAGCTGGCGCACGCGCCCGAGGTGCACACCGTCTGGTACAACGCCTGGACCTCGACCGGCGCCGACGCGCTGGAAGGGCTGATCAAGTCCGTCCTGATGCGGTTCGACCGGCGGGTGCTGCGGCGCGGCCTCCAGCGGGTCTCCGAGCGGCGGGCCCTGCTGCGGGTGCTGCGCGCCCTGATGACCGTCGCGGCCGGCCCGCTCGGCGTGGCCGGCCTGGTCGACGAGCTGTGGAAGAGCCTGTCGGTCAACTCCCAGGCCCGCAACGAGATGCGCGGCGCGATCGGTGACCTGGTGCAGGAGTGGGCCGAGACCGACGACTTCCGGCCGCGCCGGCTGCTGGTGGTCTTCATCGACGACCTCGACCGCTGCTCGGAGGAGACGGTCCTGGCGGTCTGCGAAGCGGTGAAGGTCTATCTGGACGTGCCGGGCCTGGCGTTCGTCGTGGGCTGCGACCGGTCGGCGCTGGGGCCGAACGGGCTGCTGCGGGACCTCTCGCCCGCCGGTTCCGCGTTCATGGAGAAGATCTTCCAGACCAGCTACCGGATTCCGGCCGCCGACGGCCAGGGCGTCAAGGACTACATCCGCTGGTGCGCGCGGACCGCGGGCGTGGAACCGCTGCTCGACGACGCGCTGGTGGACCTGCTGGCCCAGCGCTCGGGCCGCAACCCCCGGCGCATCAAGCGCCTGATGAACGGCTTCGTGCTGGAGGCCACCCTGAACCCGGTCTGGCGGGACTTCGGGCCCGGCGCGGTGATCAGGACCCTGCTGCTCCAGTACTTCTATCCCGACTTCTACCGGATGATGACCGGGCCGTCCGGCACCATCGACGGCGATGTGGTGAAGGAGTTCCGTCGCTACCGCGAGGTCCGGCGGACGCTGCTCGCGCCCGCGGGCGCGCTGTCCGCCGAGGAGCTGGCGGAGGCGCGGGACTTCCTCGCCTCCTACGACATGGGGCTGCCGGAACTGCTCGACACCACCGGAGAGGTGGTGCTGGCGGCGCTGGAGCGTCAACTGCCCAATGAGTTCCCCGACTTGGTGATCAACCCGGCGTTCACCTCACTCGTCGACGAGCTGACCGCACGCCCCGACGCGGTAGTGCTGCTGACCAGGCTGCGCGAGGGCCCGCTGGGCTCCGCCGCCGAGCCCACCCGTATGTCGCGGGAGTGGGAGCCGCTGTGGCGCGGTCTGCCGCTGCCGCACCCGGACGGCGCCGGCATGGGGTCCGGCCCGCCGCTCGCCTGGCCCTGGGACGGCCCGTCGGGGGTGACCCAGGCGCCGGTGACGCAGCCGGCCCAGCCGCAACCGGCCGGGCAGCAGGCTCCGGCGGGGTACGGGACGCCGCCCGCGCAGCAGAACCCCCAGCCGGCCTCCTACCGGCAGGTGCCCACGCCCCTGCGGGAGCGGCGCCCGCAGTCCTACGAGCCGCAGGACGGCTACGCGTCGCAGGGGTGGTACACCCAGCAGCCCGGATACGACACCCCGCCCGGGTACGCCCAGCAGCTCGGGTACGGGGCGCAGCCCGCGTACGCCAGGCCGTCGTTGGACGTCCTGTGGGTCGACGACCAGCCGGAGCGCAAGGCCGCGGCGCGGGAGGTGCTGGAGGCACTCGGGGTGCAGGTGCGGCACGAGGCGAAGAGCAGCGCCGCCGCCACGGCCGTTCGACACCGCAGGCCCGACCTGCTGATCTCGGACATCAGCAGGGGCCGGGACCGGTCCGCGGGCTTCGCGATGGTGGAACGGCTGAAGGAAGAGGGCACCTACGACGGGCCAGTGATCTTCTACACCATCCGGCAGAGTCCGGAGCGGGAGGAGCGGGCGGCGGCGCTCGGGGCCGGGCTCACCAATAACGAGCAGACGCTGCACGACCTGGTGCTGGCCGTCCTCCAGGAGCACGCCCGCGTCCCCACCGTTCCTGCCGGCGCGCCGCCACCGCCGGCGGCCCGGACGCCCGAGCCGACCTCCGACCCGGTGTCCCCGCCGACCGCCGACACAACCTAGGCCGTCCGCCGCACCGACCGCCCCGCGAGCACGTCCGTCCGCTTGCCGTCCGCCATCACGAAACGGCCGTCGATCAGGACGTGCGGGATGCCGGTCGGCAGGGTGCGCGGGACCTCGAAGGTCGACTCGGCGGCGACCGTGTCCGGGTCGAAGAGGACCAGGTCGGCGCGGTAGCCCTCGCGGACCAGGCCGCGGTCGGGCAGCCGCAGGCGGGCCGCGGGGCGCGAGGTGAGGTGCGCGACGCACTCCTCCAGGGCGAGCACGCCCTCCTCGCGGACGTACTTGCCGAGGTACTGGGGGAACGTGCCGTAGGCGCGCGGGTGCGGCTTGTCGCCCTGGAGGATGCCGTCGCTGCCGCCGGTGTGCACGCGGTGCCGCATGATCTGCCGGACGTTCTCCTCGTGGCCGACGTGCTGGAGGATGGTCGAGCCGAGCCGGTCCTCGATCATGATCCGGCGGGCGGTGACCCAGGGCTCCTCGCCACGTTCGGCGGCGCTGCGGGCCACGGTCCGGCCGACGTAGCCGGCCAGGGCCGGGTCGCTGACGCCGGAGATCTCGATCTTGTCCCACTCGATCGGGACACCGTGGCAGCCGTCCGCGCCCTCCACCTCCATGACGTGCCGGAGGCGTTCGGCGGTGGCGTCGTCCCGGAGGCGGGCCAGGATCGCCCCCGGGCCGCCCTCGCTCGCCCAGCTCGGCAGCATGGCGACCAGCGTCGTGCAGCCGGGGGTGTAGGGGTAGGTGTCCAGGGTGATGTCCGCGCCGCCGTCCAGCGCCCGGTCCAGCAGGGTCAGCAGCTCCGGGGCGCGGCCCTCGTTGACGCCGAAGTTCATGGTGGCGTGCGCCAGATGCAGTGCGCAGCCGGCCTCCCGCGTGAGGTCGACCATTTCCTCGTACGCCTGGAGGGCGCCCGCGCCGTAGGAGCGGTGGTGCGGGCAGTAGTAGCCCTCGTAGCGGGCCACCACCCGGCACAGTTCGGTCAGTTCGGCATCCGACGCGTACATGCCCGGGGTGTACGTCAGGCCCGAGGAGAGGCCCACGGCGCCCTGCTCCAGCCCCTCGGCGACCAACTGCTTCATCCGCGCGACCTCCTCGGCGGTCGCCTCGCGGTCGTCCCAGCCGAGGGTGAGCATCCTGACGGTGCCCTGCGGGATGAGGTAGGCGGCGTTGACGGCGATGCCGTTGCCGTCGAAGCCGTGGTCGAGGCGGTCGAGGTACTCCCCGACGGTGCGCCAGCTGAAGTCGATGTCGGTGCTGCCGGGCCCGCCGCCGTTCCAGCCGGTGATCTGGGCGCGGACCTCGGCGAGCGTGCGGTCGTCGACCGGCGCGTACGACAGGCCGTCCTGGCCGATGACTTCGAGGGTGACGCCTTGGGCGGCCTTCGCCTCGTGGCCCGGGTCGCGGAGCAGCGCGAGGTCGCTGTGCGCGTGCATGTCGATGAAGCCGGGGGAGAGGGCGAGGCCGTGGCCCTCCACCGTGCGGGCCGCGGTGGGGCGCGGGCCGCTGTCCGTCTCGCGGTGGATCTCGGCGATCCGGCCGTCGGCCAGGGCCACATCGGCGCGGTAGGACGGACCGCCGGACCCGTCGATGACGCGTACGTCGCGGAGCACGGTGTCCATGGGTGGGGGCCTTTCTCGGGCTTGCTGGGGTGTTCTCGGGTCACTCCCTCGCCCGGCGGCCCGTGGCGGGCCGCCGGGCGAGGACCGGAGCCGGTGTCAGAAGAAGGTGCGCACGAAGTCGGTGACCGTGCCGTCCTGCTCGACCAGCGGGATCAGCTGCCACTTGTCGAAGGAGGTGCAGGGGTGCGAGAGGCCCAGCCCGACCCAGTCGCCGACCTCCAGGTCGCCGGCGTGTTCGGTGGCGACCCACGCGTGCTGGTCGGACAGGCCGGTGACGGTGACGCCGTCCGCCGCCCGCAGCGTGCCGTCCCGGCCGGACCGTACGACCTGGGCCTTGGGCAGGTGCAGGTCGTACGCCGCGTCGCGCTTGCCGGCGTTGAGGAACGCCTGCTGGGGGGTGGGGCGGGAGACGACCTGTGCCCACAGGCGGAAGGCGGGCTGCAGGGTGCCCTCCTCCGGGACGCGGTTGAAGGGCGTCACGTGCTCGTAGTGGCCGTCGTCGTGCGAGACGTACGCGCCCGAACGCAGCAGCTTCAGTGCCGGGGCGGACAGTTCGGGGATCTCGGCGAAGACCTCGGCGACCGCGTCGAACCAGGCGCTGCCACCCGCGCTGACGACGATCTGGTCGAGGTCGGCGAACCGGCCGGCCTTGTCGAAGTCCACGGCCAGGGCGACCAGCCGGCGCAGCCAGGCGGTGACCCGCTCGGGTGTGGCCTCCGGCACCTCGCCTTCGTAGCCGGCGACGCCGACCAGGCGCAGGGTGTCCACGCCGGCGATGGCGTCGGCGAGTTCGAAGCATTCGGTCTCGGTGCGCACACCGGTCCTGGCGCCCTCACCGGCGCCCAGCTCGATGACGACGTCCACGGGACGGGAGGCGCCGGCCTCGCGCAGGGCGGTGTCCATCAGCTCGATGCCGCGCAGTGAGTCGACGTAGGCGATGAAGCGGAAGTCCGGATCGGCGTCCAGCTCGCGGGAGAGCCAGCGCAGCGCGGCGGCGTCGACGATCTCGTTGGCCAGGAAGATCCGCTGGATGCCGTAGGCGCGGTAGACCCGGACCTGGGTGGGGACGGCGGCGGTGATGCCCCAGGCGCCGTGCTCCAGCTGGCGGGCGAAGAGCTGCGGCGCCATGCAGGTCTTGCCGTGCGGGGCGAAGGCCAGTCCGTGCCGGGTGGCGTACGTCTCCATGAGGGCCAGGTTGTGCTCGACCGACTCGGCGGAGAGGGCGAGGACCGGCGTGGTGAAGCCGTCGCGGAAGAGATTCCTGCGCTCGGCGGCCAGCTCGCCGACGGCCAGGCCCTCGGCATCCGGGGGAAGTGCCTTGAAGCGGTGGTCGACGCGTTCCTCCGCGAGTTGCTTGAGTCCCTTCGCGAGCCGCTCGCCGGCCATGGGGCCTCCTCAAGATCTTGTTGCATCCTCTGCAACACCCATTGCGCATATCGCTTACAGCTGTCTAACATCCGAGCCATCACCGGGTCAATGGTGAGAAACCTGCGAAGCAGCAGGGGGCGCAACGCCGATGGACCGGAACGGCGGGCCCGCCCGCAGGCCCCTCGGGCAAGGCGACGGACCGGTTCCGTCCGCCGGCCCGCCCCAGGCACACCGAAGGAGCGCAACCGATCGTGACCAGGTCCTCGAATGCCGGCGACACCGTCTGCCCGGGCGTCGACGTCGTCTGTCTCGGCGAGTCCATGGTCACCTTCCTGCCCACTCTCCCGGGGCGGCTCGCCGACGTACCGGCCTTCGACCGCGCCATCGGCGGTGCCGAGTCCAACGTCGCCTGCGCGCTGGCCCGCACTGGCCACACCGCCCGCTGGATCTCCCGCGTCGGCGACGACGGCTTCGGCGACCACCTCGTCGGGGCCATCGCCGACTGCGGCGTCGATGTCTCCGCCGTCCAGCGCGACCCGCTGCGCCCCACCGGCATCTACTTCCGCACCGCCGGCGAGCGCGCCACCGGCGTCGACGGCGAGACGCCCGACCGCGCCGAAGTCCTCTACTACCGCGCCGGGTCCGCCGCCTCCGCCATGAGCCCCGGCCTGCTCGACGGCAGCGCCCTGCACGACACGCGCATCCTGCACCTCACCGGCATCACCGCCGCCCTCTCCGACAGCTGCCTCGACGTGCTGCGCACCCTCACCCGGCGTACCCCGGGCCGCCCCCTCGTCTCCTTCGACGTCAACTACCGCGTCGGACTCTGGCGCGACCCCGCCCAGGGCCCGGAGATCCTGCTCGACCTCGCCCGGGGCTGTGACCTCGTCTTCGTCGGCGAGGACGAGGCCGAGGCGGCCTGGGACCTGCACGGCCCCGACGCGATCCGCGCGGCCCTCCCCGAGCCCGCGACGCTCGTCGTCAAGCAGGGCTCCCAGGGCGCCACCGTCCACACCCGGCAGCCGGACGGAACGGACACCGTCACCTTCGCCCCCGCCCTGGCCGTGGACGTCGTCGCCCCGGTCGGCGCGGGCGATGCCTTCGCCGCCGGATTCCTCTCCGCCACCCTCCGGGAGCTGCCCGTCTTCGCCCGGATCCGGCACGGCCACCTCATGGCCGCCGCCTCCCTCACCGTCCCCGGCGACCTCGGCACGCCGCCCACCCGGGCCCTCGCCGACCGTCTCGCCGACCTCCCGCCCGCCGACTGGGGCACACTGCGACTCGGCCCCGGTTGGACGACAGAGGGGTTGCGCACCGCACGGGTGGAGGTACCGGCACAGTGAACGTACGCAGCGAGAGAGCCATCACACAGCACGCCCCGGAGGCACAGCGGGGCGCGCGGAGCGAGGTTCGAGCATGAGTCAGACAGTCGATCGCGCGCTGAGCATCCTTCCGCTGCTCGCGGAGGGCCCGGCCAACCTCGAACAGGTCTCGGTCCGGCTCGGCGTCCACAAATCCACCGCACTGCGCCTCTTGCGTACGCTCCACGAGCACGGCATGGTCTACCGTCAGCCCGACCAGCGCTACCGTCTGGGCGCGCGGCTCTTCGCCCTGGCCCAGGAGGCCGTCGAGAACCTCGACGTCCGCGAGATCGCCCACCCCCACCTCGTCGCCCTCAACGAGAAATGCGGACACACCGTCCACCTCGCGGTCTACGAGGAGAACGAAGTCCTCTACATCGACAAGGTCGAGAGCCGCTACCCGGTCCGGATGTACTCACGGATCGGCAAGCCGGTGGCGATAACCGTCGCCGCGGTGGCCAAACTGCTCCTCGCCGACCTGCCGGAAGCCGAGCGCCGCGCCCTCGCGGAAAAGCTCGACTACCCCCTCTACACGTCCCGTTCGACGCCCCACGCCACGGCCTTCCTGGCCGAACTGGCCAAGGTCCGCGAACAGGGATGGGCCACCGACCTCGGTGGCCACGAGGAGTCCATCAACTGCATCGGGGCCCCGATCCGCGGTGCGGACGGACGCCTGGTCGCCGCCATGTCGGTCTCCGCGCCGAATGTCGTCGTCACCGCCGATGAACTCCTCACCCTGCTCCCGCTGGTACGGCGCACCGCCGACACCATCAGCCGGGAGTACTCCGGAACCGCAATCCCGCAGCCCACAGCCGGCCCCGTAAAGGAAGCCTGAACCACATGACCGACAAGACCGCGCTCACCCCGGCCACCCACACGACCCCGCCGGCGAAGTTCTCGCACGGCGTCAAGAAGGGCAACATCCTTCAGGTCGCGGGCCAGGTCGGGTTCCTCCCCGCCGAGGAGGGCAAGGCCCCCACCCCCGCGGGCCCGACCCTGCGCGAGCAGACCCTCCAGACCTTCGCCAACGTCAAGGCGATCCTCGAAGAGGGCGGCGCCACCTGGGACGACGTGATGATGATGCGCGTCTACCTCACGGACGTGGACCACTTCGCCGAGATGAACGAGATCTACAACGCGTACTTCGAGGAGCAGGGCCTCAAGGCCCCCGCCTCGGCGCGCACCACCGTGTACGTCGGGCTGCCCAAGGGGCTGCTCATCGAGATCGACGCCCTCGCGGTCCTGAGCTGAGGCACCGAACCCCTTGCTCGGCCTGCCGTTAGCACCACCGCACCCGCGTCAACCGCCGCACGGCACGGCGCCCCGTACCGACGGGGCGCCCTGCCGCGGTCCCCCCTGCCTGGAAACCCCCTGCCTGACAACGGAGTCACCCCATGTACCTTGCTGCCGCGGCCCCCGCCGCGCCGCCACCCCCGCACACCGGTGGCCTGCTCGCCTTGATACCGGGCACCGCGGGACTGCTGACGGTCGCCGCTCTCGGCATCGTTCTGCTGCTGTTCCTCATCATCAAGGTCCGGCTGCAGCCGTTCGTGGCTCTGCTGAGCGTCTCCATCGCGGTCGGTCTGAGCGCCGGCCTGTCGGTCACCGAACTCTTCGGCACCGTCCAGAAGTCCGACGTCGTCTCGATGCTCGAGACCGGTATGGGCGGCATCCTCGGCCACGTCGCCATCATCATCGGTCTGGGCACCATGCTCGGCGCGATCCTGGAGGTCTCCGGGGGCGCGGAGATGCTCTCGGGCCGGCTCCTGCGGCTGTTCGGTGAGAAGCGCGCCCCGCTCGCGATGGGCCTGACCGGCCTGATCTTCGGCATCCCGGTCTTCTTCGACGTCGGCATCTTCGTCCTCGCGCCGATCGTCTACGCCGCCGCCAAGCGCTCGGGCAAGTCGATCCTGCTCTACTGCATGCCGCTGCTGGCGGGCCTGTCGATGACGCACGCCTTCCTGCCGCCGCACCCCGGTCCTGTCGCCGCCGCCGGGCTCTTCAAGGTCGACCTGGGCTGGGTCATCCTGATGGGCATCATCTGCGGTATCCCCGCCGTGCTCGCGGCCTGGGCGTACGCCGCCTGGATCGGCAAGCGCATCTTCGTCGAGGTCCCGCAGGACATGGTCGAGGCGGCCGACGAGGCCCGCGCGGCCGTCGCCGCGGAGCAGGAGGCGTCCGGCGTCGTGCCCCACGAGAAGCCGGCGCCGCTCGGCACCGTGCTGACGATCATCGGTACCCCGCTGCTCCTCATCCTCCTGGCGACCTTCTCCTCCATCGCCCTGGAGCCCTCCACCCTCCGCTCGGTCATCGAATTCTTCGGGCACCCCTTCGTCGCCCTGACGATCGCCCTGCTGATGTCGTACTACCTGCTGGGCACCCGGCGCGGCTGGTCCCGGCAGTCCCTGGAGCGGGTCTCCACCGCCTCCCTCAAGCCGGTCGGCAACATCCTGCTGGTGGTCGGCGCCGGCGGTATCTTCGGCGCCGTGCTGAAGGGCAGCGGTGTCGCCACCGCGCTGTCCGACACCTTCCACGACGTCGGTCTGCCGGTGATCGTTCTGGCGTACCTGCTCTCGCTCGTGCTGCGGGTCGCCCAGGGCTCGGCGACGGTCGCCATCGTCACCACGGCCGGAATCGTGCTCCCGCTCGTCGAGGGCCAGGGCATGTCGCAGCCCCACCTGGCGCTGGTCATCATGGCGATCTCGGCCGGTTCGATCTTCGCCTCGCACGTGAACGACGGCGGGTTCTGGATGGTGTCGAAGTACTTCGGCATCTCCGAGCGCGACACCCTGAAGTCCTGGACCGTGCTGGAGTCGGTGCTCTCGGTCGCCGGGTTCGTGGTGGCGGCTCTGGTCAGCCTGGTCGTCTAGCGCACGGACGGCCCGAGTCGCACACCGGCGCCCCGGTCCCCGCAGCGGGGGCCGGGGCGCTCGGCTGCGGGTCAGCTCTTCTTGCAGTACTGCTCTTCCTTGCCGATCGCGCGGTACACGCAGTCCGCGGTCTCCAGCAGTTGCAGCACCGCCTCACGGTTGCGGGCGGTCTCCTTCGGGATCACCGAGTCCCGCGGATAGAACCCGCCGTTGCCGGAGGCCGGGTACATCTCGAAGGTGTAGGCGAAGATCTTCTGGTCGCCCCACAGCCAGTCGTCGATCGAGCCGTCGGTGATGTAGAGATCGCTGGACTGCTCGGGCGTGTAGCCGTTGCTCTCGGCCATGCCTGTGCCGATGGCTGCGTACGCGTCGTGGTCGTCCTGCGTCATACCGGGGCCGGTGTCGTCGTCGGTGTAGCCGAAGGGCCACAGGACCAGTTCGCTGTAGGTGTGGAAGTCGATGGCGGCCTTGATCTGCTGGGCGCCGCCGACGTTGCGGCTGCGGACGAAGTCCGCGACGACCTTGACCTCGGGGGCCGACGCGGCGGACGGGCCCCGGTAGGTCTCGGAGGACGGGCTTCCGGACGAGCCGCCGCAGCAGCCCCACTTGAAGTCCCAGTTGCGGTTGAGGTCCGTACCGACGCTGCCGGCACCGGCGTTGGGCTGGCGGTTCTTGCGCCAGCTGCGGAACGAGCCGGTGGCGATGTCGTACTCCCCGCCGTCCGGGTTGAGGTCCGGGACGATCCAGATCTCGCGGGAGTCGAGGACCTTGGTGATCCGGGGGTCGTTGCCGTACTTGGACGTGAACTCGCCCAGCAGGTACAGCGCCATCTCGACGGTGAGGTGCTCGCGGGCGTGCTGGTGCGCGGTGAAGAGCACCTCCGGCTCGTCCTCGTCCTCGCTGACGTTGCGGCTGAGCTTGAGCGCGAGGAGGTCGCGGCCCTCGTGGGAGGTGCCGATGACCTGCTTGCTCAGCAGGTCCGGGTACTTGGCGACGAGCCCGTCGATCTCCTTCGTCGCCTCGGCGTAGTTGTGGTAGTTCGCGTAGCCGGAGGGGAAGTCCTTGACGCGGCCGGCGGACGGGCCCGCGGTGACGCCCGGCGGGTCGGGCAACTTCTTCAGCCGGTAGCCGAGTTGGCGCACTGCGGCGGCCTGGGCGCGGTCCGCGGTGATGACGACGGTGTGTGCGTGCACCTCGTCCACGGCTGCGCCCGTCGTGGCGAGCGCGTTGGCGATGCCCCGGGCGTCCCGCTTGCCGGGCGCTTGCGGGCGCTCCCCGGCAGCGGGGGCGGTCACCTCGTACTGGTGCGGGATTTCCTCCTGTGCCGCACCGAGGGGGATGCCGGCGGCCGCGGGCCCGGTGCGCGGGGAGTCCTGGGCCCGGTCCGCTATCGGTGCGGCGAGGGCGAGGGAGAGGAGTGCGGCGAGGACGGTGATACGTCCGCCGCGGAGGCGTGGTCGCATGCGGTCTCCTGTGGGGTGTGAGGCGAAGCGACGGCGCCAGTGTTGGTGCTTGGCATGGTCTGGTCAAGGTGTTCGGCGGCCAGATATGGCCGGGCGGCGTGCGCCGATGTCCGGGGGCGTGATGCGTCCGCGTTGCCTCAACTTGCCGTGGATTCCGGCATGTTCATTGCCTGATGTCGTCCCCGGCACGACAATGCGCACGACAAACCGAGGGCCACCCGAGGCGTGAGGTGTGGTGTCCCTCGGTGACGAATGCTGAGAGGACCCCACATGAATCGACCTCTCGTCGGCACCCTGGCCACGGCCGTTCTGGGAGCCGCAGTCCTGGTGGGCACCGCCGGAAGCGCCGGCGCGGCCCCCCACCCCGGCAAGGCGGCGCAGCCCGGCGCGAATCTGACGGTCACGGCGGACCTGCGGTCGGCCCCGGCCGAGGCACGGCAGAAGCCCAGGACCAAGGCCGTGAACTTCGCCGGCACCGTCGCGCTGAGCAACTGCTCGGGCTCCGTGGTGCGGATGCCCGAATCCCAGGCCGACGACCCGGCACTGGTGATGTCCAACGGCCACTGCCTGGAGAGCGGGATGCCAGGGGCGGGCGAGGTCATCGTCGACCAGCCGTCCACCCGCAGCTTCACCCTGCTCAGCGCGTCGGCGAGCGCGGTGGGCACGATCAAGGCCACCAAGGTCGCGTACGCCACGATGACCGACACCGACGTGTCGCTGTACGAAACCGGCTCGACCTACGCACAGATCGAGCAGCGGTACGGCATCAAGCCGCTGGAACTGGCCACCGAGCACCCCACTCAGGGTGCCGCGATCAGCGTGGTCTCCGGCTACTGGAAGAAGATCTACTCCTGCTCCGTCGACGGGTTCGCCCATACCCTCAAGGAAGGCGAGTGGACCTGGAAGGACTCGGTCCGGTACACCCCGGAGTGCAAAACGATCGGCGGGACGTCCGGCTCACCGGTGATCGACCACGCCAGCGGCAAGGTCGCGGCCATCAACAACACGGGCAATGAGGACGGCGAGGAGTGCACCGTCAACAACCCCTGTGAGGTGGACGAGAACGGCCAGGTGACGGTCCACCAGGGCACCAACTACGCGCAGCAGACCTATGGCATACCGAAGTGCTTCGGTGTCGGCAACAAGCTGGACCTGAGCAAGGAAGGCTGCGCCCTGCCCAAGCCGTCGGCGGCCCGCCGCTGATCCGGCCCGCACCCTGACATGACGCCAGGTCCCGTGCATGCCGTGCACGGGACCTGGCAGTGGGGGGTGGCGATGGGGGCCATCCGGCGGGCGGGCGCTACGGGAGGCCGTGCACGTGCGCGCCGACCTGGGCGGCGAAGGCGTTGCCGTTCGCGGCGTCCCAGTTCGTCGACCAGGTCATCGCGCCCCGCAGACCCGGGTAGGTCTTGGATGGCTTGAACGAGCCGCAGTTGCTGCCCTGGGTGAGGCAGTCCAACGCCGCGTTGACCACGGAGGGGGCGACATAGCCACCGCCGGCCGCGCTGGACGAAGCCGGCACGCCGATGCCGACCTGGGACGGGTCGAGGCCGCCCTCCAGCTGGATGCAGGCGAGCGCGGTCAGGAAGTCCACCGAGCCCTGCGCGTAGACCTTGCCGTCGCAGCCGAGCATCGAACCGCTGTTGTAGTACTGCATGTTGACGACGGTCAGGAAATCCTTGATGCCGAGCGCCGTCTTGAAGTACTCGGTCTGCGGTGACTGCATATCGATGGTCTGCGGGGCCATGGTCACCACGACGTCGCTGTGCGCGGCGTGCACCGCCTTCAGCGCCTGCGTCATGTACGTCGCGTTGAGGCCGTTCTCCAGGTCGATGTCGACGCCGTCGAAGCCGTAGGTGTCCATCAGGCCGTTGAGGGAGTCCGCGAAGTTCTTGGCGGAGGCGTCGTCGTTGACGGACACCGCGCCCTTCTCGCCGCCGACGGAGAGGACGACCGACTTGCCGGCCGCCTGCTTGGCCTTGATGTCCGCCTTGAAGTCGTCGACGGAGCCGTAGCCGACGGCCGGGTCGAGGGTGAAGGTGAGGGCGCCGGGCTCGGCGGTGGCCTCGGCGAAGGAGACCGCGATGATGTCGTACGCGTCGTCGACGTCCTTGAGCTTCTGCACGGTGGCGCCGTTGTCGAAGTTCTGCCAGTAGCCGGTGACCGCGTGCTTCG
Organism: Streptomyces sp. NPDC017993; assembly: GCF_044328065.1. NCBI lineage: Bacteria > Bacillati > Actinomycetota > Actinomycetes > Kitasatosporales > Streptomycetaceae > Streptomyces > Streptomyces sp. NPDC017993. The sequence goes on from NZ_JBIRGO010000005.1 coordinate 385,420, forward strand.
GCACCGTGGAGGTGTCCGCGCGGGTGTCCACGGCGCTGTCCGAGGTGGGGGCGGCCCGGTGTTCCTCGGACGCCTGGGCGGTGCCGGCGGCCACCAGGCCGGCCGACGTGAGCGCCGCGGCGGCGAGCCCCGCGAGCAGCCCTCTCTTCACTTTTCCTGATCGTGCGCGAACCACGACTGCCTCCGTGTGGGGGGGAGTTGGGCGAGTGGTGCGGATACGCGCTCAGGGGCCCCTGTGCTGCCGTACAACGTGGTCCAGACCATTGTTCATGTCAAGGCTCTTGGCGGAACCTGACGTTCCCGGGGCGGACACCCGAGCGGTATGCACGGTTTCCCCCGGGGGTATACGCCCATTCCCGGCGGGGGAACAGCCGCGACGAGTAGCCCAGAACGTGTTCTCTTGGGGCGTATCTCGTGGATAAAGTGCTGAGCGTATGGCGCCGATGGCGCAGAGCTGTGCCGATCCGCGGTCCCGGGGCCCCCGGAGGCCGGAAGGAGTGGGGGAGCGACGTGCCGACCGCGATTGCAGTCACCAGCCCTGACCTCGCGCTGACCGCCATCGACCGGCAGACCCCGGCCGCCGTCGTCCTCCAAGGACCCCAACTCCAGCCGCTGGATGACGCCCTGACGGAGACCAGCGCCGTGCTGGAGCACCACGGTCACCTCATCGCTCTCTACTCCTCGGCCTGCCCGCCGGAACACATCCGCCGTCTGCACACCCTGCGTGCCGTCCTGGAGAGCGACCGGATCGCCATCCTGCCGCTGCCCCTGCCGCCGCTGGGCGTGGCCGTACTCGCCCGTCAGCTGCGGCAGTTGTCCCTCTCCGACCTCAGCCCCGGAGTTCTGGCCTGCGCGGCACGGCTGTTGTCCCACTACGTCCACGCCGGCGCCCTGCTGGGGAGCGTCGGCGGCCTGGACCGCGTCGAGGTGGACCTCCGCTCACACATGAAGTCCTGGCTGCCGGGCTCCCACTTCGCGGTGCTCGCCCACCCCGAGCCGCAACTGCTGCACGTCGACCGGCACAGCACCGAGGCGGGACTGCCCGCACCGGCCTACCCCACCCGGCTCACCGTCGCCCGGGGCCAGCTCGCCGCGGAGTGGGTGGGCGGGGTGCTCGCCCCCGCCTGGCAGGTGCAGGGCGTCCACGAGGACCGGCTGCCCGCCGAGTCCGCGCGCTGGTGGGGCACCCAAAAGCTGATCGAATTCGCCGCGGCCATCCCCGACCTGTCGGTCCTCTACCAACTGGTGGCGTCCGTACGCCGCGAGCCCTGCCGATGGTGCGGTCTGGAACTGATCGGCGACCGCTGCGCGTTCTGCTCGGCACCGCTGAGGGGCGACGGGTCCGCGGGCGGGGCGCGGCAGCGGAGCGCCGGGGGCCCGGCGGCCATAACGGGCCCGGCGGCGGGCACTTCCGCCGCGCCCCCTTCCGCCACACCGTCCTCTTGCGCCGCACCGCCCCCGTCGGCAGTGGCGCCGCCTTCCGCCGTACCGCCCGCTCCGGAGCCCCCGGCCGCCACACCTCCCTCCCCGCTGCGGCAGCGCGGCCTGTCACCCGTAGCGCCCGCCGGGGTGCCGGGCGGGCGCGGAGTGGGCGGCGAGCCCGGACGGCTGGACGTACGGGGGCCGGCGGTGACGGGTGGCCCGTATCAGCCGGGCTCCGGCGTGCCCTACGCCACCGGAGCCCCCGGTTTCGCCACCGGCCCCGGCGCGCCCGGCGGTCCGGGTTTCCCCGAGGGCCCGGACCCCGCCGTGAGCCCCCGGACGGTGGCCCGCGTGCGCTGACCCCCGCCGGGCCGCCGCCCGCCCATCCGACCGGCCATCCGGTCCCGTGACGTCCGCCGACCGACCCCGCCGTCCCTGCCGCCCGTCCCGATCGAGGTCCCTTCCCCATGAACTCTCGCCAGCGCCGCGGAGTGATCCTGCTACTCGTGTCGGTCCTCTGTGCGATCGGCGCGTTTCTCGGCGTGCTGTCGGTGATCAAGGACGTGGAGTCCAAGGTCGGGCCCGAGACGACGGCGTACCGGCTGAAGTCGGACGTCGCGGCCTATAAACCGCTGGATCCGGGGCAGTTCGAGAAGGTGAGCATGCCGAAGCGGTGGCTGCCGTCCACCGCCGTGACCGACCTCGACCAGGTCAGCGGCAAGATAGCGGTGACCCCGCTGAGGAAGGGATCGCTGCTTCAGGACGACATGGTCGTCGAGCGCCCGGCGCTGAAGGCCGGGCAGCAGGAGATCGCCATCATGATCGACGCGGCCACCGGTGTGGCCGGAAAGATCAACCCCGGTGCGCGGGTGAACATCTACGCCACCTTCGAGGGCAAGCGCCCCGAGGACAAGCCGGTCTCCAAGGTCATCGTCGCCGGCGCCCAGGTCATCGACGTCGGCAAGCTGACGCCCCTGGAGGCCACCGACCCGGGCGCGACCTCCGGCACCCGCCAGGCCGGCGAGGCCGTCCCGATCACCTTCGCCCTGGACACCCGGGACGCCCAACGCGTCGCGTACGCCGAGTCCTTCGCCTCCCACGTACGCCTCGCGCTCCTCGCACCCGACAGCGAGGCCACCATCCCACCCGGCGAGCGCACCTACACCCTCGACGGCGACAAGTGACCCGGAGGCACAGGTGACCATCCGTATCCTCCCGGCGGTCGGCGACCCCGACGCCGCGCGAGCCGTGACCGCTCTGCTCGGCCGGCTGCCGGACGCCGAGCCCCTTCCCACCGTCGGCGACTCCACCGCCCTGCTCGCCGCGCTGGCCGGCGCGGCGCCCGCGGGCCCGCCGCAGCCCGCCGGATCCCCGGCCGCCGTCGAGGGGCTTCCCGAAGTCGTCCTCGTCCACGAACGGACCGGGCCGGTACCGGCCCTGGAGCTGATCCGCGAGGTGGCCCTGCGCTTCCCGTCCGTCGGCGTCGTCCTGATCACCACCGACGCCGGCCCGGCCCTCTTCTCCGCGGCGATGGACGCCGGTGCCCGCGGCATCGTCGGACTGCCGCTCTCCTACGAGGAGTTGGCGGGCCGGGTGCAGGCCGCCGCCCAGTGGTCGGCGGGCGTACGGGTGCACCTCGGGAGCAGCCAGGAGGCGCCCGCCGGGCCGAGCGGCACGCTGGTGACCGTGACCGGCGCCAAGGGCGGCGTCGGCACCACCGTCACCGCCGTCCAACTGGCGCTGGCCGCGCGTGCCGCGGGCCGCAGCGTCGCGCTGGTGGACATGGACCTCCAGTCCGGCGATGTCGCCTCCTATCTGGATGTCCAGTTCCGCCGGTCCGTCGTCGACCTGGCGGGCATCGAGGACATCTCCGTGCGGGTCCTCCAGGACGCGGTGCACGACCACCACACCGGGCTGGGGCTGCTCCTCGCCCCGGAGGAGGGCGAACGCGGCGAGGAGGTCGACGACCGGGCCGCCCGCCAGATCGTCACGGCGCTGCGCTCCCGCTATGAAGTGGTGGTCGTCGACTGCGGCGCCCAGATGCAGTCCGCCAGCGCCGCGGCGGTCGAACTCGCCGATGTGGCGCTGCTGGTGACCACACCGGACGTGGTGTCCGTACGGGCCGCGAAACGGCAGGTGCGGCTGTGGGACCGGCTCCAGATCCGCAAGGCGGAGGACACCACGACCGTCGTCAACCGCCTCACCCGCAATACCGAGATCCAGCCGCCGCTGGTCGCCAGGGCCACCGGCACCCAGGTGGCCAGGACCGCCGTCCCGGCCGCCTTCAAGGAGCTACAGCCCTGCGTCGACGCGGGCCGGATGCAGGACCTCGACAGCCGGTCCACGGTCAAGCAGGCGCTGTGGGCGCTCGCCGGCGAGCTGGGCCTGGTCGAGTCGCCTGCGGTGCGGCAGGGGCGCGGCAGCCACCGGGCGCGGACGTCGCTGACCGGGCGCGGCAAGCGCAAGGCCATAACGGCGGGGGCGCCGGCGGGGGCGCAGCCGGCCGGCGGCGCCGTCCCGGGGCCGGCGGCCGGGCCCCGTGCGCGGTTCGGCGCGCGGCGCGGCCCGTCGGCGGCCCGGAGCGCCGGGCCGTTCGACCCGGCCGGTCCGTACGAGGAGGGCTGAGCGGTGCGGCGCCCGCTGGGCGGCAGCGACCGGGGACAGGTGTCGGTGGAGTTCCTCGGGATGCTCCCGCTGATCGCGGTGGTGCTGGCGCTGCTCTGGCAGTTCGTGCTCGTCGGTTACACCTACTCGCTCGCCGCCAACTCCGCCGACCGCGGTGCGCGCGCCGCGACCGCCACCGAGACCGGCGGCGCCGGCGCCTGCCGCGCCGCCGCCGAGGACGATCTGCCCTCCTCCTGGCGCAGCGGCGCCGCGACCGCCTGCCACACCGAGGCCGGGCTGTGGAAGGCGACGGTCCGTATCAAGGTCCCGGTGCTGTTCCCCGGTGCGGCCGACTTCCCCTGGACGGTCACCGGCACGGCCGGCGCGGTGAAGGAGAGCGGACGATGAGGGCGGTGCCGACAGGCAGGCGGGCGGACGGCGTGCGGCGTCCCGCGGGCGCCGGACGCGGGACCGCGCGGCTTCGCGGGCGCGGGCGGGACCGCGGCCAGGTGTCCATCGAGTTCCTCGGCTTCCTGCCGATCCTGCTCGCCGTCGCCCTGGGCGTCATCCAGCTCGGCCTGGGCGCGTACACCGTCCAGCAGGCCGGTACGGCCGCACGCGCTGCCGCCCGCACGGCGTCCCTGGACGAGGCCGACCGCGAGGCCACTCCGCAGGCCGCCGGCCGGGCCGCGATGAGCGGCTGGCTCGGCGACGGCACGACGATCTCGGTCGGCGGCTCCGGCGGTGCGGTGCGCGCCACCGCGACCGTGCAGATCCCGTCCCTCGTCCCCGGCGTCGACTTCGGCTCCGCCAGCCGCAGCGCCACCATGCCCCGCCCCGCCGCACCCCGCGCTCTGGGACCGCTCCCCGGCGCCGGGCCGGCGCCCGTGATCCGTGATGAAGGAGCAGCCCCGCGATGAGTCTGAAAGCCCGGATCGTCGCACCCGAAGCGCCTTCGGAGGCCCGCCAGGACAGTCATCTGGTCGCCGTCTACCGCGCCAAGCTGCTCGAAGAGATCGACCTGGCCGAGATGTCCTCGCTGGCCGCAGCCGAACGCCGCTCCCGGCTGGAGCGCGTACTGGGCCACATCATCAGCCGCGAGGGCCCGGTGCTGTCCACCGCGGAGCGCTCCCAGCTGATCCGCCGGGTGGTCGACGAGGCGCTCGGTCTCGGCGTGCTCGAACCGCTCCTGGAGGACGCCTCGATCACCGAGATCATGGTCAACGGACCCGACCAGGTGTACGTCGAGCGGGCCGGCCGGGTCGAGCTGCTGCCCGTCCGCTTCGCCTCGCACGAGCAGCTGATGCAGACCATCGAGCGGATCGTCTCGACCGTCAACCGGCGGGTCGACGAGTCCAATCCGATGGTCGACGCGCGGCTGCCCTCCGGCGAGCGCGTCAACGTCATCATCCCGCCGCTCGCGCTGAACGGCGCCACCCTCACCATCCGCCGCTTCCCCCGCGCCTACACCCTCGCCGAACTCATCGGCATGGGCACGCTCGACGAGCAGATGCTGATGCTGCTCGCCGGGCTGGTGCGGGCCAAGTTCAACATCGTCGTCTCCGGCGCCACCGGCGCGGGCAAGACGACCCTGCTCAACGCGCTCTCCGGCCTGATCCCCGACGGCGAGCGCATCATCACCGTCGAGGACGCCGCCGAACTCCAGCTCCAGCAGAGCCACGTCATCAGGTTGGAGTCGCGGCCGCCCAACGTGGAGGGCAAGGGCCGCATCACCATCCGCGATCTGGTGCGCAACTCCCTGCGCATGCGCCCCGATCGCATCATCGTCGGCGAGGTGCGCGGCGGCGAGACACTCGACATGCTCCAGGCGATGTCGACCGGACACGACGGCTCGCTCGCCACCGTCCACGCCAACAGCGCCGAGGACGCCCTGATGCGCTTGCAGACGCTGGCCTCCATGTCGGACGTCAAGATCCCGTTCGAGGCGCTGCGGGACCAGATCAACAGCGCCGTCGACTGCATCGTGCAGCTCGGCCGGCACGCCGACGGCTCCCGCCGGATCACCGAGGTCGCCCTCCTGGACTCCCGCGGCCACGAGGACTACCGGATCGCCACGGTCTGCCGCTTCGACGCCGAGCCGATGGGCGCCGACCGCACCGTGCACGGCCGGTTCCGCTACTACCCGTTGCCGCGGCGGGTCGCCGAACGCCTCTTCATGGCGAGCGAACCCACCCCGCCCGCCTTCGGCGTCGCCACCAGCGGCGACCAGCTCAACACCCGGAGGGCCACCTCATGACCGGCCTGAACGACCCGGCCCTGCTCACCGTCGGGGCCACCCTGCTGTGCGTGGTCCTCGCGATCGCCGGAGTGCGGACCTACGCGGCCGGGCGCGCCCAGCGGCAGGCGGTCGTCGACCGTCTCGCCGACGAGCGCCGGCTCCCGCAGACCGGGCGGCGGCGCCGCTTCCCGTCCGTGGACCGCGTCCTGCGCGATACCCGCTTCGGCCGCCGCCTCGCGCTGCGGCTGGCCGCCACCGGTCTGGACATCACCCCCGGTGAGTTCTTCGTCGCCATGCTCGGCACGGTCGTCGCGCTCTGGCTGATCGCGCAGGCCACCCTCGCCGCGTTCTTCGGCCCGATCGCCGCGCTCACCGCCGTGTGGGCCGCGTTCGCGTTCCTCAACTGGCAGCGCCAGAAGCGGATCGAGAAGTTCATCAACCAGCTCCCCGAGCTGTCCCGGATCCTCGCCAACGCCACTCAGGCGGGGCTGGCCCTGCGCACCGCGCTGGGCATGGCGGCCGAGGAGCTGGAGGCCCCGGCCGGCGAGGAACTGGCCAAGGTCTCCGCCAAGCTCGCCGTCGGCCACTCCATCGACGAGGCCCTCGGCGAACTCACCGAACGGCTGCCCTCGCGCGAACTCGTCGTCCTGGTCACGACCTTGGTGCTCTCGCACCGCGCCGGCGGCACCGTCGTCGGCTCCCTGCGCAACCTCACCACCACCCTGGAGGAGCGCAAGGAGACCCGTCGCGAGGTCCGCACGCAGCTCTCCCAGGTCGTCGTCACGGCCTACGTCGTCCCGCTGCTCGGCATCGGCACGCTGCTGCTGATGAACCGCATCGCACCGGGCGCCATCGACCGGATGACGTCCTCCTTCCTCGGGCAGTTCGCGGTGATCGCGGCGTTCGCCCTCTACGCGCTCGGCTTCTTCTTCATCCGCCGCTTCTCCAAGATCGACATCTAGGTATCGGGTATCGCCATGGGAATCGGAATACTGCTGGCCGCCGCCTTCGCCCTGTCGGTCGTCGGCATCTGCTGCGGTATCGCCCTCTACCGCCGCGAGGCCAGGCTCCCGCCCGACCTCGCACTGGCCCTGGAGGTCGGCTCCACCAGGACCACGGCCGTCGGCTCCGCGCTGGACCGCACGGGCATGCGCTACGCGCCGCTCGTGCTGCGGCTGATGGGCGACAAGCGCGTCGCCCGGGTCCGGCGCCGCATCGACCTGGCGGGCAACCCCGGTGGCCTGACCGTCGACCGCTACGCCGCCCGCCGCGCCGTCTACGGAGCCCTCGGCTTCGTCGGCGCGCTGGTGATGTTCCTGCGCGGTCAGCCGCTTCTCGGCGTTCTGATGGTGCTCTTCGGCCTCTTCTGGACCGAGGTCGGCATCTGGGCCGCCATCCGCCAGCGCAAGGACACCATCGAGCGCACCCTTCCGGACTTCCTGGACGTGCTCGCCGTCGTCGTCAGCGCGGGCCTGAGCTTCCGTCAGGCACTGGACCGGGTCGCGGAGAAGTACGAGGGCCCCTGGGCCGACGAACTGCGCATCACCCTCCGCCAGATGGACATGGGCGTCAGCCGTCGCGAGGCATTCGAAGAACTACGCAAACGCAACGACTCCGAACAGGTCGCCCAATTCGTCACGGCCCTTCAGCAGGGCGAGGAGCTGGGCTCGCCGATCGTCGACACCCTCATCCAGATCGCCAACGACATGCGGCGCACCGACGCCCAGAACGCCCGTCGACGGGCCGCCCGGGCGGTCCCCAAGGCCACGATGATCATCACCACCTTCATGGTCCCGGCCACGATGATCCTGCTGATCGCCGGCTTCTTCCTGGGTTCCGGCACCAACTTCGGTTCCCTGATGGGCGACTGACCGATGGCCGCGCCCGTGCCCGCCACGGCCCGGCGCCGTGGACGCGATGTGCATCCGCAAGTCGGGTCCCCTCTCGCGCCACCCGCGCCTGCGGCCTCCGCGGCCGCCCCGGCATGCGCGCACCTCGGCGTGCGGCCACCGCTCCCCGACCCCGCGGCCGCCCGGCCGCCCCGCCCCTCCGGGGGCCGTCACGGCCCGAGCCCGGCACCCGTCCGCCACCGCGGCGCACCACCCGGCCGGATGACACCGATGTACCCACAGCTTCTCGCCAACGCCTTCGCAGGAGCAACGAGTTGTGCCACAGTGGGTCCCCTGGCGGCTCCCCTCGCACCGTGGTGCAGGCGGGCCGGCCGGTCCGCCAAGGCGCCGGAGCGCCGGATGGTCCCGGAGGGGGGACGGGGGTGGTCGAGGTGCGACTGAGTGGCCAAAACGCGCCATTGTGGCTCCCGCACGCCTTCCTGAACGAGGACGGGGTTCGGAATCCCTGTTCCGGGAACCCTGTTCCGGCGTACTTTCTTCGTGTCAAGAGCGCGCCCAAGCGCGCCGACACCACGGGGACAGACCGGCCGGACCAGAGCGGGACGGCCGCCCATGGAGGGGAAGACGATGGCGAAGCGGGTTTTGGGGAACGACCGGGGACAGACCTCGATCGAGTACCTGGGGATCATCGCGGTGGTCGTGGCGATCGTCCTGGTCCTGTCGACCACGGACTTCGGCAGTCAGATCGCGAACGCCATCGCGAACAAGATCTCCGACGTCGTCGGCATCTAGCTGCCGCCACGGCCGTGACGGCCCACATCGCGCGCCGCCGACGGCGTGACGCAGGGCAGGCCTTTCCGCTCTACATCGTGGCGGTGGGGGGCCTGCTCTTTCTCGCGCTCGCGTTCTTCGCCGTCGGCCAGGCCGCGGCCACCCGCAACGGGGCGCAGACCGCCGCCGACGCGGCCGCGCTCGCCGCCGGACAGAAGTACCGCGATCAGCTGAGCACCGCCCTTCTCGACGCGATCCGCGCCGGGGGTGGCGACGATGACGCGTCGGCCTGGGAAGACCTGGTGAACGGCCGCGGCGTCCCCTCCGCGGCGGCCTGCGCCGCCGCGGACTGGTTCGCCGGCCAGAACGACGCGGCCGTCTCCACCTGCACCCCGGACTCCTGGCCCACGTCGTTCGCGGTGACGGTCAAGACCCGCAACACCGTCGGGGATTCGGTCATCCCGGGGACCGAGAACAGGCATGCGTCGGCAAAGGCGCAATCCGTCGTCGGGCCCCGCTGCACCATCGACACACCGCCGTCGGACGACGGCGGGCCCACCGGCGGCACGGCCGGAAAGGACGGCGCCGGCGGCGAGGGCGGCAAGGGGGGTGAGGGCGACACGGAGGACGAGGGCGGCGAGGGCAAGGGCGACAAGCCGCCGCCGGTCACGCTCCTCTGCGACGGCAGGAGCTGGACGCTCGACCCGGACAAGCCACAGGATCTCCCCGACGCCTCCGACCTGTTCTCCGTACGTCTCGCCCGCTGACCGGCTCCACCTCGTTCCCCGGTCGCACCGAACCGCCCGACCGGACCGTCCGACCGCCCGACCGAACCGAGCAATCGACGATCAAAGGAATCGATCCATGAGCATTCGGCGCACCACGAAGGCCGTCAGGGGAGCGGTCGCCATGGCGAGCGCTGTCGGCCTGGCTCTCGTCGTGGCCGGCTGCGGTGGCGACGGCGGCGGGTCGCAGGCGACGGACGACAAGAAGCCGGCCGCCCACAGCTCCGGGCCGAAGGAGAGCGGTCCCGGCGCGCCCGCGGCCGACTCCGACAAGGTGATCGGCGAGATGAAGGGGCCGGACGGCGTGGTCGTCACCCTCCACTCCGTCGTCCGTGACTCGGGCGGCTTCGTGACGGTCAACGGCACGGTGACCAACCGCGGCACCCGCGCCTTCAACGCCATCGACTGGCGCTCCAACGAGACGGAGATGCGCTCCCGTTCCTCCATCTCGGGGGCCACGCTCGTGGACAAGGCAGGCAAGAAGAGGTACTTGGTGCTGCGCGACACCAACGGCGAATGCCTGTGCACCACCGGGCTCAGCGGTCTGCTGCCGGGCTCCAGCCGCCCGGTCTTCGCGCAGTTCCCCGCACCGCCCGCCAAGGTGACCGAAGTCGACTTCCAGCTGCCGACGATGCCGCCGGCCAGCGTGCAGATCACGGACTGAGCGGGCCGATGACCCCGACCCGGACCCCGCGTGCGCCCCGCGCCACCCGTACGGCCGTGACGGCCGCCCTCGCGCTGCTGCTGACCGCGGCGCTGACAGTGCCGACGGCCCAGGCCGACCCGCCCGGCGTGACCGAGGATTCCCACCCTCCGGTGCGGATCGACGCCCACGACCCCGACCTCAAGATGGTCCAGGGTGCCGAGCTGGCGCCCTCCAAGGTGCTCAACATCAAGTCGATCGTCGAGACGGACGACGGCTCCGAGCGCCGGCAGGACACCAACGACAATGTGACCTTCGCGCTGCAGGCGGAGGTCCTCTTCGGCAAGGACAGCGCGAAGCTGACGCCGGAGGCGCTCTCCCGTATCGGCACCATCGCCACGGAGATCGAGAAGCAGAACGCCACCGGCTTGCGGGTGTTCGGGTTCACCGACAATCTCGGCTCCGCCGGGCACGGCCTGGTGCTCTCCAAGGACCGCGCCAACGCCGTCCAGCGGGAGCTGGCCAAGAAGCTCGATTCCTCGGTCACCTTCCAGATCCGGGGCTACGGCGAGCAGTACCCGATCGCCGACAACACCACGGAAGCCGGCCGTAAGAAGAATCGGCGTGTCGAGGTGAGCTTCCCGCGCGACGGGTCGTGAGCGGCCGCAGTGCGGGGGCCGCCCTGGGGCCAGCCCCCGGGGCCGCGGCGCCGGTTGCCGACCGGAAAGGGTGAACGGCGGGCCACCGCGCGGCGAAGTAGAGGAAGTTAACCCGGCAGATAGTACATATGGGGATAAGTGCCCTGTGAGGACATCTGCCCTAAGGTCACTTACGCACCGCACGCACGCGATCAGCTGGAAGTGCATCGCGCGGCCCCACCTGCCTGCTCCTGCCCTGGGAGACAGGGGCTCGCGGCAGGGAGACGAGCCACCAGCTGATTCCGCGTGCCGGCGGCGCGGGCGCCCGCGGCCCATGGGAACGCCCGTACGGTCAGCGCGGGTTGGCGGGGGTCACCGAAAGGCGCAGTCCCGGGCGCAGGCCCCAGCGTGCCATCGCCCCCGCCTCCGCCTCCAGGACGTGCCGCGCCCGCGGCCGGGGCAGTCCCAGCCGCCCCGGCGGCATGGTGTGTACGGCCAGCACGGTGAAATCCCGCTTCAGATACGCGATATCGAGCGCGAACCGCATCCGGAAGGTGTGGACGCCGCTCGCCGGCGTCAGCAGCAGTGCCCCCTCGATGCCGTCGCGGCCCAGCAGTCCACGGCTGCGGGCGCGATAGGACGCCGCGATCTCCACCGGAATGTCGGTGTCCGCGCCGTGCAGGATTCCCGGGCCGTTCTCCCAACGCGCCATGGGCGACGTTCTATCAGCTCCCCGTTCTAGGGTCGACGCGTGTCAGTGATGCTGATGGTTCTCGCCGCCGCCTACGGGGCCGCGGCCGGGCTGCTCATACCGCGACCGGCCCACCGGCTGAGCGTCGAGCCCGAGGAGGAGTGGCGGGCGACCTGTCCGGAAGGGCACGCGATCACCGGGAGGGCGCGAGGCTGGGTGGGGCGGGGGCACTGCCCGCACTGCGGGACCTACGGGCCGGGCGTGCTGCCGACGGCCACGGTCACCGCGCTGGTCTGCGCGGCCCTGGCGGCGGCCACCGGACCGCGGCCCGAGCTGGCCGCCTGGCTGCTGGCCGCGCCGGTCGCGGTGCTGCTGGTGGCCGTCGACTGGCGGGTGCGACGCCTCCCCGACGAGCTGACCCTGCCGCTCGCCGCCGCGGTCGCGGGGGCCCTGGGGCTGGTCGGATGGCTGACGGGGGAGACCGGATCGTGGCGTCGGGCCCTGCTCGGCGGGCTGGTCCTCGGGGGGTTCTACCTGCTGCTGTTCGTCGTCAGACCGGCCGGAATGGGCCTGGGGGACGTCAAGCTGGCTGTCGGGCTCGGGGTCGCCCTCGGGTGGTACGGCTGGCGGACCGTCGTCACGGGCGGTGCGGCGGGGATCCTGATCGGGGCCCTCTACGGCGCAGGGCTGCTGCTGTTCCGGCGCGACGGCCGGCAGGCCGCCATGCCCCTCGGGCCGTTCATGATCGCCGGCGCCTTCTGCGGCCTGCTGCTGGGCGCGTCCGCGGCCACCTGATCCGGCGGGCGCGGCCGCTCCGTACGAGACCGGTACGGGCTCCGCACCGCTCGGCGAGAGACCGGCACGGGCCCCGGGGAGTGCCGATTGCCCCACGATTGCCCCACCCCGCTGAGCCGGAGCCACGCCGCGATTCCCGGGGTGCACGGAGCACTCCTCCAGCGGGGTTATGGTGGGATCCCCCCCTCGGGCCGGTCCGTATCCCCCCCCACGGACCGGCCCGTTTTTTGTGCCCGAGGCCCGGGACCGGCGGATGGGCGCGCGCCCGGTGGCCGGTGCCCGGACCCCGGCGCCCGGCCGCGGTCAGCCCCGTCGGGCCCAGATGTTCACGCCGTCCGTGGTCTTGGCGAACTCATCGATCTCGACCAGCTCCTCCGGCGTGATCTTGGGCGCGTCGAGGGCCGCGATATTGGCCTCCAGCTGCGCCACGCTGCTCGCACCGATCAGCGCGGAGGTCATCCGCTCGTCACGCAGCACCCAGCCCAGGGCCAGCTGCGCCAGCGACTGGCCGCGGCGGGCGGCGATGTCGTGCAGGCCGCGGAGCCGGCGTACGACGTCGTCGGAGAGCAGACCAGGGTCCAGGGACTTGCCCTGCGAGGCGCGGGAGCCCTCGGGGACGCCGTGCAGGTACTTGTCCGTCAGTAGGCCCTGCGCCAGTGGGGCGAAGGAAATGCAGCCCATCCCCTCGGCCTCGAGCGTGTCCAGCAGCCCGTCGTCCTCGGTCCAACGGTTGATCATCGAGTACGAGGGCTGGTGGATGAGGGGCCTGACACCCATACCGCGCAGGATCCGGGCGGCCTCGCGGGTCTGCTCGGCGTTGTAGGACGAGACACCGGCGTACAGCGCCTTGCCCTGCTGGACCGCGGACGCCAGGGCGCCCATGGTCTCCTCCAGCGGAGTGTCCGGGTCGAAGCGGTGCGAGTAGAAGATATCGACGTAATCGACACCCATCCGCTTCAGTGACGCATCCAACGACGAGAGGAGATATTTCCGCGAACCCCATTCGCCGTACGGACCGGCGTGCATCCGATATCCGGCCTTCGTCGAGAGAATGATCTCGTCACGGTAGGGACGGAAGTCCTGCGCGAAGATCTTGCCGAAGTTCAGCTCGGCGGAACCGGGGGGCGGACCGTAGTTGTTGGCCAGGTCGAAGTGGGTGATGCCCAGGTCGAAGGCACGGCGCAGGATGGCGCGCTGGGAGCTCAGGGTGCGATCGTCCCCGAAGTTGTGCCAGAGTCCAAGGGAGATAGCGGGGAGTTTGAGGCCGCTGTGGCCCGTGCGCCGGTACTCCATGGAGTCATAGCGCGAATCCACGGCGCGGTAGTCAGATGTGCCAGTCATGCTCATCTCCCTATCACGTACTTGTGACACACCTGATTGGGCTGTCGATACACCCGAGAAGTAAAGTTGCCCACTTGAGGCGACGGGGCGACCGCCATCGGCACGGAGGGGCTGGACCACACATGCTGCGATCTTCCGGGGTGCGCATCCCGTATCCGCCTGCACTGCGCAATCTGGTCTACCGGCTGTACGCGCGCCGGGTGGAGGGCCGCCTGGACCACACCCAGGTGCCCAAGCACATCGGCGTCATCCTGGACGGCAACCGCCGCTGGGCGCGGGCCGACGGACGCACGACCGAGCAGGGCCACCAAGCGGGCGCGGCCAAGATCAGTGAGCTGCTGGGCTGGTGTGAGGAAACCGACGTCGAGGTCGTCACGCTGTGGATGCTCTCCACGGACAACCTCGACCGGCCCGAGAACGAGCTGACCCCGCTGCTGGGCATCATTGAGAACACCGTGCGCGACCTGGCCGCCGGCGGCCGCTGGCGGGTGCACCACGTCGGCAACCGCGATCTGCTCCCCTCCCGTACGCAGCAGGTGCTCAAGGAAGCCGAGCAGGAGACCGTCGACAACAGCGGCATCCTGGTGAACGTCGCGGTCGGCTACGGCGGCCGGCAGGAGATCGCGGACGCGGTGCGCTCGCTGCTGCTGGAACACGCCGAGCGCGGCACCTCCTTCGAGGAGCTGGCCGAGATCGTCGACGTCGAACACATCTCCGAGCACCTCTACACGCGCGGCCAGCCGGACCCGGACCTGGTGATCCGTACGAGCGGCGAGCAGCGGCTGTCGGGCTTCATGCTCTGGCAGAGCGCCCATTCGGAGTACTACTTCTGCGAGGTCTTCTGGCCGGCGTTCCGGAAGGTCGACTTCCTGCGGGCCTTGCGCGACTACGCCGCCCGCCACCGCCGTTACGGCTTCTAGCCGCACGGGCCCCGGAGAGTCCTCCGGGGCCCGTTCTTGTTCGGGGCCGCCGTTAGCCCAAACGGCCCCCGCGTCACCCTTCGCGGCACATCCGTCCCTCCCGCCTCTCCGCCGCTCAGCGATCGCGTGTCACCAAAGGTTCACCGGCCGGGCGTCATATGCCGTGGCATGGGTGAGGGGCTGACAGGGCATATCCCTTCCAGGTCGGCGTCCGGAACCAGACATCGGGCGTCGCATCTCAGCGGGCGGCATGGGGCCGTCCGCCCGGGAGGCCCTTTGCACATCACGGACGCTCGTGCGCACCGCACGGACGACGCGGAGGGCCGGCGTTCGGCCCGCGCATCGTGGCCAGAACCCGGTCCTGTCCCCCGCGACGCCGTCGCACCCCGACCTCATCCGAGGGGGTTCGTCCACCCGTGGTGAACAGCAAAAAGCGCCGTGACAACGGCCGGCGCACTTACGTCGTCGACACCAGCGTCCTGCTGGCGGATCCAGGCGCCATGTCCCGCTTCGACGAGCACGAAGTCGTGCTGCCGGTCGTCGTGGTCACGGAGTTGGAGGCGAAGAGGCACCATCCCGAGCTCGGCTATTTCGCGCGGCAGGCGCTCCGCCTGCTGGATGGGTACCGGGTGCAATTCGGCCGACTCGATGCGCCCATCCCCATCGGGGAGCTCGGCGGCACTCTCAGGGTCGAGCTGAACCACTCAGATCCGGGCATCCTGCCCGCCGGCTTCCGGCTCGGCGACAACGACTCGCGCATCCTGGCGGTGGCGCGCAATCTCCAGGCCGAGGGGTACGACGTCACGGTCGTCTCCAAGGACCTGCCGCTGCGCATCAAGGCCTCCTCGGTCGGCCTGCTGGCCGAGGAGTACCGCGCCGAGCTGGCGATCACCGACTCCGGCTGGACGGGGATGGCCGAGCTGACCGTCCCCGCCGAGCAGGTGGACGATCTGTTCGCCGCCGAATCCGCGTATCTGCCGGACGCGGCCGAACTTCCGGTGCACACCGGACTCGTGCTGCAGTCCGAGCGCGGCAAGGCGCTCGGCCGGGTCACCGCGGAGGGAGCGGTCCGGCTGGTGCGGGGCGATCGGGAGGCGTTCGGCATCCACGGCCGCAGCGCCGAGCAGCGGATCGCGCTGGATCTGCTGCTCGACCCGGAGGTCGGGATCGTCTCGATGGGCGGCCGGGCCGGTACGGGCAAGTCGGCGCTGGCGCTGTGCGCGGGTCTGGAGGCCGTGCTGGAGCGTCAGCAGCACCGCAAGGTGATGGTCTTCCGGCCGCTGTACGCCGTGGGCGGTCAGGAGCTGGGCTATCTGCCGGGCAGCGAGGCGGAGAAGATGAGCCCCTGGGCTCAGGCCGTCTTCGACACGCTGTCCGCGGTGACCAGCAAGGACGTCATCGAAGAGGTGGTGGGGCGCGGCATGTTGGAGGTGCTGCCGCTCACCCACATCCGCGGGCGGTCGCTGCATGACGCGTTCGTCATCGTCGACGAGGCCCAGTCGCTGGAGCGCAACGTCCTTTTGACTGTTCTGTCCCGTATCGGCGCCAACTCCCGGGTCGTATTGACCCATGACGTCGCACAACGGGACAATCTCCGGGTGGGCAGGTATGACGGTGTGGTCGCGGTGGTCGAGAAGCTGAAGGGCCATCCGCTGTTCGCACACGTCACCCTCAACCGCTCGGAGCGGTCGCCGATCGCGGCACTGGTGACCGAAATGCTGGAGGACGGCAGGATCTGACCGTTTGTGAACCATGGCGCCGCCCGGAGAAGCGAAGGAGCTTAGCCGGGCGGCGTTCTGTCGCGCGGGGATATCCGAAAATCCCCAGGTGTAAACGAGGTGTGAGCTTTCACACGCAACGGAGAATTGATTCGCGGCATCTCGTTCGGGCAGAGTCTGGGTCCTGTCAGGCCCCGCATGCGACACAGCGGCCTCCCTCGGGGGAGGTAAGCACCATCCGAACTTCATAGCGAGTCGTCGTATGCCGCCCGAAGCACCACGCGGACCCCCGAGGGGGACGTACCGGGCCAGTGCCTCCCGTGACCAGTCGGCCGCTACCGCTCAACAGCGGCCGGAACAAGGGGAGACCAGCGCCAGGGGCACGATTGCGCCCGCGAGGTCACCTATGCGGGCGATGCTGGAAGGAAAACGTGTGAGCCGGATCTCGGTCCGGGGATTCGCCGTGGCCTCCGCCACCGCGGTCACCACCGTCGGCGCCGTAGTCGGCGTCGCTGCAGGCAGCGACCAGGGCTCGGTCGGCAACACCGAGGCCACCGCGGCCGACGCGACGATCGCCGACATCCCCGCGGGCCAGCAGGCCCAGGTGCAGACGGCGTCCCTGACGCAGCAGGCGGACGAGCAGTCCACCCAGGCCGATGCGGCCTCCCTCAAGTCCGCGCAGGAGTCGGCACGCAAGGCCGCCGCACAGACCGCGCAGGAGAAGAAGGAAGCTGCCGAGAAGGCAAAGGCGGAGAAGGCCGCCAAGGAGCGCGAGGAGAAGCTGGCAGCGTCCCGCTCGTCCGCGCGCGACGCCGCTGACTTCACGGTCAAGGGCTCTTACACCGTCGCCGAGACTCAGGCCATCGCGCGCCAGATGATCCCCGGCGAGCAGTTCCAGTGCTTCAGCAACATCGTGGACCACGAGTCGAGCTGGAACTACCAGGCCAGCAACGCGTCCTCCGGCGCGTACGGACTCGTGCAGGCCCTGCCCGGCTCGAAGATGTCGTCGGCCGGCTCGGACTGGCAGACCAACCCGGCCACGCAGATAAAGTGGGGCCTGAACTACATGAACGACCGCTACGGCAGCCCCTGCGGTGCCTGGTCGTTCTGGCAGGCCAACAACTGGTACTAGGCCCTCCGGGAGCCGTACCGGCAGCATCACAGCGCTTCCGAAACCCCCGACCGCGCGAGCGTCGGGGGTTTCGTGCGTCCGTGCCGGGTAACGTCGTGCCGTCAGTGATGGGGGACGGGAGGGGAAGAGGAAGCGACATGTCCAGATTGCCTCAGTGGATCGGCGAGCTCGGCGCCGGTCTGACGCGGCTGTCGCAGCGGCTGGAGGACCAGCGCCGCCGCGCGGAAGCAGCGGCGGTGGCCGCTGACTCCGACGACTCCGACGAGCTGACGAGCGCCGCGTACACGGACGTCCACGGCGGCGCCGGAGACTCCGGGGCGCCGGGCGGCGCGCGACCGGTGGCCAATGGGTCCCCGGCACCGGGCGGCGCGGCAGGACCGCGCCCCGCCCGCAAGCAGCTGCCGGACGCCGTGGACGGTGTGCCGCACCCCGGCACGGAGGACGCGGCACCGACCGCCGCCCGCACGCCGGACTCGGTGCCCGCGCCGCCGGCGTACGCACCGGCTGTGGCGCCCCGCCCGGACCCGGTGGACGCGGTGCCGTGGGGGGTGCGGGTCTCCGCCGAGGTGGGCTGGCGTCTGCTGGTCCTGGCCGGGACCCTGTGGGTGCTCGCACGCGTCATCACCACGATCGAACTGGTCGTCCTGGCCTTCATCGCGGCGCTGCTGATCACCGCTCTGCTCCAGCCGACGGTGGGGTGGCTGCGCAACCGCGGACTGGCGCGGGGGCTGGCGACCGCGCTCACCTTCATCGGCGGGTTCGTCGTGATGGGGTTGGTCGGATGGTTCGTGGTGTGGCAGGTCCAGGACAACATCGACTCGGTGTCCAGCCGTATCCAGGAGGGCATCACCGAGCTCAAGGGCTGGCTGCTGAAGAGCCCGTTCCATGTGACCGAGGGTCAGATCAACCACATCGCGAAGAACCTGCAGGACGCGGTCGGCGCGAACACCGAGGCGATCACCTCGGCGGGCCTGGAGGGCGTCACCGTCGTCCTTGAGGTCCTCACGGGCATCCTGCTCGCGATGTTCACCACCCTCTTCCTGCTCTACGACGGCCGCCGGATCTGGACCTGGCTGCTCAAGCTGGTCCCGGGCGTGGCACGGGCGGGCATGGCGGGCGCGGGGCCGCGGGCCTGGCGCACGCTGACCGCCTATGTGCGCGGCACGGTGGTGGTCGCGCTGATCGACGCCATCTTCATCGGCATCGGGCTGTGGTTCCTCGATGTGCCGCTGGCCGTACCGCTCGCCGTCTTCATCTTCCTGTTCGCCTTCATCCCGCTGGTCGGCGCGGTGGTCTCGGGCGCGCTGGCATGTGTGGTCGCGCTGGTCACCCAGGGCGTGTTCACGGCCCTGATGGTGCTGGCGGTCGTCCTGGCCGTGCAGCAGATCGAGGGGCACATCCTGCAGCCCTTCATCCTGGGCCGGGCGGTCCGGGTCCATCCCCTCGCGGTGATCCTGTCGGTCGCCGCGGGCGGTCTGATCGCGGGGATCGGCGGCGCGGTCGTCGCGGTCCCGCTGGTGGCGGTCACCAATGCCGTCGTCGGCTATCTGCGCTCCTACTCCAGGGAGCAGGCGCTGCGGATGACACCGCCGCCGCGCGGGGCGACCGCGATCGGCGTGGCGCCGACGGCGACGCCCGTCCGGGTGCCGGTCGAACAGCCGCAGGAGTAGCCACGGGGCCACCGGGTGCCGCGCGGCTCGCAGTACCCGGGGGCGCC
This sequence comes from Streptomyces sp. NPDC017993, assembly GCF_044328065.1. Taxonomy (NCBI): domain Bacteria; kingdom Bacillati; phylum Actinomycetota; class Actinomycetes; order Kitasatosporales; family Streptomycetaceae; genus Streptomyces; species Streptomyces sp. NPDC017993. The sequence continues at coordinate 404,686 of NZ_JBIRGO010000005.1, forward strand.
CCGGCCCCCCCCCGCAGACCCAACTGACGCACAGAACCCCGCAGACGAGTCGTCTGCGGGGTTCTGTGGTGTGTGTGAGGTGCGGCGGCAGCGCCGCTTTCACTCACCGCATGCGGTGGTGCGTCACTCGGCGAGCGCGGCCTCGGCGTCGAGGGTGGCGCCGACGGCCTGCAGGACGGAGGCGATCTTGACGGCCTCCTGGATCGTCTCGCGGTCCACACCGGCCTTGCGGAGCACCTGCTCGTGCGAGTCCAGGCACTGGCCGCAGCCGTTGATGGCGGAGACGGCCAGCGACCACAGCTCGAAGTCGACCTTCTCGACACCGGGGTTGCCGATGACGTTCATCCGCAGGCCGGCGCGCAGCGTGCCGTACTCCGGGTCCGACAGCAGGTGCCGGGTCCGGTAGAACACGTTGTTCATCGCCATGATGGCGGCGGCCGACTTGGCGGCGGTGTACGCCTCGGCGGAGAGGTTGGCCTTGGCCTCCGGCTCCAGCTCGCGCAGGACCTTCGGTGAGCGCGAGGCGATCGCGCAGGCCAGGACCGTGCCCCACAGCTGCTGCTGCGGAAGGTCGCTGTTGCCGATGACCGAGCCGAGGTTCAGCTTCAGGTCCTTGGCGTAGTCCGGTACGGCGGACTTGAGTTCGTCGAGAGCCATGTCAGCTCAGCCTCCTGTTCGTTTCTACGCTGTTCACTCGCCCGAGAGGAGCGCGACCGGGTCGAGGGTCTCGTCGCCCTTGGACCAGTTGCAGGGGCACAGCTCGTCGGTCTGCAGGGCGTCGAGGACCCGCAGGACCTCCTTGGGGTTACGGCCGACGGAGCCGGCGGTCACCATGGTGAACTGGATCTCGTTGTTCTGGTCGACGATGAAGACGGCGCGCTGCGCGAAGCCGTCCTCGCCCTCGATGCCCAGGTCGCGCATCAGCTCGTGCTTGGAGTCGGCGAGCATCGGGAAGGGCAGGTCGGTCAGGTCCGGGTGGTCCTTGCGCCAGGCGTGGTGCACGAACTCGGAGTCACCGGAGAAGCCGAGGATCTGGGCGTCGCGGTCGGCGAAGTCCTCGTTCAGCTTGCCGAACGCGGCGATCTCCGTCGGGCACACGAAGGTGAAGTCCTTGGGCCACGCGAAGACGATCTTCCACTTGCCTTCGTAGGTCTTGTGGTTGATCTGCTCGAATTCGTTGCCGGTCTCCAGCGAGACGCAGGCGGTCAGATCGAACTCAGGGAACTTGTCACCGACAGTGAGCACGCGCTCTCCTTGTGGGGGAGTAACAGCCCATGCAGAATCCCTTATTGGGGATTCGGGGGCTTTCCTTGGGGCTTGGACGGGTTACACAGTGCCACAGGCGCTATTGATCAGGGAAATAGCCACATCGTGATGCGTTGATCGGGTCCGGCTATCAGTGGCGTCCGTCACGCGCCTGCCATACGCCCGTCACCTGGGGGACAACCGTCGGCATTGATCAGAGGGCCGACTAGACTGGTCAATGTTGATCGGAGGTGGTTATCAGTGGCTTCACCCGCGAGCCAGGCCGGCAGGCCCCGCCAGCCCAGCCTGTCCCAGCTGCGGGCGTTCGCCGCGGTGGCCGAATATCTGCACTTCCGCGAGGCGGCGGCCGAGATCGGTATGAGCCAGCCCGCACTCTCCGGAGCGGTCTCCTCCCTGGAGGAGGCACTCGGGGTGCAGCTCCTGGAGCGTACGACGCGCAAGGTGCTGCTGTCGCCTGCGGGGGAGCGGGTGGCGGCACGCGCCCGTACCGTCCTGGAGGCGGTCGGCGATCTGATGGACGAGGCGGAGGCGGCGCGTGCGCCGTTCACCGGAGTGCTGCGGCTGGGGGTCATCCCGACCGTCGCGCCGTATCTGCTGCCGACCGTCCTGCGGCTGGTCCACGAGACGTATCCAGACCTGGACCTCCAGGTGCACGAGGAGCAGACCGCCTCGCTGCTGGACGGGCTCGCCCACGGGCGGCTCGACCTGCTCCTGCTCGCGGTGCCCCTCGGAGTCCCGCAGGTCACCGAACTGCCGCTGTTCGAAGAGGACTTCGTGCTGGTCGCGCCCAAGGAGCACTGGCTGGGCGGCCGTGGTGACATCCCGCGGCAGGCGCTGAAGGAACTCGACCTGCTGCTCCTTGACGAGGGCCACTGCCTGCGTGACCAGGCGCTGGACATCTGCCGCGAGGCCGGCCGGGACGAAGGTGCCCCGGTGACGACCAGCGCGGCGGGGCTGTCGACGCTGGTCCAGCTGGTGGCAGGCGGGCTGGGCGTGACCCTGCTGCCGCGCACCGCGCTGCGGGTCGAGACCGGTCGCAACGACCAGCTGACGACCGGGTACTTCGCGGACCCGGCACCCGTCCGGCGGATCGCGCTGGCGATGCGCAGCGGCTCGGCGCGGCATCGCGAGTTCGAGGAGTTCGCGGACGCGCTGCGGGTGGCGCTGCGAGGACTGCCGGTCCGGATCGTGAAGGACTAGCGGCCCCCAGTGGTCCCGCCGGGGTGGGGCTACTCCGTGCGCAGACCGTCGGGCCGCATCAGGCGCCACAGCGCAGGCAGGCTCAGTACGGTCACGAAAAGGATCACCCCGGCGCCGATGCCGGTCATCGCCGCCACCACCGGCCAGTCCACCGTCACCGGGTTGTCGATCATCGTCAGCAGCAGTGTCCCCAAGGTGAGCCCGCAGCCGAGCGCGAGGCCGAGGCCGAGCGTGACGGGGAGGGCGGTCTGCCACAGGATCGACCACGCGAGTGTGGCGCGGCGGGTGCCGAACGCGTCCAGGGCGGACAGCAGTCGGCGGCGCTCCTGGAGCTGTTCGACGGTGGAGATGATCAGTCCCGCGCCGATCAGCAGCAGCGTGACGATGGCGGCGGTGAACAGGCCGTCGCGGACGCTGGAGTACTGCGCGTCATGCGGATTGTGGAGGGTGGAGAACTCATTCATCGTCGGGTCGATGCGCGCGGCGGTGTTGCGGATGTGCTCCACCGCGTCCTTCGTTCCCCGGTCGAAGTCGACCTTCAGCTCCATGTCGGGGGAGGGGAGCTTGGCGGTGTCGAGCGCCGACGGGGTGGCCAGGAGGTCGTACGAGAAGAGGCCGGGCCCGTGGCCAGGGGCGAGGAGCCGGGTGGCGCGGGCCGTGCGGGGAACCGTCCAGGGGCGGGGAGTTGTGGGGCCCTCCTGGGACAACGCGGGATGGGAGGACGCAGGGTTGAGGTCGACCGTGGCACCGGGCGCGACGGGGGAGTCCTTCTCCCGGGCGTCGGTGACGAAGGTATCGCCGTCCCGGCAGGAGCCGATCCGGGCCAGCCTGCGCAGCTCGGCGCAGCTGCCGATGGCGACCGTCGCCATCGAGGTGCGGTCCGGGTCCCCGCCCGCGACGGGCAGCCCGCCGATGTTCGCGTCGACGGTGCCGCGGACCGCGGTCACCCCGGGGGTGGCCCGCAGCGCGGTCAGCGCGCGCTCGGTCTGCGGCCAGCTGCTGCCGCCGCCCCACAGGCCGATCTGCGGCAGTTTGCCGGACCGGGCGTACGCCTGGGCGTAGCCGGTCTGCATGCCGGTCATGAGCATGTGGACCGCGATCGCACCGGCCACCGCGACGGTGATCCCGCTGACCGCGCGGGTGGCCGAGCCACTGCTCAACTGAAGCCGCCGGGTGGCGAGTTGCCAGGTCACCGGGCCGCCGTGCAGCCGGCGCACCACCGCGTCGACCAGCCAGGGCAGCAGCGCGGTGACCCCGAGCAGCAGGAGCATCGCACCGGCCGCCAGCCGGACGGTGTTCAGCGGGGTGTCGGTCCACGGCCGGTCCCGGGCGAGCGGGAGCAGCAGCAGGGCGCCCACGGCGGGCAGTGCCACCCGCCACCACAGCCGGCGGCGGACGGCGGGGCGGTCGCGGACCACACCCAGCGGTTCGACGGTGACGCCGCGCTGTGCGAACAGCGTCACCAGGACCGACGCGATCGGCACGAGGAGCACGATCAGCGGCGTGGCCAGCGGTCCGGGGCTCACGTCCGAGGGGAAGACGTTGACGTCCCACAGCGTGATCACGGACGCGAGCTGTCGTGCGCCCAGGAAGAGCAGGGCCCCCGCGGCCAGCCCCAGCAGCGAACCGAACAGCGACTCGCCGGACGCGATCCGGCGGGTGGTGGGGACATCGGCGCCGACCAGCCGGAGCGCGGCCAGTCTGCGCTCGCGGCGTTCGTTGCCGAACCGTACGGAGGTGCCGATGAAGACCACGACGGGCATCATCAGCGCCACACACGACATGATCACCAGCAGCGCGACCGGTGCCCGCAGCGGGGGCGGCTGCCAGCTCTTGCCGAAGTGGTCGATGCGATAGCCGTCGGCTTCGTGGAGGGCAGCGGGCTGTGCGAGGTAGGTCAGTTCCTTCGGTCCGCGCAGGCCCTCGTCGCCGATGTGTCCGGCCACCTCGTAGTGCAGCCGGTCGCGCAGCAGCGCCCCGTCGGGGGAGTCCAACAGCCGGGCGAGGGCGGGCGAGACCAGCATCCGGCCGGGGTCGGGAAGGCGGTCGACGCCGGGCGGCACAGGCGGGTGCGCACCGTCCGGGCGCACCAGCCGGCCGCGGATCTGCGCGCCGTGGAAGGTGGTGTCCGCCGAGGTGTAGAGCATGGTGTCGTCGGCCGGCCGGGGGTCGTGCTCCTGCCCGAGGTTCTCGCGCGCCTGCTCCCTGCCGTGCCAGGACTCCAGCAGGGACGGCACGGACGCGCCCAGCAGCAGGACGCTCACCCCCAGGGCGACGCCCGCGGCGGTCAGGGCCGTACGGATCCAGCCCTCGCGGCCGCCGCCGGCCGCGAACCGCATGCCCATCGCGAGGTCGCGGGCCCAGGTGGCGGGCCCGGTGCGGGGGAGGGTGGTCGGGGCCGGGCGGGCGGCGGGGCCGTCTTCGGTGCCGGCGTGCCCGCGTTCGGTGCCGGGGCGTGAGCGCAGCGGGCTCATCGCAAGGCCGCCGGCATGTCCTTCACCCGGCCGTCGCGGACGACGATCTCGCGGTCGGAGTAGGCGGCGACCCGCGTTTCGTGGGTGACCAGGACGACGGCGGCGTGGGTGTCGCGGGCGGCGTCGGTCAGGAGGGCCATCACCCGCTCGCCGTTGAGGGAGTCCAGGGCGCCGGTCGGCTCGTCCGCGAAGATCACCCGGGGCCGGACGGCCAGGGCGCGGGCGACCGCGACGCGCTGGCTCTGACCGCCGGATATCTCACCGGGCCGCCGGGCCTGCGCGGTGTCGACCTCCAGGCGCTCCAGCCACTCGCGGGCCCGCGCCTCGGCCTCCTTGCGCTTGGTGCCGTTCAGCCGCAGCGGCAGTGCGACGTTCTCCAGACAGGTCAATTCCGGTACCAGTTGGCCGAATTGGAAGACGAAGCCGAAGTCGGTACGGCGCAGGGCGCTGCGCCGGGCGTCGCTCAGGCCGGTGAGGGTGTGCGGGCCGTAGCGGACGGTGCCGGAGTCCGGCGGGACGATCCCGGCGAGGCAGTGCAGCAGCGTGGACTTGCCGGAGCCGGAGGGGCCCATCACGGCGACGACCTCGCCGGGGTGGACGGAGAAATCCGCGCCGGCCAATGCGGCGGTGGCGCCGTAGGACTTGTGCAGGTCTTCCGCCGAGAGCAGGGATCCCTCCGGCGTCATGCGCGCACCGTCTCCGCCAGCCGGTCCAGTCGGGCGGCGGTCAGCTCCAGCCAGCGCAGATCGGCTTCGAGGTGGAACAGCGCGTGGTCGCAGATCAGCTGGTCGGCGAGGTCGCCGGTGCGCTTGCGCTCGGTCAGCCCGCGCATCAGCCGCAGATGCTCGGCGCGCTGGGTGTCGAGCAGTTCCGCGGCGTCGCGGCCGGTCATCAGGGCCAGCACGATCTTTGTGTAGAGCGTCGACTGGAGGTAGGGCTCGGGCTTCTCGGGGCGGGCGAGCCACTGCGCGACGTCGGTGACGCCGGTGTCGGTGATGGCGTACCGCTTGCGCTCAGGACCCGCCCCGGCCTCCACGGCGTCCACCTCGACCAGGCCGTTCTTCAGCAGCCGGGACATCGTGGAGTAGACCTGACCGTAGTGCAGCGGGCGGTCCTGACCGAAGTGCTCGTCGAAGGCCCGCTTGAGGTCGTAGCCGTGGCGGGGACCGGACTCCAGGAGGCCGAGCAGCGTATGACCGATTGACATGCCGACCACCATACGCGGCGAGTGTAGCCGGAGTGTATACGCGAAGCGCATAGCGATCCGGGCCCCCGACGCCGACGCCGATGCCATCGCTGACGCCGCTGCCGACGCCGCTGTCGTTCGTCCTCAGCCGTTGTCCGAGGGGGCCGGGGGCGGCTCCCCCTTCGGTGGCCGGCCGCGCCGCGGAATCGCTCCCGCCCCCTTCGGCAGCCGCCCGGCGTCCCCGAGCGCCTTGCGCAGCAGGAACTCGATCTGCGCGTTGGTGCTGCGCAGTTCGTCGCCCGCCCACCGCGCCAGCGCGTCATGGATCAGCGGGTCGAGCCGCAGCAGCACCTGCTTTCGCTGCTGCGGCCGTCGCACGGGTGACCGGCCGTCCTCGGCGGCGGGCTCCTCGGGGGTGTCGTCGCTCACTGGTAGAGCGAGCCCGTGTTGAGTACCGGCTGGGCGGCCCGGTCCCCGCACAGCACGACCATCAGATTGCTCACCATGGCCGCCTTGCGCTCCTCGTCCAGTTCGACGATGCCCTGCTCGTTGATCCGCGCCAGTGCCTGCTCGACCATGCCGACCGCGCCCTCGACGATCTGCTGGCGGGCCGCCACGACCGCGCCGGCCTGCTGCCGCTGGAGCATCGCGGAGGCGATCTCGGGGGCGTAGGCGAGGTGGCTGAAGCGGGACTCGATGATCCGTACGCCGGCGGCCTGGACCCGAGCGGTCAGTTCGGCGGCGAGCTTCTCGGTGATCTCCTCGGCGTTGCCGCGCAGCGACAGGCCGTCCTCGTCGTGGGCGTCGTAGGGGTACTCGATCGCGATGTGCCGGACGGCGGCCTCGGTCTGGGTGGCGACGAACTCCAGGAAGTCGTCGACCTCGAAGAGCGCCTGGGCGGTGTCCTCGACCTTCCACACGACGATCGAGGCGAGCTCGATCGGGTTGCCGTAGGCGTCGTTGACCTTCAGCACCGCGGTCTCGTGGTTGCGGACACGGGTGGAGATCTTGCGGGCGGTGGTGAGCGGGTTCACCCAGCGCAGGCCGTCGGTGCGGATCGTGCCGGCGTACCGGCCGAAGAGCTGGATGACCCGGGCCTCGCCGGGCGCGACCATCTTCACGCCGGTCATGCAGAAGAAGGAGGTGAGCAGCAACAGGATGCCGACGATGACCATCGGCACACCGGCCCCGTTGTTGCCGCCGGAGCCGAGTATGCCGCCGACGATGATGATCGCGATGCCGAGGAAGACCCCGAGCACGGTCAGCAGCAGGGCGACGCCGCCCGGGATGCTGTGCGCGGCGGTCTCGCGGACCTGCGGCTGAGGCATCTCGGGAGCGTCGACGGCGAGGTCGCCGCCGGGGTCGGAGGCCGGAGTGGCGGGTGTCTGGTCGGACATAGGGGTCCCCGTTTCTTCAGGTACGGCGTCACTGATGCCGCGGGCCTAGCAAAGTGATAGCACTTTACCCCTTCCCGCCCCTGCGGGTCCAGGGCGAGGGATGACACCCCTGTCCCGGTTCCCCCGCATCGGGTGCTGATTGTCACGTAGGGAAAAGCCTTGATCGATGAGTATTTGTTGACAGATGCGGTGTTAGCTTCGACAGCTGACTTATCCGGGGGCGGAACGACTGGAGTTGCGGGAGCGATGGGCCGAGCGGATGTGAGAAGGGCGCAGCAGGGGAGCGCCCGCCGGGCCAAACGGAAACAGAAGAGGGGCGGCATACGCCGCTTCTTCACCTGGAAGAAGATCCTCGGAACCTTCCTCGGGGCATGCCTGCTCGGCATCCTCGGCTTCATCGGCCTGTACCTCTACGTGGACGTCCCCACGGACGGCAACAAGCAGGCCACCGCGCAGAGCAACGTCTACAAGTACGCCGACGGCAAGGTCATGGCCCGGGTCGGCGCGGTCAACCGCGAGAGCGTGCCGCTCAGCCGAATACCGAGGGCCGTCCAGCGCACCTTCGTCGCCGCCGAGAACAAGACCTTCTACCAGGACTCCGGCGTCGACCTCAAGGGCACCGCCCGCGGCATCCTGAACACCCTGCGGGGGCAGGGCAAGCAGGGCGGCTCGACGATCACCCAGCAGTACGTCAAGAACTACTACCTGAGCCAGGAGCAGACGGTCAGCCGCAAGCTCCAGGAGATCGTCATCTCCCTCAAGGTGGACAACAAGTTCAGCAAGGACGACATCCTCGCGGGCTACATCAACACCAGTTACTACGGCCGCGGCGCATACGGCATCCAGGCCGCCGCGCAGGCCTACTACGGCGTCGACGTCGACAAGCTCACCGTCTCCCAGGGCGCCTACCTCGCCTCGCTGCTCCAGGCCCCCAGCCAGTACGACTGGTCCACGGCGAGCAAAGCCGGCCAGACCCGGGTCAAGGAACGCTGGGCCTACACCCTCGACAACATGGTCGAGATGGGATGGCTCCCCGCGGCGGACCGCAGGAAGCAGGAGTTCGCCAAGCCGGACGAACCCAAGCCGCTGCCCGGACTCGACGGCCAGACCGGCTACCTCATCACGGCGGCCAAGAAGGAACTCTTCGCCAAGGGCGTCGACGAGAAGGAGTTCGAGGCCGGCGGCTGGACCGTCACCCTCGGCATCGACAAGGACAAGCAGCAGCAGCTGGAGAAGTCCGTCAAGCGCAAGCTCACCGACGAGATCGACCCCAAGAAGCGCAAGGTCGACGCCGACGCCCAGCTCGGCGCCACCTCGGTGGACCCCGGGACCGGCCACATCGTGGCGATGTACGGCGGCGATGGCTACACCAAGCACTACACCAACAACGCGCTGCGCTCCGACTACCAGCCGGCGTCCACCTTCAAGCCGCTGATCCTCGCCTCGGCCATGGAGCACAACGCCACCACCCAGAACGGCTTGCCGATCAACCCGGACACGGTCTACGACGGCAGCAACCGCCGCCCGGTCGTGGGTGGCACGATCCCCTTCGCACCGCCCAACGAGGACGAGCGCGAGTACGGGAAGATCAGCGTCCAGACGGCGACGAACAACTCCGTCAACGCCGTCTTCGCGCAGATGGGCGAGGACGCCGGACTTGACCAGGTCAAGAAGACCGCGGTCAGCCTGGGCATGGACGGCAGCAAGATGGACGTCAAGCCCGCCATGACCCTGGGCACCATGGGAGCCAGCCCGCTCCAGATGGCCGGGGCCTACGCGACGCTCGACAACCACGGCAAGAAGGTCACCCCGGCGCTGGTCACCAAGGCCGTGCACGGCACCGACGCGGAGCACCCGCTGCCGGACCCGATCGGCGAACAGGTCCTGTCCCGCAAGACCGCCGACACCCTCACCTCCGTCCTGACGGGCGTGGTCAACGACGGCACCGCCTCGGACGCCGTGAAGAACACCGACTACGAGGCCGCGGGCAAGACCGGCACCTCCGACGACAACAAGTCGGCCTGGTTCGTGGGCTACACGCCGAAGCTGGTCACCGCGGTCGGCATGTTCGGCGAGGCCGCGGCATCGGACGACAAGGTCCGCCAGGGCGCTCAGGTCACGCTCAAGGGCGTCGGGGGCGGCGGCCGCGTCAACGGTGGCGGCTACCCCGCCAGGGTGTGGGCCGACTACACCGCGGGCGCACTCGGGGACAACACGGGCGCCGACTTCGACCTCGACACGAACCTCGGCGCCGGGGTACCCCCGACCAGCACCCCGACGCCGACCAAGACGCCGTCGCAGACGCCCTCGGCGCCCGAGACGCCGAGCAACAGCCCCTCGCAGACTCCCTCGACGCCGAGCCAGACGCCGTCGCAGACACCGAGCGGCACGCCGCCCACCCCGCCCACCACGACGCCGTCCGGCCCCGCGCCGCCGAACGGCGGCACCGAAGGCGGCGACGCCGGCGGCGAAGAGACCGGAGGCAACGGAGCCAACGGCCTGCCCGGCTTCGACTGACGGCAGGCCACCGGCCATCCGCCCGCTCCCACACACCGCGGCCCCCGCATCGATGCGGGGGCCGCGGTGTGTGCGTTCTACGGGCGCCGGTCAGCCGCCGTTGACCGCCTTGGCGATCCGGTCGCCGATGCCCTTGTCGATGTTGCGCCAGTACTGGAACGCGCGCTCCTGCACCGGACGGCTCACCCCGTTCAGGAGGTGGCCCGCGACATTGCCGACCAGCCGGTCGCGGGCCGCGTCGTCGAGGACCTCACGGACCATCGTGCCCGGCTGCCCGAAGTCGTCGTCCTCGGGGCGCAGCGTGTACGCCTCGCGGACCATCTCACCGCCGGTCTCCCAGCCCGCCGGCTCGCCGTAGTTCGCGACATCGGCCGCCGGACCGCCGTACGAGTTCGGCGCGTACGGCCGGGCCACCCGCGCCGGGTCGAAGCGCATCGGGCCGTCCTTGGCGTACGAGTGGGCGGGTACGTGCGGCCGGTTGGGCGGCAGCTGCGCGTAGTTCGGGCCGATGCGGTAGCGGTGGGTGTCCGGGTAGGAGAACAGCCGGCCCAGCAGCATCTTGTCCGGGGACGGGCCGATGCCCGGCACCATGTTGGACGGCTCGAAGGCCGCCTGCTCGATGTGGATGAAGAAGTCTTCCGGGTTCCTGTTGAGCGTCATGCGCCCGACCTCGATCAGCGGGTAGTCGCCGTGCGGCCACACCTTGGTCAGATCGAACGGGTTGAAGCGGTAGTCCGGGGCGTCCGCGAACGGCATGACCTGCACATACAGCGTCCAGGACGGCGCGTTGCCGCTGTCGATGGCGTCGAACAGATCGCGGCGGTGCAGGTCCGCGTCCTCGCCGGCGATCCGGTCCGCCTCCTCCTGGGTGAGGAAGTCGATGCCCTGGTCCGTCTTGAAGTGGTACTTGATCCAGAACTTCTCGCCGCCGTCGTTGACCCACATGTAGGTGTGCGAGCCGTAGCCGTTCATGTGGCGATAGCTCTTGGGGATGCCGCGGTCGCCCATCAGCCAGGTGACCTGGTGGGCGGACTCCGGCGACAGCGTCCAGAAGTCCCACTGCATGTCGTTGTCCCGCAGCCCGTTGTCCGGGCGCCGCTTCTGCGAGCGGATGAAGTCCTGGAACTTGATCGTGTCCCGGACGAAGAAGACCGGGGTGTTGTTGCCCACCAGGTCGTAATTGCCGTGCTCGGTATAGAACTTGAGCGCGAAGCCGCGTGGGTCGCGCCAGGTGTCGGGGGAGCCCTGCTCACCGGCGACGGTCGAGAAGCGGGCCAGCATCTCGGTGCTCTTGCCCGGCTGGAAGAGGTCCGCCTTGGTGAACTGGCTGACATCGTTGGTGACCTGGAAGGTGCCGTACGCGCCGCTGCCCTTGGCGTGCACCACGCGCTCGGGGACCCGTTCGCGGTTGAACTGGGCCATCTTCTCGATCGTGTAGTGGTCCTGGAGCAGGATGGGGCCATCCGGGCTCACAGTCAGCGAGTGCTCGTCGCTCTCCACCGGGATGCCGGCGTTGTTCGTGGTGCGTGGTACGCGTGATGCCGAGCTGGTCATGGAGGAACGCCTCCCGTTCGACGACTGGGATGGGGGTCGGTCAGTCCCTTGTACCCACACAAGCAGTCAACGCCTCCGACGGCATGTCGGCAAGAACTGGACCCCGTCCGGTCTCGGACGGGGTCCAGCATGTGAAACGGGGCGCCGGGCGGCGACTTAGCCGCGTGCGGCACCCGGCGGCATCGACAGCTCGAACCAGACGACCTTGCCCATGCTCAGCCGGGTCGCGCCCCAGCGTCGCGCCATCCGGTTGACCAGGTACAACCCCCGGCCACCCTCGTCGGACGGCCTGGCCTGCCGCAGCCGCGGCAGCTGCGGCACATCGTCGCCCACCTCGCAGCGCAGCACGTCCGTGCGCAGCAACCGCAGCGTGATCGGCCGCTCCGCATACCGCACCGCGTTCGTCACCACCTCGCTGACCAGCAGCTCCAGCTGGTCGGTCAGCTCGTCCAGGCCCCAGCGCGCCAGCGCCCGCCGGGCCAGCCGACGCGCCTGACCTGCGGTCTGGGCCTTGGGATCCAGATACCAGTACGCGACATCGCTCGGCGCGATCCCGTCGAACCGGGCCGCGAGCAGCGCGATGTCGTCATCGCGGTCGCCGGGACCCAGCATGTCCAGCACCTCGTCGCACAGCGGCTCCAGCGGCGGCGGATTGGGGCCCGTCAGCCGGGCCGTCTCCGTCAGACGCTCCCGCAGCTGCTCGATGCCGGTCCACACGTCCCGGATCCGCGACTCGACCAGGCCGTCCGTGTACAGCACGAGCGTGGCGCCCGCCGGGGCGTCCAGCTCCACCGCCTCGAAATCGACCCCGCCGACACCGATCGGCGCGCCCGGCGGCACCCGCAGCACCTCCGCGCGGCCGCCGCGATGCAGCATCACGGGCGGCGGATGCCCCGCGTTCGCGATGATGATCCGGTGCGCCACCGGGTCGTAGACCGCGTACAGGCAGGTCGCCATCCGGTCCGAGCCCAGCCGCTGCGCCTGCTCGTCGAGATGGTGCAGCACCTCCTGCGGCGGCAGATCCAGACCGGCCAGCGTCTGCGCCGTCGTCCGCAGCTGCCCCATGATCGCGGCGGAGGTCATCGAGTGGCCCATGACGTCGCCGACCACCAGCGCCACCCGGCTGCCCGGCAGCGGGATCGCGTCGTACCAGTCGCCGCCCACCCGGGCGGTCTCCGCGGCCGGCAGATAGCGGCTGGCGAGCCGCACACCGGTCGGCTGCGGCAGCGAGTCCGGCAGCATCGTGCGCTGGAGCGCGTCGGCGATGTACGCCTCGCGGCCGTAGAGCACCGCCTTGTCCACACCCAGGGCGGTGTGCGTCGCCAGCTGCGCCGCCACCAGCAGATCGTCCGGCTCGAACGCCGGCCGGTCCGGGCGGCGCAGGAACACCGCCGCACCGATCACCCGCCGGCGGCCGCGCAGCGGCGCCAGGATCACCCGGTGCCCGCCGGGCAGCCGGGTGTCGGGGCCCAGCAGCTCGGGCAGTGCCGTCCGCGCCGCCTGCGCCTCACCGAACAGCGGGCGCACTCCGCGCAGCACCTCGGCCAGCGGCCCACCGGGCCGCACCTCGGCCAGTTCGGCAGCGCTGCCGCCCATCGCGGGCCCGAGGTCCGGCTGGGCGGGCAGTACCGGGAGTCGGGCGCCGTTGGTGTCCGGCTCCTCCGGAATGCGGTCGGTACGGCGCAGCCGCAGCACCACGGGACCGGTCGGCCGCTCGTCGCCGACCGGTAGCGGGTCCCGCAGGTACACCAGGATCGCGTCGGCGAACGTCGGCACCGTCGCCCGGCACAGGCCGAGCACGATCTCGTCGAGGTCTATGCCGCGGGCGATCCGCCGGGTCGCCGCTCCGATGAAGCGCAGCCGGTCACCGCCCGCCTGCCGGGCCGCCGCCACCTCCCCGCTCTCGCCGGGATGCCCGGACCTGGCCGGGGGAGCCGACGGCGCCTCCGCGCTCTGCTGCGGCGGCACCGCCCCTCCGCTGCCACCGGCCGGCGCCCGCGCCGCGTCGCCGCCGCGCGCTCCGGCCGGATCGGGTCCGCCGCCGCGGGACGCGGGCGGTGGCACCGACGGCGGGCCGGACTGATCGGTGTCACGCGGCCGGGACCGGCCCGACCTGCCGCCGGCGCTCCCGCCCTCGCGGGGGCGGCCGATGCCGTTGCCGCCGGGCCGCGGCTCCTCGCCGGGCTCGGGCGTCCCGGCACGGCCGACAGCGGCGTGGCGTACGGCGGGCTGCTCGGATTCCGTACGGCCCGCGCCCTCGTCGGCCGCCGCCTGGACGGCATGCGGAGCGGGCGGCGGCGACGCCTGGTCCCGGCCCCGGTCCGCGGCGCCACGGGCCGCGTTGCGATCCGTGTCCGGCACTCCGGCCGGCCGTCCGGACACCGGCATCGCCACCTCCGCGTACGGGTCGCTGTAGGAGCTGTGGGAGCTGTAGGAATTGCCGTAGGAGCTCAACGGGTCCCGCCCCGTGGCGTGCCCGACGGCGTCGCGGCCGGCGTCCGCAGCCGCGTCCCGCTCCGCCGCCCCGTGATCGGCCACCGGCTCGTCCTCCGGGCCGCCCGCCGAACCGGCACAGGCCGCGGCCGCGCCCGTGAACCCGGGCGCGGACGTGCCCGCCGAGTCCCCGGCGCCGCCACGCATGCCGATGTCGTCACCCCCGCGCACGGCGAAGCCCGTACCGGGAACCGGGGCGAACCCCGGCGCTGCGGGCTGCTGGAGGGCGCTGCGGGGGTCGGGGACCGCGCCGAGCGGCGCCGTACCGGTGGGCCCCCGCAAAGGGGACGCCGAGGACGCGGCGGTCGGGGCCGACTGCCGCGATTCGTGGGAGGTGGGGTGCTCCGTCACGCGTGGGGTTCCATCCGTCCGGGGCTGCGCGGCTGACGCGCGGCGTCTCAAGCGCGTCGCAGGTGCAGAAAGAGCTGGATCTCGGGTGGTACGTCCGTACTCGCCGGGGCGTACGCATACGAGTCCTCCCCGGTGACCTCGAAGCCTGCGTCGTGCACGACTCGGCGCAGGTCGTCCCGCAGATAACCCGATACCCGGATCGAGTTGCCCAGGAACGGAATCGTGAAGTCGTCGACATCCGCCTCGACCATGGACAGGGCCAGCAGGCCGCCCGGTCGTAGCAGATCATGCGCCATGCGCAGCGCGTAAGGGATTTCCGCACGCGGCAGCATCAGGAGGGAGAAAAAGGCGGCGATGCCGTCGAACGAGCCGGGGCCGCCGAGCCGGCCGTTGCGCAGATCGGCGATGTCCAGCCGGTGGAATTCGACGGCCGGGGCGTTGTCCCGGGCCAGTTTGATCATCGCGGGGGAGAGGTCGACCCCCACCACGCGGTGCCCTGCGTCGGACAGCTGACGGGCGGTCGGCAGGCCCGTCCCGCATCCGAGGTCCAGGATGCGCGAGCCGGCGGGCAGCGCGTCGGCAAGCCAGGCGCCCGACGCGAGCTGGCCCTCCTTGTGCGGAAAGGCCTCGTCGTACCGGTCACCGATCGCGTCGAACGCCTCGGCCTGGCCGGCCCGGTCCAGTGCTAACCGGTTCAGGCCCTCATATCCGTCGTAGCTCGTAGCGCTCACGACCTCGCCCCTCCTGCGACCGCAGTCAAGTTCGTTGTCCAGTTCCGGAGTTGCGCCTGTGCAGTCTTGCGGAGGACGATCCTACGTTTGAAGACCCCTGGCACAGCAAGGGGGATCGGCCCGCGAGAAACAGCATCGCCCATGGGCGCACCTTTCCATGGTTCGCCCCTTCCCTCTCTTCGCTCCCGTACCCGCCCTCACGACCGCGAACGGTCCGGCGCCCGGTCCCAGTCCTCCGGAAGCCGGGGCACCTCCCACGCCGGATCGGGCCGCCAGTCCTCCCAGCCCTCCCCGAACGGCCCGCCCCAGGCCGCGATGTGCGCGACCGCGGCGCGCCCGGCGGACCGGACCTCGGCGGCCTGCGCGGACGTCATCAGACCGTCCCGCTGCGCCTGCGCGAATTCGTCCTCGTCCCGCCACTCCCAGTGCCGGTCGGGGTAGACACAGATGTCGAGGAAGTGGTCCTGGGAGTCGATTCCGCGCGACCAACGGCGGCGCGGCTCCTCCAGATTGACGTACCAGTTCTTGAACTGCCAGTCGCGCTCCCAGAACAGCCACACCGACCACGGGTCGCCCGGGCGGGCCAGCTTCAGCACACCGGTGCCGAACCAGTGATCGCGGGCGGTGCGCCGGGGCTTGGTGTAGCGGGTGGTCAGCGGCTCGCGGTGCACCGGCGTGCCATCGGCGATCACCGGCTTGACGCAGGTGGTGCCGGGCGCCATCCACACCGCGAGCAGCTTCTCGGTGTCCTGGACAACGGTCATCGGACGGCAGATGTGGAACCGGTCGCCGTCGGCGTTGTCGCGATAGCGCCACAGGATGTGATCGCCCGGCGCCCAGCGCCCTCGCCCTGCCGAACCGGCCGTCTCACGGGTGCCGGCCGTCTCGCCTTCCGTCGTGTCCACCATGTCCGCTGTCATGAGCAGATCTTAGGCGCGCCGAGTTACGCGCGCCGTGATCTGAGCCGCACAAGGCGTTACGGGTGCGTCATACGCAGCACGTCCAGCGCCTGGTCGAGCTGCTCCTCGGTGAGCACGCCACGTTCGACGTAACCGCTGGCGATGACCACTTGACGGATCGTCCTGCGCTCGGCCAGCGACCGCTTGGCGACCTTCGCGGCCTCCTCGTAGCCGAGGTACTTGTTGAGCGGGGTGACCACCGACGGGGACGATTCGGCGTACTCACGGGCACGTTCGACGTTCGCGGTGATGCCGTCGACCGTACGGTCCGCCAGCAGGCGCGAGGCATTGGCCAGCAGCCGCACCGATTCCAGCACGTTCTTGGCGATCACCGGGAGCATCACGTTCAGCTCGAAATTGCCCGCCGCGCCGGCCGTGGCCACCGTCGTGTCGTTGCCGGTGACCTGCGCCGCGACCATCAGGACGGCCTCCGGGATCACCGGGTTGACCTTGCCCGGCATGATCGACGAGCCGGGCTGCAGATCGGGCAGGCTGATCTCGGCGAGGCCCGTACGCGGCCCGGAGGCCATCCAGCGCAGGTCGTTGGAGATCTTCGTCAGGCCGACCGCGATCGTCCGCAGCTGGCCGCTGGTCTCCACGATCCCGTCGCGCGCACCCTGCGCCTCGAAGTGGTTGCGGGCCTCGGTCAGCGGCAGGCCGGTGGCGCGCGCCGCCTCGGCGATCACCGCGGCCGAGAAGCCCTGGGGGGTGTTGATGCCCGTCCCCACGGCCGTACCGCCCAGCGGGAGTTCGGCCAGCCGCGGCAACGACGCCCGCAGCCGCTCGACGCCGTACCGCACCTGGGCCGCGTAACCGCCGAACTCCTGGCCGAGGGTCACCGGCGTGGCATCCATCAGGTGCGTACGCCCCGACTTCACGACCTCGGCGAACTCCTCCGCCTTGCGCTCCAAGGAGGCCGCCAGGTGCTCCAGCGCCGGAATCAGATCATGGGTGACCGCCGCCGTCGCCGCGATGTGGATCGAGGACGGGAAGACGTCGTTGGAGGACTGGCTGGCGTTGACGTGATCGTTGGGGTGAACCGGGCGGCCCAGCCGCTCGGTGGCGAGCGTCGCGATGACCTCGTTGGCGTTCATGTTCGACGACGTGCCGGAGCCGGTCTGGAAGACATCGACGGGGAAGTGCTCGTCCCAGCTCCCCTCGGCGACCTCGCCGGCCGCGGACACCACCGCCTCCGCGACGTCCTTGTCCAGCACTCCGAGGTCGGCGTTGACCTTGGCCGCCGCGGCCTTGATCCGCGCCAGCGCCTCGATGTGCGCCCGCTCCAGCCGCTGCCCGGAGATCGGAAAGTTCTCCACCGCGCGCTGCGTCTGCGCCCGCCACTTCGCGTGCGCGGGCACCCGCACCTCCCCCATGGAGTCGTGCTCGATCCTGAATTCGCCGGGGCTGCTGTTCTCGCTCATACCTATCTCAGTGCCCGGAATCCGCGATCTGTTCCCACTCGGGTCGCCCGGCCACCGGATATCACCCGGAGGAGGGCCCCTGGCTTTCCGGCGCCGCCAGGACGCCGCCGGTCTTCACGCCGGATCCGTACGGCTCCTCGACGTGGACCCACGGAACCGTCGCCGGACGGGGACGCGACCCCGATCGTGCGCCCCTACCACCTCGCCCACGAGGCGCGGCAGCGCGGACTCGTCGAGGTGACCTGGTGGGCGCGGACCGGAAGTCGCTCTCGGAGAGGCGGCGTTCGTTGATGACGCCGCGCGTCTACACCGCGGGGCGCGACGGCGCCGTGACGGAAGAGCGGGCGCGGGTCGATGTCGTGGCGGGTGAACCGGTCGACGTGTACGCCCTCAGCCACGCCTGGCCCCCTTGCCGATGCCCTCGGCACCAGGCGCGCCAGGAGGGGCTAAGCGCGGCTCGCCCACTCTTCCAGGAGTGACTCACGGGCAAGGGATCGCAGGTCCGCGGAGAGGTCGGCCGTACGCCACCAGTCGGTGATGAGCGACGGGCGCAGGGCTCCGGAGGCGAATGCTTCGAGGAGTTGGTGGGAGAGTTCCACCTCACGGTGGGTGTAGGCCGCGGCAGCGGCACAGGAGACGGGCCATTCGCTCGCGCCCTCGGCGTGGGTGACGCGCACCGTCATCCGCGGCGCGGCCTCGGGCCCGCCGAGCCCGGACATGGTCGCCGCCAGATCGGCCGCCTTCCGCATGCGGCGCCTCAGGTGCGACCGGGAGGGCGCGTCAGGCACGGACACCTGGCTCACCTGCGACCAGCGCCACGCGTCGCGGACCTCGCCGACGGCCAGCAGGCCGTCATCCGTCAGCCGGACCGCGGACCCTCCGGTGCCGGGAGGGGCGCCGAGCCAGCACCCGTCGGCGTCGGCCCAGAAGAGCCCGACCATGGCTCCTTCGCCTGACGGCAGTTCAGTTCGGTCCGGTGGGGGAGTCCTCGGCCGGTTCGGGTGCGCCATGGGGCATGCCGTTCTCTTCGACTTCGTGGTCGAAAGAGATTCTCCGACACATGACGGGTGCCCGCCGAGCACGGGGCGGATACGGCTGCTCCGGGCACCTCCGGGCACCCCCGGGTCAGTGGCGTGCACAGCTGACGGTCATGCACCTTCGCGCCGAGAGACGCCGAACGTCACCAGGATTGAAGGTAGTTGAGGCCTGTCGGCCGGATGATAATGCTCGACCCGGGCTGTCGGCGTTGTTTCCGCGGCTGGTTGGGGGGAGGGGCATGCAATTCCCGGAAGATATTCCATACTTCGTGGAGAATCGGGATATCGCTGCCTTTTTCAGGGTGGTGCTCAACGTGGAATTCATCGACGACATTGACCGGGAGAGGTCGAATGTCGTCCGAGTGCACCACAAGAAAGGGGAGGTCGTTCGAGAGACGCCGTACGCTCGGCACCTGCGGGGTGCTCTGGAGTACCTGCTTCGCGAGCGGCCGGCCGGCTCGACGGAGTGGGCGCTGATGACGGGTGTGTCGTTCTGGGAGGACGACCGTCTGTACGCATACCTGAAGGATCTGTACGACTACTTCTTCGGCGACCGCAAGGAGCCGCCGGTGGCCCCTGACCCGGAGGCGCGGCAGCCGGTGAAATGACGCTCACGACCTCTCGCCGACTCTGCCGTCGGAGGCTGTTCGCGGGGAGGTGGAACGGCGAGAGCCCCCGACGGCAGGCCGGGGGCTCTCGGGCGCTCGGACGGTCAGTTGCCCTGACGCACCGGGATGCTGGTGAACGTCGGGGCGGGCGCCGGGTCCTGGAAGAAGTCGTTGCCCTTGTCGTCGACGACGATGAAGGCGGGGAAGTCCTCGACCTCGATCCGCCAGACGGCCTCCATGCCGAGCTCCTCGTACTCCAGGACCTCGACCTTCTTGATGCAGTCCTGGGCCAGTCGCGCGGCCGGGCCGCCGATGGAGCCCAGGTAGAAGCCGCCGTGCGTACCGCAGGCGTCGGTGACCTGCTGGGAGCGGTTGCCCTTGGCGAGCATGACCTTGGAGCCGCCGGCAGCCTGGAACTGCTCGACGTACGCGTCCATCCGGCCCGCGGTGGTCGGGCCGAAGGAGCCGGAGGCGTAGCCCTCGGGGGTCTTGGCCGGGCCCGCGTAGTAGACCGGGTGGTCCTTGAGGTACTGCGGCATGTCGTCGCCGGCGTCCAGGCGTTCCTTGATCTTGGCGTGCGCGATGTCGCGGGCGACGACCAGGGTGCCGGTGAGGGACAGGCGGGTCTTGACCGGGTGCTTGGTCAGCTCGGCGAGTACGTCGTCCATCGGGCGGTTGAGGTCGATGGAGACCGCGTTGAGGTCGGGACCCGCACCCTCGGTCAGCTCCTCCTCGGTGGTCTCCGGGAGGAACCGCGCCGGGTCGGTCTCCAGCTGCTCCAGGAAGACGCCCTCGGCGGTGATCTTCGCGACGGCCTGACGGTCGGCGGAGCAGGAGACGGCGATGGCGACGGGGCAGGACGCGCCGTGACGCGGGAGCCGCACGACGCGGACGTCGTGGCAGAAGTACTTGCCGCCGAACTGGGCGCCGATGCCGATCTTCTGCGTCAGCTCGAAGACCTTCTCCTCCAGCTCCTTGTCCCGGAAGCCGTGGCCGGTGGGGGAGCCCTCCGCCGGCAGCTCGTCCAGGTAGTGGGCGGAGGCGTACTTGGCGGTCTTCATCGCGTACTCGGCGCTCGTGCCGCCGACGACGATGGCGAGGTGGTACGGCGGGCAGGCGGCCGTACCGAGCGAGCGGATCTTCTGCTCCAGGAACTTCATCATGGAGCCCTCGTTGAGGACCGCCTTGGTCTCCTGGAAGAGGAACGACTTGTTCGCCGAGCCGCCGCCCTTGGCCATGAACAGGAACTTGTAGGCGCCGCCGTCGGTCGCGTACAGCTCGATCTGGGCCGGCAGGTTGGAGCCGGTGTTCTTCTCGTCCCACATCGTCAGCGGGGCCATCTGCGAGTAGCGCAGGTTGAGCTGGGTGTAGGCGTCGTAGATGCCGCGCGAGAGGGCTTCCTCGTCGCCGCCCTCGGTGAGCACGTGCTGGCCGCGCTTGCCCATCACGATCGCGGTGCCGGTGTCCTGGCACATGGGCAGCACACCCGCGGCGGCGATGTTGGCGTTCTTCAGCAGGTCGAGCGCGACGAAGCGGTCGTTGGCGCTGGCCTCGGGGTCGTCCAGGATCTTGCGGAGCTGGGCGAGGTGCGTGGGGCGCAGGTAGTGCGAAATGTCGTGCATCGCCTCGGCCGCCAGCTTGCGCAGCGCCTCCGGGTCGACCTTGAGGAACGTGCGGCCGTCGGCCTCGAAGGTGCTCACGCCCTCCGAAGTGACCAGGCGGTACGGGGTGTTGTCCTCGCCGGTGGGGAGTAGGTCGGTGTAGGCGAATTCCGGCATTTCGGAGTCATTCCTTACTTGGAGGGGGCTCGGCTGGCATCTACGGCAGCGCCTGACCAGGGTAGAACCCTGGCGCCCGGACGCCGCTGTGAGGTAAGGCTCAGTTGGCGAAGGCCCCGGCGGGCTCGGGATGTCCGAGGTGAGGGGCCCGGTCGCGCCACACCCTGTCGCGATCTATCGCGTTTCGCTAGGCTGCTGTCGTGAACGCTGCAGACGACACACCGGAGCCCGGCTCCGCGACCCCGCCCGTTCCGCTCGAAAAGCGCGACCGGCAGCCGGCGCAGCCGGCCAGGCCCGTGGCCGAGGCCGAGATCCGCGCGTCGGACGCGGACCGCGACCGGATCGCCGGCATCCTCCGCGAGGCGCTGGCCGAGGGCCGGCTGGACGCCGAGGAGCACGCCGAGCGGATCGACTTGGTCTACCGCGCCAAGACGATGGGCGAGCTGGAGCCCGTCGTCCGGGACCTGCCGGCGGCGGCCGACAGCGGTCCGCGTCCCGCCTCGGGGGCGTACGCGTCCGGTGTCCCCGTCCCGGACCAGAACCTGATCGCGGTCTTCAGCGCCTCCGTACGCAAGGGCCGTTGGCAGGTTCCCGCGCGGATCAACGCCGTCGCGATCTTCGGCAGTGTGGAGATCGATCTCACGGAGGCGGTCTTCCCCCAGCAGCAGGTCCAGATCACCGTCACCGCCATCCTGGGCAGCGTCGAGATCCGGGTCCCGGAGAACATCACGCTGCGCAGCAGCGGCTCCGGCGTGCTGGGCGCCTTCGAGGTGGAGACGCACGACGCGGCCGAGGGTGACGCCCCGCAGGTGCAGGTCAACGGCTTCGCCTTGCTGGGCAGCGTGGAGGCGAAGCCGAAGCGTGGCGCCCTGCTGCGCGATCTGCGCGACCGGCTCCGCGAGCAGCGCCTCGACCGGCACGCCCGCCTGCACCACGACCTCCACGGGCGCCGCGACCGCTTCCGTAAGGACCGCGACGACTGAGACGGCTTTCTCCGGCGGCCACCGTGTGCATAAGCGTGCGTACAGCGGGTAGGGCTGGTGCATCGTCTCTCGTACGGCTGCGGGGTGCGAAAAGCCGTGCGCAGCGAGACGGGCAAGGGTGATTTTCTCGCCGAAGCCGTCGTCAGGAGTAGACCGTGCTGCTACCGCATCAGCCCCTGCAGGATGCCGCCGTCGTGCCGTCCCAGCGAGTTCCCGAGCGCGACGAGGCCGGCCCCTGGCATTCGGAGGCGGTGTGCCGTCGGGACGAAGCCGGGCTGTTCTTCGCCCCGTCCAAGGAACCGACCGCCGCGCGACTGGCCAGGGAAGAGGCCGCGAAGCGGGTGTGCGCCCGCTGTCCGGTGATGGTCGAGTGCCGGGAACACGCGCTGCTCCAGCCCGAGCCGTACGGCGTCTGGGGCGGCCTGACCGCCGCCGAGCGCCGGGTGGTGCTGGCCCGGCGGCGGCGCCGGGAGAGTGAGCTCCAGCGCGCCGCCCACATGCCCGTGGTGGGCTGACAGCGCCGATCGGCTTCGGCTCACGCACACGTCGCCCCCGCCGGATCTCCGGCGGGGGCGACGTGTGCGTGCGGACGGGGTGGTGGCCCCGCCGGTGCGTCAGCTGGGGCGCTCGAAGTCCACCGAGCTGTACGCGCGGAGCTTCGACAGCCGGTGCTGGGAGTCGATCTGGCGGATGGTGCCCGACTTGGAGCGCATCACCAGCGACTGGGTGTAGGCGTTCTCGGCGCGGTAGCGGACACCGCGCAGCAGGTCGCCGTCGGTGATGCCGGTGGCGACGAAGAAGACGTTGTCGCCGCTGACCAGGTCCTCGATCTGCAGCACCTTGTCGAGGTCGTGACCGGCGTCGAGAGCGCGCCCGCGCTCCTCGTCGTCCTTCGGCCACAGCTTGGCCTGGAGCGTGCCGCCCAGACACTTGAGGGCGCAGGCCGCGATGATGCCCTCGGGGGTGCCGCCGATGCCCAGCAGCAGGTCCACGCCGGTGCCCTCGCGGGCCGCCATGATCGCGCCCGCGACATCGCCGTCGGAGATGAACTTGATCCGGGCGCCGGCCTCCCGGACCTCCTTGACCAGCCCGTCGTGGCGGGGCCGGTCCAGGATGACGACGGTGACGTCCTCGACGGCGGACCGCTTGGCCTTGGCGATCCGGCGGATGTTCACCGCCACCGGGGCGTTGATGTCGACGTAGTCGGCCGCTTCGGGGCCGGTGGCGAGCTTGTCCATGTAGAAGACCGCGGACGGGTCGAACATCGTGCCGCGCTCGGCGACCGCCATCACGGACACGGCGTTGGCCATGCCCTTGGCGGTCAGCGTCGTGCCGTCCACGGGGTCCACGGCGACGTCGCACTCCGCGCCGGTTCCGTCGCCCACGCGCTCGCCGTTGTAGAGCATCGGGGCGTTGTCCTTCTCGCCCTCCCCGATGACCACGACGCCGTTCATCGAGACGGTGTGGATCAGGGCACGCATGGCCTTGACCGCCGCGCCGTCCGCGCCGTTCTTGTCACCCCGGCCGACCCAGCGGCCCGACGCCATGGCGCCGGCCTCGGTCACCCGGACCAGCTCCAGGGCGAGGTTGCGATCCGGAGCCTCGGGGCTGACCTCGAGGGGGGGCGGGAGATGATGCTCGGTCATCGAGCGCACCTTTCTGTACGGCGACGGCCGTGGAAGTGAGGGTGGTCATGACTTTATCGGTACGTCACGAAAATGAGCAGGGGGCCCTTCGCATGAGCGGCGCCGCAGGCCCCGCATGGCGGGCCGAACGGGCTGGTCGCGGCGGTGCGCGGGCCACCGGTGGCGCGGCCGGCGCGGCCGTGTGACGGCCGTCTCCGGGGGGCCCGTCCGACGCGCCGGAGGCATGGGGGACCATAGGGGCGTGGCAGGTATGCGAGGTAGGCAAACGGTGCGGGACATGGTCCTGTCGCTGGCGGTGATCGGCGTTCTCGTCGGGGCGATCTATGTGTTCATCCCGCACGACGACAGCCGGACCGCCGAGAAGAACGCGGTCCGGACCGTCGACTACCGCGTCGAGGCCATCACGGCCCGGCGCGCGGCCCCGTACCCGGTCGCCGTGCCGAAGGGGCTCCCCAAGACGTGGCGTGCCACCTCCGTCTCGTACAAGGCGAGCAATGACGGCAAGGGCGGCGCCTGGCATCTGGGCATGCTCGACCCCGAGCAGGAGTACGCCGCCATCGAGCAGAGCGACGCACCCGCCAAGGAATTCATCAAGGACGTCACGCTGGGCGCGACGAAGGCCGCGGGCAAGCAGGCCGTCGGCAGCGCGAAGTGGGACCGCTACAAGGGCGAGAAGTACAACGCCCTGGTCCGCACCGAGCCGGGCGTGACCACGGTCGTCACCGGCACCGCGCCCTACGGCAGGCTCGCGGAGCTGGCCGCCTCCCTGGAGGCGAAGAAGGGCTGAGAGGCGACGGTCCCTGGCGGGATCCGGACGTCCCCGGCAGGAGCTACGCATACGACGAGGCCGCCGCACCCGTGAGGGGTGCGGCGGCCTCGTCGTCGTGCGGGAGCCGCGTGGGGAGCCGTGCGGGCTTCGCGCGGCGGGGGGCTCAGACGGTGCTGACGGCCTCGTCGAACTCCAGGCGCGGCGAGCGCGGGAAGAAGGCGTCGGTGCCCGGCTTGCCGATGTTGATGACCAGGAAGGACTTCTGCTTGCCGTCGCCGAAGAACTCCTTGTCGACGCCGGTGAAGTCGAAGCCGGTCATCGGGCCCGCGGCCAGGCCGGCGGCGCGCACACCGAGGATGAAGTAGCCGGCCTGCAGGGTGGCGTTCTGGGTGCCGGCGGCCTCACGGGCGGCGGCCTCGGAGAAGAACGCGTCCTTGACGCCGGGGGCGGCCGGGAACAGGCGCGGCAGGTGCTCGTGGAAGTCGAGGTCCACCGAGAGGATCGCGGTCAGCGGCGCGGACTGCGTCTTGGGGCCGTTGGCGCCCATGGCGTGCTCGACCAGGCGGCGGCGGGCGTCCTCGGAACGGACCAGGGCGATCCGCAGCGGCGACTGGTTGAAGGCGGTCGGGGCGTACTTCACCAGGTCGTAGATCGCCTGGACCTGCTCGTCCGTCACCGGCTCGTCCGTGAACGTGTTGGCGGTCTGGGCCTCACGGAAGAGGAGGTCCTGAGCGGCGGCGTCAAGGGCGAGAGACATAAAGGGCACCTCGGTGAGTCGGCTGGGTTTCAGGTTCTTCGACGAGCCTGATGGGGCTACGTGAACCACTGTAGCGAAGATGTGTGAACATTCAACTAAAACCCGGGAAGTGTGAGTCGGTTCACATGGGGCGATAGGGGCGCGGGGGGCGAGACGGGCGAGGAGTGCATTCCGGGCCGCGGGCTCGGGGTGCCCGCGGCCTCGGGCTCGGCGTCTGCAGTGCGCCGCCGCAGCTCGGCCGGTGCGTCGGCGCGTTTTGGATCCGCGCCCCGGCGACCACCGGCCGCCGGTCTCCCGGCAGCACCGCCCGCCGTGCCAACTCGCCCGCTGCGCTATCCGCGCTCCGCGTCCGCCCCCTCCGCGGGCTCCGCCAGCGCCGCGTCCAGCCGGGCCCGGGCGCCGTCCAGCCAGCGGCGGCAGACCTTTGCCAGCTCCTCGCCGCGCTCCCACAGGGCGAGGGATTCCTCCAGGGTCGTGCCGCCCGCCTCCAGGCTGCGGACCACCTCGATGAGCTCGTCCCGCGCCTGTTCGTAGCCGAGCGTGGAGTCCACGGCGGCCACCTCGGTCTCCGCGCCGGTCGCCACCCCGCGCTCGGCGTCCGCCATGTCGTCCGTCTTCGCCTTCGCCATGTCTCCCACCCTATGCGGGGGGTGTGACAGCGCCAGGAACGCCGTCCACCCGCACCCGGAACTCGCCCTCGGCCACCCGGGCCCGCAACTCCTCGTCCGCCCCGACCTCCTCCGGGGAGCGCACCGCCGCCCCGTCCGGCTTCTGCAGCACCGCGTACCCCCGCTCCAGGGTCGCCTTCGGGGAGAGCGCGACCACCCTCGCCAGGGTGTGCGACAGCTCCGAGTCCGCGCGGTCCAGCAGGTGCCCGAGCGTCCGCCGGCCCCGCTCCAGCAGCGCCGTGACCTGCTCCTCGCGCTCCTCGACCATGCGCTGCGGCCGTTGCATCGACGGCCGGTGCAGGGCCGCGGTGAGCCCCCGTTCCTCGCGCTCCACGAAGCCGCGGACCGCGCGCAGCGCCCGCTCGCGCAGCTGCGTGACCCGGGCCAGCTCCTCACCCACGTCCGGTACGACCTTCTTGGCCGCGTCGGTGGGCGTGGAGGCCCGGAGGTCGGCGACCAGGTCCAGCAGCGGGCTGTCCGGTTCGTGGCCGATCGCGGAGACGACGGGAGTCCGGGCCGCGGCCACCGCCCGGACGAGCTGTTCGTCGGAGAACGGCAGCAGGTCCTCCACGCTGCCGCCGCCCCGCGCCACGATGATCACGTCCACTTCGGGATGGGCGTCCAGCTCCTGGACCGCCTCGATCACCTGCGGCACCGCGTGCACCCCCTGCACCGGCACATTGCGCACCTCGAAGCGGACGGCCGGCCAGCGGTGCCTGGCGTTCTCCAGGACATCCCGCTCCGCGGCGCTGGCCCTGCCGCAGACCAGCCCGATCAGCTGCGGCAGGAACGGCAGCGACGTCTTGCGGTCGGCCGCGAACAGCCCCTCCGCGGCCAGCGACTTCTTCAACTGCTCCAGCCGGGCGAGCAGTTCACCGACGCCGACCGGCTTGATCTCGGCGGCCCGCAGCGACAGCTGACCGCGCGGGGCGTACCACTCGGGCTTGGCGTGCACCACCACCCGGGCGCCCTCGCTCACCACCTCGGCGACCCGGTCGAACACCTGGCGGTAGCACGTCACGCTCACCGAGATGTCGTACGACGGGTCGCGCAGCGTCAGGAAGACGACGCCCGCGCCGGGCCGGCGGGAGAGCTGGGTGATCTGCCCCTCGACCCACACCGCGCCGAGCCGGTCGATCCACCCGCCGATGAGTCGGGACACCTCGCCGACCGGGATCGGCGCTTCCGGGGACGTAGAGACAGCCATACGAGCGAGGGTATCGGCGGCCACCGACAGCGGGAGGGGTCCGCGGGCCCGGCAGCGGCCCGAACCCGGCCTCCCGGCCCACCCGCCGGCCTCGCCCGGCCACGCCCGGCCTTCGTCACATCGGCGGGCTCGTCGGCCGGCGGCTGTCCCGGTACTGCGCCGCCAGCACCACCAGCCCCACCGCCAACCAGATGCCGCCCACGATCTGCGCCGTCGCGGACGCCTCGACGATCACGGCGACGACCACCGCGAGACCCAGCACCGGCACCACCACATGCCGCAGCACGCTCGGCACCTCGGCCCGTTTGCGTACCCAGAACCACCCGACCACGGACGCGTGCAGGAGCGCGAACGCGGTCAGCGCCCCGACGTTGACGATCGACGACAGATGATCGAGCCCGTCGTCCCTGCGGGCCGCCCAGACAGCCGCCACCAGCGTCACCAGGGCGGCGCCCAGCAGGGCCCGGCGCGGCACCCCGCTGCCCGCGTCCACCTTCGACATCGCCCCCGGCAGCCGTCGGTCCCGGGCCATCGCGAACAGCAGCCGGCCCGCCGCCGCCTGCCCCGCCAGCGCCGCGAACGCCGCCCCGATCGCCTTGCTGACGGCCACCAGGTCGTGCAGCCAGTCGCCCACCGCCGAGTCGACCGTGGTGTAGAAGGCTTCGCCCTGCTCCCCGGGGTGGGCCGCCAGCTCCGCCGCGCTCATCGGTGCCAGCAGCGCCGCCAGATACGTCTGTACCGCGAACAGCACACCGGCCACCGCGAGACAGGTGAGCACCGCGCGCGCCACCCTGTCGGACCCGCGCGGGCCGGAACCCGGCGCGCCCTTCGCCTCCTCCGCGAACGAGGCGATGGCGTCGAAGCCCAGATACGACAGCACCGCCACCGACACCGCGGCGAGCACCGCGCTCATCGAGAAGCCGCCCTCGCCCGACAGCGGCGCCGCCCAGCCGCGCTGCGCGCCATGGGTGATCAGCTCGGCGACCGCCGCCACCACGAACACCGTGAGCACCACGATCTCCATCGCGAGCACCGCGAACCCGACCCTCGCTGCGGTCCGTACCCCCCACAGGTTCAGCAGCGTCGTCACCACCACCGCGATCGCCGTCCACACCCACTCGTGCACCGACGGCACCAGCGCGTGCATGGCGATCCCGGAGAACAGATACGCCACCGCCGGGATCAGGAGGTAGTCCAGCATCGCCATCCACCCGGCGATGAACCCCGGGCCCTGGCCCAGCCCCACCCGGGCGTAGGTGTAGACCGATCCGGCCTGCGGGGCGACCCGCACCATCTGTGCGTACGAGTAGGCGGTGAAGGCCATCGCGACGGTCGCGACGAGGTAGACCAGCGCGATCGCGCCGTGCGACTTGGCCTGGAGCGTGCCGAAAATACCGACCGGGGCCATGAGCGCGATGAACAGCAGCCCGTAGACGATGAGATCCCGGAACGTCAGCGTCCGGCGCAGCGATCCGGCCTCGGCGCTGCTCCCTCCCTCGCCGGCACCGTGCTCCGCCGCGCCCTCACCCGTCTCGCCGAACGTCCCCGGCATCGTGCCTCCCTCTGGTGCGCCGGGCCCCACCCGGATGTTCGACGCCGGGCAGGGCACGTTCCTCAGTCTCGGTCACCGGCGCGATCTTTGGGGGTTGAGGTACGGCCGTACGATGGGACGCATGACTGCTACGCCCAGCCCGCCGCCCGCCTCCACCCCGAGCGGAGACGCTTCGCGTCGCGGGGAGACCCGCCGGGTCCTGCTCGCCGCCCCTCGTGGCTATTGCGCGGGCGTGGACCGCGCGGTGATCGCCGTCGAGAAAGCCCTGGAGCAGTACGGCGCGCCCGTCTACGTCCGCCACGAGATCGTGCACAACAAGTACGTCGTGAAGACCCTGGAGAAGAAGGGCGCGATCTTCGTCGAGGAGACCGAAGAGGTGCCCGAGGGCAACATCGTCATCTTCTCGGCCCACGGCGTCGCCCCCGTCGTCCACGACGAGGCCAAGCGCGGCAAGCTCGCCACCATCGACGCCACCTGCCCGCTGGTCACCAAGGTCCACAAGGAAGCCGTCCGGTACGCGAGCGAGGACTACGACATCCTCCTGATCGGTCACGAGGGCCACGAAGAGGTCGTCGGCACCAGCGGCGAGGCCCCCGAGCACATCACCATCGTCGACGGCCCCGACGACGTGCAGAACGTCGAGGTCCGCGACCCGGAGAAGGTCGTCTGGCTCTCCCAGACCACGCTCTCCGTCGACGAGACCATGGAGACGGTCGGCGCTCTCAAGGGCCGCTACCCCAACCTCCTCTCGCCGCCCAGCGACGACATCTGCTACGCCACCCAGAACCGCCAGGTCGCGGTCAAGCAGATGGGCGCCGAGGCCGACCTCGTCATCGTCGTCGGCTCCAAGAACTCCTCGAACTCCGTCCGCCTGGTCGAGGTCGCACTCGGGGCGGGCGCCCGCGACGCCCACCTCGTCGACTACGCCGAGGAGCTCGACGAGGCGTGGCTGGAGGGCGTGGGCACGGTCGGGGTCACCTCCGGTGCCTCCGTCCCGGAGATCCTCGTCCACGGCGTCCTGGACTGGCTCGCCCAGCGCGGCTACGAGGACGTCGAGACGATCACGGCCGCCGAGGAGTCCATCGCCTTCTCGCTGCCCAAGGAACTCCGCCGCGATCTGCGCGCCGAGGCCAAGTCGGCCGTCGAGGGCTGAGCACAGCGGGCCTCGCGTGGACCCGGCCCGCCGGGTCCACGCCGGCCTCCCGCCCGCCGCCGCCCGTAGCGGGCTTCTCCACGCGGATCCGCCCCGCAGGACCTAGCCTTTCCCCATGAAGGTCTTCGGTGTGGACATCGGTGGATCGGGCATCAAAGGTGCCCCGGTGGATCTGGAACGCGGCGACCTCGCGGAAGAGCGCCACAAGGTGCTGACCCCGCACCCGGCGACCCCGGAGGCCGTCGCGGACAGCGTCAGGGAAGTCGTCGACCACTTCGGGTGGCAGGGCCCGGTCGGCGCCACGTTCCCCGGTGTGGTCACCGACGGGACGACCCGCACCGCCGCCAATGTCGACAAACACTGGATCGGCGTCGACGCCGCCGCCCTGCTCACCAGCCGGCTCGGCAGCCGCCCCGTCACCCTCCTCAACGACGCGGACGCCGCCGGTCTCGCCGAGATGCGCTACGGCGCGGGCCGCGGCCGCATCGGCACGGTCATCGTGCTCACCCTCGGCACCGGCATCGGCAGCGCCGTCTTCACCGGCGGCCGGCTCGTCCCCAACACCGAGCTCGGCCACCTGGAGCTACACGGTCACGACGCCGAGAAGCGCGCCTCCACCAAGGCCAAGGAGGACGGGGACCTCACCTGGCAGCACTGGGCACGCCGCGTCCGGAAGTACCTCGCCCATGTGGAGATGCTCTTCTCGCCCGAGCTGTTCGTGATCGGTGGCGGGGTCAGCCGCAAGGCGGAGAAGTTCCTGCCGCTGCTGGAGGACATCAGGGCCGAGATCGTACCGGCGCAGCTTCAGAACAACGCGGGGATTGTCGGGGCCGCCATGGCTGCGCACGCCGCTCGGGCTGGTGGGCCACCCGCTGCCGACGGCTCACCGCCGGCTGCCGCGGATCTGCGGGGCCCCCGGCCTGCTGTCGGGACACCGGCCGGCCGAGCCGACGCCGGGCGATGATCAGGGCCTTACGGAAGAGCGCCAGCAGCGCGCAGAGCAGGGTGCCGGCGTAGAGCCAGCCCGCGTTCAGCGCGAGGACGGTGAAGACGCCCATCAGCAGCCCGCCGAAACCGTGGGTGCCACGCTGGATCGGCACCGCCCCCACGGCGAACGCGATGGGCAGGGCGATCGGCGCCGTGATCAGGTCGTAGGGCCGCACCCACAGTGCCGCACAGGCGCTGACCAGCACGAAGAACGCGCCGTAAGCGGCCTGCGCGCCGCCGAACAGGAGCCAGTCCACCGCCGCGAACGCCAGCAGGGCGAGAGTCGCCAGCAGCCAGCAGCCGAGGCCGGTGAGCTTGGGCGCCGGCATCCGGCGCAGGGCGGCGGCCACCGGAGCCAGCGGGGGGCGGTGCCGCGGGCGGGCGCGGTAGACGGTCGAGGTCTCACCCCCGATCTGCGGGCCGGGGGAGTCCGGCTGTGCGGGGCCGCCCGGGGCCCCGCGGGTCGGCGCGCGGGCACCGGCCTGTGCGGGGCCTCGGGCCGACGCCTGCACGGCGGGCGGCCTCGCGGTCCGCGCCGGGGGCCGGAAACCGGCCGGGCGGGGCGAGACGGCGTCTGTGGGGCGGGGAAGCCGGGCGTCCTGGCCCGTGGCCGGACGGCCTCTCCGCTGCGGACTGGGCTGAGGGCTGCGCGCTTCATGTTGCTCCACTCGCCAACGGTAGGCCGCTAAGTGGGATAATTAGGCTGCGGGACACGCGCTTTCACCGAGCTTGGCGCTCCGTTCGATCCACGGCCACCGGCTCGGCGGTGTACGGCCCCGGGCGGGGCGGGGCCGACCGGCCGCCCCGTAGACTGGTGGATCGGCCCCTCAGGGAGCCGCTCACCGCCCTCCACCGCCTCGCACCGGGAAGTCGCCACCGTGTCGCTCACGATCGGAATCGTCGGTCTGCCGAATGTCGGCAAGTCGACCATGTTCAACGCCCTGACCAA
Source organism: Streptomyces sp. NPDC017993 (assembly GCF_044328065.1). NCBI lineage: Bacteria > Bacillati > Actinomycetota > Actinomycetes > Kitasatosporales > Streptomycetaceae > Streptomyces > Streptomyces sp. NPDC017993. Next base: position 436,329 of record NZ_JBIRGO010000005.1, read on the forward strand.
GAACGACGTGCTGGCGGCCAACTACCCGTTCGCCACCATCGAGCCGAACGTCGGCGTCGTCGGTGTCCCGGACCCCCGGCTGGCCACCCTCGCCGAAATCTTCAGCTCGCAGAAGGTGCTCCCGGCGACCGTCGACTTCGTCGACATCGCGGGCATCGTCCGCGGCGCCTCCGAGGGCGAGGGCCTGGGCAACAAGTTCCTCGCCAACATTCGCGAGTCCGACGCGATCTGCCAGGTCATCCGCGCCTTCAAGGACGAGAACGTCGTCCACGTCGACGGCAAGGTCTCGCCCAAGGACGACATCGAGACGATCAACACCGAGCTGATCCTCGCCGACCTCCAGACCATCGAGAAGGTCCTGCCGCGCCTCCAGAAAGAGTCGCGGATCAAGAAGGACGTGGCTCCCAAGGTCAAGGCGGTCGAGGAGGCCAAGGCGATCCTGGAGAAGGGCGACACCCTCTTCTCCGCGGGCATCGTCCAGGGCTCCGGCAACGAGGAGCTCCTGCACGACCTGCACCTGCTCACCACCAAGCCCTTCCTCTACGTCTTCAACGTCGACGAGGACGAGCTGACCGACGAGGACTTCAAGAACGAGCAGCGCGCCCTGGTCGCTCCCGCCGAGGCCATCTTCCTCAACGCCAAGCTGGAGGCCGAGCTCGCCGAGCTGGACGAGGAGGACGCCATGGAGCTCCTCCAGTCCGTCGGCGCCGAGGAGCCCGGCCTCGCCACCCTCGCCCACGTCGGCTTCAACACCCTCGGCCTCCAGACGTACCTGACGGCAGGCCCCAAGGAAACCCGCGCCTGGACCATCAAGAAGGGCGCCACCGCCCCCGAGGCCGCCGGCGTGATCCACACCGACTTCCAAAAGGGCTTCATCAAGGCCGAGGTCATCTCCTTCGCCGACCTCGTCGAGACGGGCTCGGTCGCGGAGGCGCGGTCGGCGGGCAAGGCGCGTATGGAAGGCAAGGAATATGTGATGCAGGACGGGGACGTGGTGGAGTTCCGGTTCAACGTGTGAGCGGTTGGTTTTCCGCAGGCTGAGCGTTCGTCAACTGCGCACGTCAGAAGGGGTCGGCTCCTGAAGGAGCCGGCCCCTTCTGACGTGTCCTGCCGGCGGGTGTTCGGGCATCCGGTCGGGCGGATCGATGACGAGTGCGGTCTCGTCCATCCGGTCCCGGGCAAAGAGACTGGTCTGCTGCTGTTGCCGCGCGCGGGTGACTCGGGCGGTGACGTGTCAGCGCGGGAAGAGCTCGAAGAGGGTGGCGGGGCGTCCCCGGTACCGCTCGCCGCCGGAGCGCACCATCTGCTCGACGAACCCGCGGGCGTAGGTGGCCGGGTCCTGTTCGGCCCCGAGCCCCCTGATGTACGCGCCGTGAGAGGCGAGCGAGGCGACCGCCCGGTCGATGCCCGGCCCGACCTCGACCGCGTGCGTGGGGTGCGGGGAGCCGGCCACGGCGACCCAGCGGACGCCGCCCCAGGGGGCCGGGCCGTCGCCCTCACTGATGTCGGGGAAGATCCAGCGGTTGCCGGCGTCACCCGCCGCGTCCATGACGGCGCGGCCCACGACCCGGTGGTCGGGGGTGTTCCAGTGGAGACCGCCCCAGGTGTCGTGGTGGTTGAGGGTGATGAGGAGTTCGGGGCGGTGGCGGCGGATCGCGGCGGCCAGGTCACGGCGCAGCGGCGTACCGGCCTCGATCACACCGTCGCGGTGGTCGAGGAACTCCACGGTGTCGACCCCGACGAGCGCGGCGCCGGCCCGCTGCTCCGCCTCGCGGATCACCGCGGACTCGCCAGGGGCGAGCCCGTCGATGCCGGCCTCGCCACGGGTGACCAGGAGGTAGGTGATCTCCCGCCCGGCGGCGGTCCATTCGGCGATGGCGGCCGCGGCGCCGTACTCGAGGTCGTCGGGGTGGGCGACGATGGCGAGCGCGCGCTGCCAGTCCTCGGGCATGGGGGAGAGGGTCGGACCGGCGGGCGGAGAGGCCGGGGACGTGGGGGCGTTGGAGTCTTCGGGCATGGGGAGCCTCTTCCTGTTCCACTTCCTGTTCCCGTCCCCCTGGCGGGTTCCCGTCGGGCGGGAACCTGATGGGGCGGGGGTTTGCGTCCCGCCCACGATCATGACATCCCTGGTGCCGCGCTCCGGCGAAGCAGGGAATGGGGGACGAGGCTGAGGGGCCGTGAGGTGGGGGCGCGTGGGGGCGTGTTGGGGGCGTGAAAGGCAGGCGGAGCGCGCTTTGCCGGGACGTGGGGCCGCGGGCGCACGCGAAGCTTGATCACGGGACCGCTTCGTATGCCTGCTGAGCTGCGCTTCATCACATCGAGTGATTTCCTGGCCTGAGGTTGCGGTCAACAACACGCGGTTGCCACTCTGTTGCTGACTGTCAAGCTGTTGGGAGGGGCACGTGCCTTTCGGTGAGCAGCCCGCGTACCTCCGTGTCGCAGGCGACCTGCGCCAGAAGATCGTCGAAGGGGTGCTGCCTCCGCACACCCGCCTTCCCTCCCAGGCCCGGATCCGCGAGGAGTACGGCGTCTCGGACACCGTCGCGCTGGAGGCACGCAAGGTGCTGATGGCCGAGGGGCTGGTCGAAGGGCGCTCGGGGTCGGGCACCTATGTGCGCGAGCAGCCCGTCCCACGTCGCATCGCCCGCGCCGGCTACCGCTCCGCCGGTGTCTGCACGCCGTTCCGGCAGGAGCAGACGGACGACCGGGTGCGGGGGACGTGGGAGTCCAACAGTGGTCAGGAGGTCGCCAGTTCGTTGGTGGCCGCGCGGCTGCGCATTCCGTCCGGGGCGAAGGTGATGCGGACCCGCTATCTCTTCCGTGCGGAGGGTGAGCCCTCGATGCTCTCCACCTCGTGGGAGCCGCTGGAGGTCACCGGGCGGACGCCCGTGATGCTGCCGGAGGAGGGGCCGCTGGCGGGGCGCGGGGTGGTCGAGCGCATGGCGGCCATCGACCTCGTGGTGGACAACGTCGTGGAGGAGATCGGCGCCCGGCCGGGCCTCGCGGAAGAGGCCATGACGCTGGGCGGGGTGCCGGGGCACGCGGTCCTGGTCATCTCGCGCACGTATTTCGCGGGCGGCCGCCCGGTGGAGACGGCCGACGTCGTCACCCTCGCCGACCGCCACCGCGTCGCGTACCACCTGCCGGTGAGGTAGCTGCCCACACGGCCGGGGCGTTACCTCGTCGGCCTGCCCACACCGCGGGCGTGTTACCTCGTCGGCCTGTGCCCCGTCGGCGTGTGTTCGGGCGGACGGCTCGCCACCAACTCCTTCTGTGATTCCGACTGATCAACTGTTCGCGTGCACCGTCGGTTTGCCGCCGTCCGTGCCTGCGTCCGCGTCCGCCCGCCTGCCCCATCGCCCCGCGCCCGATCGGCTGTCTTGCTGCCACCGTCTCTCCGGCGTCGGCTGGCCAACCGGCCCGCGCGCACCCGCCCCAGGTGTACCGCTCGCCCTGGCGCCCGGTGCCTGGTCGGCCGTCTCGCCGCCAGCTCCTTCAGTGACTCCGACTGATCAGCGGTCCGCGTGCGTCCGCCCGCGTGCGTTCGCCCCGTGGCCGGCCGGTCATCTTGCTGCCACCGTCTTCTCCGGCGCCGTCTACCAACGGCCCGCACGACCCTCCCGCGAGCACCGCCCGCCTGCATGTGCCCCGCGAGCACTGCCTGCCGGCACCGCCTGCTTCCATCCGACTGTCTGCACGTGCGTACTCGCGCCCGGCTGCTCGGGCTTGCGTGCTTCCCTTCGCCTGATGGCATCTACCTGCCCTCACTTACCCGCTGCCCTCGACTTCCCTCGGCCTGTCGGCTCTTGCGCCGCTCGTGTCTGCCTGCACCTGCGCTCCCCGCCGCCTGCTCGTCTCCACGCGCCTGCCCGCCGCTGGGCTGTTCGCGCCCCGCCTGCCTGCGCCTGCTCGCGCCCGTCTGTATCTGCCTCTGCTCGCGCCTGCCGGCGCCGGCCTCTCATCCCGTCTGCCGGCATCCGGCTGCCCTCGCGCTTGCCTGCTCCGCTCTGCCCGCCCCTGCCCCTGTCCGCACCCATCCGCCCGCGCCCATCCGCCCGTACCCGCCCGCCCGTACCCATCCGCCCGTGCCCCCCTGCTCCCTCTTATCTGTCGGCACTTGCCCACACCCGCCTGCTCGCGCCCGCCTGTTCCTCTCCGCCCCACCGCACCCATCCGTCAGCACCCGCCTCCCGGCACCTGACCGTTTCCTCAAGGCCGCCTTCTCCGCCCTCTCCGCCCGCACCGGTCCGATGGCAAACACCGCCCCCGCGCCATCTCTCGCCGCCAGCCGCACCCCCTTCCCCTCTCTGCCCACATCCACCCCTCCCCCCCGTCGCCCCATTTGTCCGCCTTCAGCACGTAATGGCAGATGGATCTTGATGTTGGAAACCTCACACCCCCTCAGCCGGGCGGGGGTTTTGGTGGAGCAGGGGAAGGTGATCTTCCGATTCGCTCTTACGATGGCGAAGTTTGTGCACGGCACGGGGGAAGACCAGGAGACCAAGCACGTGAGCACGACGAAGACCGCGAGCGCGGAGCAGGGCTCGCACTCGCATTACCGCCGGTCCCTCGGGACCATTGCCCTGACCGCCACGGGTCTCGGGTCCATCATCGGCTCCGGCTGGCTCTTCGGAGCCGAACGGGCGGCCGCCATCGCAGGACCGGCCGCGATCCTCGCCTGGGTCATCGGCGCGGTGGTCGCGCTCACGATCGCGCTCACCTACACCGAGCTCGGCTCGATGTTCCCCAAGGCCGGCGGCATGGTCCGCTACGGCCAGTACTCGCACGGCTCGCTCGCCGGGTACCTGGCGGCCTGGGCGAACTGGATCGCGATCGTCTCCGTCATTCCCGGAGAGGCCACCGCCTCCGTCCAGTACATGAGTTCCTGGGACTTCGGCTGGACGCAGGCCCTCTATGACGGCAAGGAGCTGACCGGCACCGGTGTCGGGCTCGCCAGCATCCTGCTGATCTTCTACTTCTTCCTGAACTGGTTCGCGATCACGCTGTTCGCGAAGACGAACACCGCGATCACCGTGTTCAAGGTCGTCGTGCCGGTGATGACCGCGGGCGCGCTGATGCTGGCGCACTTCGACACCGGCAACATCCAGGCGCACGGCGGCTTCACGCCGAACGGCTGGAGCTCGGTCTTCACCGCGGTCGCCGTCTCCGGCATCGTCTGGGCCTACAACGGCTTCCAGTCCCCGCTGAACCTCGCCGCCGAGGCCCGCAACCCGGGCAAGTCGCTGCCGAAGTCGGTTGTCTGGTCGATCGTGATCGCGCTGGTCATCTACGTCGCCCTGCAGGTCGCGTTCCTGATGGCGGTTCCCGGTGACAAGCTGAGCGCCGGCGGCGGGTGGGCCGGGCTCGGCTTCAACTCCCCGCTCGCCGACCTCGCGGTGGCCTGGGGTCTGAACTGGCTGGCGCTGCTGCTGTACGCCGACGCATTCGTCTCCCCGTCCGGCACCGGCATGATCTACGCGGCCACCACCTCGCGCATGATCCAGGGTGTGCAGGAGAACGGTCACCTGCCGGGCATCTTCGGCCGGGTGGACAAGAAGACCGGTGTGCCGCGTCCGGCGCTGATCCTCAACCTCGCGATCGCCTTCCTCTTCCTCGCGGTCTTCCGCGGCTGGGGCTCGCTCGCCGAGATCGTCTCGGTCGCGACGGTCATCTCCTACATCACCGGTCCGGTCGCGGTGATGTCGCTGCGCCGGCTCTCGCCCGACCTCAAGCGCCCGGTCAAGCTGCGCGCGATGCCGTTCGTCGCGCCGATCGCGATGATCTTCGGTTCGCTGGTCCTGTACTGGGGCCGCTGGCCGCTGACCGGCAAGGTCATCCTGATCATGGCCGTGGGTCTGCCGGTCTGGGCCTGGTACGAGATCGGCAAGCCGCTCACCCAGGGCCGCAAGCCGTGGGCCGGTCTGCTGCCACACCTCAAGGCCGGTGCCTGGATGGTGGCGTATCTGCTGGTCATGGCCGGTGTCTCGTACGCGGGCGGCAAGGACTTCGGCGGCAAGGGCTACCTGCCCGAGGGCTGGGACATCCTCGTCGTCGCGCTGATCGCCCTCGCCTTCTACTACTGGGGTGTGCGCAGCTCCTGGCGCAACCCGTCGCTGGTCCAGGTCGAGGCGGAGACCCGGGCGGCGGAGGCGGCCGAGGCGGCGGAAGCTGCCGAGGCGGCCGAGGTGCGGTCGGACGACGACAAGGCGTCCGTCGGCGCCTGACGACCGCACGCACGTTCTCCCGGGACTCCGGGCCTCATAGGAGGCCCGGAGTCTCCGTGTTTTTCACCGGCCACTCGCAGGTTTCCCGGCCCCGGGAGCCGACCGGGTGGCCGGTTCAGTACCTCTTTGTGTAATTCCGTATCCGGTGCGTGAAGGTCGGGCGTACGCTCGGGCATATGCGGATTGCGATTTCGGCATCAGCACAGGAGGGGCGCGCGACGGCGCGCTGCGCGGCGGACGGAGGGGCGCAATGACCGACAGTGGAGCCGTGCTGCCCTGGCTCGTCATCCGCCAGGACGAAGGCGGCAACCGTTATCGGGTCGGTCGTTATGCGACCCGGGCGGAGGCGGAGCGGGTGGCCGACCGGCTCGATACCCGTGGCCACCAGCGGCTTTACGTGGTCGAGAGGGTTGGCCACGCGACGACCTGAGCGGTGAGGAGCGAGGAGCGGGACGGAGACGGGGGACGTAGGCTGCCGCGCATGACGACACTGCGCGTGGTGGTGGGCGGAGCGGTGTGCGACCGAGGGCGGCTGCTGGCCGCCCGGCGCAGCGCACCGCCCGCCCTGGCCGGCCGCTGGGAGCTGCCCGGCGGCAAAGTGGAGGACGACGAGACACCCGAGCAGGCGCTGGCACGCGAGCTGCGTGAGGAGCTGGGTGTCGAGGTGGTGGTGGGGGAGCGCATTCCGGGGGAGTGGGTGCTGCGCCCCGGCTATGTGCTGCGGGTGTGGACGGCCCGGCTGCTGTCCGGCGAGCCGCGTCCGCTCCAGGATCACGACGAGCTGCGCTGGCTGCTGCCCGGTGAGGAGGGGCAGGTCGACTGGCTGGACCAGGACCGGCCCGCGGTCGACGAGGCGATGCGGCGGCTGGCGGCGACGGCGTCGGTGGGGCGCCCGCGCTCGTGAGCGTCGCATGCGGCGTGCCGGGACGTCCCCGTGACGGCCTGCGTGCCGCAGCGCTGTCACCCGGGTGTCGCAAGGTCCCTGCGGCATCGTGGGGCTTGCAACGGCCCGATGCCCCATTGGTGCCAGTGAGGCCGTGCGAAGGCGATATTTAGGCATTGATGCGGGTATGCCGTGATTAGCCCCTTTTGGTACGGCGAACCCAGGGGATCCCATCGGGCTGGGAAGTGATCGGCGTGAGCGACAGCGCAGCGGCAGGGGTCCCTGGAGCGACCTCTCCCGGCGCCCGCCGGCGCGGCATGGTCTCCGGTTCGCCGATCGCGGAGTGGAGTTTCCCGGCCGATCCCGGCGCGGTGCGCACTGCCCGCAGCGCGGTGCGGAACGTGCTCGACGACTGGGGGGTCGACGGCGCCGTGGACGTGGCCGTGCTGCTCGTCAGTGAGCTCGTCACCAACTCCTTGCGCTACGCCAGCGGGCCCATCGGCGTCCGCATGGTCCTGCTCAGCAGCGGCGGGCTGCTCGTCGAGGTGAGCGATCCGCTGCCCGATCCGCCCCTGGAGCGCACCGCGTCCCCCGATGACGAGGGTGGCCGTGGACTGCAACTGGTCGCGTGCAGTTCGCGGCGCTGGGGCACCCGGCGGGGAAAGAGTGGCAAGACAGTGTGGTTCGAGCTGTCGGTGGCTGGTTAGGAGACAGATGAAGTCCTGATCGTTGCCATTTCATCGACATCCCGTCGATGGCCTGCGATCGAGACTGTGCTGTGATCGTGAAGACCGTGTTCCGGAAAGCCGAGGTGCTGGATACTCGGCTGGTCCGGTCCGGGCACGATGAGCTGGAGGGGACGGGGCTCGTGAGCGAGATGTCATCTGGCGGGGCAGGACCCGCGCAGGCCGATGGTCAGGGCGGTGCGGACAGCCCCGGTGGCCCAGGTGCACGTCCGCATGCGCAGGACCCGCACGGGCTGCCGCTGTGGCAGAGCAGCCAACCCGGATCGATCTACGACTACATCCGGGTGGCCTCGTTCTCGCTGGGGCCCGACGGGCGTATCGACCGATGGAGCGAGCGCGCGGCGGACATGCTCGGCATCCCCGCGCAGCACGCCGTCGGCAAGGACCCCGTCGAGGCGTTCGTGCCCGGTGAGCTGCGCGAGACCGGGCACCGCAAGGTGTCCGAGATCCTCGACGGCCGCGAGTGGACCGGTCTGGTGCCCTACCGCAGGGAAGAGGGCGGCGAGGCCGAGGGCCTCGCGGAGATCTATGTGATGCCGTCTGAGACGGAGCTCGGCGAGCGCGCCGCGGTCTGTCTCGTCGTCGACGTCCGGGCGCTGCGGGGCATCGAGACCGACCTCGCGGCCGCGCAGGCCGTTTTCGGTCAATCTCCCATGGGTTTCACCCTGTTCGGCACGGATCTGCGGCTGATGCGGGTCAACGAGCGGTTCGCCACGGTTTTCGGCGGGCCCGCCCACAAGTACCGCGGCGGCAGCCCGCACGACTTCCTGCCGCCCGGCGAGGCCGATCGGCTGACCGCCGCACTGCGCCGGGTCCTGGAGACCGGGGAGCCGGTCGCCGAGATGCAGGTGGTCGGTCTGGTGCCAGGCGAGGAGGAGCGCCGCCGCTGGTCGATCTCCCTCTACCGGCTGCACGGCGCCAGCGGCCGGCCCATAGGCGTCGCGGCGCTCGCCGCCGATGTGACGGGGCGGCGGCGTGCCGAACGGGACGCCGCCAACGCCCGGCGCAACCTCGCGCTGCTCAACGAGGCCGGCGCCCGGATAGGCAACTCCCTGGATCTGGAGACCACCGCACGCACGCTTCTCGACGTCGCCGTCCCGCAGTTCTGCGACCTGGCGTCGGTGGACCTCTACCAAGGTCTGCTGGCCGGCGACGAGGCTCCGCCCGGCATGAGCGACGGCAGCGCGGAACTGCGCAGGGTCGCGTTCGCCAGCGCCGTGTCGGACGCCCCGCTCGCCACCACCACCTGTTGTGTTCCCGAGGGCGGCCAGGACCCGGTCGCCGTCGGCGCCATCCACCGCTATCCCTTCAACTCCCCGTGCGCAGGCGCCCTTCGGACCGCGCAGGCGCAGATCATCCCGGGCCGGGAGAGCGACGAGCGGCAGGAGCTGGGCGCGGTGGTGCACTCCACCCTCGCGGTGCCGATGGTCGCCCGGGACACCGTCGTCGGGCTGGTGCAGTTCTCGCGTACGAAGGGCAGCGAACCGTTCGGCGAGCGCGATACGGCACTCGCCGTCGAACTGGCCGCGCGCGCCGCGGTCTGTATCGACAACGCCCGTCTCTACCGCCGCGAACACGAACGCGCGCTCATATTGCAGCGCAGCCTGCTGCCGCCCGGCGACCCGGAGGCCGCCGGCCTCGACATCGCCTGCCGCTATCTGCCCGGTACCACCGCCACCGAGGTCGGCGGCGACTGGTTCGACGTCATCGAGCTGCCGGGGCACCGCACCGCGCTGGTCGTCGGCGACGTCATGGGCCGCGGGCTGCGCGCAGCCGTGGCGATGGGTGAACTGCGCACCGCCGTAAGGACCTTGGCGCTGCTGGACCTGGAGCCCGCCGAGGTGCTCTCGGCGCTGGACGAGATCGCGCGGGGGCTCGGCGGCGGGGGTGACGGCCGGACGAGTACGCGGTCCTCGCGCGGCCGGTCGGGCTCCGCCGCCGAGACGGCCCGCTCCGCCGGTGCCGCGGACCTCTCCGAGGTCTATCTCGCCACCTGTGTCTACGCGGTCTACGACCCGGTGACCCGGCGCTGCACGTTCGCCAACGCCGGGCACCTGCCGCCGGTTCTCGTCGAGGAGGGCGAGGACGCCCTGCTGCTCGACGTACCGCCGGGGATGCCGCTGGGCGTCGGCGGGGAGCCCTTCGAGGAGATCGAGGTCGATCTGCCGGACGGCGCGCTGCTCGCCCTCTACACCGACGGCCTGGTGGAGTCCCGTGAGCATCCGCTGGAGGAGGGGCTGAGGGCCTTCCGGGCAGCGCTCTCGGACGCCGACCGTCCGCTGGAGGACGCCTGCGACCACGTCCTGAGCGTCTTGGACACCTCGCACGGCGAGGACGACATCGCGCTGCTGATGGCCCGGGTGCACGGGCTGCCCAAGGACGCGGTGGGCGACTGGAATCTGGCGCCCGACGCCCGCTCGGTCGCCCGCGCCCGTGAGCTGGCCCGCGACCAGCTCACCGACTGGGGCCTGGAAGCGCTGGTGGACACCACCGAGCTGCTGGTCAGTGAGCTGGTCACCAATGCGCTGCGGCACGGTCACGGCGAGATCAGGCTTCGGCTGCTGCTGGATCGCACCCTGGTCTGCGAGGTGTGGGACGCCGACCTCGCACAGCCGCGCCGCCGCCGCGCCCGGGACACCGACGAGGGCGGCCGCGGGCTGCAGCTGGTCGGTCTGCTCAGTGACGGCTGGGGCAGTCGCCGCACCCCGCGCGGTAAGACCGTCTGGTTCGAACTGGCCTTGCCCAACGGCGAGTCGGCGACGCCGGATCCGACGGAAGCGCTGTTGAGTCTGTTCTGAGCCCCGTGTGCGGCGCCCCGACCAGGGGTGCCGCACACCGGGCCGCGGGTCAGGACGCACGCAGATGCGCGGCGGCCTTCTCGGCCTCGCGGACCACCCGCGCGGTGTCCACCCCCACCAGTTCGCCGCGGAACTTCCGCAGCCGGCCGTCGACGAAGATGTCACGGATGTTGGGTGGCTGGCCGTTGAGGACGATCTGGCTCACCCGGTCGAAGCGCGGGGCGAAGTTGAGCGTGCCGGGGTCCAGGACGATGACGTCGGCGCGCTTGCCCGGGGTCAGCGACCCGACCCGGTCGGCCATCCCGATGCATTCCGCGCCGCCCAGTGTCGCCATGCGCAGGACGGCCGGGATCGTCGGATGGATCTCGGCGTCCTCGTGCCGCGCCCGCTGGAGGCCGACGGCCGCCTTCATCACGCCGAACATGTCCGAGGTGTCGTTCGTCCCGCCGTCGTGGCCGAGCCCGGCTCGCACTCCGTGCCGGTGCATGGCGGGCAGCGGCATGATGCCCGAGGCCAGCCGCATGTTGCTCAGCGGGCAGTGGGCCACCCGTACGTCGTGCGCGCCGGTCAGCGCGATCTCGTCGTCGGTGAGGTGGATCGCGTGGTTCATCAGCAGGTCGGGGCCGAACGCACCGGCGGTGCGCAGGGCTCGGATCGGTTCCTCGGCGCGGTCGCCGCGGTGCTCCAGGACATGGCAGTTGAACATCACTCCCATGTCGCGGGCGGTCTCGTGCAGCAGGCGCAGTTCCTTGAGGAGTGACATCCCGGCATGCGCCGACACCTGGGCCGAGGCCAGCGGCAGCGGGGCCAGCAGCTCCTTGGCGACCCGCGGAAGGAGGTCGCGGTCGGCGGCGCTCTGCGCCATCGCGTAGACGAACCGCAGCCCGGAGTCGTCCAGGGCGCGGATGTAGGAGGCGCTGGTGTCGTACGGGATCGCGTGCACCCAGTCGACGAGGGTGGTGACGCCGGTCTGGAGGGCGTCGAGGGCCGCGAGATGGACGAAGCGGTACATGTCCTGGGCGTCGATCCTGGGCAGGGTGCCGCGGTTGCAGGCGGCCAGCCAGCCGTGGACGTCCTGGGTCGCGCAGCCGCCGCGGATGCTCGACTGCCACAGGTGGTTGTGCAGGTCCACGAACCCCGGCAGGACGAAGGTGCCCGCGGCGTCGACCACCCGCGCCCCCGGCGGCACATCGAGGCCCCGGCCCACCGCCGCGATCGCGCCGTCCCGCATGACGACATCGACGCCGTCCTCCAGCAGGCCCAGCGGGCCGTCGCCGACCTCGGGGTCCATGGTGAGTGCGAGGTCCGCGCCGCGGAGCACCGTGGTCCGTCTCTCCGCCGGCGCCTCTCCCGGCGCCACGGCCCGATCGTGGCGCGCGGCGGGCAGCCCGGCCGCGACGGGGACGCCGCCCAGGCCGGCGAGGAGCCTGCGCCGGCTCATTTTCGGAAAGTTCATTCCGTTTGTATATCGCGGGGGCGAGGCCGTGACGTGAGACCACTTCCAGCCAAGTGACGGAGTGTCAGGTCAGGTGGGAATGACCCCCGTCGGGCGCGAAAGAGTCATTCGCGCCGCCGTCGGATCTTGCTCCCGAGCCACACCAGCGGGTCGTACCGGGCGTCCGCGGCGCGCTCCTTGAGCGGGATCAACGCATTGTCGGTGATCTTGATGTGCTCGGGGCAGACCTCCGTACAGCACTTGGTGATGTTGCAATAGCCCAGGCCGTGCTCGTCCTGGGCGGTGCGCCTGCGGTCCAGGCCGGAGTCGGCGGCGGCGTCCAGCGGATGCATGTCGAGTTCGGCGACCCGCATCAGGAAACGCGGACCGGCGAAGGCGGGCTTGTTCTCTTCGTGGTCGCGCACCACATGGCAGGTGTCCTGGCACAGGAAGCACTCGATGCACTTGCGGAACTCCTGTGAGCGGTTCACGTCCTCCTGCCGCATGCGGTACTCGCCGGCCGCCAGCTCCGCCGGCGGCACGAACGCGGGGATCTCCCGGGCCTTGTCGTAGTTGAACGACACGTCCGTGACCAGATCGCGGATGACGGGGAAGGCCCGCATCGGGGTGACGGTGACCGTCTCGGCCCGGTCGAAGACCGACATCCGGGTCATGCACAGCAGCCGGGGCCGGCCGTTGATCTCCGCGCTGCACGAACCGCACTTGCCTGCCTTGCAGTTCCAGCGGACCGCGAGGTCGGGCGCCTGGGTCGCCTGCAGCCGGTGGATGATGTCCAGCACCACCTCGCCGTCGTTCACCTCGACCCGGAAGTCTTCCAGGCCGCCGCCCTCCGTGTCGCCCCGCCACACCTTGAAGTGCGCCGTGTAGGCGTCGGACCGCTCCGCTTGCTGCTGCCCGCTCACCGGCTCAGCTCCTCGTCCGTCAGATACTTGGCCAGCTCGTCCCGTTCGAAGAGCGCGAGGAGATCGGGGCGGATCGGCGGGGTCTCCCGGCGGGTGAGCCGGATCCGGCCCAGCGCCGGGTCGGCGTCCGCCCGGTCGCCGAGCGGGTCGGCGAGCCCGCAGACCAGATTGACGTTGCGCCAGCGCCGGTCCATCTCCGGATGATCGTCACGGGTGTGTCCGCCCCGGCTCTCCTCGCGCTCCAGCGCCGCACGCGCCACACACTCGCTGACCAGCAGCATGTTGCGCAGGTCGAGGGAGAGGTGCCAGCCGGGGTTGTACTGCCGGTGCCCCTCGACGCCCGCCCGCCGGGCCCGCACCCGCAGGTTCGCCAGCCGGTCCAGCGCCTCGGCCATCTCGCCCCCCTTGCGGATGATGCCGACCAGGTCGTTCATCGCCTGCTGGAGTTCCTGGTGCAGGGTGTACGGGTTCTCCGCCGGGCCCGCGTCCCGTCCGGCCTCCTGCTGTGCTTCCTCGGCGCTGAAGGGGCGCAGCGCCTCGGCCTCCGCGGCGTCGATCTGCAGCGGATCGACGGCAGGCCGGTCGGCTGCCGCCGCGGCGTACCCGGCCGCGTGCAGACCCGCCCGCCGGCCGAAGACGAGCAGGTCGGACAGCGAGTTGCCGCCCAGCCGGTTGGAGCCGTGCATGCCGCCCGCGACCTCCCCGGCCGCGAAGAGGCCGGGTACGCCGGTCGCCGCCGCGGTGTCCGGGTCCACCTCCACCCCGCCCATGACGTAGTGGCAGGTCGGGCCGACCTCCATCGGCTCGGCGGTGATGTCCACATCCGCCAGCTCCTTGAACTGGTGGTGCATGGACGGCAGCCGGCGCCTGATGACCTCGGCCGGCATCCGGGTGGAGACGTCCAGGAAGACGCCGCCGTGCGGCGAGCCGCGGCCCGCCTTGACCTCGGAGTTGATGGCGCGGGCGACCTCGTCGCGGGGAAGCAGCTCGGGCGGCCTGCGGTGGTTGTCCGGGTCGTCGTACCAGCGGTCGCCCTCCTCCTCGGACTGGGCGTACTTCTCCTTGAAGACGTCCGGGATGTAGTCGAACATGAAGCGCTTGCCCTCGCTGTTACGCAGCACCCCGCCGTCGCCGCGCACCGATTCGGTGACGAGGATGCCCTTCACCGACGGCGGCCAGACCATGCCGGTGGGGTGGAACTGCACGAACTCCATGTTGATCAGCGGGGCCCCGGCCAGCAGCGCCAGCGCGTGGCCGTCCCCGGTGTACTCCCAGGAGTTCGACGTGACCTTGAAGGACTTGCCGATGCCCCCGGTGGCCAGCACCACGGCCGGGGCCTCCAGCACGAAGAAGCGGCCGGATTCGCGGGCGTAGCAGAACGTGCCGGCCACCCGCCCGCCGCCGCCCGGCTCGGTGAGCACCCGGGTGACGGTGCACTCCTGGAAGATCTTCAACCGGGCGTCGTGGGAGCCGAGTTCGCGCTCGTCCTCCTGCTGCAGGGCGACGATCTTCTGCTGGAGGGTGCGGATCAGCTCCAGGCCCGTACGGTCGCCGACATGCGCCAGCCGCGGGTATTCGTGGCCGCCGAAGTTGCGCTGCGAGATCCTGCCGTCCGCGGTGCGGTCGAAGAGCGCGCCCCAGGTCTCCAGCTCCCACACCCGGTCCGGGGCCTCCCGGGCGTGCAGTTCGGCCATCCGCCAGTGGTTGAGGAACTTCCCGCCGCGCATGGTGTCCCGGAAGTGCACCTGCCAGCTGTCACCGTCGTTGACGTTGCCCATGCTGGCCGCGATCCCGCCCTCGGCCATCACCGTATGGGCCTTGCCGAACAGGGACTTGCAGATCACGGCCGTTCGCATGCCCGCCTCGCGGGCCTCGATGGCGGCGCGGAGTCCGGCTCCCCCGGCGCCGACCACGACCACGTCCCAAGCCTGCCGGTCCACATGCGCCATCAGCGGGCACACCTTTCACTGGAAGGAGCGGTCCTCAGAAGAACCGCGGATCGTCGAAGGCCCCGGTGGCCAGGAGGAAAACATAGAAATCGGCGACGCCCACGCTGATCAGCGAGGACCAGGCGAGCAGCATGTGGCGCTCGTTGAGCTTCCCGACCCAGCCCCACAGCCGGTAGCGCACCGGATGCCGGGAGAAGTGCCGCAGCCGGCCGCCGACGATGTGCCGGCAGGAGTGGCAGGAGAGGGTGTACGCCCAGATCAGCGCGATGTTGACGAGGAAGACCAGCGAGCCGAGACCCATGTGGCCCCAGGCGTGGTGCTCGTCGCGGAAGGACAGCACCGTGTCGTAGGTCAGCACGCAGGCGACCAGCACCGCGAAGTAGAAGAAGTAGCGGTGGAGGTTCTGCAGGATCAGCGGGAAGCGGGTCTCGCCGGTGTACTTCTTGTGCGGCTCGGCGACCGCACAGGCCGGCGGCGACGCCCAGAAACCCCTGTAATACGCCTTGCGGTAGTAGTAGCACGTCAGCCGGAAGCCCAGCGGGAAGATCAGGATCAGCAGTGCGGGGGACAGGCCCCACCAGCTGCCGAAGAGATCCCAGTTGGGCCCGCCCTGCATGGTGCGGCAGTTGTCGGCCAGGCAGGGCGAGTAGAACGGCGAGACGTACGGCGCGCTGTAGTAGTCGGCGTTCGCGAAGGCCCGCCAGGTCGAGTAGACGACGAACGCGAGCAGCCCGGCGGCGGTGACGGCCGGGGCCAGCCACCAGCGGTCGGTCCGCAGATGGCGGGCGCGGATGGCGGCACGCGAGGCGTCGTGTACGCCCGTCGCGCCCGTGTGCGGTGAGGGTTCGGTGCCAGTGGCCAACGTCGGTCTCCGTGAAGGGCGCTCCGTCGGGGCGGGGCTGGAAGGGGCAGAGGGCGGGCGTCGGACGACCTCTAGGGCGCCCGGCGGTCGTGCGCGCCCAGGCCCTCGTCCTCGGCGCCGGCCCACAGCGTGGAGTCGTAGGGGGCGTCGGGGATCGAGACCATCGCGAGGGCCGTGCGTCCGGCGGCCGGCGCGGGGCCGGGACCGTCCCCCGCGGCGCTCTCCTTCAGCAGGGTCAGGCTCTCGCGCAGATGGTCGGTGTCGCTGCGCACCCGGCGGATGTCCAGCCCGGCCCCGACCTGATCCTCCAGTCGTTCCACAGACCGGACCAGGGCGTCCAGGCTGCGTTGAATCGCCGTCAGTTCATCGTGAAGGGACATGACGTGCCCTCACCTCCGAAGGTGTGGTGGGCGATCTCATGCGCCTGCGAGTGTCGCGCGTCACAGTCGCGGTTGGGAAGGGATCTGTCGCGATTACGGCGGCGAACCGGTGCGTTTCGGCTGCCGCGCGCCGGGCCGGGGCGGGGCCCGGGACCGGGCGGTCCGGTGGGGCAGCGGACGGCCGACGCGCCCCGTACCCGGCGTTGGGCCGGGCGAGTGGCCTTGGGGCTGCGGTCGACGTGTCGGGCGCCCCGGCGCGGATCGGTCGCCTTCAGTAGGGGTGCCATAGATGTGATGAGCCGCAAAGTCGGCCGAACGTGTTGCGCCGGAGAGGGCCCAGGCGGCGGCGCGGCACGGGCGAGCCCGGAGGTAACAGTCATGACCGACCACGACAGCCTTTCAGGCCGCGCGGCGTGCCGCGGGCGCCGCTGTGCCGCGCTCATCGCGGCGGGCGTACTGCTCCCGCTGCCCGTACTGACCGGATGCAGCGGGGACGACTCGGAGGCGTCCGCCGCCGCGTCCCAGGACATCGGCCGGGTGGCGCGGGGCCAGCTGAAGGACGGCGGCACCGTGCGCTGGGCGGTCGACTCGATGCCCGGCACGCTCAACGCGTTCCAGGCCGACGCCGACGCGAGCACCGCACGGATCGCCGGCGCGGTGCTGCCCAGCCTGTTCACCGTCGACGGGCGCGGCAGACCGCAGCGCAACGCCGACTACCTCCAGGCCGCGGACATCAGTGCCCGCGAGCCCAAGCAGGTCGTCACGTACAAGATCAACCCGAAGGCGCGGTGGAGCGACGGACGGGCCATCGGCGCAGCGGACTTCATCGCCCAGTGGAACGCGCTGCGCGGCAAGGACAACGCCTACTGGAGCGCCCGTAACGCCGGCTACGACCGGATCGACGAGGTCCGCAAGGGTGCCAACTCCCGTGAGGTCAAGGTCACCTTCGGCAAGCCGTACGCCGACTGGCGGTCGCTCTTCACGCCGCTCTACCCCAAGAGCGTGATGGGCCGGGCCAACTCCTTCAACGACACCGCGCGCAAGCAGCTCAAGGTCGGGGCCGGACCGTTCCGGATCAAGAGCCAGGACACCGGGAGCGGGCGCGTCACCCTGGTGCGCAACTCGCGGTGGTGGGGCGAGCGCGCCAAGCTCGACAAGCTCGTGCTGGAGGCGTTGCCCCGCGACAAGCGGTCCGCGGCGCTGGCCGCCGGGACCGTCGACGTCGCCGAGCTGGACCCGGTGGCCGCGAGGAAGGTCGCCTCCGCCCGCCGTGCGGCCGCGGCCGCCGCCCACAAGGGCAAGGACTCCGGCAACGCGGGTCCGCAGGCAGCCGGTGAGCGGAGCGGCGAGCGGAACGACGCGAAGGCGGCACCCGAGAACGCCGCGCTGCGCGGCTACACGGTCCGCAAGGCTCTGGGGTCCGCGTACACCCAGCTCGCGCTCAACGGCAGCACCGGACCGCTCACCGACGAGCGGGTGCGCCGCGCGGTGGCCCGTGCCATCGACCGGCAGGCGCTGGCCGACACGGTCCTCAAGCCGCTCGGGCTGCCCGCCAGGCCGCTCGGCAACCATCTGCGGATGGCGGGGCAGTCCGGCTACGCGGACCACAGCGACGCGCTCGGCGGCCGCGACGCCGGCGCCGCCACGGCGCTCCTCGCCGAGGCCGGCTGGAAGCCGGGCACCGGCGCCGAGCCGGATGTCAGCCCGCAGCCGGCCAAGCAGGGCGACGCGTCGGCGCCCGCCGCCTCCGCCGCCGAGGCCGACGACGGCCGCAACTCCGCGCGGCTGGGCGGCGCCCCCGCGGAAGCCCACGTGGGGAGCACCGACCTGGAGGCGGACGGCCGCCCGGCGGCCGCCGAGGCTCCGCTGTCCTCCGCCGGTGCGGTGGGCTCCGAGGTCCAGCAGGCCGCCCTGCTGCGGCAGAGTGCCTCCTTCTACAAGGCCGAGGCCGCCGCACAGGAGGAGTCGGCCGACGGGGACACCACGTCCGGCGCCTACACCAAGGCCCAGCGGTACAGGAAGCGCGCGGCCAAGGCACTCGGGGCCGCCGAGATGATCGAGACGGGCCAGCGGCGGCATCTGCCGGGATCCGGCGCCATCGCGGCCGCCAGGCCGATGACCGCGGCCCAGGCACGCGAGGCGGAGGCAGTCGCGAAGCGGGACGCGGCCGCGGCGTCGCTGGCCGCCTCCGACGCCCGGGACGATCAGGAGCCGGCCGGCCGGGCGGCGGGCTACGAAGGCCACCGCTCGGCCGCCGAGCGGGCCGCCGACACCTCCGACGCCAAGGCGGACCCGGTGGCGAAGCAGCCCGCCGACGACCGGGACCCCGGCCGTAAGGCGGCCAAGGCCCCGGTCCTGAAGAAGAACGGCAAGCCGCTCACCCTGCGCTTCGTTCTTCCCGACGGCGCGGGCTCCGAGCAGCTGCGCACCGTCGGCGAACGGATCGCCAGGATGCTCGGCAAGATCGGCGTGCAGACCGCGATCCAGCGGGTCGCCGACACCAGCTACTTCCAGGACCACATCGCCTCCGGCGACTACGACATGGCGCTGTACTCCTGGCCCGGCACCGCCTACCCGGCGACCGACGCCCGGCCGATCTACGCCAAGCCGAAGCCGGCGGCCGACGGCTCGCTGACCGTCGAGCAGAACTACACCCGGGTCGGCACCGACCACATCGACCAGCTCTTCGAGCAGGCCACCTCCGAGCTGGACGAAGGCACCTCGCGCAGTCTGGTGGCGCAGGCCGACGCCCGGATCTGGGCCGCCGCCGGATCGATCCCGCTGTACCAGCGGCCCGAGCTGGTGGCCACCAGGAAGTCGCTCGCCAACGTCGGGGCCTTCGGCCTGGCCGCACCCCGCTTCCAGGACATCGGCTACACCAAGGGATAGCGAACAATAGGTAAGAAACCGCAGGTCAGTGGGCGTACGTACGGGCTGGGGCGGCCAACGCCGCCGCAGGCCCGTACGATGGGGTGAGGCCGTGGCGTCTTCATGCCCGGCAGGCGCGCGTACCGGATGGACGCGTCGCCACCCACGATTCCGGGAGAAGCGCCGCCAGTATGCCCACCCGCCACGACATTCGTAACGTAGCCATCGTCGCCCACGTCGACCACGGCAAGACGACCCTCGTCGACGCCATGCTCAAGCAGGCAGGTGCCTTCGCCGCCCACGCCGCCGAGCATCTCGACGACCGCATGATGGACTCGAACGACCTGGAGCGTGAGAAGGGCATCACGATCCTGGCGAAGAACACCGCCGTGAAGTACCACCCCAAGGACGGCGGGGACCCCGTCACGATCAACATCATCGACACCCCCGGTCACGCCGACTTCGGTGGCGAGGTCGAGCGCGGTCTGTCGATGGTGGACGCGGTCGTCCTCCTCGTCGACGCCTCCGAGGGTCCGCTGCCCCAGACCCGCTTCGTGCTGCGCAAGGCACTGTCCGCGCGGATGCCGGTCATCCTGTGCATCAACAAGACCGACCGTCCCGACTCCCGGATCGACGAGGTCGTCAACGAGACGTACGACCTCTTCCTCGACCTGGACGCGGACGAGGAGCAGATCGAGTTCCCGATCGTCTACGCCTGCGCCCGTGACGGCGTCGCGTCGCTGACCAAGCCGGAGGACGGCACCGTCCCGGCCGACAGCGAGGACCTGCTGCCGTTCTTCAGCACGCTGCTGGAGCACGTCCCGGCCCCGCAGTACGACGACTCGCTGCCGCTCCAGGCCCACGTCACCAACCTCGACGCGGACAACTTCCTCGGCCGTATCGCGCTGCTCCGTGTCGAGCAGGGCGAGCTGAAGAAGGGCCAGACCGTCGCGTGGATCAAGCGTGACGGCACGATGTCCAACGTCCGCATCACCGAGCTGATGATGACCGAGGCGCTCACCCGCAAGCCCGCCGAGAAGGCGGGCCCGGGCGACATCTGTGCCGTCGCCGGTATCCCGGACATCATGATCGGCGAGACGCTGGCCGACCCGGAGAACCCGATCGCGCTGCCGCTGATCACGGTCGACGAGCCGGCCATCTCGATGACCATCGGCACCAACACCTCGCCGCTGGTCGGCAAGGGCGGCAAGGGCCACAAGGTCACCGCCCGCCAGGTCAAGGACCGCCTGGACAAGGAGCTGATCGGTAACGTCTCGCTCCGCGTCCTGGACACCGAGCGCCCCGACGCGTGGGAGGTCCAGGGCCGTGGCGAGCTGGCGCTGGCCATCCTCGTCGAGACCATGCGCCGGGAGGGCTTCGAGCTCACCGTCGGCAAGCCCGAGGTCGTCACCAAGGAGGTCGACGGCAAGCTGCACGAGCCCATCGAGCGCCTGACGATCGACTCCCCCGAGGAGCACCTCGGCGCGATCACGCAGCTGATGGCGACCCGCAAGGGCCGCATGGAGACGATGACCAACCACGGCTCCGGCTGGATCCGTATGGAGTGGATCGTCCCGTCGCGCGGCCTGATCGGCTTCCGTACGGAGTTCCTGACCCAGACCCGCGGTACGGGCATCGCGCACTCCCTGTTCGAGGGCCACGAGCCGTGGTTCGGCGAGCTGCGCACCCGCCACAACGGTTCGCTGGTCGCCGACCGCTCCGGTTCGGTCACGCCGTTCGCGATGATCAACCTCCAGGAGCGCGGCGTGATCTTCACGGAGCCGGGCACCGAGGTGTACGAGGGCATGATCATCGGTGAGAACTCGCGCTCCGACGACATGGACGTGAACATCACCAAGGAGAAGAAGCTCACCAACATGCGTGCGGCTTCCGCGGACACCACCGAGAACGTGGTCCCGCCGCGCAAGCTCTCCCTGGAGCAGTCGCTGGAGTTCTGCCGCGACGACGAGTGCATCGAGGTCACCCCGGAGACCGTGCGTATCCGCAAGGTCGTCCTGGACCAGAAGGAGCGCGGCCGCACCGCGTCGCGCGCCAAGCGCTGAGTCCGTCGCCGGGCGCTGCTGACGCCCGGTGCGGAGAACGCCCCGTCGGACCCTG
This sequence comes from Streptomyces sp. NPDC017993, assembly GCF_044328065.1. Classification (NCBI taxonomy): domain Bacteria; kingdom Bacillati; phylum Actinomycetota; class Actinomycetes; order Kitasatosporales; family Streptomycetaceae; genus Streptomyces; species Streptomyces sp. NPDC017993. Next base: position 457,515 of record NZ_JBIRGO010000005.1, read on the forward strand.
GTCCGGCGGGGCGTTCGGCGTTCCTGCCGCCGACCGAACCGCTGTGACGCCCGCGTCGGTTGAGGCATCGCGCGGCGCGGTGTCAGTGGCCCTTGGCAGGATGGCGGCATGACGGAGAACACGAAGATCGAGACCGGTCAGGACATCGCCACGTTGATCAACATCTTCACTGTCGCGCCGGAGCGGCAGGCGGAGTTGGTGGCGCTGCTGAGCCGGGCGACCGAGCGGACGATGAAGGACAGGCCGGGATTCATCTCGGCGAACATCCATGCCAGCACGGATGGCGAACGGGTGGTCAATTACGCGCAGTGGGAGAGCGAGGAGCACTTCCGGGCGATGCTGGCCGATCCGGTGGCGCGCGAGCACATGACGCAGGCCGCCGACATCGCGGAGAGTTTCGAGCCGCGGATCTTCACCGTGGAGTCCGTGCACCACGCGTAGCGCGCTGCCGGCGGCGGGCGGGGCAGGGTTCCGCCCGCGATCGGTCATACGGGGGGTTTTCCAGGGTTTTCGGAGCAGTGGCGGACATCGCTGGAGTGCGGTACGTCCTCTTTTGGGATCTTATGTTGCCTAAGTGCGACCAAGGACCTGAGGAGGCACCCATGCGTGGAGCCACGCGCGCCCAGTGGGCCGTAGGCGCCGTCGCCCTCGCCCTAGCGGCCACGGCCTGTGGTGGCGGCAGCAGTGCGGACAGCGCCGGGGTGGTCAGTGCCTCCTGGGGGGATCCGCAGAACCCGCTGGAGCCGGCGAACACCAACGAGGTGCAGGGCGGCAAGGTCCTGGAAATGCTGTTCCGGGGGCTCAAGCGGTACAACCCGAAGACCGGCGCCGCGGAGGACGTCGTCGCGGAGAAGATCGAGACGTCCGACTCGCAGAACTACACGGTGACGCTGAAGGACGGCTGGACCTTCAGCAACGGGGAGAAGGTCACCGCGAAATCCTTCGTGGACGCCTGGAATTACGGCGCGCTGCTCACCAACAAGCAGAAGAACGCGCCGTTCTTCCAGTACATCGACGGCTTCGACGAGGTCCACCCGGAGAGCGGCACCCCGACGGCCAAGACGATGTCGGGGCTGACGGTGAAGGACGACAAGACCTTCACCGTGAAGCTCAACCAGAAGTTCTCCAGCTGGCCGGACACCCTCGGCTACTCGGCCTTCATGCCGCTGCCGCAGACCTTCTACACCGATCACGACGCCTGGGTGAAGAAGCCGGTCGGCAACGGGCCGTACGTCGTGGATTCCTACGTCAAGGGCTCCGCGCTGAAGATGCGCAAGTGGGAGAAGTACCCGGGCACGGACCCGGCCCAGAACGGCGGCATCGACCTGCGGGTCTACACCGACAACAACACCGCCTACACCGACCTCCAGGCCGGCAACCTCGACCTCGTCGACGACGTGCCCGCCGCGCAGCTGAAGAACGTCAAGGCCGACCTCGGCGACCGCTACATCAACCAGCCCGCCGGCATCATCCAGACCCTCACCTTCCCGATGTACGACAAGAACTGGAACGGGCCGGGAAAGGAGAAGGTCAGGCGCGGGATCTCGATGGCGATCGACCGCGCGCAGATCACCGACGAGATCTTCCAGAAGACCAGGACACCCGCCACGGACTGGACCTCTCCGGTGCTCAAGGAGGAGGGCGGATACAAGGCGGGCCTGTGCGGCGACGCGTGTGAATTCAACGCGGACGAGGCCAAGAAGCTGATCAAGGAAGGGGGCGGTCTCCCCGGCGGGAAAATGACCATCAGCTACAACGCGGACACCGGGTCGCACAAGGACTGGGTCGACGCGATCTGCAACAGCATCAACAATTCGCTGGACAGCGACAACGCGTGCGTCGGCGCCCCGGTCGGCACGTTCGCCGACTTCCGCAACAAGATCACGGTGCGGCGGATGACCGGGCCTTTCCGCGCCGGCTGGCAGATGGATTACCCGCTGATCCAGAACTTCCTCCAGCCGCTGTACTACACCAACGCCTCCTCCAACGACGGCAAGTTCAGCAACGCCGAATTCGACAAGCTCGTCAACGAGGCGAATGCCTCGACCGACATCGGTGACGCGGTGTCGAAATTCCAGGACGCCGAGAAGATCCTCGCCGACCAGATGCCGGCCGTTCCGCTGTGGTACCAGAACGGCAGTGGCGGCTATTCGGACCGGATCAGCGATGTCGCCCTGAACCCGTTCAGCGTTCCCGTCTACCAGCAGATCAAGGTCGGCTGACGGGGACGGCGCCGCGGCGCGGACTTCCGGTCCGCGCCGGGCGCCCCGCCACCCGCGCATGCCCGGTCCGCTCGTACCCCAGAATCCGGAGCCCTCATGGGACGCTATGTGATCCGGCGGCTGCTGCAGATGATCCCGGTGTTCATCGGCAGCACGTTCCTGATCTTCTTCATGGTGTACGCGCTGGGTGACCCGGTGGCCGCGATGTTCGGCGACCGGGCACCCGACCCCGCCACCGCCGCCCAGATCCGCGCCGACCTCTACCTCGACCAGCCGCTGTGGAAGCAGTACCTGCACTACATGGGGCAGATCTTCCAGGGCGACTTCGGCACCGCGTTCAACGGGCAGCCGGTCACCGAGCTGATGGCCGAGGCATTTCCCGTCACGCTGCGACTCACGCTCGTCGCCATCGTGATCGAGATGGTGGTCGGCATCGTGCTCGGGGTGTTCAGCGGCCTGCGCCGCGGCCGGACGATCGACACCTCCGTCCTCGTCCTCACCCTGGTCGTGGTCTCCATCCCGACCTTCGTCAGCGGATACCTCCTGCAATTCCTCTTCGGGGTGCAGTGGAACTGGGTCAAGCCGACCGTCTCCTCCGACGCGCCGTTGAACGAACTCCTGCTGCCGGGGGTGGTGCTGGCCCTGGTCTCGCTGGCGTACGTGACCCGGCTGACGCGTACCTCCATCGCGGAGAACGCCCGCGCCGACTACGTGCGCACAGCCGTCGCGAAGGGGCTGCCCCGGCACCGGGTCATCACCCGCCACCTGCTGCGCAACTCCCTGATCCCGGTCGTCACCTTCATCGGCACCGACATCGGCGCCCTCATGGGCGGGGCGATCGTCACCGAGCGCATCTTCAACATCCATGGCGTCGGATTCCAGCTCTACCAAGGAATTCTGCGGCAGAACTCACCGACCGTGGTGGGCTTCGTGACGATTCTGGTCCTGGTCTTCCTCGCCGCCAATCTCCTCGTCGACCTGTTGTACGCCGTCCTCGACCCGAGGATCCGCTATGCCTGAGCCGTACGTACCCAAGGAAGCCGTCACCCCCGGCGACGGCGGTGCCGCCGCGCTGGCCATCGGCGAGGCGGAGTCGCTGGAGCGGCCGCCTTCGGCGCAACCGCCCGGGGGCGCACCCACCGGCAAGCCACGCAGCCTGTGGAGCGACGCCTGGCACGACCTGCGCCGCAACCCGATCTTCGTGATCTCCGCGCTGGTCATCCTCTTCCTGGTGACCATCGCGATCTGGCCGCAGCTCATCGCCGACGGCAACCCCTACCGGGGAGACCTGGCGAAGGCGCAGGCGGGCGCCGAGCCGGGCCACCCCTTCGGCTTCGACACCCAGGGCAGGGACGTCTACACCCGGGTCGTCTACGGCGCCCGCGCGTCCATCACCGTCGGCGTCTGCGCCACCGCAGGCGCCGCCCTGCTGGGCAGCCTGCTGGGCGGGCTGGCCGGCTTCTTCGGCGGCTGGTGGGACACCCTGCTCTCCCGGCTCGCCGACATCTTCTTCGGCATCCCGGTGATCCTCGGCGGCCTGGTCTTTCTCTCCGTGGTCGTCAGCTCGACCGTCTGGCCGGTGGTCGGCTTCATCGTGCTCCTGGGCTGGCCGCAGATCTCCCGCATCGCACGCGGCTCCGTGGTCACCGCCAAGCAGAACGACTACGTCCAGGCCGCGCGGGCCCTGGGCGCCGGCAACGGGCGGCTGCTGCTGCGGCACATCGCGCCGAACGCCGTGGCCCCGGTGATCGTCGTCGCCACCATCGCGCTCGGTACGTACATCTCCCTGGAGGCGACGCTGTCCTACCTCGGCGCGGGCCTGAAGCCGCCCACCGTCTCCTGGGGCATCGACATCTCCGCGGCCTCCACCTTCATCCGCAACGCCCCGCACATGCTGCTGTGGCCGGCCGGCGCCCTGAGCATCACGGTGCTGGCGTTCATCATGCTCGGCGACGCGGTGCGTGACGCCCTCGACCCCAAGCTGCGCTGAGGAGCCGGCAGATGACCGACCACGACCAGCCCCCGCCGACCGCGCAACCTCCGCTGCTCGACGTACGTGATCTGCGGGTGGAGTTCCGCACCCGGGACGGCGTCGCCAAGGCCGTCAACGGCGTCACCTACCGCGTGGCGGCCGGGCAGACGCTGGCGGTGCTCGGCGAGTCAGGATCCGGCAAGTCCGTCACCGCGCAGGCCGTGATGGGCATCCTCGACTCGCCGCCGGGCTATGTGACCGGCGGCGAGATCTTCTTCCAGGGGCGCGATCTGCTCAAGCTCGGCAACGAGGAGCGACGCAAGGTCCGCGGCGCGAAAATGGCGATGATCTTCCAGGACGCGCTGTCGTCACTGAATCCGGTGCTCAGCGTCGGCGCGCAGCTCGGGGAGATGTACGAGGTCCACGCGGGCGTCTCGCGCAAGCGGTCCCGGGCGAAGGCCGTGGAGCTGATGGAGCGGGTCGGCATCCCCGCGGCCAAGGAGCGGGTGGGGGACTACCCGCACCAGTTCTCCGGGGGCATGCGGCAGCGCATCATGATCGCGATGGCGCTGGCCCTGGAGCCGGACCTGATCATCGCGGACGAGCCGACGACGGCGCTGGACGTCACCGTTCAGGCCCAGGTGATGGATCTGCTGGCGGAGTTGCAGCGCGAGTTCACCATGGGCCTGATCCTGATCACCCACGACCTCGGGGTGGTCGCGGACGTCGCCGACACGATCGCGGTGATGTACGCCGGGCGGATCGTGGAGACCGCCCCCGTCCACCAGCTCTACAAGGCACCCGCGCACCCCTACACCCGCGGCCTGCTGGACTCCATCCCGCGGCTGGACCACAAGGGCCGGGAGCTGTACGCGATCAAGGGTCTGCCGCCCAACCTGACGGCCATCCCGCCGGGTTGCCCGTTCCACCCGCGCTGCCCGCTGGCGCGGGACATCTGCCACACCGACCTGCCCCCGCTGTTCGACGTGGGGCCCGGCCGCGCCAGCGCCTGCCACTTCTGGAAGGAGACCCTCGATGGAGCACGGTGACACCGGCCGGGTCGCGAACGGCGGCGGGCAGGGCACGGTGCCCCCGGGACCGCCGGGGCCGCTGGGGCCGCCAGGGCCGCAGGGTCCGCCGGAAGGCGCCACGGGGCGGGCCGACCGGCTCCGCAAGCCGGGCGGTGTGGCCGTAGGGGCGGTCGGCGAGCCGATCCTGGAGATCCGCGACCTGGTCAAGCACTACCCGCTGACCCAGGGCATCGTGATCCGGCGCCAGGTCGGCGCGGTCAAGGCCGTCGACGGCGTCTCCTTCGACCTCTGCAAGGGCGAGACGCTGGGCATCGTCGGCGAATCCGGCTGCGGCAAGTCGACCGTCGCCAAGATGCTCGTCGGCCTGGAGCGGCCGACGTCCGGTCAGATCCGCTACCAGGGCCAGGACATCAGCAAGCTGTCCGGCCGGGCGCTGAAGGCCGTACGCCGCAACATCCAGATGGTCTTCCAGGACCCCTACACGTCCCTGAACCCCAGGATGACGGTCGGCGACATCGTCGGCGAGCCGTACGAGATCCACCCCGAGGTGGCTCCCAAGGGCGACCGGCGCAAGAAGGTCCAGGACCTTCTCGACGTGGTGGGCCTCAACCCCGAGTACATCAACCGCTATCCGCACCAGTTCTCCGGCGGCCAGCGTCAGCGCATCGGTATCGCCCGCGGGCTGGCCCTCAACCCCGAGGTCATCATCTGCGACGAGCCGGTCTCGGCACTGGACGTCTCCGTGCAGGCCCAGGTCATCAACCTGATGGAGCAGCTCCAGGCCGAATTCGACCTGTCGTACGTGTTCATCGCGCACGACCTGTCCGTGGTGCGGCACATCTCCGACCGGGTGGCGGTGATGTACCTCGGCCGGCTCGCCGAGATCGGCACCGAGGAGCAGATCTACGACCACCCCACCCACCCCTACACCCAGGCCCTGCTCTCCGCCGTCCCCGTGCCCGACCCCGAGGCCCGCGAGCAGCGTGAGCGCATCCTGCTGACCGGAGACGTCCCCTCGCCCGCCAACCCGCCCTCCGGCTGCCGGTTCCGCACCCGCTGCTGGAAGGCGCAGGACCTGTGCGCGCGGGTGGTTCCGCCGCTCGAAGTGCCGGAGGAGTTCCGGGACGGCGACACCCCGGCCGCGCACGACTCCGCCTGCCACTTCGCGGAGGAGCGGCACGTGGTGCCCGGCGAGTAGTCGTCCGTCCGCGCGGGGCGCCCGTGCGGGAACGCAGGAGCCCGCCTCCCGTCGTACTGCGGGGGCGGGCTCCTGCTGGTCGCGCAGGCGGCGAGGGCCGGGTCAGAGCGTCTTGTCGGTCTTTCCGGTGCCCTCGGCGGACGCGGCGTCCTCGATCGCGGCCAGTGCCGGGTCGAGGATGATGTCCTCGCCGCGGGCCGCGGTCGTGGGCTCCTCGGGGAAGTGGCAGGCGGTGAGGTGCCCCGCCTGGTTCCCGCCGATCTGCACGAGCGGCGGCTCCTCCCTCGCGCACTTGTCCTGGGCCTTCCAGCAGCGCGTACGGAACCGGCAGCCGGAGGGCGGGTTGACGGGCGAGGGAACGTCACCGGCGAGGCGGATCCGCTCGCGGTCCTCCTCCTCGGACTCCACCAGCTTGGCCTCGGGCACGGCCGAGAGCAGTGCGTGGGTGTACGGGTGCCGCGGCCGGTTGTAGATCTCCTCGCGGCTGCCCACCTCGACGATCTTGCCGAGGTACATCACCGCGACGCGCTCGCTGAAGTGCCGCACGATCGCTAGGTCGTGGGCGATGAACAGGAACGCGATGCCCAGCTCGCGCTGGAGCTTCTGGAGCAGGTTGACGACCTGGGCCTGGATCGAGACGTCCAGCGCGGAGACCGGCTCGTCGGCCACGATCAGCTTCGGCTCCAGCGCGAGCGCGCGGGCCACGCCGATGCGCTGCCGCTGGCCGCCGGAGAACTCGTGCGGGAAGCGGTTGTAGTGCTCCGGGTTGAGACCGACGGTCTCCAGGAGCTCGCGGATCCGCTTCTCCCGGCCGCCGGTCGGATTGATCCCGTTGATCTCCATCGGGCCACCGATGATGGTGCCGACCGTCTGCCGCGGGTTGAGCGAGGCGTACGGGTCCTGGAAGATCATCTGGATCTGCGAGCGGACCGGCGCCAGCGCCTTGCGGTTGGCGTGCGTGATGTCCTGGCCCGCGTAGGTGATCTTGCCGGAGGTCGGCTCCATCAGCCGGGTGAGCAGCCGCCCGGTGGTGGACTTGCCGCAGCCCGACTCACCGACCAGGCCGAAGCTCTCGCCCGCGTGCACGGTCAGGTCGACGCCGTCGACCGCCTGGACCGCGCCGACCTTCCGCTTGAACGGAAAACCGCCGTGGATCGGGAAGTGCTTGGTCAGCCCCTCGGCGGTGAGGAGGGGCTCGCCCTGCGGGGGCGCGGCGTCGCGGGGCGCGGGGAGGGTGACGTGGTCTGTCATGGTGGTGGCTCCCTAGCCCAGCCGGGGCTTGATCTGCTCGGTGAAGAGGGTCTGCTTCTGCTCGGCGCCGAGGTGGCACGCGGAGGCGCGTCCCAGCTCTAGCAGCGGCCGCTCGTCGGTGCAGCGGCTGCCGCCGACCTCGTGGACGAATCCGCAGCGTGGGTTGAAGGCGCAGCCGGACGGCGGGTTGAGCAGGCTCGGCGGGGTGCCGGGGATCGGGTACAGGGCCTCGCTGACGTCCGAGGAGAGCCGCGGCATGGAGCTCAACAGGCCCCAGGTGTACGGGTGCTGGGGCTGGGTGAGGATCTCCTTGACGGAGCCTCGCTCCACCGCCCGGCCGGCGTACATCACCAGCAGGTCGTCCGCGGTGTTGGCGACCACCCCGAGGTCGTGCGTGATCAGGATGATCGCGGAACCGAACTCCTGCTGGAGGTCCTTGAGGAGGTCCAGGATCTGCGCCTGGACGGTGACGTCCAGGGCGGTGGTCGGCTCGTCAGCGATCAGCAGCTCGGGGTTGCAGACCAGCGCCATGGCGATCATGGCGCGCTGGCGCATACCGCCGGAGAACTGGTGCGGGTAGTCGTCCACCCGGAGGGTGGGCTGCGGGATGCCGACCTTGGTCAGCATCTCGATCGCGCGCTGCCGGCCCTCACGCTTGCTGGCGCCGGTGTGCTTGATGTACGGCTCCGCGATCTGCCGGCCGACCGTGTAGTACGGCGACAGCGCGGTCAGCGCGTCCTGGAAGATCATGGCCATCTTGTTGCCGCGGAGCTTTTCCAGGGTCTTCTCCCTGGCTCCGGTCAACTCCTGGCCCTCCAGGGTGATCTCGCCCGCGATCTCGGTCGACTTGGGGTTGTGCAGCCCCAGGACGGCCAGGTTGGTGACGGACTTGCCGGATCCCGACTCGCCGACGATGCCGAGCGTCTGGCCGCGTTCGAGGTCGAAGGAGAGGCCGTCGACCGCCTTGACGATGCCGTCCTCGGTGGAGAACCGCACGTACAGGTCGCGGACGGAGAGGAAGGGGTCCGATCCGGTCGGGGCCGGCTTTCCCTCGGTCTTGGTGAGTGTGGTCACTTCAGGCTCTCCTAGGACAGGCGCACGCGCGGGTCGATGAAGGCGTACGTCGCATCCACGATGATGTTGAACACCAGGATCAGGGCGGCGCTGAAGATCAGCACGCCCAGCACCATGGGCAGATCAAGTGTGACGACGGAATTGATCGCCAGCCGGCCGATGCCCGCCAGCGAGAACGTGAACTCGGTGATCATGGCGCCGCCGAAGAGCGACCCCAGGTCCATGCCGAGGATGGTGACGATGGGGATCAGCGAACCGCGCCAGGCGTAGCGCATGAAGACGTAACGCGCCGGCATGCCCTTGGCCTTGGCCGTACGGACATGCTCCTCCTGGAGCTGCTCGATCATCGTCGAGCGCGACATACGGGTGTACTGCGCGGTGAAGATCGTCGACATGACCAGCCACGGCAGCAGCAGGCCCATGAACCAGCCGGCCGGGTCGCTGGTGATCTCCACGTACTTCGGGGAGGCCATCACGCCGCTGTAGACGAAGATGCCGAGCACGACCGGGCCGAGGATGTAGATCTGCACCGAGCTGAGGACCATGGACACGCCGGTGACGGCCTTGTCCAGCACCGTGCCGCGCTTCCATGCGGCGAGCAGGCCCGCACCGAGTCCGATGGTCAGGAAGACGACGACACCGCCGATGGCCAGCGACGCCGTGGTGGGCAGCCGGTCCATCATCGTCGCCCAGACGTCCTGCTTGGTGGCGAAGGAGTAGCCGAAGCAGGGGGCGTCGCAGCGGCCGACGGTGTAGTCGCGGCCGGTGAAGACACCCGAGAGGAAGTCCCAGTACTGCTGCGGCAGGGGCTTGTCGAGGCCGAGGTTCTGGTGAATGAGGGCGATGTTGTCAGCGGTGCAGTTCTTTCCGCAGGACATCGTGGCCGGGTCGCCCACGGCGAAGAACACGAAGAAGGTGAAGGCGCTCAGCAGGACGAGGGTGACGACCGCGCCGAACGTCCGGCGAAATAGGAAGGGAAGCATGACGATTCGCTGCTCTCAGGACGGCGGCGGCAGTGGGTGTGAGGGGTGAAGGGGAAGGCCCCGGAGAACGCGCGCTCCGCCGTGCGCGCGCTCTCCGGGTGACCTTCGAGGTGCCTACTTCTTGACGAACAGCGTGGTCGGGTCGAGGTAGCTGGCGTCCACGTTGTAGCGGGCACCGCCGATGTTCGAGCCGTGCAGCTGGAGCACCTTGGTGTAGAACACCGGGGCGGCCGGGTTGACCTTCTCCACGATGTACTTGTGCAGCGTCTCCCACTCCTCGGTCGCCTTGGCCGCGTCCGCGATCTTGGAGATGCGGGCGATCTCGGCGTTCACGTGCTTGTCGTTGACGTGCGAGTAGTTCGAGGCGCCGTCCTGGATCGCGGTGCCGTCGTAGGACGGCGGGATGACGGTGGAGGCGTCCGCCCAGTCCTGGCCCCAGCCGGTCATGTAGATGTCGAAGCCGTTGTCGACCTTGCCCATCTGCTGGTACCAGGAGGCCGCGTCGACCTCCTTCTTCTGCACGTCGAAGCCGGCCTTGGTCAGCGCGTCCTCGATGACGACGGCTTCCTTCTGGCGCGCCTCGGTGTTGGAGTACGCGTAGACGAGCTTCATGCCCGTCTTGCCGGCCTCCTTGAGGAGCTTCTTGGCCTTCTCCGGCTCACCGTTCGGGTGCTTGATCTTGCCGTACGGGTCGTAGCCCTTCTGGTAACCCGCGACGGTCGGGGCGAGCAGACCGCCGGCGATCTCACCGCCGTAGCTGCCGCCGTTGACGCGGACGATCTGGCCGTTCGGCAGGGCGTAGGTGATCGCGTCGCGGATCTTCTTGTCCTTGATGCGGTCAAGGTTGAAGTTCATCTGCCAGACGTAGGGCTGGTAGCCCTGCACCAGGCGCTTGCTGGCGCTGGCGTTCTCCAGCACCTGCTTGGTCAGCGTCGGATCCACCGAGTTGGTGAAGCTGACCGCGGTCTTGGCCTCGCCCTGGTCGGCCATCAGGCGCTTGGTGGAGTCGGAGGCCTGGTGGTTGAAGGAGATGTCGTACCCGTCGGGGTACTGGTGACGCATCGGGTCGGTCTTCGGGTCCCAGTTGGTGTTCTTCACCAGCTTCATGGACTTGCCCGACTTGAACGAAGCGATCTTGTACGGGCCCGCGCACACCGGCGCGACGTCGTAGTTGTCCTTCGTGTCCCTCGCGCCTTCCGGGACCGCGCTGTAGCCCGGCATGGTCAGCGCGTACGGCAGCTGCGACTGCGGCTGCTTGAAGTGGAAGACGATGGTCTTCTCGTCCGGGGTGTCCAGAACGCTCTTGGGCAGGTGGTCGCCCTTGTACGGACCGTCCGGCAGCGCCTTGCGGTAGCTGGTGCCCGAGCCCGACAGCCACTGCTGGATGTAGGTCGGACCGTCGGTGATGAACTTCGCGTACTGGCGCTCGAAGGTGTGGCGTATGTCCTTCGAGGTGATCGGCTTGCCGTCGGCGAACTTCACGCCGTCCTTGAGCGTGTACTTCCAGGTCTTGCCGCCGTCGGACATCTGGCCCGAGTCGGTGGCGAGGTCGCCCACCACCGTCGCGTTGCCCTTGTCGTCCTGCTTGAAGGTGGTCAGACCGCGGAAGATCAGCTGCGACAGGACCTTCATGTCGCTGACGTACATCTGCGCCGGGTCCAGGTGGTTGTAGCTGTCACGCTGGAAGACGCGGATGGTGCCGCCGGGCTTGGCGCCCTTGACCGCGACGGCCGGACCGACCGATTCCGCGGCCTTGCCGAGCGGCACGGCCTTCGACTGGCCCGCGGCGTCCTTGTCCGTCTGCGACTGGTCCTTGCCGGAGCTGCTGCCGCTGCTGCAGCCGGTGAGGGCCAGCGAGCCGGCCGCGAGGGCCACGACCAGTGCGCGTGCTCTGCGCGTAGATAGAGCGTTCATGAGGTTCCAAGCACCTGCCTGTCAGTTGGTGTCCAGATGTGCTGTCCAAGGCATCCGGTGGGAGACCGGCGCGGGGGTGACAGCCGCCCCCCTCAAGTGGACGATCAGCGCCCGGATTTGGGGTCGAAGGCGTCCCGGACCGAGTCCCCGAGCAGGTTGAAGCACAGCACGAAGATCACCATCGCGGCGCCGGGGAACAGCAAGAAGGTCGGGTCGTTCTCGTACACATTGCCGGCCGTGTGGAACAGCCGACCCCAGTCGGGGGTCGGCTCCATGATGCCGACGCCCAGGTAGGACAGGCCGGCCTCCGCCGTGACGAACAGCGGGAGCATGTAGGTGCTCTGTACGAGGATCGGCGTCACCACGTTGGGCAGCAGCTCCTTGCGGATGATCCGCCAGGGGGACGCGCCGGTGATCTTCGCGGCCTCGACGAACTCGCGCTCACGCAGGGACAGCACCTGGCCGCGCAGCAGGCGGGCCAGGCCCATCCAGCCCAGACCCCACTGCACGAGGATCAGCGCCACCACGCGGACGTAGGTGGGCGTCTCGTCGGACGGCGGAACGAAGATCGCCACCACGACCGGCATGAACGCCACGAACGTGAGCTGGCTCGGGAAGGCGAGCAGGAAGTCGATGACGCGGCCGAGCCAGTAGTCGGTCCTGCCGCCCACGTAGCCGGCGGTGACACCGAGGATGGTGCCGGTGATGACCACCAGGATGGTCACCGCCACCGAGATGCCCAGCGAGGTGCGGATGCCGTAGAGCAGCTGGGTGAACAGGTCGCGGCCGAGCGACGGCTCGATGCCGAACCAGAACTCGCCGGACATGCCGCCGTTGGGGCCGACCGGGTAGCCGAACTCGTCGAGCAGGTCGAAGTTGTCGTTGCCGTAGAGCGTGTACGGGTTCTTGCCGTACAGCGAGGCGATGACGGGAGCCAGAGCCGCGACGACGAAGAAGGCGAGCACGACGATCGCGCAGACCATGCCGGTGCGGTCGCGCTTGAAGCGCATCCACATCAGCTGGCCAGGAGAACGGCCGACGAGCTCACTGCCCGTACGGTCCTTCTCCTTCTTCAGACCCTCGGGGCCAAGTCCTGGGGTGTCGGACTTGGTAGCCGCGGTCTGGGATGGACTAGTCATCGCGAAGTGCCCCCGCGCAGAGTTCTCTTGGAACATGAGGCGGCGCCGATTCGCACCGCTGGATGAGCGGACTTTCGCAAGTGATTTATGGCGGAGTCAAGGGGATGCGGTGTGCTGATGCGCAGGTCGTCCGCTTCTTGAGCGAAGATTGCGCAGATTGACGCACGGGCGTGCTTGACAGGCGACCGCAATGTACGGCATGGGGGACATATCGTCACCAACTGCTTTAACATGAAGGCAACTTCACTGTCGCAACACCGATATACGGACGCGGCATGCTGAACAACGTACGGCCGTGCGGGTGCCGTAGACCGGTCGGGGCTGCCAGGCGGCGCCCCGACCGGTCATCGTTTTGTCCGGGTTCGGCGGGTGCTGCCGCCGGCGGCCCGGTCCGTTCCCGGATCCGCTTCCACGACCCGCGCGGGGCGGCTGCCGAGCCGCTCGGCCACCCCGGCTGTTGTCCCGGTGCCGGGACAGGAGTAGACCTTCGGTAGGCGCCGCGCGAAGACCGGGCGCCAGGAGACCAGCACATCGACACGGACGGGGGGACAGGCCGTGTCCACACCGCAAGGAAGCGCTCTCACCCGTGGGGCGCGCGGCATCGGGGGCCTGGTCTGCCTGCTGCTCGCACTGCTCGGCACGGGATGGATCATCAGGGATCTGTCCGTCGCCCAACAGCCCGCGGACGTCTGGTGGACCTGGCTCGGCGAGCCGAGGCGGCCGCGCGAGTTCACCGCCTGGGCCACCTGTGCGCTCGACCCGCTGCTGGTGCTCGGCGCGCTCGCCGCCGCCGTCGCCTCGGTGCGTGACGCCGTCGCCCCGGCGGTGGCCGCCGGCGGACTGTTCGCGATGGCCGTCGGCACGGCCCTGCTGCGGCTGCCGCTGCTGTGGGTCCTCGGGGCGGGCTGGCTGCAAGGGCTGGACAGCGGGCTCACCGGGCAGGCCCGGCTCACCGCCATCGTCCAACTCGCGCTGTCGGCGGTGCTGCTCGTCGTGCTCGTCGCCGGGCGGAAGCCCGCGCACCGTCCGCAGTACGCCTCGCCAGGGCTCCCCAGGGGGGCGCAGGCGGCCTACGGGGTCGTCGGCCGCACCCCCCACGGCCCGACCCTCCAAAGGCCCGGAGGCCCGCGCAAGGGGCCCGCGGTCGCCGCCGGGTGGGCGCTGGGTGTCGCGGGGGCGGCGGTCGCCGCGTGGGAGGTCCACTGGTGGCTCGGGCTCGGCTGGGACACCTACCGCAAGGGCTTGATCGGCGACGCCTCCGTTTTCCGCGCCCTGCTGCAGCCTCCGGTCCACTGGCAGGCGCTGGTGCTCGCCCTGCTGGCGGTGCCGGCCGCGGTCGGCGCGATCCGCCGGGCCCCCTGGGCCAGGCCGGTCGCGATGGTGACCGGCGCCCTGCTGGCCTCTCAGGGCGCCGCGACACTCGTCTTCGCCGCGCACACGGGGCAGCTGGCCCGCTTCGCGGTGCTGCCCGCCGCCTCCCGGCTGGAGTTGGGCACCGGAGCCCTGGTGGCGGTCGCCGGGCTGGTCGCGCTGACCGCGGCGGCCCGGTCGGGTGTGCCCGCGGGGCGGACGGCACCGGGCAGCGCCGCAGCGGTCTACGGGCCGGCCGCGGGCGCCGAGCGGCCCCGGCACGCCCCGCCCCCGCCGTCGACGCTGCCGCCCGGCTGGTGAGAGCCGGCGGCAGCGACTGCGGGCGGGCTGCCGGTCAGGCCATCCCCAATGACCTCTTGAGGAAGTCGACCTGGAGCAGGAGCAGGTTTTCGGCCACCTGCTCCTGCGGCGTCATATGCGTCACCCCGGACAGCGGCAGCACCTCGTGCGGCCGGCCGGCCGCCAGCAGCGCCGAGGACAACCGCAGCGAATGCGCCACGACCACGTTGTCGTCGGCCAGACCGTGCACGATCAGCATCGGACGGTGCGGCTCCCGGGCCCCCGACAGCCCCTCGTCGGTGAGCAAGGAGTTGGCCGCGTAGACCTCGGGCTCCTGGTCCGGGTGGCCGAGATACCGCTCCTGGTAATGGGTGTCGTACAGCCGCAGATCGGTGACCGGGGCGCCCACCACGGCCGCGTGGAAGACATCGGGCCGGCGCAGCGCGGCGAGCCCCGCGAGGTAGCCGCCGAAGGACCAGCCGCGGATGGCGACCCGCTCCAGATCGAGCGGGAGGGATTCGGCCAGCGCCTGGAGGGCGTCGACCTGGTCCTCCAGCGTGACCTCCGCGAGGTTCCGCGACACCGCCTTCTCCCAGGAGGGGGAGCGGCCCGGCGTACCCCGGCCGTCCGCGACGATCACCGCGAAGCCCTGGTCGGCGAACCACTGGGAGGTCAGATAGGCGTTGTGCGCGGCGACCACCCGCTGGCCGTGCGGGCCGCCGTACGGGTCGAGCAGCACCGGCAGCGGGCCGTCCCCCTCGCGATGGCCGTCGGGCAGCAGCACCGCGCACGGGATCTGCCGCTCACCGGCGAGGACGAGGCGGGGGCGGGCGGTGAGCGCCGGCTCCTCGGCGTACGAGCCGATCGCGGCGAGGGTCTTCTCGCCGCCGTCCGCGTCCAGCCGCACCACCTCCACCTGGGCGCCCGGCCGTTCCAGCGACGCCTGCGACAGCACCACCAGCGATCCGCTGCGCACCGCGGAGGAGACGGTGGGATACGGGCGGGCGCCGACGCGTTCCCAGCCGCCCTGGTCGCCGCTGCCGCGGTACCAGGCGCGGTAGACCCCGATGTCGTGCATCTCGCTGCCGCTCGCGGAGAACAGCACCTCGTCCTCGCCGATGTCCAGGACGGCCCGGACGTGCAGCGGCGCCCCGGTCAGCGGGCGGTCACCGACGAACAGTTTGCGCGCGCCGCCCTCGTCGGCGATCCGTACCAGCCGGCCGTCCGGCGTCCAGGCCGGTGCCCCCGGGAACGGCTCGACCCACACCTCGTCCTCGTCCTCGTGCACCGTGCGGGTCGCGCCCGTCGTGGTGTCGACGGTCAGATAGCGCTGGTCGCGCTGATCGCGGGACTGGACGAGCAGCAACGGGGGCCCGGCCGCGGACCAGTGCACACGCGCCAGATAGGGGTAGCGCTCGGTGTCCCAGGTGACGTCCGTGCGGGAGCCGTCCAGGCCGAGAATCGCCAGCGTGACCTTGGCGTTGGCGGTGCCGGCGGCGGGGTAGGGGATCCGGGCCGGTTCGCGGTCGGGATGGGCGGGGTCGGAGATCCACCAGCGCCGCACCGGCGACTCGTCGACCCGGGCGGCGAGCAGCCGGTCGCTCTCCGGCGACCACCAAAAGCCCCGGTAGCGGCCCATCTCCTCGGCCGCGATGAACTCCGCCAGGCCCCAGGTGACCTCCGGGCCGTCGGGCCCCGCCAGCACGCGGTCCGCGCCCGCCCGCTCGGCCGCCCCGTCCCCGGTCGCGTCCTCGCCGCTCCCGCCCGCGCCGTCGGTGTCGTCCGCCGTGGCGCTGCCGTCGACCGCGACCACCCGCAGCCCGCCGTCCGCCACGAAGGCGACGTGCCGGCCGTCCGGTGACGGGTGCGGGTCCACCACCGGCCCCCGGACGGGGATTTCGCGGGTGGTGCCGGCCCGTAGCTCGGAGACGAACAGTCGCCCGGAAAGGGGGAAGGCGGCCAACTCGACCGCGGAGTCGACCGCGTAGCCGACGATGCCCGCCGACCCCTCGCGGGTGCGCTCGCGGCGGGCACGCTCCTCCGGGGAGAGTTCCTCGTCCGCGCCGGCGAGCAGTGCTCGCGGATCGGCGGCCGTGAACTCGCGTCCCTCGTTCAGGTCGAGGACCCACAGCTGCTGGGTGCGGTCGGTACCGGTGGCGGAGCGGAGGAAGACGACGCGCGCGCCGTCCGGGGAGATGGCGTAGCCGCGCGGGGCGCCCAGCGTGAAGCGCTGTGTACGGGCGTGTTGCCGGGGGAAGGGAAGCTGTCCGGTCATGGTGCGAGCCTAAGGGTGTTGGGGCTCACACGGTCGCGCTCGTTTGGATCGCGTGCGCCCCTGTTCTGCTCCTGTGCTCCGACATATGCGCGCGGACGGAAAGTTATGATCCCTTGCGCGTCGTGGGAACGGGGTAAAGAGCCCATGGCATACCCCGGTGTGGGATCCGTCGAGGCGGTCACGCACCATCAACTCTGTCCGGTCCATGCGTACTTGGAGGTGAGCCGCCGTGGCACTCTCGATTTCGGCGGTGGTGCTGCTGGCGATCATCGTCTTCTTGCTCGTCAAGAAGTCAGGGTTGAAGGGCGGGCATGCATTCGTCTGCATGCTGCTGGGCTTCTATTTGTCCAGCTCGTCCATCGCTCCGACGATCAAGCAACTGACGACGAACGTCGCCGGAATGCTCGGCAACATCAAGTTCTGAGCCGTTCGCCGGCCGGCGCCCGTACTTCGTTCGGGCGTACGGCCGCCGACCGGGATCATGTGCTGAATCCGGACCGGGCGGCTCGTAGGCTGTCTCCATGACCGACCTTCCCGCCCGCCGTCTGCTGTTGGTGCACGCGCACCCGGACGACGAGTCGATCAACAACGGCGTCACCATGGCCAAGTACGCGGCCGAGGGCGCGCTCGTCACGCTCGTGACCTGCACGCGGGGCGAGGAGGGGGAGGTAATTCCGCCCGAACTCGCCCATCTCACCCCCGATCGGGACGACACCCTCGGCCCGCACCGCGTCGGCGAACTCGCCGCGGCGATGACCGCCCTGGGCGTCGTCGACCACCGCTTCCTCGGCGGGCTGGGCCGCTATCGCGACTCCGGCATGATGGGCGCGCCCCAGAACGACCGGCCGAACGCCTTCTGGCGGGCCGAGCCGGACGAGGCCGCCGCTCATCTGGTGGCCGTCATCCGCGAGGTCAGGCCCCAGGTGCTGGTCACCTATGACCCGAATGGCGGCTACGGCCACCCCGACCACATCCAGGCGCACCGCGTGGCGATGCGCGGCGCCGAGCTGGCGGCGCAGGAGGGCTTCCGCCCCGATCTGGGCCCGGCGCACGCGATCCGCAAGATCTATTGGAACCGCAACGCGCGTTCGGTGGTCGAGGAGGGCCTGGAGCGGCTGCGCGCCGCAGGCCATGCCTTCCCCGGTGTCGCCTCGGCGGACGACGTACCGGGAGTGGTGCCGGACGACGAGATCACGGCGTCGATCGCCGGGGACGCGGATCAAGCGGCGGCGAAGAGTGCCGCGATGCGGGCGCACCACACCCAGATCACCCTCGCCGAACCGTTCTTCGCGCTCTCCAACGACCTGGGCCAGCCGATGATCCGCACCGAGCACTACCAGCTGGTGCGGGGGGACTCGGGCGCGGCCGACGGGACGCGCGAGGACGATCTCTTTGCGGGAATCGGTGACATGACGGGTATGACAGGTAATTCGGGTACGGATGGCCGTGCCCGGATCGAGGAGGCGGCGGAATGAGTGCGGCGAAGGGTGGCGGGCCCGCGGGCAAGGGCGGTCAGCGGTCGCGGGCCGGAGCCGGCGGCGCGTCCGGGGCGCGGACCGGTGGTCCGGTCCGGCCGACCGCGAGCGCCGCGCTGTCGGCCCCCCTGACGCCGGGCCGGGTGGGCCTGTACGTCCTGCTGCTGGTCTCGGGAGTGCTCGTCGCGCTCGCCGGGGCGCTCCTGCAAGCGGCCTGGCTCCCGGGCGGATTGGTATTGACGCTGGCCGGGACGGGTGGTCTCTTCTACGGTGGCGCCAGGGCGACCGGCACCACCGCGGGTGTCCTGGTTCCGGGTGCCGCGTGGCTGGTGACGATCTTCCTGCTGCTCGGTGAGGCGCGGCCGGAGGGTGACTTCCTCTTCGGCGCGGGACTCGGCTCGTACGTCTTTCTGCTGGGCGGAATTCTGATGGCTGTGATCTGTGCCACCACCGCCCGGATGAGGGCTACGGGCGTGCGCCACGGCGGAGTTGGCGGATGACGTGGCCCATACCGTGACCTGCGGCCCGAGGGTCGCCGCGAACGAATCCGGTGCCGGGGGTTCGCCCGTGCGGTCGGTGTTCGTACGCTCTTCGGGTGTCCGTCGGCGGCGGCCAGTATGGTGGTGCGCGCCGCCGCGCCGCCCTGGGGGCACCTCCCGGCCTGAGGTCGGGGATCATCTCTGACGAGCGGCGGAGCCAACCGGGAGAACCTGCTTTGAGTCGTGAATCTGACAGTTCGTCCTCCGGCCCCCAGGGCCGTGGCGGAGCCGCGTACCCCTCGGGGACGCCGCCTTACGGCTCGCCCAGGAGAGAAGCCGACGAGGCTGCGGCCGGTGCCGCGGCGCAACCGGCGGAGCCCAAGACCGAGACCACGCTGACGACGCGGATCAAGATCAACATTCCGGGGTCGCGCCCCATCCCGCCGGTCGTCGTGCGCAAGCCCGTCGGTGAGGAGTCCGGCATGAACGCATCGGCTGGTTCCGGCGGCGCCGCCGGGTCCCGCAGAACGCCCCGCCCCCCGGGCGGATCCGAGCGGAACGCGGAACGTACCGCCAACACCCCGCGGCCCGGCGCCGCGTCGGACGGGCCGCCCGCGGGCGGCCCGCAGGGGAAGCCCAGCGACTGGTTCGCGCCGCGCAAGGCCGGGCCCGCCGGCTCGTCGTCGACCACCGGGTCGCACGCGGCGCCGCCGCCGCCCCCCGCGGGCGGCCAGACCCCGCGGCCGCTCGGCGCGTCCGGTACGACGCCGCCGCGCAGGCCGTCCGGATCGAAGCCCCCGCAGCGCCCCGACCTGCCGTACTTCTCGGACAGCCAGGCACCGCAGAGCGGCGGCTCGCCGTTCGACGGTGGGGCATCCCAGGGCGGCTCGCCGTTCGACGGTGGCTCGCCCTTCGACGGCGGTGGCACGCCGGGTGGCGGTACGCCGTTCGACAGCGGCGCCTCCCAGGGGGGCGGGTCGCCCTTCGACGGGGGCGGCGGCCCCACGCGTGACCTCAGCCCGTTCGACGCACCCGGCCCGAGCGGACCGACGACGGGTCCGGCGCGCGGCGACTCCGCGCTCAACCTCCCGCCCGGCTTCAGCGACCCCGCGGCGGGCGCGGGCGGCCGCCCGCGCGTCGACGACACCGCCGAGCTCACTCCGCAGCCCCCCGCGTCACTGACCGGGCCGGGCAACGGCCTCGGCGTCACCGGAGGCATCGCCGGTGGTCCGGCAGTCGGTCCGAAGGGCGGCGCCGCCGGTGACCGCGACGGCGGGCGTGGCGGCACCGGATCGCACGGCAGGGTGTCCGGCGACACCCTCGTCAGCGGCATCCCGAAGACCCCGGGGGTGGACGGCCCGGGCCCCTCCCCGGTGTTCCCCGCCGGCCCCGCCGGCCCCTCCGGTCCGGGCGAGAGCGCCGCCCCGGCGCCGCGTCCCAGGATCCCGGAGCCGATCAACCCGCCCAAGAAGGGCCGCAACAAGATCGTCCTCGTGGGCGTCGGCGTCGTGGTCCTCGCGGGCATCGCCTACGGCGCGGGCCTGCTCCTGGACCACGCCGACGTGCCCAACGGGACCACCGCGCTCGGGGTGGACATCGGCGGCACCACCAAGGAAGACGCGGTCAAGCGGCTGGAGGCGGCGATCGAGGACCGCCGTGAGGAGCCGCTGAAGCTCACTGTCGACGGCAAGTCCGCGACGCTGCAGCCGGCCCGCGCGGGCCTGGACGTCGACACCCAGGCGACGGTCCGCAACGCCGCAGGCCGGGACTACAACCCGGTCTCCGTCATCAGCTCGCTCTTTGGCGGTACGCGCACGGCCAAGCCCGCCATGATCGTCGACGACGAGAAGCTGGAGATCGCGCTGCAGAGCGCGGCGGGCTCCGCGGGCGCCGCCAAGGACGGCGGGATCACCTTCCGGAACGGCAAGGCGGTGCCGCACTACGGCTCGCCGTACAAGTCGATCGACGTCGATTCGTCCAAGGCCAAGGTCGCCGAGGCGTACCGCAAGCGCGCCACGACCGGCACCGACGCCCCGGTGGTGCTGGCCGCCGGTATGCAGCAGCCGCAGGTCGGCAAGGCCGCGGTGGACCGGGCGATGAAGCAGTTTGCCGAACCGGCGATGTCCGGGCTGGTGACGGTCCGCACGGACGCGGCACACACGGTCTCCTTCAGCCCGCAGAAGTCGATCCCGAAGTTCCTGTCCTTCAAGATCGTGGACGGCGGCCTGGTGCCCTACTACGACCGGCCCGCGCTCAAGCAGCTCTACGGCGACACCTTCAACGGCATCATGGTCACCAAGGGCGACGGCTCCCGGCACCCGGTCAGCGTCGAAGAGGTGGCGAGCGCGGTGGGCAAGGCGCTGCTCGGCACCTCCCCCGCCGAGCGGATCCAGACCATCGAGACGAACGGCAACTGACCGCCGCACCAGGCGGACATCGCAGGCAGCGGACCCTCGGGTTCCTCGGCACATGCCGGGGAGGACCGGGGGCCCGCTGCCGTGTGCGCGTGGGCGGGCGGCTCGGCGGTGATGTGCGGACGGCGGCGCCCGGCGGGCGCGCCGGTTACCGCCCCGCGCACCCGCCGGGCGCCGCCCCGCGCCGCCTCGGGATCTTCGCCCCGCTGCGGTGTCGGGCGACGTCCCGCAGGCTGGAAGTGTTATGCCTGCCACCCGTCCCCCGGACAGCGGCCGCTATTCGGCCCTGCTGCTGATCCTCGCCGTCCTCATCGTGACGGTGGTGGACGCGACGACCGGGCCGGAACTGCACATCTCGGCCTTCCTGGGCGTCGCCCCCCTGGTCGCCGCGCTGCGCTGCTCCTACCGCTGGACGCTCGTCGTGGCGGCGATCTACGCGGTGTGCCTGACGTACGTGGACATCCTGACGGTGCCCGACTGGGCTCCGGCCAGCCGGGTCGTGGGGATCTTCGGGGCGTTCCTGGTGGCCCTTTTCTCCGTGGTGCTGTGCCGCACCCGGCTGGAGCGTGAGGCGCTGCACGCCCGTACCCGCCTCGTCGCCGACACGGTGCAGCGCGCCATGCTGCGGGAGCTGCCGCTCAGCGCCGGAGAGGTCGAGGCGTTCGGCTTCTACGTCTCCGCCCAGGAGGGCGCCCGCGTCGGCGGCGACATCTACGAGGCCGTCGAGACGCCGCACGGGTTGCGTCTGATGATCGGCGACGTGCAGGGCAAGGGCATGCCGGCCATCGGCGCGGGCCTGGAGGTACTGGCCTCGTTCCGGGAGGCCGCGCACTACCAGGAGTCGCTGGAGTCGGTCGCCGAACGAATGGAGAGCGCCCTGACCCGCTACAACACCCGTTCGGCGGAGCAGGGCACCGACGAACGCTTCGTCACCGCGCTCCTGATGGAGGTGCGCGGAATGGAGGACGGCCGGGTGCTGTCCTGCGGGCACATCCCCTACCACCTGGTGCGTGACGGCGAAGTCCACGAGCGCAGCGACGGGGAGGGCGGCCTGCCGCTGGGCCTCGGCACGCTGAGCGGCGAACCGCGGCGGAGCGTACGGGTACACCCCCGGCCCGACGACTGGGTGGTGCTCTGCACGGACGGGGTGACCGAGGCACGCGGCCAGGACGGGGAGTTCTACCCGCTGGGCGACCGGCTGGCCGCCTGGACCCGGCTGGAGCCGGCCGAATTGGCCCGCACCCTCCGGGCCGACCTGGAGCGCTTCACCGGCGGTGACCTCAAGGACGACGCCACCGCGCTGATCATCCGCCGTTCCCCGGTCGCCGGGACGGCCGGGGAGGGCGGGCCGACGGGCGGGACCGCGGACGTCCGGGCTCCCCACTCCGCCCACCGCCACCAGGCGCCCCCGCCCTCCGGCCCGCGGATCAATTGAGCATGGCGCGGGCCGTGGCGGCCTGCCGGCGTACCGCGAGGGCGGTGGCAGGCTCGACCGCCTCCACCACCAGCGCGTATTCCTCCAGTTCCGCCGCCCCCGCGAGGAACTCACCGCGCTGCACCAGCAGCTGGGCTCGTTCGAGACGCAGCCGCGCCGGATGGCTCGGCAGCAGCAGCGACAGCTCCAGCGCCCACAGCTGCACCGCGCTGTGCTCCGGCCGGGCCTGTGCCCAGGCCCGGATGTTGTTGAGGATGCGCAGCACGATGTCCAGCGGGGTGGCGGGCGCCGGCATCGGCCCGGTCAGGGCCTCCCCGGTCGCGCCCGCGACCAGCACCGCCGCGTCCTCCTCGGTGAGCAGGTGCCCGCCGTCGAACGGATCGGCCAGCACGTGGCCGCCGTACGGGTCGCCGAAGCCGACGACGAAGTGGCCGGGCAGACCCATGCCGTAGACCGGGGCCCCGGCCCGCCGCGCGACCTCCATCCACACCACCGACAGCAGGATCGGCAGGCCGCGCCGGCGCCGTAGCACCTCGTGCAGCAGTGACGACTCCAGCCGCCGGTATTCGGCGGCGGCGCCGCCGAATCCGCAGCGCCCGCCGAGCAGCTCGGCGAGATTGCGCGCCCAGGCCCCGGGTCCGCCGGTGGGCGCGTACGGCAGCTCGCCGGCCAGCCGGTCCAGCTCGATCTGTGCGGCGTCCATGGCCGCCTCGTCCAGCGCCGGATCCGCCTCGGCGCCGATCAGCAGGCACAGCAGAGCGAGGTCGGGCCGTTCCTCCCGGGCGGCCTCGGCGAACCGCCGCCGCCGTTCCTCGCGGGCGCCGTCCGGCTGCGGGCGGGGGCCATCGGACATGTCGGACATAGCTGAGGGGTCCTCGGTCAGCGGGCGTCGCCCGGGAGGGCGCGCCGGTAGTGGTAGCCGTGGTGGTCGGTGAAGCCGAGCCGGTCGTACAGCGCGCGCGCCCCGGCGTTGTCGGCCTCGACCTGGAGATACGCCGCCGAGGCGCCCTCCTGCAGGGCCCGCTCCGCGAGCGCAGCCATCACCAGGGTCGCGAGGCCACGGCGACGCTGCGCGGGGGCCACCTCGACTGCGGCGAAGCCCGCCCAGCGGCCGTCGACCACCAGACGGCCGATCGCCGCCGTCCCGCCGTCCGCGTCGGGGACCTTCGCGAACCACACCGAGGGCCCGCCGGTGAGCACCTTCCGCGCCTCCGGGGTGGGCTCGTCGGTCCGGTTGTAGAGGCCGAACCAGTCCGCGTCCGGCTCCCGGGCGAGAAGGACGCGGGCGGTGTCCGCGGAGGCGTCGGCGAGCGGGGCCAGGGCGGCGATACGGACCGTGGTGTGCCGCTCATCGGCCCAGCCGCGCCGCGCCAGCTCCGCCGCCAGCACCTCGTCGGTGTCCGTACGTCCGGTGGCGACGACGATGACCGCCGGCAGCCCGCGCTCGCCGTACCACTGCTGGACGTGTTCCAGCGCGGCGTCGAGCGGCAGTCCGGGGTCGCCGAGGGGAAGGGCCGAATTGGCCCGCCGGGTGAAGCCCCCGGCGGCGCGAAGTGTCCATTCTCCGAGACGCTCCGTCTCAATTGCCGGCCATCCGCGGGCCGCGACCTCCTGCAGCTCGCGGACCCCGGCCGCCGGGCCGCGTCTGCGCGCCGGCTCCGCGGGTACGACCTTGGCGGCGACCAGCGACGATTCGTCGATTCTGACGGCCTCACCTGAGCGGCGTGTGATGCTCAGCACACCCTCGTCCCAGGATGTGAGAACGCCGACCGCGTCCGTGAACGCCGGCTCTCCCGCTCCACCGCCGGTCAGGCGGCGAACGGATACCCTTTTCCCCACGTCAGCAAGGGTGATGCGGACTTCCGCACGACCACCGGTCATGAATTCCATCGCTCTACCCGCCCCTCTTGTTCGTCCCACGCCCGGGAACGGAGATACTAGGTGGCGGGCATCGACGACGCCGCGCTCCCGCGCGCCCTGCGGCGGTACTGCCAATCGGTCCGCCGGCCCTACCGAGGAGGAACGACAGCGTGACCTACGTCATCGCGCAGCCTTGTGTCGACGTCAAGGACAAGGCATGCATCGAGGAGTGCCCCGTCGACTGCATCTACGAGGGCTCCCGGTCCTTGTACATCCACCCGGACGAATGCGTCGACTGTGGGGCCTGTGAGCCGGTCTGCCCGGTTGAGGCGATCTTCTACGAGGACGACACCCCGGAGGAGTGGAAGGACTACTACAAGGCGAACGTGGAGTTCTTCGACGAGCTCGGCTCGCCCGGTGGCGCCAGCAAGCTCGGCCTGATCGAGCGCGACCACGCCTTCATCGCAGCGCTGCCGCCGCAGAACCAGTAACGATCAGAGGATCGAGAGGGAGCCGCCCGCTCCCTCTCGCCTCCGAGGTCGTTGGGGATACCCCAGCCTGTGCTGGGGCAGGTCGCACGGCGCCGCCCGGTCCCGTACGGCTCCCCGTACGGGACCGAGGCGTTTCCCGCCGCCGTCCCGCGTCAGCCCCGTCCGAGAAAGAGAGCATCGTGGGCGCAGTCTCATCCCGCCTCCCCGTCTTCCCGTGGGACCGGCTGGAGCCGTACAAGACCACGGCCGCCGCACACGCCGACGGCATCGTCGACCTGTCCGTCGGTACCCCGGTCGACCCCGTGCCCGCGGTGATCCGGCAGGCCCTGACCGACGCGGCGGACAGCCCCGGCTATCCGACGGTGTGGGGGACGCCCGCCCTGCGCGACGCACTCACCGGCTGGGTCACCGACCGCCTGGGCGCCCACGGCGTGGAGCACACCAACGTGCTGCCGATCGTCGGCTCCAAGGAGCTGGTGGCCTGGCTGCCGACCCAGCTCGGCCTGGGCCCCGGCGACAAGGTCGGCTACCCGCGCCTTGCCTACCCGACGTACGAGGTGGGGGCCCGGCTCGCCGGAGCCGAGCCGGTCGTCTACGACGACCCCACCGACCTCGACCCGGCAGGTCTGAAGCTGCTCTGGCTGAACTCGCCGTCCAATCCCACCGGCCGGGTGCTGAGCGCGGACGAGCTGCGCCGCACCGTGGACTGGGCCCGCGAGCACGGCGTGCTGCTCTTCAGCGACGAGTGCTACCTCGAACTGGGCTGGGAGGCCGACCCGGTCTCGGTGCTGCACGCGGACGTCTGCGGCGGCTCCCTGGACGGCATCGTCGCCGTCCACTCGCTCTCCAAGCGCTCCAACCTCGCCGGCTACCGCGCCGCCTTCCTCGCGGGCGACGCCGCCGTCCTGGGCGAGCTGCTGCAGATCCGCAAGCACGGCGGAATGATGGTCGCGGCGCCCGTCCAGGCCGCCACGGTCGCGGCGCTGGGCGATGTCGCGCATGTCGCGGAGCAGCGCGAGCGGTACGCCCGCCGCCGTGCCGCGCTGCGCACCGCCCTGGAGGCCGCCGGCTTCCGCATCGAGCACAGCGAGGCCTCGCTCTACCTCTGGGCGACGCGCGACGAGCCCTGCTGGGACACCGTCGGCGATCTCGCCAAGCGCGGCATCCTGGTCGCTCCCGGCGATTTCTACGGAAGCGCGGGGGAGCGGTTCGTACGGGTCGCCTTCACCGCCACCGACGAGCGGGTGGACGCCGCGGTGCGGCGCCTCGCGGAATGACCCGCTGACCGCCGACGGCGGACCGCACGCGCAGGGGCCCGGGGAGAGCGAACTCCCCGGGCCCCTGCGCGTCGCGTGCGGCGACCGGTGGCTCAGCCGCCGATCGGGAGACCGCCGAGCAGGCCCTGGACCGGGACGGAGACCAGGCCGGTGTCGGTCGGCAGCGACTTGTTCGCCGCACCGTCCTTGGCGTGCTTGGCAACGGCGTCCTGCGCGGTCTTGGCGCCCATGTACGCGGCGGGAGCTGCGTCCCCGATCAGGGGGCCGGTGGCCTTGACGGCCGCGGGGGCGAGCTCCCCGGCGACGGTCTCGCCGACCGAGTTCAGCAGGCCACCGCCGTCCTTGACGGTGTCGTTGAGGGTCTCACTGGCGCTCGCGGAGTCCAGCTTGGTCAGTCCGCCCAGGTCGGCTGCCTTGGACAGGTCCGCGGCGTTCGCGGTACCGGCCACCGCGACCACGGGAGCAGCGCCTGCGGCGACGATCAGGGCGGCTCGGGCGATCCGACGCGTAACGGGGAGGGACATGGTGCTCCTTTTACGGAGAGGGACTCGTACTTCTGACAGATGTGCCATGTCCGCCTGGCGGACGCACTGACTACCGCGTCAGACCCCCGAAGGTTGCGGTGAACTCAGGTAAAGAGTTGGTAACGCGTCACATAATCGGCCCTGGAGGAAGGCGGGCAATATGTACAAGCCGAGCGCGTATGAGGAAACGTCACGCCCCTTGTATGACAAGGGAATTGACGGAAATGCCCGCACCGATGCGGTGAACTCCCGTACAGGAAAGGGGAATTGCTGCCGGCGCCCCTTTCGAGGGACCCGGCGGACTATTGTGCGGTGATGATACGAACGTCACCCGTGGAGCGCCCCGGAGACGCCTCGGAACCGGCCGGCTTCTTCTGCCAGCCCTTCCCCGCATCGGCCGCGGTCCACGTCCGACCGGCGTAAGAGATCTGTTCGATACGCAGCTCGGCGGAGTGGGCCATCGCCCATGTCGCCAATTCCCAGCCCCGCCGCGGACCCCCGCCGTCGGTCCCCACCCCGGTCTGCCGCACCGGCACCGTCACGCTGCGTTCGCCACCCGCGACGCGTCCGCCCGCGCCGTCCGTCCGCGGCAGCACCTCAGGACCGAAATCGCGGGCCAGCTTCGCCCGGACCGCCGCCGCGTCGCCCGCCTGCCCGTCCACCGGACGGCTCTGGGTGCACGTCATCGCCGCCCCGTCCCGGCCGGTCAGTGCCCCGGTCAGCCGGGCGGCGTTCACCTCGTGCTTGGCGTACGCCTGCGGGTAGCCGCTGCGCTGCACCTTCTGCGCGGCGACGGTCAGCGGCAGCCGGGAGTAGCCCGGGACCTTCGCCAGGTGGGTGTAGAACTCCCCGGCCGCGTACACCGGGTCCATGATCTGCTTCACCGTGCCCCAGTCCTGCGACGGCCGCTGCTGGAACAGGCCCACCGAGTCCCGGTCGCCGAAGTCGATGTTGCGCAGCCCCGACTCCTGCATCGCCGTCGCCAGCGCGATCGTCCGCGCCCGCTCCGGCAGCCCGCGCGAGGACGCCACGGCCGAGATCGTCGCGGCGTTCGCGGCCTGCTCGGGGGAGAGCTCGTACCCCTTCGCGTCCCCTTCGGCACGCACCGTGCAGCGCGGCGCACCCGGACCGCCCGTGACGAACTGCACCACGAGGTAGACCGCCAGCCCGATCAGCACGGCGAAAGCGGCGCCGGCACGCCAGAGGCGCTTGCGGCGGACGGGGACCTTGGGCTGGGCGGACACGCAGCCCACCGTACTGGAGGGCCGCCGGATAGGGTCGGCCCCATGGAGCGCTCCACACACCACGCCGCCCTCGACCTGTCGCTCGACGCCGCCGCGCTCACCGCGCAGCTCGTCGACTTCCCGTCCGAGAGCGGGAACGAGAAGGACCTCGCCGACGCCGTCGAGCACGCCCTGCGGGCGCTGCCGCACCTGACCGTCGACCGGTACGGCAACAACGTCGTGGCCCGCACGCACCTGGGCCGCGCCGAGCGCGTGGTGCTCGCCGGACACCTCGACACCGTGCCGATCGCGGACAACGTCCCCTCCCGGCTCGACGACGACGGCGTCCTGTGGGGCTGCGGCACCTGCGACATGAAGTCCGGGGTCGCCGTCCAGCTGCGCATGGCCGCCACCGTGCCCGCGCCCAACCGCGACCTGACCTTCGTCTTCTACGACAACGAGGAGGTCGCGGCGCACCTCAACGGCCTCGGCCACGTCGCGGACGCGCACCCGGACTGGCTGACCGGCGACTTCGCCGTCCTCCTGGAGCCCTCCGACGGCCAGGTGGAGGGCGGCTGCCAGGGCACCCTGCGGGTCCTGCTGCGCACCACCGGGGAGCGGGCCCACTCCGCGCGCAGCTGGATGGGCGCCAACGCCATCCACGCCGCCGCCCCGATCCTGGCGAAGCTCGCCGCCTACGAACCGCGCCGCCCGGTGATCGACGGCCTGGAGTACCGCGAGGGGCTGAACGCCGTCCGCGTCGAGGCCGGGGTCGCCAACAACGTCATCCCGGACGCCTGCACGGTCACCGTCAACTTCCGCTACGCGCCCGACCGCACCCCCGACGAGGCACTGGCCCACGTCCGCGAGGTCTTCGCGGACTGCCCGGTGGACGAGTTCATCGTCGACGATCACTCCCCGGGCGCGCTCCCCGGTCTGTCCCACCCGGCCGCGAAGGCCTTCATGGAGTCCGTCGGCGGCATCGCGATGCCGAAGTTCGGCTGGACCGACGTCTCCCGCTTCAGCTCGCTCGGCGTCCCCGCCGTCAACTACGGCCCCGGCTACTCCCTTCTCGCGCACAAGAAGGACGAGCGGGTCGAGGTCGACCGGATCCTGCACTGCGAGGAGCGGCTGCGCGCCTGGCTCACGGACTGAGCGGGCCCCGCGACCGGGCCCGCGCTCACCTGCGGGTTGTCCACCGGCCGAATTCCCCTGCGCGGCGCGTTCGTGGATCTACGCTGAGGCGGCAAACGATCTGTCAGCGGAGGGAGCACATCATGGCCGACCTCGAGGGTGAACCGACCCCGGAGGAGCAGCGGCTGGGTCCCGTACTGCGTCGTCGCGGGCAGGTGCAGGGCAGCACCACGGACCAGCGGCTGCTGGACACCGCGGGCCCCTCCGAGTGGGTGCACACCGATCCGTGGCGCGTGATGCGCATCCAGGCGGAGTTCGTCGAGGGCTTCGGAGCGCTGGCCGAGCTGGGCCCGGCCATCAGCGTCTTCGGCTCGGCCCGTACCGCGCCGGGCTCGTCCGAGTGGGACGCCGGGGTGCGGATCGGGCGGGCCCTGGTCGAGGCCGGGTTCGCGGTGATCACCGGTGGCGGTCCGGGCGCCATGAAGGCGGCCAACAAGGGCGCCAACGAGGCCGGCGGGGTCTCCGTCGGCCTCGGCATCGAGCTGCCCTTCGAGCAGGGCCTCAACGAGTATGTGAACCTCGGGGTCGACTTCCGCTACTTCTTCGTCCGCAAGACCTGCTTCGTGAAGTACGCCAGCGGCTTCGTCGTACTGCCCGGCGGGATGGGCACCCTGGACGAGCTGTTCGAGGCGCTCACCCTCGTCCAGACCCAGAAGGTCACCCGCTTCCCGATCGTGCTGTTCGGCACGTCCTACTGGAGCGGGCTGGTCGACTGGCTGCGCGACACCCTCATCGCCCAGGGTAAGGCGTCCATGCGCGACCTGGACCTCTTCCACCTCAGTGACGACGTCGACGAGGCGGTCGCGCTGGTGACCAAGGAGGTCGGCGGCTGAGAGTCGGCCGCCGCGGGGGGGGAGGCGCGCCGCCCCCGGCCCCGGCAACTGCCTCAGGCCAGTCCCCGGCGGGCGACCGCCGGGGGCCGGTGACCGGCGATCGAGGCCACCATGTCCAGCACCTGCCGGGTCTCCGCGACCTCGTGGACGCGGTAGACCTGCGCGCCCAACCAGGCCGACACCGCGGTCGTCGCCAGGGTGCCGAGCACCCGTTCCTTGACCGGCCTGTCCAGCGTCTCGCCCACGAAGTCCTTGTTGGACAGCGAGACCAGCACCGGCCAGCCGGTGTCCGCCATCTCGCCGAGCCGGCGGGTCGCCTCCAGGCTGTGCCGGGTGTTCTTCCCGAAGTCGTGCCCCGGGTCGATCATGACCGCGTCCCGCCGGACACCCAACTCCACGGCCCGCTCGGCCAGTCCGAGCGTCACCCGCAGGATGTCGGCCATCACGTCCTCGTACGTCACCCGGTGCGGGCGGGTACGCGGCTCGGCGCCGCCCGCGTGCGTGCACACCAGGCCGACGTCGTACCGCGCCGCGACCTCGGCGAGCTTCGGATCGACGCCGCCCCAGGCGTCGTTGAGCAGATCGGCGCCCGCCTCGCAGACCGCCTCGCCGACGTCGTGCCGCCAGGTGTCGACGCTGATCACCACATCCGGGTGGCGCCTGCGCACCTCGGCCACGAACCCGACCGTGCGGCGGGCCTCCTCCTCGGCGCTCACCTCCTCGCCCGGACCGGCCTTGACGCCACCGATGTCGATGATCGCGGCGCCCTCGGCCACCGCCTGCTCGACACGGGCGAGCGCCGGCTCGTCGCGGAACGTGGCGCCCTGGTCGTAAAAGGAGTCCGGCGTCCTGTTCACGATCGCCATGATCACCGGCTCGTGCGCGCCGAACTCGCGATTCCCCAGCCGCAGCATTCCTTGACTCCCTCTCCGTGGTCCGCCAGCGACCCTAACTGTCACACCCGCATGGCACGATCAGTGCAGGCGCACAGTTCGGGGAGTTGGTCGTGTTCTGGTTCTTGCTGATCGCGATGGTCGTGGTCGTGGCGGCGGTCACGCTCGTCGTCGTGGGTGGCGGTGACGGCGGCGGGCTGCGCGATGCCGCGCCGGACCGGCTGTACGACCCGCTGCCCGCGGAGCGCCCGGTGGCGCGCGCCGACATCGAGGCCGTCCGCCTGC
This sequence comes from Streptomyces sp. NPDC017993, assembly GCF_044328065.1. NCBI lineage: Bacteria > Bacillati > Actinomycetota > Actinomycetes > Kitasatosporales > Streptomycetaceae > Streptomyces > Streptomyces sp. NPDC017993. The sequence goes on from NZ_JBIRGO010000005.1 coordinate 488,607, forward strand.
CCGTGACGGTCCGCGGCTACCGCATGCAGGACGTCGACGACGTCCTCGACCGCCTCGGCGCCGAGCTGGCGGAGCGCGACGCCCGGATCGCCGAGCTGGAGTCCGCGCTGGCCGGCGCGCACGCCGCGGCCATGCAGACCGGCGGACCGGGCCCGACCGGCCTGCACCGGGCGGGCCCCGCGCCCGGCCAGGTCCCGCCCGGCCCGGTGGAGGACACACGGCCCGCAGACGGCCCCGTGGCGGACGCGCAGCCCGGCAGTGGGGTCCCGCAGCCCCCCGGCTCCTCCGAGGCCCCTGACGGCCCGGAGGGTGAGGAGCGGTCGTGAGCGGCGTGGTGACGGCTCCGGACGGCGTTCCCCGCTGCCCGTGGGGCATGGAAACGGAGCGGATGGCCGACTACCGCGAGTACCACGACACCGAATGGGGCCTGCCCGTCCACGGCGACGATGCCCTCTTCGAACGAATGAGCCTGGAGGCGTTCCAGTCCGGGCTGTCCTGGATCACGATCCTGCGCCGCCGCCCCGGCTTCCGTGCCGCGTTCGCCGGGTTCCGCATCCCGGAGGTGGCGCGGTTCACCGACGCCGACGCCGAGCGGCTGCTCGCCGACCCCGGCATCATCCGCAACCGCGCCAAGATCGCCGCGACGATCAACAACGCCAAGGTCGCCGCCGAGCTGCCCCCGGGCGAACTCGACGCCCTCATCTGGTCCTACGCCCCCGACCGGGCCGACCGCCCGGCGCCGCGCACCCTCGCCGATCTCCAGCCGGTCACCGCGGAGTCGACGGCACTCGCCAAGGACCTCAAGAAGCGCGGCTTCCGCTTCGTCGGCCCCACGACGGCGTACGCCATGATGCAGGCCTGCGGCCTGGTCAACGACCATCTGGCGGACTGCCATGTCCGCGCGGCCACCGAGGCGGCGGGGCGGTCTGCGGGTTGATCGGTGCGCCGGGCCGCGGCCGGGCGCACCGGCGGTGGGGCGGGTCCGGCGGCCGGGCCCGCCCCACCGCGCTCGGCGGGCCTTCTCACCGGCCCAGGAAGCGCGGCTTCTCCTTCTTCACGAACGCCTCGACGGCGATCCCGTGGTCCTCCGAGGCGCCGGCCCGTCCCTGCAGCTCGTCCTCCTTGCCGAGGGTCTCGGCGAGCGAGTGGCCCGCCCCGTAGGCCAGCGACTCCTTGAGCGCGGCGTAGGCGGCGGTCGGCCCCTCGGCCAGCCGGCGGGCCACGGCCGCGGCCTCGGCGGCCAGCTCCTCGGCGGGGACGATCTTGTTGACCATGCCCAGGTCGTAGGCCTCCTGGGCGCTGATGTTGCGTGGGAAGAGCAGCAGATCGGCGGCCCGGCCGTGGCCGATGAGACGGGGCAGCGTCCAGGACACCCCGGAGTCCGCCGTCAGCGCCACGCCCGCGAACGAGGTGTTGAAAGAGGCGGAGTCGGCGACGACCCGGTAGTCGGCGGCCAGCGCGAACCCCGCACCGGCCCCCGCGGCGACGCCGTTGACGCCCGCGACCACGGGCTTGGGCATCTCGGCGAGCGCGGTGACGATGGGGTTGTAGTGCTCGCGCACCGTGTTCATGGTGTTCCCCGAGCCGTCGGCCCGGTCCGCGGCCAGCAGCCCGATGTGCTCCTTGAGGTCCTGGCCGACGCAGAAGGCGCGCCCGGTGGCCGTGAGGAGTACGGCCCGCACGGCCGGGTCCGCGGAGGCCTGCTGGAGGGTGTCCCGCAGCTGGACCTTCGCCTCGATGTTGAGCGCGTTCATCGCGTCGGGGCGATTGAGAGTGACCGTCGCGAGTCCGTCGGTCACGTCGTAGAGCACGGTGTCGGCCATAGTGGGAGTCCCCTCCGTCGCGGCTCGTACTGCCCGGTAATGGCAGTCAGCGCTCAGGATGCCGGAGATCATCGACTGCCGACATGTGACGTACGTCAAAGAATCCGGGCGCGTCGGACGTGTGCGAGTGGCGCAGTATCGCAGCCGCCTCCCCGAATTGAGTGGTTTTGAGAGAGCGCGTTGCCAAAGGGATGCAGGCTGATGTTGGTCATCGGGTCGTTCGATGCGGGATAATGACTGGGAAGCAATGTGTTCGATGCCGGTGACACGTGGGTTGTCGGCTGCGATGAGCTGGTTTCAGGAAGGGGAACGAGCATGGCGGCCATGAAGCCGCGGACGGGCGACGGCCCGCTCGAGGTGACCAAGGAGGGGCGGGGCATCGTCATGCGCGTTCCGCTCGAAGGCGGCGGGCGACTCGTCGTCGAGCTGACACCCGACGAAGCCAAGGCCCTGGGTGAGGCACTGGAGAAGGTCACCGTCTGACGAGGGCGGCTCGATTGCTGCGGTTCCCCGGGGGCTGACCCCCGGTACCCCCAGCCGAATACCCCGGCCCCGGCAGGCGGCGTGCAGAAATGCGCGCCGCGTGCCGGGGCCGTTTCGTTGCCGCCTTCGCCGCCGTGCCCGCCATGCCTTTCATTGCCACTTGGCCGTCATGGATTTTCCGTTCCATGCCGTCCGCAGGTGAGGATCCGAGGTCGAGCAGGCGAGGGGAGCGCGGGCCGGAGCGGTCAGCCGCGCTTGACGGCGCAGAGCAGTCCGTCGCCGACCGGCAGCAGGGCAGGCGCCAGGGTGGTGCTCTCCCGGACGGCCCGCAGTAGTTCGCGCAGTCGCAGGACCTCCGCGGGCTGCACTGCGGAGTCGACCGTACGGCCGTCCGCGAAGACGCCCTCGAAGCACACCAGGCCGCCGGGGCGCAGCAGACGCAACGATTCAGCGAGGTACTCGAGGTACTCCATCAGGTCCCCGTCGCAGAAGACGAGGTCGTATCCGCCGTCCGCGAGGCGGGGCAGGACGTCCAGGGCGCGGCCGGGGATGAAGCGGGCGCGGTTGCCGGCGAAGCCCGCCTCGCGGAACGCCTGCTTGGCGAACGTCTGCCGCTCCGGTTCGAGATCGACCGTGGTCAGCACCCCGTCCGGGCGCATTCCGTGGAGGAGGTAGATGCCCGACACGCCCGTGCCCGTGCCGATCTCGGCGACGGCCTTGGCGCCGGCGGTGGCGGCGAGCATGCGCAGGGCCGCGCCGGTGCCGGTCGTCACCGTACGGACGCCGGCCTCGCGCGCGCGGTCCCGGGACCAGCGCAGAGCGGCTTCGGTGGTGCCGTCGATGGTCCCGGCGCCGTACGCCTCGGCGAAAGCCAAGCTCGTCTGCCGGTTGCCGGTAATGGCCCTCTCCTGTCCCCGTAGTTGACGCAACCGTGACTGTATCCGCTGCGTGCGGGAACCCGCAGATGGGACCGGGCGTTATCAAGAGGCAGGGGGGATGCACCGGTGAAGACCGCGCGAGACACGCAGCAAGACCAGAAGCAGGACCAAATGCAGGTCAAATCTGCTTATCCGGAGCTAACGGGCGAGGTGGATATGGTAGGGGCTCTACTGGACACCACCAGAGCCACCAGGGGAGGTGCGGCTGCAGCGGGTGACCGCAGAGTGCTGAGGCGCTTGCGCCGGTCGTCCGCCGAGCCGAAATCCGTGACAAACACCGCTGACCGTTTCCGCGCCCATGGCCCCAAGGGCATGGGAGGAGCCCCCACCACCGATCCCGCACCCACCGCGACCTTCGCCGAGGACGCGGATGTGCAGGCGTGGACTCCCCCCAGCTGGGAGGAGATCGTCAGCACCCACAGTGCACGGGTCTACCGCCTTGCCTACCGCCTCACCGGCAATCAGCACGACGCCGAGGACCTCACGCAGGAGGTGTTCGTCCGCGTCTTCCGATCGCTGTCGACGTACACCCCCGGCACCTTCGAGGGCTGGCTGCACCGCATCACGACCAACCTCTTCCTGGACATGGTCCGCCGCCGTCAGCGCATCCGCTTCGACGCGCTCGGCGACGACGCGGCCGAGCGCCTGCCCAGCCGTGAGCCCTCCCCGCAGCAGCATTTCAACGACACCCACTTCGACGCGGATGTGCAGCAGGCGCTGGACACCCTCGCGCCGGAGTTCCGCGCCGCCGTCGTGCTGTGCGACATCGAGGGCCTGTCGTACGAGGAGATCGCCGCGACCCTCGGCGTCAAGCTCGGCACGGTCCGCAGCCGGATCCACCGCGGCCGCTCCCACCTGCGCAAGGCGCTCAAGCACCGTTCCCCGGCGGCGCGCGCAGAAGAGCGTGAACAGCAGCGGTCGCTGGCCGTGATCTCCACCGGGGAGGTCGGGATCGCGTGAGCGGTACTGGCCGTCCGTCCCCTTCAGAACAGCACCTCGGCGACCGCCTCGCAGCCCTGGTCGACGGTGAGTTGGGACATGACGCCCGCGAGCGGGTGCTGGCCCATCTCGCCACGTGCGGTAAGTGCAAGGCCGAGGCGGACGCACAGCGTCGGCTGAAGAGCGTCTTCGCCGAGACGGCGCCCCCCGGCCCGTCCGAAGGACTGCTGGCGCGCCTCCAGGGGCTGCCCGGCGGCGACCAGAACGGTCCGGGCAGCAAGCTCGGCGCGGGCGGCCTGGGCCCCGGAGACTTCGCGACGGGTGGCCCCTTCGGCTACCTCCCCCCCGAGGGCCACGCCATGTCCGCGGTTCCCCAGCGGCCCCGCCAACAGGGCTTCCGCGTCCACGACACCGATCGGCCCGCTCCGCAGCGGCGCAGATTCGCCTTCGCGGCTGCCGGGGCGGTCTCGCTCGCGGCCTTCGCGCTCGGCGGCGCGCTCCCACTGGAAGCGGCCGTCGATACGCCCGGCGGGCGCGGCGAGGGCACCGGCACCGCCGTCCCGCTCAGCGCGACCCCGCCGGCCGGTGGCTCGCCGGTCCGCGGCGAGGACCTCCTCGTCAACCGCAATGCCCGGTCGGTCTCCTCACCGCAGGCCGGTGGACAGGCCACGGCTCCCGCCCCCAGCTCGCTGGGGCTGTACGGCCCGGGCGCGGCCATGCCCTCCCGCTCGTCGCTGACCCCGAATCCGACGGCGGGGCGGTTCGGTCTGTCGCCGCTGATAGCCGCGACGGGCCCCGGCTCGGCCTACCACCTCGCACCGGTGGCCGCCGAGAGTCCTGCGACCGCCAAGCGCTCCCACCCGCAGCCGCCGCTGGAGCCCAAGCGGCCGCTGGCCGGCTCGGCGGCGTCCCCCGCCGCCTCCGCCCAGGGCACAACCCCCGCCCAGCACTGACCGGACCCTGCGCAGGCCCGCGCGGAACTGGTTGAATCGCTGTTGGGCGGCGCACCCCTGTTCGGGGGGTGGGCCGCGAGGTGGCGGTGGCTCGCGTATCAGGGCGGGCGAAATGGTGGGGAGAGCATGGACGACGGTAAGGCCGCCGGGCCGAAGCTGAAGTGGTGGAGCCGCCCGGGACACACCCCGAGCCGGCAACCGTCCGCCGAGACCGGTCCACACATCCCGACGCCCCCTGCCGACACCGCGTCGGATTCCCACGTGCCGGATTCCCGCGTGCCGGACGGCACCGTCGCGTACGGCACCGCGTCGGACCCCTCCGCGTCGCGGGAGGACCAGGACTGGACCGTTCGTCCGCCGGAGCGCGGCGGGCAGCCGGACGCGAGCGCGTTGCCCGGGCCGCAGGGCGGCCCCCAGGCGCCGGAAGCGACCGACGGGCTCGCCACGACCGCGCACGAGACCCGGGGCGACGAGGCGTACGCGGTGCGCTTGGAGAAGCAGGACGCGGGCACACCGGCCCCTGAGGGGGCGTCAGTGCCGGACGGCGGTCACAGCGCCGCGTCGACCGTGACGCTCCGTCAGGTCGGCGAGGGCGCGGGGGAGGAGACGCCTGCCGACCCGCGCGCGCAACTGCCGGAACCGAAGCCCGTTGCTGCGAGTCCCGGCACCGCGTCCACGTCCACTTCCACGTCCACTGCCACTTCCGCCTCGTCGCCTTCCACCTCGCCGCCTTCCGCACCGATGCCGGCCGCTGCGACGCCCTCCGCCGCGACACCCGGCGCGCCCACGGCCTCCCCCGCCCCGCCGCTCGCCGCTCCGGTGGCCGGGAGTCACGGTGCTGAAGTGCCGGGTGGTGCGGTTGGTGAGTCTGGTGAGTTCGGGGTCGACGGGTCGCGCGCCGATGCGCAGATCCGGCAGCCGCTGCATCCCGAGGACCCGTACGGCACGCCCCCGTACGGTGGCCCCGGTCCGTGGGCGCCCGCGCCGCCCGTGCAGCGGCCGGTTCCCACCCCCGCGCACGGCACGCGGATGCCGCAGCCGCCCGGGCCGCAGGCCGCGTACGGCGCGCCCGCGCCGCCCCCCTCCGTGGCCATGCCCCCGCAGGCCCCGCAAGCCCCGCAAGCCCCGCAGGCGGGTGCTGCCTACCCGAGCGTGCCGCCGCAAACCGCGCCCTCCGGCCCGCAGCTCGCATCAGGCACATCCACAGGCACATCCACAGCCACGTCCGCATCCGCAGGCATAGGCGCCGGCGCGGGGCCGTCCGACGGGGCGCACGCCGCGTCGGACGGTCACACCGGAGTCCACCACCTCCCGCACGGCGCCGCCGCCGGCCGGCCCTCGGGCCCGCAGACTGTCGGCCCCCAGCCCTCCGGCCTGCATGCCTCCGGCCCGCAGAACACCGACCAGCAGGTCCCCGGTCAGGAGAGCGCGCTCGGCCGGGACGGGGCCGCGGACACCGCACGCGATGGCGCGGACAGTGGGTTCATGCCGCAACCCGGTGACGGGGGTCCCCGCGCCGCCGGCGCACGGTCGGCGGGGCCGGAGCGGGCCGGCGGCGACCAGCCGCTGCCCCCGGAACAGTCACACCCGAATCCCCCCGTGGCTCACCAGCCCCCCGCGGCCCACCAGCCGCAGGCCGGGGCAGCCCCGCACGCCCCCACCGGCCCGTTCGCCGCGCAGCCGCAGCCGCAGCCGCAGCCGCAGCCGCAGCCGCAGCCGCAGCCGTCCGCAGACCTCCCGGGCCATGGGCAGGCAGCCGGTCCCGGCAACCCCGCCGCCGCCCCGCACGGCGCCTGGAAGCAGTACGACCCCTGGAGCGCCCCGCAACACGGCGGTCCCGCCGGCCCTCCGACCGGTGCCCGGCGCAGCCGGCGCGCACCGCTGGCCATCGGTGCCGTGGTGCTGGCCCTCCTCGCGGGCGGGGTCGGCGGCGGCATCGGCGCGTACATCGAGCGCAACGGCGGCCTCAGTGCCATCGAGCTGCCCCAGGCCGCCGGCGAGCAGAGCGGCCGTAACCCCGAGAGCGTCGCCGGGATCGCGCAGACGGCGCTGCCCGGCGTGGTGACCCTGCATGTCCGGGGCGGCGCCGAGCAGGGCACCGGCACCGGCTTCGTCCTCGACCGGCAGGGCCACATCCTCACCAACAACCACGTCGTCGAACCGGCAGGCACGGGCGGTGAGATCTCGGTGACCTTCAGCGGGGGCCAGACCGCCAAGGCCAAGGTCGTCGGCCAGGACGGCGGCTACGACCTCGCGGTCGTCCAGGTCGAGGGCGTCACGGGGCTGCGGCCGCTGACCCTCGGCAACTCCGACACGGTCCGGGTCGGGGACCCGGTCGTGGCGATCGGCGCACCGTACGACCTCGCCAACACCGTCACCGCCGGCATCATCAGCGCCAAGCAGCGGCCGATCACCGCGGGCGGTGAGAAGGGCGACGGCAGCGATGTGTCGTACGTCGACGCCCTCCAGACGGACGCGCCCATCAACCCGGGCAACTCCGGCGGGCCGCTGGTGGACGCCAAGGCGCGGGTGATCGGCATCAACAGCGCGATCCGTGCGGCCGACAGCGGCAACGGGCTGGACGGTGGCGCGCAGGGCGGCAGCATAGGGCTGGGCTTCGCGATACCGATCAATCAGGCCAAGCGGGTCGCCGAGGAGCTGATCAACACCGGGCGGGCCACGCATCCGGTGATCGGCGTCACCCTGGAGATGGACTACACCGGTGACGGCGCGCGGGTGAGCGCCCGCAGCAAGGACGCGAAGGCACCGGTCACCCCCGGCGGTCCGGGCGCGAAGGCCGGGATCCGGCCGGGTGACGTGATCACGAAGGTGGACGGCGCTCCGGTGCACGGCGGTGAGGAACTGATCGTCAAGATCCGCAGCCACCGCCCGGGGGACAGCCTGATGCTGACCCTGGAGCGGGACGGGGAGGAGCGGTCCGTCCGGCTCACGCTGGGCTCCTCCAGTACGGGCTGATCGTTTGCAGGGTGTTGGTGCGGGTGACTCCCGCCCGGGGCGACGGGCCAGGTACCGTGAGAGACGGCCTGGCCTCCGGGCCCCCGAGGCCGCGATACCCCAAGGAGCTGCAAGGTGTTCTTCGACATAGGACCCCTCGAGCTGGTAGCGCTCGTGATCCTTGCGGTGCTCGTCTTCGGCCCGGACAAACTGCCCAAGGTCATTCAGGACGTGACGGGCTTCATCCGCAAGGTGCGGGCCTTCTCCGACAGCGCCAAGGAAGACATCCGCAGCGAGCTCGGCCCGGATTTCAAGGACTTCGAGTTCGACGACCTCAAGCCCAAGAACTTCGTGCGCAAGCACGTCCTGGAGAAGGACGAGTACGGCCTCAAGGACCTTCAGGAGATCCGCAACGGCTTCGACCTGAAGAAGGAGATGGCCGAGGTCACCGACGCCGTGCACAGCCGGGACGGCGACGCGTCCGCCGCGCCCTCGAATGGCGCAGGTCCGAATCTGTCCAAGGAAGCCCCCGCCGCTGCCTCCGGTGGCCCTGACATGGTCAAAAAGAGCACTGGAGTGGATCAGGGAGAGCGTCCGCCTTTCGACGCCGACGCCACCTGATACTCCCGTATGCCCGGCTGTGTTGACCCGTATGGCTATGCTCCCGGTGTCCGGGGTGAGGTCGCCTGAGGGGGGCGGGCCGCCCACGACGCAGGGCAACAAGGAGGCTCCGCGCAGATGGAGACGACGAGTCGGACAGCGGGACAAGCGGTGTCCGCCGACGTCGACCGGAAGGTCGACGGCTATCTGCTGGCCGCGTTCCCGTGGTACGGCCTCGATGAGGCGTTCACCGGACCACGCTGGCTGATGCGGGTCGGCGTGGCCGCGGACGGCACCGTGGAGCACGGTGCGACCGGGCACGGCGAGACGCCCACCATAAGGGTGGAAACGACGAAGGAGACCGAGCGGTTCGCGGTCGTCGTGACCGTCGCCAGCCGCCCGGTACGGCGCAGTGCCGACGGCACCGGCGTCCTGGACGCCACCTCGATCTCGACGGCGGCCTGGCTCGCCGGGTCCGGGCTGCTCGCGCAGACCTGGCCGACGCAGATGGACCGCACACTGCGCGACGACTGGCTGGACCAGCAGACGATGATCGCCTGGGAGCTGGCGGACGATCTCGACGGCGAGAGCTGGAGCGAGTTGATACTGCCGGTCGACGGCGTGCCGACACCGTTCCGCTACCGCGAGTCCGAGTACGGCTGGGTGCTGGCCGGCTCCGCGAGCGAAGGTTCCGACGGCGTACACATCGGTGCCTACGGGCGCGGGATGAGCGCGTACGGCGTGGCCTTCTCGGTGATCCAGGACCTCGCCGCATACGAGGGCTGAGCGGCGCGGGCGGGCACCGGTAGCCCGCGCACACGGTGAAGGGGCGGACCCGGCAGCGGGTCCGCCCCTTCACCGTCCCGGCGGCGGGAGCACATGCCCCGCCGCCGGACCGCTCAGAACTTGTTGCGCGGGGTGATGCCCAGGGCCATGCCCTGCAGGCCGCGCTGACGGCCGCCCAGCTTGCCGGCGATGGCGCGGATGGCGGCGCCCGCGGGGGAGTCGGGGTCGGTCAGGACGACCGGCTTGCCCTCGTCGCCGCCCTCGCGGAGCCGCACGTCGATCGGGATCGAGCCGAGCACCGGGACCTGGGTGCCGGTGGTCTTCGTCAGCCCCTCGGCGACCCGCTCGCCGCCGCCGGTGCCGAAGACGTCGACCATCTCGTCGCAGTGCGGGCAGGGCAGCCCGGACATGTTCTCGACCACGCCGACGATCTTCTGGTGGGTCTGCACGGCGATCGAGCCGGCCCGCTCGGCGACCTCGGCCGCGGCCTGCTGCGGCGTGGTGACCACGAGGATCTCGGCGTTCGGCACCAGCTGCGCCACCGAGATGGCGATGTCGCCGGTGCCCGGGGGCAGGTCCAGCAGGAGGACGTCCAGGTCGCCCCAGTAGACGTCGGCGAGGAACTGCTGCAGCGCGCGGTGCAGCATCGGGCCGCGCCAGACGACGGGGGCGTTGCCGGGGGTGAACATGCCGATCGAGATGACCTTCACGCCGTTCGCCGACGGCGGCATGATCATGTTCTCGACCTGGGTGGGCTTGCCGTAGGCGCCCAGCATGCGGGGCACGGAGTGGCCGTAGATGTCGGCGTCCACGACACCGACCTTGAGGCCGTCCGCCGCCATCGCCGCGGCGAGGTTGACCGTCACCGACGACTTGCCGACGCCGCCCTTGCCGGAGGCCACGGCGTAGACCCGGGTCAGCGAGCCGGGCTGGGCGAACGGCACCTCACGCTCGGGGGTACCGCCGCGCAGCGAGCTCGCCAGCTCGCGCCGCTGCTCGTCGCTCATCACGTCCAGCTCGACGGTGACGCCGGTAACGCCCTCGACGCCCTCGACCGCCTCGCGCACGTTGGTGGTGATGGTCTCGCGCATCGGGCATCCGGAGACGGTCAGATAAACCGCGACCGTGACCGCGCCGTCCGCCGCGATCTCCACCGATTTGACCATCCCCAGGTCGGTGATGGGGCGGTGGATCTCGGGGTCGTTGACCGTAGCGAGGGCGGCGCGGACGGCGTCTTCGCCGGGAGCGGACGCACTCGACGCGGAGCCTGTGGGCGTGTCGGTAGCCATGCACCGATGGTACGGCGCTGGAGTGGGCCTCCGGAAAGGCCGTCAGCGGTCGCGTTCGTCACTCTCCGCGTCGACCATCTGGCGCAGCTCCAGTTCCTTCATGATGTCGGCCAGCTCAGAGCGGATCCAGTCGCGGGTGGCGACCTCGCCCAGGCCCAGCCGCAGCGCGGCGATCTCCCGTGTCAGGTACTCGGTGTCGGCGATGGAGCGCTCGTTCTGCTTGCGGTCCTGTTCGTGGGTGACCCGGTCCCGGTCGTCCTGCCGGTTCTGGGCCAGCAGGATCAGCGGCGCCGCGTAGGAGGCCTGCAGCGACAGCATCAGGGTCAGGAAGATGAAGGGGTACTCGTCGAACCTCCACCCGCTGGGCGCGCCCACGTTCCAGATGATCCACAGGATGATGATGACCGTCATCCAGACGATGAACCGGCCGGTCCCCAGGAAGCGGGCGATCTTCTCCGACAGCCGCCCGAAGGCCTCCGGGTCGTACTCCGGCCAGAACGTACGGCGCGGCGCCCGCGGCTGGTCCAGCCGCACCCGGGGCCGCTCAGGGGCGCCCCGCCGGACCGCGGAGGCCCCGTGGACCCGTGAGCGCTCCTTGGCGCTCTCCCGCTCCTCAGCGCCCATCTCCGGCCTCCCTGAGATACGCCTCGCCGCTCACGCCGGTCGCCGACTCGCCGTGCATCTCCGTCTCGCGCCAGTCGTCCGGCAGCAGGTGATCCAGCACGTCGTCGACGGTGACCGCGCCGAGCAGCGCGCCGCCCTCGTCGACGACGGGCGCGGCGACCATGTTGTACGTCGCCAGATAGCTGGTCAGTTCGGGCAGCGGGGTGTCCGGGGGCAGCGGCGGCAGATCGGTGTCGACGATCGAGCTGACGAGGGTGAACGGCGGGTCCCGCAGCAGCCGCTGAAAGTGCACCAGACCCAGGTACTTCCCGGTGGGGGTCTCGTCGGGCGGCCGGCAGACGTAGACCTGCGCGGCCAGCGCGGGGGAGAGGTCCGGGTCGCGGACCCGGGCCAGCGCGTCCGCGACGGTCGCGTCCGGGCGCAGCACGATCGGCTCGGTGGTCATCAGGCCGCCCGCGGTGCGCTCCTCGTACGACATCAGCCGGCGGACGTCGGCGGCCTCCTCGGGCCGCATGAGGGCCAGCAGCCGCTCCTTCTCCTCCTCGGGCAGCTCCGAGAGCAGGTCGGCGGCGTCGTCGGGGTCCATCGCCTCCAGGACGTCGGCGGCCCGTTCGTCCTGGAGCTTGCCGATGATCTCGATCTGGTCGTCCTCCGGCAGCTCCTCCAGGACGTCCGCGAGCCGGTCGTCGGCGAGCGCCGCGGCGACCTCGGCGCGCCGCTTGGCGGAGAGGTGGTGCAGTACGCCGGCGAGGTCGGCGGGCCGCAGCTGCTCGAAGGTGGCGAGCAGGTTCTCCGCGCCCTGCCCGTGTTCCTCCAGCGCGAAGCCGGTCACCGCCGACCACTCCACGGTCAGCGTCTCGCCCTTGCGGCGCAGGGCCCCGCCCTTGCCCTTGCGGACGAACACCTTGTCGATCTCCCAGTCACGGCGGGCCGGCAGCTGGCTGATGCCGATGTCGAGGACGGTGACCTCCTCGCCGGTCTCGACCAGCCGCACCCGGCGGTCCAGCAGCTCGCCGAGCACCAGGGTCTCGGAGGCCCGCTGCTCGAAGCGCCGCATGTTGATCACGCCGGTGCTGATGACCTGGCCGGACTCCACGCCCGTCACCCGGGTCATGGGCAGGAAGATCCGGCGTCTGCTGATCACCTCGACGACGAGGCCGAGCAGGCGCGGCGGGCGGTTGCCGACGCGGCGCATCGCGACCAGGTCGCGGACGCGGCCGACCTGGTCGCCATTGGGGTCGAAGACGGCGACGCCGGAGAGGTGGGAGACGAAGACCACCGCCATGCAGGGGCCTCCCTTTCTCCCGTTCTGTCTGGAATATGGCCTCGGTCCGGGTTCAGGCTAACGCGCCCCGGTCGGCGCCGCCCCGGTGGGAACGGCCGTATGGCGTCCGGCCGGGCACGCCGCCGAAAACCGCCGACGGCCCAGGTACGCTGCCGTCTGCTGTCGAGGTCACCGCATCAGGAGGCAGAGCCGACGTGACTGCAATCCCCTCGGGGACGAGCCCCCGACCCCTGGCCGGCCGCCGTCGCACCCGACGGGCGGCGCTCGTGGGGGCGGTGTGCGCGGGACTGGCCGCGGCGCTGGCGGGTTGCGGGGCCGAGGAGGACCCGGACGCCGGCACCAACGGGATGGGAAAGCTGCCCGCCGCGAAGGTCGAGGCCAAGGCGCGGGCGGCCGCCGAGCGCGCCGACACGGTCCGGCTGTCCGGCAACGTCGTGAGCCAGGGCCGCACCTTCAAGCTCGACATGCGTCTCGCGAAGGACGGCGCCAAGGGCGAACTGACGACGAAGGCGGCGGCGTTCTCGCTGCTGCGGGTCGGCGACGCGCTCTATCTGAAGGCGGACGCCGCTTTCTGGGCCGGCGAGAAGAACGCCAAGGCCGGCACCCCCGACGCCGCCGCGGCGGCCAAACTCGGCGGCAAGTACGTCAAGGTGCCCGCCGCCGATCCCGTCTACAAGCGCTTCAGCGGCTTCACGGACAAGGACATGCTGCTGAGCAGCCTGCTCGGACTCCGGGGCAAGCTGACGACGGGTGAGCACACCGACATCGACGGCGTCCGCGCCATCCGGCTGTCCGCCGCCGCGGGCTCCGGCGGCACCCTGGACGTCTCCCTGGAGGGCACGCCGTATCCGCTGCGGCTCCACCGGGCGGGCGGCGCGGGCGTGGTCCGGCTCGCCGACTGGGGCAAGAGCGTGCCGCTCCGGGCCCCGGCCAAGGACCAGGTCGTCGACTACGGCCACCGGATCTCCGGCGACGGCTGACGACAGCGGGCGAACGGCAAGGGGCGCACGGTTCGCGTCGGCGATCGGCCGCCGCCCCGTGGGGTCCGCCCGATCAGCCCTTACGGCCCCGGCGCAGCAGCTTCGGCAGTGCGGCGGGGGCGGGGCGCCGGGTGATGGCGGGCGTCGGCAGCGGCGGGGCCGTATGCGCGTCGTCCGGCATGGCCCCCGGGCGCTGCTCGGTCTCTCCGGTGGGCTCCAGCCGCAGCACCCGGCACTCGCGCGCCCAGCGCTGGGTGAGGGTCTCCGCGTCCGGTGCGTTGAGCCGCTTGCCCTTCAGTTCACCGACGGCGGCCGACCACGTTTCGCTCTCCGGCGCCGGTTCGACGACCCGGGCCTGCCAGGCGACCAGTCGGCCGCCCTTGTCCTTGCTGCGCACGGTGACGGTGGCGGTGCCCCCGTCGGTGAGGCCGAGGTCGGCGAGGGGCTGCTCACCCTCTCCGTCGCCGATGAGGCAGGCGGCGCCGTCGACCCACACGTGCCACAGAGCACGCGCCGGGCCCGTCGTCCCCCGCACCCAGATGAGGCCGGACTTCTTCGTGGCCTCTTCGATGAGCGCCCGATCCTGCAGGGCCTGCGACACGGTCTCCGTCATACGGCTCAGCCTAATGGGCGGGGCCGGGACGCCCCGGGGGCGGTCCTGGCGCTCCCGGATACTCAGGACGCGAAGGAGCGGGCGAGGCCGGCGAGGTTCTGCGGGCAGGCCCATACGTCGCGGGTGAGCCGGCCTTCGTACCAAGAGGCCAGCCACTCGTCGTCCGGGTCCTCCTCGGCCTTCTCCGCCGCCACCTCCGTCTCATGGGCGGGGTCCCGCTCGGGGTGGGCCAGCATCTCCAGCACCCGGCGGAAGGCGTCGAGCTCGGAGCCCGGCGGCCCGTCGTCGCACGGATGAGCAGGGTGGTCGCACGGGGCGTCCCCCAGGGCGCGGCCGACCCCGGCCAGCACATCCCTCACCCGGGCCTCGGCCGTCGCGTCAGGGCGGGCGTAGACCACGTACGGGCCGATGAGCAGCAGCCCGAGCGTCCACAGGGCGGTCTCCGGGCCGCCGGTCGCGACGCTCGCTTCGAGGTGGCGTGCGCATTCCAGGACCGCCGCGGGGGCGTCGCCGAGGTGGTAGCCGTGGTGGATCTCGTCCCACTCGCCGATCAAGGCGTCCCACTCGGCGGGCGTGGCAGGCGCGGCCGTGGGCGCAGCCGCGTCGTCGTACCGGCCGTCGAGGCTCTCTGTGCTGTCCATGGGGGGAGGATGGCACGCGGGCTGCGCACCGCCCCCTGACGTCTCCTCAGGGGGCGGTGGCGCAGCGGCTGTACGGGGTCAGAGCCAACCGTTGCGCTTGAAGCCGCGGTGGATGCCGAAGCAGATCGCGACGGTGGCCAGCAGGACGGCCGGATAGCCGAACTTCCAGTGCAGTTCCGGCATGTACTCGAAGTTCATGCCGTAGATGCCGGCGATCATCGTCGGCACCGCGAAGATCGCCGCCCAGGACGTGATCTTGCGCATGTCCTCGTTCTGCGCGACGGTCGCCTGCGCGAGGTTGGCCTGGAGGATGGAGTTGAGCAGGTCGTCGAAGGACAGCACCTGTTCGTTGACCCGCGCCAGGTGGTCGGCGACGTCCCGGAAGTACTTCTGGATGTCGGCGTCGACCAGCCGCATCGGACGCTCGCTCAGCAGCTGCATCGGCCGCAGCAGCGGCGACACCGCACGCTTGAACTCCAGCACCTCGCGCTTGAGTTGGTAGATCCGCCCGGCGTCGCCGCCCTTGGCCGAGCCCTTGCCGTTGGTGCCCGAGCTGAAGACGTCGATCTCCACCTCGTCGATGTCGTCCTGGACCGCTCCGGCCACCGCGATGTAGCCGTCGACCACCTGGTCGGCGATGGCGTGCAGTACGGCCGACGGGCCCTTGGCCAGCAGTTCCGGGTCGTCCTGGAGGCGGTGGCGCAGTGCGCGCAGGGAGCCCTGACCGCCGTGCCGGACCGTCACGATGAAGTCCCGGCCGGTGAAGCACATCACCTCGCCGGTCTCCACCACCTCGCTGGTCGCGGTCAGCTCGGCGTGCTCGACGTAGTGGACGGTCTTGAAGACGGTGAAGAGGGTGTCGTCGTAGCGCTCCAGCTTGGGCCGCTGGTGGGCGTGGACGGCGTCCTCCACGGCCAGCGGGTGGAGGCCGAACTCCTGGGCGATACCGGCGAATTCGGCCTCGGTCGGCTCGTGCAGGCCGATCCAGGCGAAACCGCCGTCGGCGCGCACGCTCGCCATCGCGTCGGCCGGGGCGAGGTGCTCGCGCACCCGGCGGCCCTCGCGGTAGACGCCGCAGTCCACGATGGCGCTGTTCGCGCAGGCGGAGGTGGTCGCGGGGTAGCTGTACGGGGAGTCGTCGCGGCGCCGGGACGGGCGGACGGCGGCGCGCAGGTCGCGGATCATCGACATGGCAGGCTCCTTCACGGGCCGGCCGTCAGCCAGGGCGCGGGGAGGCAACGCTGCCCGGAACGTGGACGTACGAGGCGTCATCGGCCGTACGTCCGCAAAGCGGGCGGCGCTCCGTGCGGTGGTGCTGACGGCAGTTCGCAGAAAACAGAACAAAGAGTCGAAGGCGCTCTTCCGTCATCTACATCCGGCGCAAAGGCACTTCACGGGTTTCGCCGCTGAGCGGCGGGGTACGGAAGCTCTCGGATCAGGAGATTCGCTGCGCGAGGGGGATGACAGGAGAACTATCGGTACTGCACGGTCGACTCGGATCCACCGCAGCCCCACCTCCTCCGGCCGGTCCCCGTTGGGGGACGACGTCATTCCCTGAGCCAGACGGCAAGGCTATCAGCCGCCTGAAGCGTTACGGTGCCGCTTTACCTGTTCTCGACGCGTCTTATGCTCGCGGCATGTCTGACGTTCTTGAGCTGGTCGAAGCCCGGTTGCGTACGGCCCTGGGTGAGCCGGACGCGCGCGCCGCCGTCACGTTCCTCGGTACCGACCGTATCGAGGTGCTCCGCTTCGTCGGCGACGGGGTCGTCCGCTACGCCACACTCGGGATGTCGGCCCACCCCATGGCCGACCCCACGGCCGTCCTCGCGGACCCGCTGCGCGGCCCCCGCGCCGAACTCGTGCTGTCCGTACGACCCGGCCACGCGGAGACCGACAAGGTGCTGCGGCCGCTCGCCGTACTCGCCGCGTCTCCGCAGGTCGAAGGGCTGATCGTGGCGCCTGGCGCCTCGCTGGACGTGGGTGAGCCGCTGTGGCCGGGGGCCGCCTCCACCTCGGTGCTGGTCACCGCGCCCGGCGGACTGGTCGAGGACCTCGATCTGGACGAGCCGCTGGAGCCGGTCCGCTTTCTGCCGCTGCTGCCGATGACGCCCAACGAAGCCGCCTGGAAGCGGGTGCACGGTGCCGAGGCGCTGGAGGAGCGCTGGCTGAAGCACGGCACGGACCTGCGCGACCCGCTGCGCAAGGGCGTGCCGCTCGACGACTGAGTGCCCGCAACGGCTGCGCCGGGGTGCTCGATGTCACGTCCCACCTCGGAGGCCGCCGCTCGCAGGCGACGGCCGTGGCCGCGCCGGGGCGGGGTGCACGGCCGTGCGTGCGGCGGCGGGTGTCAGTTGGCGAAGACGGTGACGCCGTCCTCCGTGGCGTGCCGGGGCTCCAGTTCCTCGGCCCGCAGGGTCAGCGCCCGGCGGCGGACGGCGACGATAGCCGCGCCGATCACCGCCGCGAGGGCGGCGACCACGAACGGGATGTGGATGTCGGTCCACTCCTCGATCTTCGGCGCGAGGAACGGCGCGGCGGCCGCCGCGAACCACCGCACGAAGTTGTAGCCCGCGCTCGCCACCGGGCGCGGCGCGTCCGACACGCCCAGCGCCAGCTCGGTGAAGACGGTGTTGTTCAGGCCGATGAAGGCGCCCGAGAGGACCGTGCAGACGATCGCGGTGGTGTGGTCGCCGTAGCCCAGGACCAGCAGGTCGACGGCGAGCAGGACGAGTGAGCCGCCCAGCACCTTCAGCGAGCCGAAGCGGCGCTGGAGACGGGGCGCGACGAGCACCGAGAAGACCGCGAGCAGGACACCCCAGGCGAAGAAGACGCCGCCCGACTTGTAGGGCGACATGTTCAGCACGAACGGCGTGAAGGCCAGCACCGTGAAGAACGCGTAGTTGTAGAAGAACGCCGAGACGGCGGCGGACGCCAGCCCGCCGTGACCGAGCGCCTTGACCGGGTCGAGCAGTGAGGTCTTGCGGGCCGGCTTGGGCTGCTCCTTGAGGAAGGCCGTGATCGCGAGGAAGCCGACGGCCATCAGGACGGCGGTCCCGAAGAACGGGTAGCGCCACTTCAGGTCCCCCAGGATCGCGCCCAGCAGGGGGCCGCAGGCCATGCCCAGGCCCAGCGCGGACTCGTACAGCAGGATCGCTGCCGCGCTGCCGCCCGCCGCGGCGCCGACGATCACGGCGAGCGAGGTGGAGACGAACAGTGCGTTGCCCAGGCCCCAGCCGGCGCGGAAGCCGACCAGTTCGCCGACCGACCCCGACATCCCGGAGAGCGCCGCGAAGACCACGACCAGCGCGAGGCCGGCCAGCAGGGTCTTGCGGCCGCCGATGCGGCTGGAGACGAAGCCGGTGATCAGCATCGCCACGGCGGTGATCAGGAAGTAGGAGGTGAACAGCAGGGAGACCTGGCTGTTCGAGGCGTGGAGGCCCTGGGCGATCGAGGGCAGGATCGGGTCGACCAGGCCGATACCCATGAAGGCGACGACCGAGGCGCCGGCCGTGGCCCAGACGGCCTTGGGCTGGCGCAGGAGGGATGTTCCGCCCTCCCCGAAGGGATCGTCCTCGGTGCCGCCGCGGCTGCTGCTCGTCATGCTGCGGGTCCCCTTCCCGTTGCCGGGCTTCGTGTCTCCGGGCGAGCGGCCCGGAGATCGTTGATGTATACACACAATAAGTTAGCTGGACTAAAGAGTGCAAGTTACAACTACATGACGGCCGAAAATGCCGCCTTGATCTGCGCGGGGCGTGATATCAGGCACATCGGACGGGTGATCGTCCTTGACGCGAGGGCGGCGCTGGAGGACCGTTGGGCCCTATGAGGGGCGAACCCAGTTGCCCGAAGTGCGGTGGCCGGGTACGGGCGCCCGGTCTTTTCCACGACACGTGGGAGTGCGCTGTGCACGGCGCCGTGCACCCACTCCAGCCGGTCGTTCCGCCGAGCGTCGAGGCGCTCGGCGTCGTCGTGCACCGGGCCCAGGTGCCCGTCTGGATGCCATGGCCATTGCCGGTCGGCTGGCTGTTCACAGGAGTCGCCTGCGCCGGTGACGAGCGCAGCGGCGGACGGGCGACCGCGGTGGCCTGCTCGGGCCCCGGGCCGCTCGGCGGGCCGGGTGAACTCCTGCTCATCGCCGAGGAGCTGGGCGTCGGACTCGGCGCGCGCTACGCCGGCATCGAGGGACCCGACCCCGGCCCCGCCATGTGTGTGGACAAGCCGGCGCACGCCAAGGTGCTGGCCGCAGGACGCCCGACCGCGATGTGGCACGTCGACGGCGCGCCCCCGGACCGGGCGGTCTTCGCGGGCGAGGCGCGCGGCCTGTGGCTGTGGGCGATCGCCTGGCCGGAGCAGTCCGCCCTGCTGATGTACGACGAGCTGGTGCTGACCGATCTGCGGGAGGCGGGCGCCGAGGTGGACCTGCTGCCGTGCGGGGCGCTCTCGCCGCGGATCCTGAACTGACCGCGGTACCCCCGCGGGGCATCCGCCGGGGTGGGGCCGCCCTCCCGCCCGACGAGGACACGCGCACCCGGCCGGTATCCTTCTGACGTCCCCCTACGGCGTCCCTGCCCTCAGGCCACGTGTCGCCCGCCCGTCCCGCACCAGGTCTGGAGTTCGCGTCGTGCGCATCGATCTGCACACCCACTCCACGGCATCGGACGGTACGGACACCCCCGCCGAACTCGTGCGCAACGCCGCGGCCGGCGGCCTGGACGTCGTCGCACTGACCGACCACGACACCGTCGGCGGCCACGCCGAGGCGCGCGCGGCGCTGCCCGCCGGGCTGACCCTGGTCACCGGCGCCGAACTCTCCTGCCGGCTCGACGGCGTGGGCCTGCACATGCTCGCCTACCTCTTCGACCCCGAGGAGCCCGAGCTGGCCCGTGAGCGGGAGCTGGTCCGCGACGACCGCGTCCCGCGTGCTCAGGGCATGGTCGCCAAGCTGCGCGAGCTGGGGGTGCCCATCACCTGGGAGCAGGTGGCGCGGATCGCCGGCGACGGTGCCGTGGGGCGCCCGCACGTCGCCAGCGCCCTCGTCGAGCTGGGCGTGGTCGCCTCCGTCTCCGACGCCTTCACGCCGCAGTGGCTGGGCAACGACGGCCGGGCGTACGTCGAAAAGCACGAACTCGATCCGTTCGACGCGATCCGGCTGGTCAAGGCCGCGGGCGGGGTCACCGTCCTCGCGCACCCGATGGCCGTCAAGCGCGGCGTCTGCGTACCGGAGAGCGCGATGGCCGAACTGGCCACGGCCGGCCTCGACGGCATCGAGGTCGACCACATGGACCACGACGAGCCCACCCGCACCCGACTGCGCGCCCTCGCCGGCGACCTCGGGCTGCTGACCACCGGCTCCAGCGACTATCACGGCAGTCGCAAGACCTGCAGCATGGGTGACCACACCACCGACCCCGAGATCTACGGGGAGATCGTGCGCCGCGCGACCGGCGCCTTCCCCGTCCCCGGCGCGGGCGGCTGAGCCCCGACCGGTAGCCCCCGCCGCGGCTGTACCGGCGCCCGCCGGGGTCCGCCCCGGACCTGCGCCGCCCCGCTGTCCTCTTTCCCCCACCAGGGCCCTGCGCTCGCCGCGCCCTGTGCCGTTCGTCCCGTACCACCTCTCGCAAGGCCATCACCGTGTTCGACGTCGCCGTCTTCAGTACTCTCTTCGTCACGCTTTTCGTGATCATGGACCCGCCGGGGATCACCCCCATCTTCCTGGCCCTGACCTCCGGCCGGCCGGCCAAGGTACAGCGCCGGATGGCCTGGCAGGCGGCCACCGTCGCCTTCTGCGTCATCGCCGTCTTCGGCGTCTTCGGCCGGCAGATCCTGGGGCGGCTGCACATCTCGACACCCGCGCTGATGATCGCGGGTGGCCTGCTGCTCCTGCTGGTCGCGCTGGACCTGCTCACCGGCAAGTCGGAGGAGCCGACCCAGACCAAGGACGTCAATGTCGCGCTGGTGCCGCTGGGGATGCCGCTGCTGGCCGGGCCCGGCGCGATCGTGTCGGTGATCCTGGCCGTGCAGCACGCGCACGGAGTGACCGCGCAGGTCTCGGTCTGGACGGCGATCGTCGCGATCCACGTGGTGCTCTATCTGGTGATGCGGTTCTCACTGGTGATCATCCGCGTCATCAAGGACGGCGGCGTGGTGCTGGTGACCCGGCTGGCGGGCATGATGCTCTCCGCGCTCGCCGTGCAGCAGATCATCAACGGCGTCACCCAGGTGATCGAGGGCTCCTGAGGTCCGCGCCCGGCCCCGGACAGCGCAGCGCCCCCGTACGACGTGTTTCGTACGGGGGCGCTGCGACGTCTGTGCTCAGCTGTTCATCGAGCGGCGGTGCGGTTGCTAGCGAGCGGCGGTTTCTGCCGGGCGGATGTAGATGCGCTGGCCGATCGATGCGGCCTGCTGCACGATCCGATTGACGGAGGCGGCGTCCACGACGGTGCTGTCCACGGCGGTGCCATCGACGTCGTCCAAACGCATGATCTCGAAGCGCACAGGCTTCTCCCTTCGTCCGTGATCCTCCTGAGGAGAACTATTTTCATCTGGATTGCCCGGCTTCGCTGCCGGACCTTCCGTAGGGCTACAACAGGAGTTCCCCAGGAATCATTCCCTACGCTAAAGAAAATTTTCGACGGTCTAAGTACTCGCCGGTAGCGAGAGCGGTTGTGCCCGCAGAGTGACCGCCCGGACAATGGACGCGGTATGAACGACGTCCAGCCCACGGGCACCCCAGACCTCGCCGCGCTGCAGGCCGGCATCGAGCGCACCAATGAGCTGCTCACCCGGGTCCTCGCCGAGGTCGCGACCACCCCGTCCACCCACGCCGCCTTCGTGGACGCGGGCTATGTGTACGCCGCGGCCGGACGGCTGGTCACCGGTACCGAGGACCGCAGGGCGTTCGACCTGGACGCCGAGGGCATCATCGAGGCGTTCATCGACCGAGCCCGGATGATCTTCCCCGACAGCCGGCTGCTGCGGGTCTACTGGTACGACGGCGCGCGCCGCCGCATCCACACCCAGGAGCAGCAGCGGATCGCCGAGCTGCCCGATGTGAAGGTCAGGCTCGGCAACCTCAACGCCAACAACCAGCAGAAGGGCGTCGACTCCCTCATCCGTACGGACCTGGAGTCGCTGGCCCGGCACCGCGCGATCAGCGACGCGGTGCTCATCGGCGGCGACGAGGACCTGGTCTCCGCGGTGGAGGCGGCGCAGGGCTACGGCGCGCGCGTGCACCTGTGGGGCATCGAGGCCGTCGGCGGCCGCAACCAGGCCGAACCGCTGCTGTGGGAGGTCGACAGTCAGCGCACCTTCGACCTGGACTTCTGCAAGCCGTACGTCACGCGGCGGCCCGGCGTCGAGTGCGTGGATCCGGCGGCGGGCGAGGGGCCGGCGCCCGCCCGCGAGGAGGTGCGCTTCGTCGGCGCCCGGATCGCCGCCCAGTGGCTGGCCGAACGCGGCCGTGAGTGGGTCGCCGAGCTGCTGCCAGGTCACCCGTATCTGCCCGGCATCGTCGACCAGGAACTGCTGACCGCCGCGGAGGCGCTGCTGCGGCACTCGCTGCGCGGCCACGCCGACCTGCGGCGGGTCCTGCGGGACGGCTTCTGGGAGCACGTCCAGGGGCAGTACTAGCCGGGCGATGCCCGCCGTGCGGCCCGTACCGGGCTCAGGCCCGGGCGAGCAGCTCGGTGAGCCGGTCGAAGAAGCCCGCCCAGCCCGCCTCCGCCTGCTTGTACTGCTCGGCGGTGAGATTGCCGCCGTCCTGGCGGAACACCATCTCGGTGCGGCCCTGAAGGTCGGTGAGGGTGACGCGGACGATCTCGTCCTCGAGGTCGGTCGGCGTCGCGCTGTCCGTGATCGTGAACTCCAGCCGCTCGGGTGCCGCGATCTCCTGGTAGACCCCCGAGAACGGCAGATCGCGGCCGTCCGGTGCCCGCATGACCAGGCTCCAGGCGCCACCCGGCCGGACGTCCATGGTCATCCGGTCCACCGGCACCTCCAGACCCCCGCCGAACCAGTAGGCGAAGTGCTCGGGAGTGGTCCAGGCCCGGAACACCAGGTCGCGGCGTGCGTCGAAGACGCAGGTGAGCGCGATGCCCTGCGCCGCATGCTGCGGATTCTCGGTCATGCTCATGCCCTCCATGCGGGAACGGGGGGCGGCCGCCCGAAGGACCGCTCCCCTCGATGCTCACCGAGCCGGGCGCCGCTGTCCTCCCGACACCGCCGCCCTCGGCCACTCGGCCCACCCGCCGCCGCTACCCGTTCTCCCGCCAGAACCCGACCAGCGCCTCGGCCGTGGCCTGCGGGTTCTCGACGTTCGGGGAGTGCTCGGCCCCCTCGATCACCGTGCGGCGGGCGGACAGCCGCTCGGCCATCGCGTCCATCGAGGGCACCGGCCAGGCGTAGTCCACGGCGCCGGAGACGACGTGCGTGGCAGTCGGCAGCTCCGCCAGCTCGGCCACCCGGTCGGGCTCCTCGATCATCTGCCGGCCGGTCACGACCAGCTGCTCGGGCACGGTGTTGAGCCAACGGCGGTGCAGGAACTCGCCGATCTCCGGCGGCGTCGCGGCATCCGCCGCCTCCGGCGGATCCAGTGCCCGCATCGCCTGCCAGACCGACTCCATGTCCCACCGGCCGAGTGCGTCGATCAGCGTCTGCACCCGGCCCTGCTGCGGGCCGTCGATGGCGCCCGGACCCGAACTGAGCGCGGTCAGCGAGCGGAACGGCGCCGGGTCGAGCAGCACCGCGGCCCGGGTGATCAGCCCGCCCAGTGAATGCCCCAGCAGATGCAGGGGCGTCTCCTCGCCGGCACCCAGCGCCCGTGACTGGGCGAGGACGTCCAGCGCCAACTCCTTCTGGGCGTACGCCGATTCGGTGCGCGGCCCGGGGGATTCGTGCTGTCCCCGCCCGTCGACCGCGACCACCCGGAATCCGGCGGCGGCGAGCGGAGCGAGGAGGACGATGAAGTCCTCCTTGCTGCCGGTGAATCCGGGCACCAGCAGGGCGGTGCCGACCGGGGCGCCGGCGGGCCGGGCGTCGTGGACCGCGAACTCACCGCGCTCGGTGTCGAGTCGGTATGCGCGGGCGCACGGGGGCAACGTGAGAGTGGGCGGCCTGCTCATGAGGTGAGGTTAGCGGGACGGACCCGCGGCCGCGGCACAGGCGCAGCAGTTACGGCAGACGGCCCCGGGCGGCTCCGTGGCCCGGCGGTCCGCGGAGCTGCCGTCCGGGGGGAGCGGCTCTTGCACGCACCTCATACCACGGGCCGCCGCAGCCGAAAACGCCGACGGCCCGGCCCCCGCAACAGGCGGGGCCGGGCCGTTCGGGGCATCCGGATCAGCTCTCGGGCGTGGCCTCGGCGGCCGGCGCCTTGGCGCGGGTGCGCCGGCGCACCGGCTTGGCCTCGCCCTCGACCGCGGCTGCGTCCGTCGCGTCCGCCGCCGGCTTGGCGGCGGCCTTGCGGGTCCGCTTGGGCTTGGCCGGGGCGTCCGCGGCGGGCTCGGCCTCCGTCGACTTCGCGGCGGCCGTGCTCTTGCGGGTGCGCTTGGGCTTGACCGGCGCGGCGTCCTCGGCCGGGTCGACCGTGGCCTCGGCGGCCGGCTTGGCCGCGGCGGCCTTACGCGTCCGCTTCGGCTTGGCCGGAGCGGCCTCGTCACTCACCGGCGCGGCACCCTCGGCGGTGTCCACCGCGGCCTCGGCGGCCTTGGCGGCGGCGCTCTTGCGGGTCCGCTTGGGCTTGACCGGCGCGGCGTCCTCGGCCGGAGCGGTGTCCACCACGGCCTGCACGCTCTCCACCACGGTCTCCGCGGCGGCGTTGGCGGCGCCCCGGGTGCGGCGGCGCGGCTTGGCGGGCGCCTCGACGGCGTCCGTCGCGGCGACCGCCTCGGGGGCCACGGCAGTGCCCTCGGCCGTGGCGACCGCGGCCGCCTCGCCCGTCTCGGGGCGCGCGGCGCGGGTCCGGCGACGGCGCGGCTTGGCGGGGGCCTCCGCCGCGTCGGCGGCGTCGGCGACGGGGCCTGCCACCTCGGACGCCTGCACGGCGGCCGGCGCGCCGGCACCACCCTGCGCGGCACCACGGGTCCGGCGGCGGCGCCGCGGCTGGCGTGCCTCGGTGGCACCCTCGGAGCCCTCGGCGGCGTCCAGCGAGCCGGTGGCCTTGGCCTCGGCGGCGGACGCGCCGTCCAGCGCCGTTCCGCCACGGGTGCGGCGGCGCTGGCGCGGGGTGCGGGTGCGCTCCGGGCGCTCCTCCACCTCGGCGACGGCGGCGGCCTTGCGCGGGCCGCCACGGCCACGGCCGCCCGTCTCGCCCAGATCCTCGACCTCTTCGGCGGCCAGGCCGGCGCGGGTGCGCTCGGCACGCGGCAGCACGCCCTTGGTGCCCTGCGGGATCTTCAGCAGCTCGTAGAGGTGCGGGGAGGTCGAGTAGGTCTCCTCCGGCTCGTCGAACGGCAGGTCCAGCGCCTTGTTGATCAGCTTCCAGCGCGGGATGTCGTCCCAGTCGACGAGCGTGACGGCGGTGCCCTTGGCGCCCGCGCGGCCCGTACGGCCGATGCGGTGCAGGTAGGTCTTCTCGTCCTCGGGGGACTGGTAGTTGATGACGTGCGTCACACCCTCGACGTCGATGCCGCGAGCGGCGACGTCGGTGCAGACCAGGACGTCGACCTTGCCGTTGCGGAAGGCGCGCAGCGCCTGCTCGCGGGCGCCCTGGCCGAGGTCACCGTGCACCGCGCCGGACGCGAAGCCGCGCTTGGCGAGCTGGTCGGCGATGTCGGCGGCGGTGCGCTTCGTACGGCAGAACACCATCGCCAGTCCGCGGCCGTCGGCCTGGAGGATGCGGGAGACCATCTCCGGCTTGTCCATGGAGTGGGCGCGGAAGATGTGCTGGGTGGTGTTGGCGACGGTCTGGCCCTCGTCGTCCGGCGCGGCGGCGCGGATGTGCGTGGGCTGCGACATGTAGCGGCGGGCCAGCGAGATGACCTGGCCGGGCATCGTCGCGGAGAACAGCATCGTCTGCCGCTTGGCCGGCAGCAGCTGGATGATCCGCTCGACGTCGGGCAGGAAGCCCAGGTCCAGCATCTCGTCGGCCTCGTCCAGGACCAGGCTCTTGACCTCGGAGAGGTTGAGCTTCTTCTGGCCCGCGAGGTCGAGCAGCCGGCCGGGGGTGCCGACGACGACATCGACGCCCTTCTTCAGGGCCTCGACCTGCGGCTCGTAGGCACGGCCGCCGTAGATGGCGAGCACCCGGACGTTACGCACCTTGCCCGCCGTGAGGAGGTCGTTGGTGACCTGCTGGCACAGCTCGCGGGTCGGTACGACGACGAGGGCCTGGGGCGCCTCGGTCAGCTGCTCGGGCCGGGCGCGGCCCACCTCGACATCCGCCGGGACGGTGACGCGCTCCAGCAGCGGCAGGCCGAAGCCCAGGGTCTTGCCGGTGCCGGTCTTGGCCTGGCCGATGACGTCGCTGCCGGAGAGGGCAACGGGGAGCGTCATCTCCTGGATGGGAAAGGGGGAAACGATGCCGACGGCCTCAAGGGCTTCGGCGGTCTCGGGGAAAATCCCGAGGTCTCGGAACGTAGACAGAATCTTGCCTCTTCTGTGAGACGCGGCGTGAGGCGGCGAAGGGGGTCGTACCGCACCTTCGTACGGGTTCGTACGGGGGCCGGCTTGATACAGCCGGATGGCGCGGGACCACTGCCAACGCTCAGGCACTCCAGCCGCGAGCGGTGTCCCTCTTGCGGTCCGTACGTCTGGCGTACGCGCCGCGGGGGAGGGCGGTCGGTTTGGAGCCGATCGGGCCACCGACCGGGCATCCGCATTCGTGGAACGACCCACCGATACTCGGCGGGTCCAATACCACTGTACCCCGGATGGAGCGCGGCACCCGAAGGCTTGTATGAGTGAGGAATTCCTCACGTCCTGCCGGGCGCCGCGGCGCCCGGCACGCCGGACGTCCGTACGGTGTGCCTGGGTGGCTGACCAGGGCCTTCCCCCGGCGGCCGAGCGGGCTATTGTGCCCGTCATGGAGACGCCTGACAACGCCGCTGCTGACGCGCAAGAACACACCGGGATCGCCGCCCAGGACTGGGCGCAGGCATCCGCCGACCCGCACTACCGCGCGGCCGTGATCGACCTGCTCGGCGCGCTCGCGTACGGCGAGCTGTCCGCCTTCGAGCGGCTGGCCGAGGACGCCAAGCTCGCACCGACGATGGACGACAAGGCCGAACTGGCCAAGATGGCATCGGCCGAGTTCCACCACTTCGAGCGGCTGCGGGAGCGGCTCGCGCAGATCGAGGCGGAGCCCAACGAGGCGATGGAGCCGTTCGCCGCGGCGCTGGACGAGTTCCACCGCCAGACCGCGCCGTCGGACTGGCTGGAGGGCCTGGTCAAGGCGTACGTCGGTGACTCGATCGCCAGTGACTTCTACCGCGAGGTCGCGGCCCGGCTGGACTCCGACACCCGCGGCCTGGTGCTGGCCGTCCTGGACGACACCGGCCACGCGTCGTTCGCCGTCGAGAAGGTCCGCGCAGCGATCGAGGCCGAGCCGCGGGTCGGCGGGCGGCTCGCGCTCTGGGCGCGGCGGCTGATGGGCGAGGCGCTGTCCCAGGCGCAGCGGGTCGTCGCGGACCGCGACTCGCTCTCCACGATGCTGGTCGGCGGGGTGGCCGACGGCTTCGACCTGGCCGAGGTCGGCCGGATGTTCTCGCGGATCACCGAGGCGCACACCAAGCGGATGGCGGCGCTCGGGCTCGCGGCGTAACGCCAAGCGCGACGTCCGTCAGGGACCGGCGGCCTGCGGGCCGCCGGTCCTTCGTCGCTGCGGAGCCCCGGTGGGGCGCGGGCCGCAGGGCGGCCCTCAGGCGGTGCGGTGGCTCTTCAGCGCCGTCGAACCGCTCCGCCCCGGGCGGAGCAGCACCGAGAGCAGGGCCGCGCTCATGGCGAGCGCGGCGACCAGCACCTGGGCGGGGTATCCGGGCCCGAGGATCGAGCGGGTCAGCAGCGCGCCGAACAGCGCGGCGACCGGGCCCGTGGCCAGGGTCAGGGTGCGCGCGGGGAATCGGTCGGACAGCCATCGCGTGGCGGACAGGGCGATGACGAATCCGACGATCACGGCGCCGAGCGCTTCCCAGATCATGCTGTTCCCTCCCGCGTGACAAGGCCGATCGGTTGAACAAATCGGTCGTAGGCGGTCGTACCCCGAGGGCGTCGCAAGCAACCCTCCCGACCGGGAAGCCCTGCCTGATCAGAGCAGCCGGAGTGGCACGAACGGCGGCAGCTGGGTCGTCCGGCGCCGGGCGAAAGCGGAATGCGGCCGGGGAGAGGAGGGCCGGGGGAAGGGGAGGGGAAGAAGGGGCAACGACGCGAGCGGCGGGGGACGGGGGCCGAAGCCCGCACCCCCCCCCCCCGCCCCCGGGGGGGCCCCCCGGGGCGGCCCCCGCTGAAAGCCCGGCCCACCACCCCCACGGCGG
>NZ_JBIRGO010000006.1:0-452666 GCF_044328065.1 Streptomyces sp. NPDC017993
AACTTCACCTGCGCGACGATCTTCACGCAGAGCAACCTAGTAGGAATGGTCTTGGGAGGGAAAGTTGAGGTACCGACAGATCCGCAGAGAACTCCACCGCTACGCGGCTCCGCACCAAGGGCCCTTTCCTCCCAGGGCTAAAGCCCTGGGCTTCCTTGGAGAATCCTGGTGAAACAGCGCCTGGAGAAGCTCCTCAGCCGGCCCGAGAACGAGGCGTCTCGAACACCACTACGGGCACTCGCGAAGGTGCCCCCAGTCGGCCCCCTGCCGGCGACGAGCCGCGCGGCACGGAGGAACACGGCGGCCGACCAGTCCGACCGGCTACACGGCCTGCACCCTCCACTCCACTATCGTCCACCGCATGAGCGATCCGAATGCTGCCTGGCAGGTCACCGCCGACGCAGAGGGAAAGCCCACGCGGCGTGAGTGTGCCCATCTCGGCGAAGTACGTGAGGTGGCTCCGTCCACGACTGAGGGCTGCGAGGACTGCCTGAGGATCGGCAGTACCTGGCTCCACCTCCGTGAGTGTCTGGCCTGCGGTCATGTCGGCTGCTGCGACAGCTCTCCCCACCGGCACGCACGCGCTCACGCGCGTACGGAAGCCGGCCATCACCTCGCCCGGTCCTTCGAACCGGGCGAAGACTGGGCCTGGTGCTTCGCGGATGACCTGCTGCTGACACCGCAGTAGAGGGCATTGCTCTGCCGCTGGAGGAAGACGCCGACGTGGACGAACTAGCGGCGAAGGTCGCCTGCTGATCTGGCGGCCGGGCTCACCGCGGCGCACTCAGCCGAATGCGGAACCGGCACGCGCTCCCCCATCGTTCTCCCGCAGGCGCGGCCGCAACTCGGTCCAGTCCCCCATTGCCTGCCGGACGTGGCGCTCCATCTGTTCGGCCACCTCACGCGCCTCGGCCACGATGTCGCCGCGCTCTCTGACCAAACGGTCGTAGATCGGCGGATGCTCAAAACCCCCTGCGGTGCTCATGACACCCAATCATTCCCCCTGACCGGCGATCTGTCAGGTCAGACCAGGAATAAGCCCAGGGTGCTGACCGAAAGCGGCGCCAGGACAAGGCCCACAAGGTCCACGAGATCCCGTTGCAGAGTGCGGGAACCTGCCGGCACGAGCGGCAGTCTCGTCGACTGTGTCCTGACGGCTGGAGCAGGCACCTTCGCGTCCCCGCACCGGTCGGAAGGACATCGCGAACGGGCAGTCACCGGGCGGGGCTTGCGGGACTTCGCCGAACCCGGACGTGCGCCCTCACTCCTGGAGCAAGAATGGCCACCTGGGCCCCAGGGGATGCAACGACGCGCAGGGACGGAGTTCTGCATGACGAGCCGGGCGGAAGCAGCCGGACTGAGGATCGCCAAGGCGCTGTCGTACGTGTGCCGACATCGGGATGAACTCGCTGTGCTGCTCGACGAGGACGGCAACGCCTTGCGTGCTCTCGAAGCCGCGGTCGGTCGCCCTGCCTCGGACGACGGCTCGCTCAGCGCCCTTCTGGACTCCCTGCACACGGCAGTTCGACGTGCGGGCGACCCGTTAGGGGTGTACGGAGGAGCCGGCCGTAGTGTGCTGCCGGCGGGCGTTGGTGATGTGGACATCGTGTACCGGTGTCCCTTGCAGCTGTGCATCGGCCGATCCGGTCATGAGGTGGACGGTGAAGTGCCACACTGCGGGTTCGCCCCCACCGGGACGGCGCTGATCCGCGAGAGGCTCCCGTAGTGGGAGGGCTGCTCGGCGAACTCGGCAAGAAGCTGGCCGAGCGGTGGCTGGCGCTCCTCGTACTGCCGGGCGCGCTCTACCTGGCGGTCACCGCAGCCGGACACACCCTGGGGCACGGTGCCGCGCTGGACTTGGGTCGGCTCACCCGCGCGATCTCGGACGCCGCCCGGGCTCCCCAGGTGACGACGGTGGGCGGCCAGGTCGTGCTGCTGACTGCCGTCCTGGCCGGTGCGGCCGCCGCCGGATTGGCCGCCCAGTGTCTCGGCTCCGCTGTCGAGCGGGTCGCCCTGGCCACTGGCTGGGGGGCCTGGCCGTGGCCGTTCGGCGAGTTGGCGGAGCGCTGCGTGGCACGCAGGCAGCGTCGCTGGGACGCGGTTCGGGCGGAGTACGAAGACCTGCGGCTCCGTGAACGCGCTCCTCGTCCGACCGACCGGCCCAACCCCCGGGAGCGTCATCGTGCGGCCCGCAAGTGCGAACGCATCTCCGTGGAGCGGCCTGAGCGACCTACCTGGAGCGGCGACCGCATCCATGCCGCCGCCATCCGGCTGGACCGGGACGCACACGTCAATCTGCTCGCCGTCTGGCCGCACCTATGGCTCGTGCTGTCGGAGGAGATACGCGCTGAGATCGGTGGGGCCCGAGCCGCGCTGACACGGGCCGCCGTTCTTGGCGGATGGTCCCTGCTCTATCTGCCCCTGGCCTGGTGGTGGTGGCCCGCGGCGCCACTCGCCATGACGCTCGTGGTCATCTCCGCACGTCGCCTCCGTACGGCCTCGGACACCTATGCCGCCCTGCTGGAGGCATCCGTGCGCCTTCACCTGACGGACCTGGCCGACAAGCTACGCATCGAGGAACAACCGATGGGCCCACCGCTCGGTGGGGCGATCATGCGACGGTTGAGCAGCCCGCCACCTGCCTCGGAACCGGCCTCGTAAGCACCGTCGGGCCCTTTGGCGCGCCTCACCCGGGCCCGACCACATGGGTCCGCCGGGCCGCCGAGATCGGAGGGGAACTGAACCGGCGGCAGCTCGACGACCCACCGGTTCCCGTCGTCGAATGACTGCGTTCGCCGCTGCCTGAGCGGCATTGTGTTCGTGTCAACTGTCGTGCAGACTGCGGCACATGACACAGGTGGGGCGCTTTGGAGAAGCAGACGACGCTTCCGGTGAGGAGCGTGTTCTTCTCCTGGGTTTCGATGCCGATGGGCGGGTTGTCATAGCGAGGAACAACCCGGACCACGCGCAGCATGTCGTCATCGTCATCCCTGGTGTCGGCGCGTGGCCGTCCGGCCTCGATCCACTCCTGCTCCGTGCCGAGTTCCTCTGCCGTGAGCTCTCGTCGGGACCGGACGACGATTCCGTCTCGGTCATCACATGGGTCGACTACCGAACACCCACGTCGCCCGCAGAGGCCCGCGATCCGGCGTTCGCCGCGCAGGGTGCGACCCGGTTGGCCAGGTTCATCGTGGATCGACGGGTGACGGCGGAGCACTGGAGCGGGAGGTCCTCCCCGGCGCGGATCACGGTCATCGGACACGGCTACGGCGGGCTCGTGGCCGGTTTCGCGGCGAGGGACCACGGCTTGGAGATCGATGCGCTGGTCCTTCTCGGCTCTGCGTCCGCAGGGACCGAGACAGCGAGCGGGCTGCGCCTCGCCGGGCCGGTGTACGCCACGTCTCCCGAGGTGAACGGCGACGGCACTCCCTTCGGGCTGCACGGCCCGCGGCCGGATGCCCCCGAGTTCGGTGCCACCCTTCTGCACCCCGGCCCGCTGTCGCACGGAGACGATCCGACGGTCCGGTATCTGCCGTCGATCAAGAAGATCATCCTCGGGACGGTCTGACCGCCGTCAAGCGCCGGTGTACAGGTGCGCGGCCCACAGCGAGGGCGTGCGGCGATACCGGTCCCGCTGATTGCGGGCGGCACGGTGCAGGGCCTCAGCGGCGCGGCCGAGATGCAGCGTCCCGGTCCGGGGATCGCGGAGCGCGGAGTAGAAATCCTCGGCGATGTCGACGGCGACCTCGTCGTCCACCATCCACAGCGTTCCGACGACCTGCGGGAAGCCGGCGAGCTGGAAGGCACCCGCCAGGTGCATCGCCTCGTCCAGCAGATGGTCAGCGGCGTTCAGAGCGGTGTGGCACGCCGAAAGGTAGGCGAGCTGGGCGCCTTCGAGGTCGGCCCCGGCCAGACTGCCGACGGTCAGGGGACTGCGCTCGTGGTCGTGCAGGAGAAGCCGGCTGGCCGAGGGGTCCTGGAGGTCGTGGTCGCCATGGCAGGCGAAGTGCACGATGGCGCGGCCGGGAAGTTCCGCCAGGACCAAGTCCCGGGTGGGAAACGGGCCGTGGTCGGCGTCGGGAGCCGGGTCCGGGTCCGGCTCGATCAGCACCAAGGGGTCGGGGAGCAGTCGGGCGAGCAACTCGACCTCGGCCTCGACGTGTTGGAGCAGCCCGTGCTGCGGCAACCCCGGTGTGTTCGGCATCGCGACGACAAGCGAGCGGTCCGCCCCGGGGACGGTCTGATGGCGGCGCGCATGACGCAGGGCTCTGATGGTGGGGGTGTACGAGGACACGACACGGTCCATGACCGTACGGCGAGCGCCGGAGTCGGGGTCGTCGTGGTGACCGGCCGCGTGCAGGGGCAGTAGACCAAGGCGTCCACTGGGAGCCCACCAAAGACGCGGCCAGGCGGCGCCCTCGGGCGGAGTGGCGTCGTGGCCGAGGGCGGCGAGGACCGGCCCGACGGCGCTGTCCCAGAGCCACTTCAGTACGTCGGTGAGAGTGGCCTGTGCGGCGATGCGGGTTGCGTGTGGATCGGTTGCCTCGCGCAGCGCCACATGGAAGGCGTTGACGTGGTCGATCACTGCTCGCGGCGTCAGGGCGGGCAGGTGCAGCGCGGTGATGCCGTCCGCCGTCAGCAGCAGGGCATGGCTGTGCCGATCGTGGAGGGTGAAGGTGACGATCGGGCCTTGCCCGGCGTCGGATCGCAGCTCGTCCGGGGTGGGCGGCAGGGCGAAGTCGGCGAAGCCGTCCAGAGCGCGGATCCGGCCGAGCAGCGCCGTCATCTGTGCGGCCGTATCGACGCGGTCCTCTGACACTTCCTCCCCGATGTTCTTGGCATGAAGGGGCTCGATATCGCGGTCGAGGCTCTCCCTGAGCTCTGCGAAACGTGCCGCGAGCGCGGGGTGGACGCGGCGCAGTTCGGCGAGGTCGCTGCGAGCGTCGAGGGTCTGGCCCAGGAGGACCGCGCGTCCCGCCTCCAGCAGGGAGAGGGCGCGCTGCGCACGCTCCGATAGCGGACGCGTCGTGTCGGCCAGCACGGCAGCGGCGGCACCGTCGGCGAAAGCGCCGGCCGACGCGAGGGCATGCTGCTGATCAGCGCGTCGCATACGGTGCGAGGCGAGTTCGGGCAGCAGAAGGACCACGGTTTCCAGCAGTTCCGCCGTGAGGGCGGGCGAGACGGCCAGCCCCTCGATGAGACGGGCGCTTTGGATGCGCAGGCTCGGAGGCGCGGTCTCGCGGTGGACCAACTCGGTGATGATGCGCAGCGCTTCGTCTCCGTCGACGGCAGCCTCGTCGCGGAGGAATCGGGACCGCAGGGCTGCTGCTGTCACCAGCAGCGCTCCGGGTCGGTTGGCATCGTCGGCGGCAGCTTCGTCGAGGGCCTCGCGTCCCGCGTCCACCGCGTCGTCGAGGTCCCTCGCATTCCTGGCGAAGTCGGAGCGGCCCTGGAGAAGGTGGCACAGGTTCGAGAGACCCTGCACCCGTGCCTCACTGTTCTCCGGTGCGAGTTCGACGGCCTGACGGCCGAATTCCACAGCCGCTTCGAGATCCGCCGCGTCACTGTTCCACTGGAACCGGAAATGATGGGCGTTACTCAAGGACGTGAGGTAGCCGGCGCGCTGGGGGTCCTCGGCGAAGGCGGCATCGACTGCCCGGCGCCCGGCCTCGACGGACTCGTCGAGGTCCGCACTCTCCCCGACACGTTCGAAGCGGAGCCGGAACGCGAAGCTGAGAGCCGACAGGCGCCTTGCCCGCCCGATGTCGTCCGCGGCCGTGGCCTCGACGGCCCGACGGCGTACCTCGACCACTTCCTCCGCGTCGGCCAGCGAGCGAGTCCGCCCGAAACGGTCCTTGAGGCAGTCGGCGAGCAAGTCCAAGCGGGCGGCATGCTCGAAGCCCCTTCCGATGACCAGTCTGGCGGCCCGTCCCTCGGCAGTGAACGCCTCGCCTGCTCCAGACGAATTGCCGTCCGGCTTCCGCCGCGCGGTTACCTCGACGGCGCGGCGAGCGAAGCCGACCGCCTCATCGAGATCCTGCATTGATCTCGTCAGTCCTGAGCGTCTGTGCAGCACCGTGGACAGGTTCAGCAGAACTTCGAGATCGTGTTCAGGTGTGTCATCCGCCGCCTCAACGGCCAGACGGCCGAGGGCGACCGCCTCGTTCAGGTCTTCCCGGTCGCCCAGGCGGTCGAAGCGGATGTACAGCGCGCTGCAGAGGTTCGCCAGACAGACGGTGCGCTCGGAACCCTCCCCTGCGGCTTCCAGGGCCTCGCGTTCGACGGTCAACGCCCCGTTCAGATCACCGAGCGCCTCTTCCGCGCGCTGGAAACGCCGGACCAGCGCCGCGGAAAGGCTCTGCAGCCGCGCGCACCGCTCGGCGCGCCCCGCCGAGGTCGCCTCGACGATCAGTTGCCGAATGGTGATCGCCGAGTCGAGGTCCTCAGGCGTTGCGAGCCGTTCGAAGCGTGTCCACAGTGCGGTGTCGAGGACGATCAGAGCGGCCTCGCGGTAGGGGTCGTCATCCGTCGCGTTGTCGACGGCCTGACGGCACAGTGCGACGGCCTCGTCCAGATCTGCCGCCCCGTTCATCATCTCGTGGCGGGTCAGCAGCATGGATCCGAGGTTCGCGAGCATCAGCGTCCGGCCGGAACGGTCGCTGTCGTCGGCGGTCGACTCGACGGCTTGCCGGGCCACAGCGACCGCTTCGTCGCACACCGCCGGTGCCCGGGTGGACGCGAAGCTCTCCTTCAGCACCATGCTGAGGTCCAGGAGGCGGAGGGTGCGCTGTGCCGAGTGCGGAGATGTGGCGGTGGCCGCCTGACGCAGTACCGCCACCGCTTCGTCCAGATCCTCCTGGCTGCTGGTCAGGCCGAAACGAGAGCGCAGGGCCTTGCCGAGATCCACCAGGCGCGAGACCCGCTCGCCATGGTTCGCCGGCGTGGCTTCGACCGCCCGCCGCAGCACCTCCACGGCCTCGTCCAGGTGCTCCGCCAACCGCGTCTGCTCGAACCACCCCTGGCACGCCTTGCCCAGGGTCGTCAGATACATGGCCAGGTCGGGATGCGCCGTGCCGGCTGCCACGCACTCGCGGCCGACGCGTACCGCCTCATCCAGGTCGGCCATCATCTTCGTACGGTCGAACCCGTGCCGAAGCGCGGTGCTGAGGTTGTTGAGCATCGCCGCGCGGTTGGGGTCGTCCGCGGTGGCGGCCGCGAGGGCTCGTCGGACCACGGTCGTCGCCTCGGCCAGATCTTCCCAACTGCCCCTGAGATCAAAGCGGGTTTGAAGGACAGCGCCGAGGTTCGTCAGCATGGGGCTCTGCCCCGGAAAGCCGTCGGCGGCGTCAACGGCCCGCCGGGCGACCGTCACCGCCTCGTCCAGATCCGCCTCGGCGCGTGTGTGTTCGTATCTGCTCTTGAGCGCGGCGCCGAGATTCGACAGGCCCATCACCAGATCACGGCGCCGCGAGGCGATCTCCACGGCTCGT
Organism: Streptomyces sp. NPDC017993; assembly: GCF_044328065.1. Lineage (NCBI taxonomy): Bacteria > Bacillati > Actinomycetota > Actinomycetes > Kitasatosporales > Streptomycetaceae > Streptomyces > Streptomyces sp. NPDC017993. Next base: position 7,491 of record NZ_JBIRGO010000006.1, read on the forward strand.
CGCCCGGTGGCCAGCGCGTCGTCGAGATCCCGGGGGTCCCCGGTCCGCGAGAAGCGCATCCAGAACGCGCCGCAGATGATCGCCAGGCGGTGTGGCCGTTCCGGGTGGCGTTCCGGGGTGGCGTTCACCAGATGGATCCAGTGATCGACGACATAGGAGAGCAGGGTCGTGTCGGAACCGGCCGCGGCGTACTCGAGTACGGTGATCAAGCTCGGTGCGGCCCTGTCCGCCAGCGCGGGCAGCAGCGGTTCGGGCAGTTCCCACAGCCCCATGGTGATCGCGGCCGGGGTGAGATGCTCCAGAGCCTCTTCGAGCACCGCCCGTTGCTGCGGCCCCTCCGGCAGGGCCTGGAACTGGTACCACTTCAACCAGCCCAGCGCGTGCCTGGCCGGCGTGTCCGTGGTCCCTGATGCGTCGAGGCTCCGCGTGTCCGCGCTCGCTGATGCATCGAGGCTCCGCTCCAGCTCGGCGGCAAGTGCGTTGATGCCCGGCATCAACGCCTGTGACGGATCCCGCGAGTTCCTGACCCGTTGCAGAAACTCGTCCAACAAGTCCACCAACTCGTCACGACGCCGCATCAGACCCCCTTGTCGCAGCGATGTCCGATCGTACGATGACAACGTTCCGCGCGGGGTGAGAAGGCAGCTACCGTCCGGGGAGACCTTTGAGGCACGGCCGGACACGTACGCCGGAGCACATCATCATCGCCGACGTGCTCGCGGACCCACATGAAGGCGTCGATCGGTTCCGCGCTTACTCCGGAAGACGACCGCCCAGCCGACGGCCGAGTCGAATTGACGGTGTGTCAGACACAAACCCCTGAACTCGCTGAGCACAGTAGCCGTACGCTCGTTCGGCCGCGTGGAAGGATGAGGCCATGTGGTCGCGACTGCCGTTCGGGAGCGAGTTAAAGGCCGAGCTGGGATCGCCCAGGCGCTCTCGCAGACTGGGCAGCAGCCCTCGCTCGCGTGTGTGGCGCGTCGAATTGCCAGAGGCAACGGCGGTGGTGAAGCAGATCGTCGACGGTCCTGATGCCGACGAGCGATACGCCCGCGAGGTGGCCGCCCTGAGGATCGCCGCCCGAGCTGAAATTCCCGTGGTGCCCGCGTTACTGGCAACCGTCCCCGGCGAACGGGTCCTGGTACTGGAGCATCTGGCTCACCGACGCCCGGCCGACGACTGGATCGTCGACTATGCAGCCGCGTTGGCACGACTGCACGCCACCCCCCGCCCGGAGGACGTTGGCGTACTCCCCCGGTGGCAGGGCCCGAACCAGGCCGATATCGAGTCGTTCCTACGCCTGGCCGGGGCTCTGGAGGTTCCCGTCACTTCTGGTGTGTCCGGCGAACTCCATGACCTCGTGAAACGGCTGGACCACGCATCCGGGCATGCCCTTCTCCACGGGGACCCCTGTCCCGGTAACGATCTCCACACCGCCACGGGGGTCAGATTCATCGACTTCGAGCAAGCGTCGCTGGGCAGCGGCTTGATGGAACTCGCCTACCTGCGCATCGGCTTTCCGACCTGTTGGTGTGTCACTTCAGCCTCGGAGCGGCTGCTGGAACGGGCGGAGCGCGCGTATCGCAATGAGTGGCGCGCCATGACCGGCTCCCAGCTGCAGGAGGGGCTCGCTGACGCGTGCGTCGGATGGCTGCTCCGTGGCGACGCGCTGGTTGAGCGGGCCCACCGCGAAGGCACTGATCACCTGGCTCGGATTCCGCACCGGGACTGGAAGTGGGGCACCGCGACCGCACGGCAACGGCTCGTCCATCGGCTCGGGGTTGTTGGAGGGTTGACGGCCGACCACACCTCTCTCAGCGGCGTGAGCAGCCTCAGCACCGCTATGCGCCAACGAATGCTCGCTCGCTGGCCCGCACTCCAGCCAGTCCCGACGAAGCGACGATAAGGGTCGGCCGGCACCCCGGAGCCGCTGGCGGGTGGGCTGCGATCACCCCTCATGCCCGCCTGCTCAGCCGGGGCAGCCGGGGCAGCCGGGGCAGCCGGGGCAGCTGGGGCAGCTGGGGCAGCTGGGGCAGCTGGGGCAGCAAGAGCCTGGCCGGCCTGCCTCTCACTCCGTCCCGGGCCCCGGCAGCCGCCGAACACCGACCATCGAGACGGACTCCGGGGTCCGAATACGCTGGAGGGAGCCTCCGCAGCCCACCCACCCGACGTGCGGCGGAGGTCCGGAAGATGAAGGAGGTGGCGTGATCACGATGAAGCATGCCACTGCTGGTGCTGCCTGACGGGGGACGACGCCGACGGCAGTGAGACCGGATGGACACCTACCGGCGGCACGTGGAACACCCGCGTGACAGTGGCTGGGACAAATACACAAACCCAGTCGTGGTCCGGATCCAGAGCCGCAAGCGCCTCTCTGGTGAAGCTGGAGCCGGAAGTAATCGCCCGCCAAGAGCGGCGGTGAACCGCGTCCCTCCCCGGTCAAGCCTGCGACCCCTGCCTCGGCAGGGAGAGAGCGAACGGAACCCTGCGCCTCCGAGTTGAAGACCCCTTCGACTCGCTGAGGAGCAGCACCATCAGCAGAACAACCGAACACAAGGCCATCGGCCATCACGAAGCCGGACACACAAAGCGACGCCGGACACACATCTGACGCCCCTGCGGCTCCCGCCCACGGGCGGGAGCCGCTTCCCTTCACCCACAGGGGCACGAAGCGTTCCCCACCCTCGGATGCGTACTGATCTGCCTTCGACGCCTGCACACATTCCGGCACAAGGATCTACAGTTCGGCGTCGCCCCACTCCTGAACGACCACTTCGTCGCCCACCGACAGCTTCCCCGGCCGCGCCACGGAGAACTTCGCGCCGAACACCACGCCCCCGCTCGCCGCCCGCCGATAGCCGGCGAGCGTGCGCAGCGGCTCCCGCCCCTGCCGCGCCCCGGCCTCCTGATCGACCAGGGTGACAGCGCAACGCACCGCGAGCTTGGCGTAGCCCAACTCGGCCCCGCCGATGGTGATGCGGCGGGCGCGGTCCTCGGTGTGCGGGACGGACGCCCAGTCTCCGCCGTCGCTGTCATGGCCGTCGCCGCCGCCAGGGCTGCTGTCGACGACGATGTTCGGGCGGAAGCGGTTCATCGGCAGAGGCGGGGCATCCCGTTCGGCCATCCGCCGGTTGAGGAGGGTAAGGGAGGAGCGGGAGAGCAGGTGCACGGCGCTGCTGTCGGCGTAGCCGGAGGGGCCTGGTGTCAGACCGTCGGCGACGCGGTCGTGCTCGGGTGGCACGCGGACCAGGCGGCTGGGGGTGCCGAGGAACTCCGAGAGCCAGGCGGCGACTTCGTCGCCCTGGTCAATCCCCTGGAAGGCGGCGCCGAACAGGTCGACGTCGCGGCGCGGAGCGGACGTGGTCACATCGAGGCACACCTTTCCGTAACGGACCGTGGTGTCGGCCGAGTCGAGCGTGAGCCGGGTGCCGTCGGAGCTGACGGCGGGACGGATCAGGGCGAGGCGGGGGTGGCGTCGCTGGGTGCGGTAGACCCCGTCCTCGCTGATGACCATGAAGCTGCGATCGTGCGCGAGGCCTGCCGGCGTGAGGAGCGCATCGTTCATCGACGTGCCCGCGCATCCCTTGACGGGATAGCAGATCAGCTCCGTGACGCCGGACATGTGCCGCCTCCTTTGGTCGACAGCCAGATTAGAACATCAGCCCTGATGGGGTGATGTCATTCAGCCTCGGATGATCTGACCACTCTTGGGTGATCTGACCCCTCTTGGAGGTCATTTCGTGAGAGGACAGTAGGTCGCGCGTCCCTCGCTCGGCTGCTCCCTAACGCTGGGCAGCTCCCCCCTTGTTTGACTCACAGTTCGCATAGCGGGGCCCTTCAGGCGTTACTCGGGGAGGTCCGTCCGGTCGTCCAGGGCGGCAGGGGTTGTCGCGAGCGTCCGGGCGGCCGCTGTTTCCGCTTGAGTACGTCTTTCGCATGCACTGGTCGTATGCGGCGGCGCTGTCCAGGCCCATCGCGGCGCGCCGTTCGTCGAGGCCGTCGGGATCCTGGACGGGCTGGGGTCGCAGGCTGTTGCCGTCGTCGGCGTACTGCGTGCCGTAGAGGTGGGGCTTCCCGGCGCCGACCAGGACGCGGTCGGTGAGATAGGCGAGGTGCCGGGCTGGTGCGTCGCCGGCCTCGACGGCGGATTTCAGCTGTTGCAGAGCCTGGCCCTGGAACTCAGGGGCGCGATCGGCGTGCTGGACCAGGAGCCATGCCTCGTCGGCGCCCCGGTCGCCCACCAGGGCGGTACCGGGCCAGCCGTGCTCGGCGATGACGGACTTGATCCAGGCTGTGTTGTCGGCATCAATCCGTGCGAGGTCCCCGGCCTCGCCCGTCTGGCTCCATCGATTGCGGGCTCGCCGGTCGGTATCGGCGCGACGGCTCAGCTCAGCGGCCAGGCCGGCGCGAATCATGATGTACGGCACTCCCATTCCTTCAGTTGGCGGTGAACTGTGGTGGCTGGGTGCGGATGGCGCCGGAACAGCGGCAAGGTATGCGACTGCTTGCGCATGCATGCTGGATACCCACTGTCAGCAGGGACTGACATCCGGCATGCCCGACGAGCGATCCTTCAGCGGTCTGAATCGGTGACCGGAAAACCCCGTGGACCTGCTCCATCACCGCACTAGCATCTCGGGATGCGCTGCATGGACGACCGAGAGGTCGACGAGGCCGTGGCCGAAATGATGCGGGTGCTCGGCCAGCACGACACGGAGAACTGGGCGGTACCGGCGGGTTCGCTGGAGTGGAGTTGCTGGACGACGGCCGCACACGTCGCGCACGACCTGATGGCCTACGCCGGGCAAGTGGCGAGTCGCCCCGCCGGGGCCTACCTGCCGTTCGACCTCACCGTCCAACCAGGCATCGCTCCGCGCGAGGTACTTCAGGTGGTCAGCGCCTGCGGACGGCTGCTCAGCAGCGCTCTGGTCACGGCAGATCCACATACGCGGGCCTGGCACTGGGGGCCGTGCGACCCGGCGGGGTTCGCGGCAATGGGTGTCGCCGAGGTTCTCCTGCACACCAAAGACATCACCGTGGGGCTGGGGGCGCAGTGGCAGCCCCCGACATCGCTGTGCGCCGCGGTGCTCAGCCGCCTCTTCCCCGATGCCCCGACCGGTGACCCGGCCCAGGTCCTCCTCTGGTGCACCGGTCGCGGCGAATTGGAAGGACGCCCCCGCCGCACCTCGTGGACGTGGCGGGCGGCAGTGTCCGACTGAGCAGGCGCTGATGTGCAGGACGCAGGATTTCGAGCCCGGACGCGAGCTCCTGTTTCGCGGCCGCGGTGGAGTCATGAGCCTCGGAACGCGCTTGGCCCGCGACAGCCGGGCAGGTGGGCAGGTGGGCAGGTGGGGCAGCGTCCGCGCTGCTCCGGGCGGACGGATAATCTGGGCCCGTCAGCAAAGATCAAAGAAGGGTGGAGCACATGACAGACATCGTGGAGACGGCGGCGCGGAAGGTCTTCGAGCGCTACGACATCGACGGGGACGGCCTGGTCACCGCGGACGAGTACCGGAAGGTCGTAGCGGAGCTGGAGGGCTCGGAAATCACCGAGTCGCAGGCCCAGGAGCTGATCGACTCGCTCGACACCAACGGCGATCGCCAGATGTCCTTCGAGGAGTTCTGGGCGGCCATGAATGGCTGACACGGTCGGGTCCGGCACGTGAACGTGCCGGACCCGGTTCGTCACCGCACCCGTTCCGGTTCCCTGAACAGTCCAGCTCAGGCACCTGCAGACTGTTCACGATTCACTGACGTCCTCTGCCGGTGAAGTCCGTCCGCCCCTTGCTGATCGAGCTAATGGCTTTGTTCATGAGCACGGACAGCAGATGCTCACCGCTTCGGGATGCGCCAGAGCACACCGAGAACTCGAACGCTGCTTGAGTGCCGGCCCTAGAGACCACTGCCGCGGTCTGGCCGGCGGTGGCGGCGCCTGCCTGCCTGCCGATCCATCCGAACGTGGCCACGACATTCCCGCGTTTTCGTGTGTGCGGCGCCGACTGCGTCAGAGTCGCACAGGCGGCCTGGACGTGCTCAGTGGTCGCCCGTGTGCGGGCGCACGGGGCGTGGCAGTGGCTGACGCCAGTCGCCCAGCCTCGTGAGGAGGAACTGGCGGGCGAGAGAACGTATGTCGTCCCACGCCGGATCTGTGGCCAGGGCGTTGGCCCAGAGGCCGACGCGGCAGACGGCATCGATCTCGCCCAGGCGACGGCCGATGGCCCGAAGACCGCGCAGATCCTTGGGCTCGAAGGCGCCGCGCTCCGCTAGTCCCTCGGAGACGCTGCAGAGGAGCTCCACCTCTTCAACGACGTCCTTCGTCCTCAGCTCGCGCTCCCCCAGCCAGGCAAGCTGATCCTGGGTGTCGGCTGCCAGGAGGGCCATGAAGCGCAGCGTCCAGGTGTGCAGGTTCGCGTCGCCGAGATGGTTCATACATGCAGGATCGCACCTAGCTCCCGCAACCGTGTTCGATGGCGCGGAAGGGCAGCAATGGCCGACGAGGCACCGCGGAGGTCGAAGCGCGAGTGCTGCTGCCACAGGCGAACAGCGCCAGACAGCGGTGCCTCCCGAAGTGCTGAACATCTGCTGTCCATTCATGAACAAAGCCAAACTGACGAGAGCGTGGCGTCGGTGCACGGCGTGTGGATGGGGACCAGCGGCCTGCCGAGACTCGATGCACGCGTAGTGCACAACCGCACGCTTAACAGGGCCTGGACTGCGTCAGGTCGCTCCTCACGCTGACGAGTCATCACCTCGGCCTGTTGGGCCGCTGCCTGGCAGACTCCCCCGTCCCGCCTTCCACACACATGCCGGGACGGCGGTAGCCTCGCCCCGGGGCCGGTGTCGGCGCCCGGCCGACAAGCCGGACGCCCTACCGCTCACATCAGGCCGGCGAGATGACCGCTTGGCCGAGGTGCCGGGCGAAGAACCAAACGGCGCTGTCGGCCTCGAACCTGGAACGCTTCCTTGTGCTTGCCCGCGTTGGCGTGTCCGATGGGCCGACCCTGGCTGAGCAGCTGTCAAAACCTGTGGATCGGCGGAGCCCAGGAGGCCCATTCCACGAACGAAAACGAGGTGCGCGCGGTCTGAGGCCCTGACAAGCTGCGCCCGTGAACCGTGAACAGATCTCCAGGATCGCCCATGCTGATCACCCGATTAAGTCTCCGCTCGACGACGACTCGGTGCGCCGGCTTCTGGAACGCGGCCTCCCGCGCGGCGACGAGCGGGTGCTCGACCTCGGTTGCGGCGGCGGGGAATGGCTCCTGCGCGCCCTGGCCACCCGCCCGCACGTGCACGCCGAAGGCGTCGACATCTCCGGGGAAGACCTGGCGCAGGCGCACCGAGCAGCGAGCCACCTCGGCGTCCAGGAGCGTCTCGTCCTCCACCACCGGGAGGCCGCGGACTTCGTCTCGCCGCAGCCGTTCGACCTGGTCCTCAGCGTCGGGGCCGCGCATGCCTTCGGCGGTCTGATCCCCACCCTCGCGGACGCACGCAAGCACCTGGCTCCCGGCGGCCGCGTCCTGATCGGTGAGGGATTCTGGGACCGCGATCCTTCCCAGGAGGCCGTCGAGATGCTCGGAGACTTCGCCGACCTGGCGACCACCGTGGACCGCGTCGTCGCCGACGGCTGGACTCCTGTCGACGGCCACGTCAGCACGCGCCGCGAACTGGACGACTACGAGTGGGCCTGCTGGGGGTCATTGGCGTCATGGGCCCTGGACCACCCCGCCGACCCGGACAGCGCGCACGCACTCGCGACAGCCACCACCCGGCGCTCCGAATGGCTACGCGTCTACCGGGACACTTGGGGCTTCGTATCCCTGGTCCTGCGTCAGACGTCCGACTGACCGAGTGACCGACTGACCGACTTCGACATGGTGGCCGCATTCGAACTCGCAGAACGTGCCCTAGCCACGCGGCCATCACGAACCGATGATGGTCGAGGGCCAGGAGCAGCCGGTGGAGCACCGCCTTGGCGTATGGATCTCCCACACCCAGGGGCCGCCGCGACCAGCTCGCCCGGGTGCCGGGCTGTTGCAACGGGCCGTGGCGTCGTGACGCGGTCCGCCAAGCTCGCTGGTCCGTTACGAAGCCACCATCCACCTCGCCTGATCCCCCAGGCGCTTGACCACTCGGTGAGCGCGGCTAGAGACTGCCGAAATCGGGAAGGGTGACCGAGCCGTCCTCGGCGAGGGGGAACCCGGGGTTGTGCGCGATCTCCCAGGCGTGGCCGTCCGGGTCGACGAACGCACTGGAGTAGAAACCAATGGCGTTCATGGCCGCGGGCTTGGTGATGGTCCCACCGGCCCTCTCTGCCGCCGCGAGCAGAGCATCGACCTCCGCCTCGGACCGGACGTTGTGCGCCAGGGCAATTCCGCCGAATCCGACCGCCGGCCCGGGCTCCAGGCCGCAGTCCTGCGCAAGTTTGTCGCGGCTCCACAGGACCAGCCCCAGGCCGCCCGCCTGGAAGAAGACGGTCTCCTCGACTTCTTGCCCCCGCCAGCCCAGGGCCTCGTAAAAGCCCTTGGCCCGAGCGAGATCGGAAACCCCAAGCGTGACCAAAGTGATGCGCTGCTCCATGAAATCAAGGTAGGCCGCCCCCGGCGATGGCCGACTGCGCCCCTCCCAGCCTCATCTCAAACACGCCCTAGCGGGCTACCAGTCACGTGGCAGCTGGTGGTACTGGAGAACCGTCTGCAAGCTCGTGCCCCAGGATCGAGCGAAGCCCATTCGCCCATATGAGCATGAAGGACGAAGTGCCGTTCACTCCATCCACAGCGGAGTGCCGCTGACTCGGCCGGCACGCTCATTCGGTGAGGCGCTGGAGGGCGCGTGCCCGGGTGCCGCGCGGGCACGCGTCCCCGCGCGGAACGCTCACGCAGCCGCCCGGCCTCCGCGTGGAACGCCATGGTCCGGACGTGTCGGGCCGCCGCGGCGAGATGGTGGCTGAGATGTCCGGCCACCGGTCCGACAGGCTGCCGCCGGCGGTTGGGAGGCTCCAAGCCCGGACAGCTTCCCCGGCTCTTTCCGGGTGCTTGAGCGAGCGCCGGGCCCGCTGGCGACAGATGGATACGGGGGTGGGCTCGGGGTGGATACCGTTTTGCCACCCGCGTGACCATCGTTGAGTACGGCGGTGGCTGTGATGGGAAACGCCTCTTCCCCGAGGCGCAAACACACTGCTGGCTAGCGTGTACAGGCCGGGATCGCCCTGGCGGTGGTCATCGCAGCGAGGAGCCGGTAGTCCTGCAACCGGACCGGGACTACTCCGCCTCGGGCTCGAAGTCCTCCACGAAGTAGCTGTCGTGCCGCATACGAAACTGCTTGAGTTCCTCGCTGCCGCGCCGTGCCATCTCCCCGACCCGCTCGAAGTATTCCTCGCGTGGGGCACCTGGGGAGAAAAGCATGAGCATGGACATGGGCTCGTCGGTCACGTTCTTGAAGGCATGCAGGCCGCCGACCGGTACGTACAGGAAGTCGCCCTCGCGGCCCGTGACCCACTTCTCGCCGTTGTAGAGCTCAAGTTCGCCGGAGAGTACGTAGAAGGACTCTGACATCGCCTTGTGGAAATGGGTCTTGGCTCCGGCGGACCTCGCACCCAACTCCACCTTGTACAGGCCGAATTCGCCGCCGGTCGACCCGTTGGTGGCGAGGTAGTGGGTAGAGCCGCCCGGCGAGGAAATGTCCGGCGGGGTGTTGGCCGACCGGAACGCTGCGTTCACTTCGCCCTTGTTGCCGTGGTAGCGGGGCTCCGGGTACTCAAGGTTATCCGGGTAGGACATGATGCGCTCCTTTGGCAGGTCTCCACAGCATGGTGGCTCCACCTCGTAGACGGCCGCATCGGGCCTGCGGATGATCTTGAGTCGGCCGGCACGGGGCTGGGGCCCTAGTACTGCAGACCTAGTCGGTGGGGCCGTAGGGCTGACAGGTGAGGCGCTCGCGTGCGGGCTGCTGGGATTTCGGTCAACCGGGCATTGAGGCTGCGCCACTCGGCGGACAGATCGTCACCTCCAGCGACATGGTCACCACGGGTATGCAGTCACCAAAAAGCGGCCCCGGCCCCGGCCACGCCGCGCGCCCGCGCCCGCGCGCTGCACGCGACGCGCTGACCGAATGGCTTGAACGCTCTGGCTAGCGGGGCTGATGTGAACCCGGAGTGTGTCCGAAGGTACGGCGGAAGACATCGATGAACGCGCTGGCGGACGACCATCCGCACGCGTGGGCCACGGTGGTCACAGGTGTGTTCTCAGCGAGCAGGATCAAGGCGTGATGGAGGCGTAGTTGCGTGCGCCACTGCGGGAAGGTCATGCCGAGATCGGCTTTGAAGAGGCGGGACAGGGTGCGGTCGCTGGCGCCGACCTGGCGGCCCAGGGCGGTCAGGGTGCGGCCGTCGGCCGGATTCGTGCGCAGGATCTCGCACACTGCCTTCAACTGAGGGGTGGTTGGGGTGGGCAGGTGCAGCGGCTGCTGGGGTGAGGCCCGCAGTTGGTCGAGCAGCACGGCCCGCAACCGCCCGCGTTCGGGGCTGTCGTCGTGCGGGGTGTGCGTGTAGTTGAGGATCAGTTCCCGCAGGAGGGGGCCGACGGCCAGCACGGTCGGCTTGTCCAGGCCGAGCGGGTTGTCTCTTGCGGGCAGGCCGACCATGTGCAGTTGGAGTTCGCCGTGGGCCTGGTGGGCATGGACGGTGCCGGCCGGTACCCAGATGGCGCGAGTGGCCGGTGCGATCCACGAGCCGGCGCTGGTCGTGACCGCCAGCACTCCCCGGCCCGCATAGACGATCTGGTGGTCGTCGTGGTGGTGGGCGTCGATGGCGGCTCCGGACGCCAGCCGCTGGGTGCGGGTCGGCGCCACGGGCTCGTGGCGGATTTCCGTCATTGATTGGCAGTTTATCGGAAGCGGGACACATTGGTCGGCAATGATCATTGTGACGTGTCAAGGAATAAATCAATCATCATGCTGTCAGCCGGCCATGCCTGCGTGGACATCTACCAAGGCGCGGTGGCGTCGCTGGTCCCGTTCTTCGTCGCCGAGCGCGCCTACAGCTACGCCGCGGTCTCGGGCATCGTGCTCGCCGCCTCCTTGCTGTCCTCGGTGGCCCAACCGCTGTTCGGCCTGCTCACCGACCGCTGGGCGATGCCCTGGCTCCTCCCGGTGAGTACGATCCTCGGCGGACTGGGTATCGCCCTGAGCGGCTTGAGCGGTTCCTACGCCCTGACGCTGACGTTCGTGGCGGTGTCCGGTGTCGGGGTCGCCGCCTACCATCCCGAGTCCGCCCGCGTCGCCAGACTCGTCAGCGAGGGCAGCCACAGCGCGATGAGCTGGTTCTCCCTCGGCGGCAATCTCGGCTTCTCCGCCGCGCCGCTCATGGTCACCGCCGTCGTCGCCTCCGGCGGCCTGCGCCTGTCGCCGCTGCTGGTGGTACCGGCTCTGGCCGGCAGCGTGCTGTGTCTGCCCGTCCTGCGCGCGCTGGCGAAGAGGGCACAGGGCGGTTCCGGCACCACGGTTGCGGTGGGTACCGACGACAAGGTCTCGTTCGTGAAGCTGTCGTTGGCCGTGGTCTGCCGGTCCATCGTCTTCGTCGGTTTGAGCACCTTCATCTCGCTCTACGCACAGCAACGTTCGGGAGGCAGTACGGCAGCGGGCACCTTGGCGCTGTTCTTGCTCTATCTCGGTGGCGCGGTGGGCTCTGTGCTGGGCGGCAGCCTGGCCAATCGCTGGGACCGGGTCGTTGTCTCCCGGTGGGCGTACCTCCTCACGGTCGTCGCCGTCGCAGGGATCGTGTTCATACCCGGCCCGGCGATCTTTGTGTTCGTGGCGCTGGCCTCCGCCGGCCTGTACGTTCCCTTCTCCCTTCAGGTCACCCTCGGCCAGGACTACCTGCCCTCGCGTGTCGGCACCGCCAGCGGGATCACCCTCGGACTGACCGTCAGCATCGGCGGCCTGGCCAGTCCTGTCATCGGCAGCGTCGCCGACGCGACCTCCCTGCGTATCGCCCTGACGCCGCTGATCGTGATGCCCGTCCTGAGCTGGCTGCTGTTTCGCACACTGCCCGAACCCGCCGTGCCGAAGCCGGTGACGGCGCGACCGACCGGAGACGACACGGATGCCGAACTCTCCCCAGCGAGCGATCACCGCTGACCAGCCTGCGCGTCCAGCGAGAACGGGCGGCCGCGGCAGACCGGCGGCATGAACGGCGTGTGGCTTGCTTGCTTGCTTGCTTGCTTGCTTGCTTGCTTGCTTGCTTGCTGCACCACGATCCACCCGGGGCGACCGGGAACACGAAGTGTCCGAAGTCGCGCACAATCCGTCACATGATGGCCGGTGATGCTCTCCCGGTTCCTGCTGTCGTGCCGACTGCCGTCGTGGGATTCCCGCGGGCATGGGAGGACGACACGGTGCACCCGCCGAGGGGCTCCTCGCTCAAGGTGCGCGGCGGGGCAGATGGCTCCGTAAGCTCGTAGGCACAGGTTCCCTTGGGCCGTGCAGCGACGGTCTCGGAGGTGACAGCCATGCGCGCCTCGTTGATACAGCTGTCGGTGGACTCGTCGGATTCCGCCGAGGACCGCCGTCACAGGGCAGCGTCCCTGGTCCGCGGCCGGGCGGGCGACGATCTGGTGGTACTACCGGAGCTGTGGACAGCCGGAGCTTGGGCCTACGACCGCTGGGAGCGCGACGCCGAAGGGATCGACGGCCTCACTGCCGAGGTCATGTCCGCCGCTGCTCGTGAGGCCGGTGCGTGGCTCCATGCCGGATCGATCGTCGAGCGGGACCGGGACGGGACGCTGTACAACTCCGCCCTCCTCTTCGACCGGGCCGGCGTCCTGCGCGGTCACTATCGCAAGATCCACCGATACGGCTTCGACACCGGCGAGGCGACGATGATGGGCGGGGGGCGCGACATCGTCACCGTGCCCACCGACTTCGGCGTGATCGGCCTTGCCATCTGCTACGACCTCCGCTTCCCCGAACTCTTCCGGGGCCTGCTCGACGCGGGCGCGGAACTGATCGTGGTGCCCGCCGCATGGCCCGCGGCTCGTCTGAGCCATTGGCAGCTCCTCACGCGCACCAGGGCCCTGGAGGAGCAGGTCTTCCTCCTTGCCTGTGACGCGGTGGGTACCCACGGCGGTATGCAGCAGGCCGGCCACAGCACGGTCATCGACCCTTGGGGAACCGTCCTGGGCGAGGCCGGCACTACGGAGGAGTCGGTGACGGCTGACTTCGACGTGGCCCACGTTGCCCGGATCCGCTCCGAACTCCCGGTTCTGCGCGACCGTGTCCTCGCGATCGAAGCTCCCGAGGGACGCAGGCAGTAGACGTGGGCCGGGTCGCGGTGGTCGGGTGCGCAGCGCCTCGAGACGACGTGGACCCCGACATCATGCGACGCACTGTTACCGCGCAGCATGATCAGCCGAGTTGCTTCGGTCCGCCCACCATCACGACCGTGACGCTTCCATCGGCCACCGACAACGCCCGGAGCGACAACGGCCACCCCGCCCTCCCGCAGCCGAGATAGGTGCCTTGAGAGGGAATGGCGCCGGCCTCGCCCGCCGCGATCTGGCGGCCGGGCCCACCGCGGCGCACTCAGCCGAAGGCGGAACCGGCACGCGCTCCCCCATCATTCTCCCGCAGACGCGGCCGCAACTCGGTCCAGTCCCCCATTGCCTGCCGGACGTGGCGCTCCATCTGTTCGGCCACCTCACGCGCCTCAGCCACGATGTCGCCGCGCTCCCTGACCAAACGGTCGTAGATCGGCGGATGCTCAAAACCCCCTGCGGTGCTCATGACACCCAATCATTCCCCCTGACCGGCGATCTGTCAGGTCAGACCAGGGATAAGCCCACCTCACGCAGCAACGGAACCGTGGAAGTCGTAGGCGGTGAAATTGTAGGTGCCGGCGAGTCGACTCCAACCGCGGTTGCCCGGCAAGGCTTGGGAGGTGTGTCAGGTCCACGGGCAGCTCAGGGGTGGGGCCTGGGGATGGACTCACCCCTCCGAGGCCCGGCCAGCAGCAGCGAGCGAGGGACCTGCGCTCATTCGCCCGCTTCGTCGTCTGCGTCCTTGCCGGGCGGACGCGGCCCGCACCGGGTACAGGTCGGGCGCCGTGTGGAGAGCCGCGTCGGCGCTTGCCGAGTCCGAGCCGCGATTCCTCCTGTGGCGCGGCTTGGTCTCAAGACTGCGCGCACCTGCGCGCCCTTACCCCTCCGCCTTCCCTCCCCCAAGCTCGCAGGACCGTTCCTGCGCCGGCATGGGCGCGTCTGGAGGCTCTCGCGTGTGGCGCTCTCGAACTTCTCCACGACCGCCCCTGAGTGGGATGTCAGGGCGAGCGGCACCGGCCGTGACGGTGCCCCAGCTGGTGGGTTGCAGAAGGCGGTGGGCGGATCGGCGGAGATGGTCGAGGACGGCGGGGTCGGCGTCGAGGGTGTATTCGGTGTCGATGGCGGCCAAGGTCTGGGTGATGCGGGGCAGATGGTCGTCGGCGCCGTCGAGGCGGGTGGTGTGTTTGTCGAGGGCGCGGACGCGGGTGCCCAGGCCGGGGATGCGGGGGTGGACGTGGTCGGCGGGGGCGTGGATGGTGGCGATCCGCACCGAGATCGACCGTCTCGACGCCTTCCTCAACTGCACCCGCATCACCCCCTCCTACCGCACCCCTCTCGAACGCCGCCTCGCCATCGGCGCCTGAACCCGCCCCAGCGGTACGCACGGTGAGGCCCTTCCTCCAGGTGCGCGCGGCGCCGGAATTCAGGAGTCGGCCGGAAAATGGGCGGTGCCAAGGTTGTGGACGCTTTTCTACTCGGTGAGTGCCCGGGGAGCGATATCCGACATCGTCTTGATCACGGCTGGAGACATGTCAGCCGGGCACGCCCATGTGCTGCGTGCCGACGACTGACAGCAGCCGCATCGCCTCTTCCGACCGTGAGCCGGGCGCGGCGGTGTAAATGACGACTCGTTGGTCCCGGTCGGCGATATCCAGGACATCGCAGTTGACGGCGACGGGGCCGACGAGGGGGTGCTCGAAGGTCTTGCAGAGGGTGGGCCCGGCGGTCACGTCGTGCGCGGCCCAGAGCCGGGCGAACTCCTCACTGCCGGCGAGGAGTTCCTTGATCAGGTCGGTCATCTCCGGATCGTTGGGGTAGCGAGCTGCGGCGGCGCGCAGGTGCTGGGCCGAGCTCCGGGCGAACTCGTCCGCGTCCGAGACTCCGTAGAGCCGTCGGCCCTGCCGGTAGGGGCCGAGGAAGGCTCGTCGGAGGAGGTTTCGGTCCCGGCGCGACAGGGCGGAGAAGTCCTCCATCAGGGCAGCGGCCAGATCGTTCCAGGCAAGGACCTCGTACGTCGCCGACATCACGATCGCCGCAGCCTCCGGCAGCCGGTGGAGCAGGTCGACGACGCTCTGCCGTACCTCCCGCGAAGGCCCGGGCGGGGGCGCGGGCGGGGCGCCGGCGAGGTGGTGGAGATGGTCGCGCTCGGCGTCCGACAGGCGCAGCGCGCGGGCGAGTTGGACCAGCACCTCGCGGGAGGGCTGTGGGGCGCGAGCCTGCTCAAGTCGCGTGTAGTACTCGGTCGAGATGAACGCCAGCTGCGCCACCTCCTCCCGACGCAATCCCGGGGTTCGGCGGCGCGCCCCGGCGGGCAACCCCACGTCGGCGGGGGTGATGCGCTCGCGCCTGCTGCGCAGGAAGTCACCAAGCTCACGTCGTACTCGTCGATCCACTTCCCCAGTGTGCGCGGCGCCGACGCGCCTAGCCAGGTACTGCCGGTGCCTGGATGAGCAGGGTGGCCGGACACAAGCTCGTCGGCATGAACAACACAACGATCACGTCCACCACGACCTCGGGCCTGCTGGCCGGCAAGGTCGCCTTCATCACTGGTGCCGGTCGCGGTATCGGCTCGGCATCAGCGCGGCTGTTCGCCCGGGAGGGGGCCCGGGTGCTCCTCGCCGCCCGCACGGAGACCCAGCTCAAAGCGGTGACCGAGGAGATCCGGACGGCCGGCGGCACCGCGGACTACGTGGTGTGCGACCTGGCCGACCCGGCGAGCGTCCGTGCCGCCGTAGACCGGTCCGTGGAGCTGTACGGCCGGCTCGACGTGGCCTTCAACAACGGCGCGACGGGCCAGCCGCCCGGCCCGATGGACCAGCTGTCGGAGGCCGATTTCGACCGCGTCTGCGCCGTCAACTTCAAGGGCCCGTGGGTGGCCATGACCGCCGAGATCGCCGCCATCCGCGCCACCGCGAAGCGCGGGGCCATCGTCAACACCTCCAGCGTCGGCAGCCTGATGGCCAACCCCGCGCTGCCCGCATACGGCGCGGCGAAGCGGGCGGTCAACAGTCTCACCGCGTCGGCAGCCACCACATACGGCCCGGAAGGAATCCGCGTCAACGCCATCGCGCCCGGCACCACACTCACCGAGATGCTGCACGAGTGGGACGAGAAGTCTCCCGGCACCATCGAGCAGCTCAATGCCCTGACCCCGCTGGGCCGCGCCGCCGATCCGGACGAGATCGCCCAGGCCGCCGCCTGGCTCCTCAGCGACCGCTCCTCCTACGTCACCGGCACGGTCCTTCGGGTCGACGGCGGCATGCGAGCCTGAGTCGAAGCGGGGTCTTGCTCGCGGTCGCGGCGCCGTGATGGAAGGGATCGCCCCTCAGAGTCCGCGGAGAGCGTTCGCCACGAGTTCGCGTGCGTAATCGGCGTCCAGCCGGCTGGGGCGAAAGAGGATGCGGTACATGATCGGCGCTACGACGCGGTCGATCATCAGCTCAGTGGCAGGCACCGGTTCACCGCGCCGCGCCGCACGGTCCAGCACGGCATCGATCTGTTCCGCCGCGTAGCCGGAGCACTGCCCGGCGTTGGTGCCGTCCGGGTCGCCGAGGAGCGCGTCCCTGATGTAGGCGCGCCCCGACGGTGAGGCCATCTCGTCGAGGAACTGCTCCGCCCACGCGTCGAGGTCGGCCCGCAGGCTACCGAGGTCGGCGGGGTCGGTCTCCGGACGGAGCCGTTCCACCGCTACGTCGGACAGCAGTTCCTGCAGGTCGCCCCAGCGGCGGTAGATCGTTGACGGTGTCACACCGGCCCGGGTCGCCACCATGGGGACGGTCACCGCGTCGCGGCCCACCTCGCCGACGAGTTCACGGACGGCGGCGTGCACGGACTCCTGCACACGTGCGCTGCGCCCACCCGGGCGAGTCATGGGCTTGGGGCTCATAACCTCCACCTTAAGGCAAATCCGTAGCTTCTAGCCGGGCCGCTCAGCCCTCGACGGCGCGAGCCGCAGGCCAGGCGTCCGGGCCTCAGGCCGTGATAGGGGCCGGCCTCCCCGCGTCGGTGGCTGCCTCCTCGTAGGCCCGCCCCACGCGCAGCACCGTCGCGTCCCGGAAAGGACGCGCCATCAGTTGCATACCGATCGGCAGTCCGGCGGCATCGTGCCCGACCGGCAGGGTGAGTGCCGGTGCACCGGTGACGTTGGCCGGGGCGGAGAGGCGGACGTAGCTGTCGGACACGCCCTCCTTGGTGCCGTCGGCCCACTCGACCGTTTCCTGGCCGGCCTTGGCGGCGGTCATGGGTACGGTCGGCGCGGCGAGGACATCGATCCCGTCGAACATGCGGGCCCAGGCGTCGCGCATTTGGGTACGGGCCCGCTGGGCGCGGAGGTAGTCGCCCGCCGAGGTAAGTTCACCGGCCTCCAGGAGAACGCGGACGTCCGGCGCGTACAGGTCGGCCGTGGCCCGCAGCGACCGCTCGTGGTAGGCGGTGGCCTCGGGCACCATCAGGCCCCACTGGACGGCTTGGATGTAGCGCGCCATCGGGATCTCGACGTCGACGAGCTCCGCCCCGAGTTCGGCCAGCCGGTCGATCGCCCGGCGTACGGCTTCCTCGACTTCGGGCGAGACCTGCTCGAAGTAGTGGTTGCGGGGGACGCCGACCTTCAGCCCCTTCAGGTTGGCGCCGCCGGAGAAGTCCGGCGTCTGACCGGACACACTCGCCGGGTCGCGCGGGTCGTGACCGGCCGTCGCGGAAAGGACCAGGGCCGCGTCCCGGACGGTGCGGCTGATGGGGCCGACGTGGTCCAGGGACCAGGACAGCGAGGTCACTCCGTGGCGGGAGACGAGCCCGTAGGTCGGCTTGAAGCCCACCATGCCGTTCAGCGCGGCCGGGACCCGGATGGAGCCTCCTGTGTCGGTCCCCAGGGCGAACGTCGCGGCGCCCGCGGCGACCGCGACCGCCGAGCCGCCGCTCGATCCTCCGGCGATTCGGCCCTGGTCCCAGGCGTTGCTGGTCTGCGGCGTGGTCAGGCCGTACGCGAACTCATGGGTGTGCGTCTTGCCCAGGAGGACGGCTCCGGCGGCCTTCAGCAGCGCGGCCACATGACTGTCGTGGTCCGCGACATGTCCCGCCCTGACGTTCGAGCTTGCCGTGGTGGGCAAACCCTGGACGTCGATCAGGTCCTTGAGGCCCATCGGGATGCCGTGCAGTGGACCGCGCGGTCCGCGTTCGGAGATCTCCCGTTCCGCGCGGACCGCCGCGTCCAGAGCGGCGTCCGCGGCGACGGTGACGTAGGCACCAAGTCGTCCGTCGACCGCGTCGATGCGGGCCAGAACGGATGTGGTGAGTTCGACCGGGGACAGCTGCCCCGTGCGGATCGCGCGGGCCGCCTCCGTGAGGGTCAGCTCAAACGGCTGCATCGACGCTCCCCTGTCCGGCGCGGTAGGAGGCCGCGGGCGGCGTGTCACCGAAGTCGAGCTCGCGCAGTGTGGCGATGACGGAGTGGATGTGGTTGGCGGTCGCGGCCACCCCTTCATGGCGGTCGCCGGTCAGGGGAAGCCCCGCTCGGAGCGCCCCTCGGGCCGCCTCCTGAGGAGTGAGTTCGCTGGTCATACGCGCCCTTCCGGCCATGAGCGGTGCCTCGGCCGGGTACGGGCCCTGGCCATCGACACCTAAAAGCGAATCGTTTGCTTTAGGTGACAGTAGGGCCTAGGGTGGCTTAACGCAAACCAATTGCTTTTAGCTCGGGAGGGGGCAACCGTCACCAGAACCCGGCGCACCCGGCTCCCCTCCCCCGGCGCCCTCGTCGCTCACCGGCGACAGGAGCCATGCCGCCCCGGCCGACGTCACCCACGACAAGTAAGGAAGCTCCGCAATGTCCTCGAACACGCAGCCCGGCAGCACAACCGCCCCGCGGGCCCCCGCCTGGACGGTGGGCGACCACACCGTGCGACGTATTGACGAGACAGCTCTTCCCCCTCAGACCGGCCCGTGGCTGCTGCCCGGCGCGAACGCCGATGTCGTGGCCCGCACACCGTGGCTGCGCCCCGACTTCGCCGACGACCAGGGCGTCCTGCGTCTGGCGAGCCACACCTTCGCCGTCGAGGTGGAAGGACTGCGGATACTGGTCGACACCGGTATCGGCAACGGAAAGCAACGCGCCAACCCCGCCTGGCACAACCTGGACAGTGACTACGAGGCGCGACTGACCGCGGCGGGCTTCGCTCCCGAGACGGTGGACGTCGTCGTCCTGACCCACCTCCACACCGACCACGTCGGCTGGAACACCCGGGCCGAGGGCGGCTCCTGGGTGCCCACCTTTCCCAACGCGCGCTACCTGACGGCTCGTACCGAGTGGGACTACTGGGCCGGTGTCGAGATGGAGGAGGCCCGGCGGCAAATGTTCCGGGACTCGGTTCACCCCGTGCGGGACGCCGGCCTTCTCGATCTCGTCGACGTCCCGGACGAGGGAACTGACATCGCGCCGGGCGTCCGCCTCCTGCCCGCTCCCGGGCACACGCCGGGTCAGGTGGCGGTGGAGCTGAGCAGCCGGGGCGAGCGCGCCCTCATCACCGGTGACAGCATCCACCACCCGGTCCAGCTGGGACATCCCGAACTCTGCAGCTGCGTGGACATCTCCCCCGAACTCGCCACGCGGACCCGGCACCGGCTGCTCGATTCGCTGGCCGGCACCTCGACCCTCCTGCTCGGGAGCCACTTCCCGCCGCCGACCGCCGGTCACGTGCGGCGTGAGGGCGACTCGTACCGGCTGGTGCCCGCCGCCCCGGGGTTCGCGACACCTCAACTGCGGTCAGCCCCGCCCAGCGCATAGCGGTAACGGACGCGCTGTCAGGCCCTCGGCACCGACCAGCCGGCCTCAGGTCTGCGTTCCGCAGGCATCCGCAGACGCCCGTACGGCCGGTTACGCGGACGCGGCCGCGATGACTGCGCGTACGTTTTCGGCTCTGCCAGGAGCGGATGCCAACTGATCCCGGCGTGCCTTGACGAAAGCAGCACCGAGTTCGGCCCGCCGCGCGTCGCTGACGTTCTCCCGGGTGTCGTTGATCAGTGACCGCTCCTCCTCGTCCAAGTGGTGCGTCACCGCCTGGACGAGGTCCTCCAGCCGCTCATCCCATTCCTCGGTGCCGGGCTCACCGGCCTCCAGCAGCGCGAGCAGAGCCTCGTTGCCCTCCGCGTGCTCTTCCTTTCCGTGCTCCACATCGTGATCGTCGACGTTCTTGAACCGGCGAAGCGCTGGGTAGACCTCGCGCTCCTCAGCCTCGGCGTGCGCGATCAGCAGGTCGGCGAACCGGCGCAGAGCCGCGCCACGGTCCGCGTCCACACTGCGCATCTCCCGGAACAGATCCTCCATGGTGCGGTGGTCCCGCAGGATCAGCTCCACGACATCCGTTCCCGCCTCGGTCAGCTGGTCGCTCATGTCACCCACCTTTCGTTGACTGGCGGATGCCCCACAGCGATCGCCTCACTCATCCCTCCTGTCACGCCGGTGATTGAACGGACGCCTCCGACAGGCCGTACAGATAACGGCGGCCCGATCTCCCGCGCCTGGTCCGCCGTGCCACCACCGGGCTTCGCACGGAAGGACCCTCGGGTTGTCCCACTTCCCCAGCTCTCGTCAGCAGCCGGACACGGATACGGCAACAATGGATACGGCAACAACGGAGGATGTCAGGACGCAGGGCAGCCCTCTGGAGCGCGACCCGTACGACACTGTCGACGGTCAGACCGCCACAGGAGGTGACGACGCCGACGTCGGTGGCGCCGCCAGTGACCACCCGGGCTCCGCTAGGGGTTGGCGGGGCAAGTACCCCGCCGCGGCAAGGGCCTTGGCGTGGATGACCACTGCTCTGGCCGCCTTGCTCGTACTCTTCGCCCTCCTGCTGCCGAACGAGTTCACCCGTCTCACGCCCGGTACGTTCGCACGGCTCCCGGTGGAGGGGATCTTCGGTGCCGTCGTGCTGCTCGTCCTGCCGCCGAAGGCGAGGCGGCCGGCGGCGGTGGCCGCCGGTGTGGGCCTGGGTGTGCTGACCGTCCTGAATTTCCTCGACATGGGTTTCCGCTCGGTTCTCGGCCGGCCCTTCGACTTGGTGCTCGACTGGATCCTGCTCGACGACGCCGAGTCGTTCCTCAGCGACTCGGTCGGCCGGACCGGCGCGATCGGCGCCGTCATCGGAGTCGTGGCCCTCGTTCTCACCCTGCTCGTCCTCATGACGCTGGCGGTCGCCCGGCTGAGCCGTCTCATGGCCCGGCACAGCGCCGTAGCGACCCGTACGGCCTTGGTCCTGGGAACGACGTGGATAACCTGCGGGGCGCTCGGCGCGCAGATCGCTGGAGTGCCGGTCGCTTCGCGCAACACCTCCGACCTCGTCCAGGACCGTGCCGACCAGGTGCGGGCGGGCCTGAAGGATGGACGGGCGTTCGCCAAGGAGGCCGCCGATGACGCCTTCCGCGACACCCCGGCCGACCAGTTGCTGACCGGGCTGCGCGGCAAGGATGTCCTCTTCACCTTCATCGAGAGCTACGGACGCAGCGCGCTCCAGAACCCGGCGACGGCATCACCGGTCGACGCGGCGCTCGAGGACGGGACCCGTCGGCTGCGCAAGGCCGGTTTCTCCTCCCGGAGCGCCTTCCTCACCTCGCCGACAGCGGGCGGCGGCAGCTGGCTGGCGCACTCCACCTTCATGTCAGGCTTGTGGATCAAGAACCAACAGCGCTACCGCAGCGTCACCTCGAGCGACCGCCTGACCCTCACCGGCGCCTTTCGTCGAACCCATGCCTGGCGGACGGTCGGCATCATGCCGGGCGTGACCCGGGCCTGGCCGGAGGGAAAGTTCTACGGCCTCGACCACGTCTACGACACCCATCATCTCGGCTACAAGGGCCCGCAGTTCAGCTGGTCGCGGGTCCCCGACCAGTACAGCCTGGCGGCCTTCGAGCGTCTGGAGCACGGCAAGCCGGGCCGCAAGCCCTTGATGTCGGAGAACATCCTGGTCTCCAGCCACAACCCGTGGGCGCCCATACCCAAGATGATCGACTGGGGCAAGGTCGGTGACGGCTCGGTCTACGACGCCATCGAGAAGCAGGGCAAGACTCCCGAAGAGGTGTGGAAGGACCCCGCGCGGGTGCGCACCGAGTACCGGCGTGCGATCGCGTACTCACTGCGAAGTCTCATCTCGTACGTGGAGAAGTACGGCAACAAGAACACCGTGCTCGTCTTCCTGGGCGACCATCAACCGGTACCGACCGCCACCGGCGAGAACGCCGGCCGGGACGTACCGATCACGATCGTCGCCCACGACCCGGCGGTGATGCGGCGGATCTCCGGCTGGGGTTGGCAGGACGGCCTGAAGCCCGGCCCGAATGCACCGGTCTTGAGGATGGACACGTTCCGCGACCGCTTCCTGTCCGCCTACAGCTCGTAGCCCGGCCCGACACTGTCCCCGTCCGCCTTGTCCCATCCCACATATCCCTCAACGCGGACTCCTGCCGAGCGGGGCGGAGGAATGTGATGCGTCGCAAGGACGGCTGGCCGTCACGGACCTTGTCGGTCATGCTGCCGTCGGGCTGCCTCGCGTCGTGGCGTCGGCAGTGGCGTGCCGCAGCAGAACTGCTCGCTCGGATGGGCCGGCCCGGGACGGCGGGCCGGGCGGGTTACTGCCCGTCAGGCGACAGTCAGCACACCGGCTGCAGCTCCTGACGCACCACGATCGCGTTGAGCCTCAGTGCGAACGGGGCGACATCCGAGATCTCCAGGGCACCGACCCGCGCCTTCTCCAGGCCGATGGTCGCATCCACGCAGAAGGCAATGGCGTACACCCCCGCCCCGGTCTCCTCGTCCTGGAGGGCGAAGAACAGGTCCCGGTAGAAGCTGGTGTGTTCCTCGCCTTCCTCGTAGTACGAGAGCCCCGGCTCACCCTCCTGCGCGGCGAGGCCGGTGAAGGCGCGCACCAACTCCTCCTCGATCGTGTCCCAGAAGGAAGCGTCGGCGAACGCCTCGGGCAGAGCCTGACGCACTGCCTCCTTCAGGGAGAGCACCATCACCATGACCGGGGCGTACTCCTGAAGTCCCCAGCCGCGGACGGTCTTGACGATGACGCCGTCGGGTATGGAGGCGGCGGCCTCCCTGATGTTGCCGAAGTCGAAGTTGACGGTCGCCGGAGCGATCGCCTCCTGGAACACCCGGTCGATGGCCCGGGCCTGGTCGAGGTGGTCCGAGCCCACATCGATGACGGTTTTGAAATTGGCGGCCAAAACTCCTCCTGCGTGTCGCGGTGATCAGGAGGGGGCAGTATGCCGAGCAGGCTGCGCGCGACGCACCGGCGTCCCGGTGTGCGGACGGCGCCCTCCGCAGCCAGACGAATGCGGGTGCTCATCGGGAGCGGGCAAGGACCACCAGACCCTCGTGGCCCACGTCCGGCGCACTCAGGGTCAGCCAGCCGTGGCCACGTATCCGGGTGTCCGCGTCGATGCTCGGGTGCACCGACAGGTACTCGCAGGCCGACATGGCGCTCTCCGTGCCCTCGTTCGGCTCGGCCTCGTCGAATTCCGGATCGAAGTCCTCGTCGTCGACGGCCCGCGTCTCCCACGGAAGCGGATCGCCGACCCACTCCGGATCGCTCTCCCGTGCGTAACGGCGCTTGATGTGACCTTCCTCGGCGACCACCCAGATGTCGGCACCGCCCGCGATGTCCTCCAGGAACATCTGTGCCTCGCCGCACCGCCGGCTCAGCCGTCGCACGGCGTCCATCATGCCGTCCCAGCTGTAGCCGATCACGGATTCCAGGCCCCCGTAGATCAGCCGCCATCCGTCGAGTTCCGGCGTCACGAAAACCAGAGCCGTCCCTGGGCGGGACGGCAGGTCCGCGACGTTCACCCCCTCGCGAAGGGTGACCGGCATCCGGTCGTGCAGATCCAGCGCCTCGAACAGTCCTTCATATCTCTCGCCCGGCACCGCGAACCACCATGCCGTCGGCAACCCGTGAACCGGCTTCTCCCCCGCGGACTTGAGCAACGCCCGACGCGCCAACAGCCTCCGGCCCCGCTCCCCGAGACAGTCGGTGAACCCGGTCTGCAGGAGCGTCTCAAGCCTGTTCTCACTCATACGACCGGAGCATAGACAGGGCCACTGACACACGGCACGCGACAGCGGCGTCTCGTTGTGGATGAGCCTCGGGGGGCACGACGTCCCACTGGGCCACCCAGGAAGGGGCTGCGCCGGGGACGCATGGTGAGAATCGCCGTCCCGAATCGCACCGTTGACGACGCGGCGCGGCATGGGTGCCCAGGCGCGGCGTGAGTGCCCGGCACGCCGCTGGACTGCTCAAAGCCGCGGGAGGCGTGTGTCCCGGCAATACCGTGTCGCCATGGTGCGCGCCGGTAACCCGCAGGCCGATGGCGGGAAGAGACATGCGAGCTCCGGCCGAGCGCTGTCCCCGCTCCTCGCGGTCTGCGCGGGCTACTTCATGGTCATCCTGGACGTGACCGTCATCAACGTCGCCGTTCCGGTGGTGGGGCGGGAACTGTCCGCGTCGCTCACCGACATCCAGTGGATCACGGACGGCTACACCCTGGTCTTCGCCGGCCTGCTGCTCACCGGCGGCGCGCTGGGAGACCGGCTCGGCAACCGCCGGATCTTCTGCACCGGGGTGGTCGTGTTCACCCTTGCCTCGGCCGGCTGCGGGCTGGCCGGGAGCACCGGCACGCTGATCGCCGCCCGGCTGGTGGAAGGGCTCGGCGCGGCTCTGATCGTGCCCGGCTCCCTCGCCCTCCTCCAACAGGCCTATCCCGCACCGGCCGAGCGGTCCCGGGCCTTCGGCCTATGGGGCTCCATGGCAGGCATCGCTGCCTCCGCCGGGCCCCTTCTGGGCGGTCTCCTGGTCACCACGGTGGGCTGGCGCTGGGTGTTCTTCATCAACCTGCCCGTGGGATGCGTCTGCTTGTTGCTGACGCTGCGTCGTGTGTCCGCCTCGCCCCGGCGTGCGGACCGCCCATTGGACTGGCCGGCCCAGTGCGCGCTCGTCGCTGGGGTGGCCCTGCTCACCGCCGTCCTCAACGAGGCCGGACGGCGGGGTTGGACGGACCCGCTGATCCTCACCGGGACCGGCCTGTGTCTGCTGGCAGCCGCCGCGTTCGTCCTGCGCGAGCGCTTGGCCCGCTCCCCCGTACTGCCCTTGCCGCTACTGCGCTCCCGGCCGATGAGCGGGGCCGCGGTCATCGGCCTGCTGTTCAACTTCGCCTTCTACAGCATGATCTTCACCGCCAGCTTGTACTTCCAGCATGAGCGCGGCCTGAGCGCGCTGCGCACCGGGATCGCCCTCTTCCCGGCGGTGGCCATGACCATGTTCGCCTCCGTCCTGTCCGGGCGACTGGCACGCCGAACCGGACACCGCCCCCTCGTGGTCACCGGCATGGTCCTTGGAGCGGCAGGGCTGGCCGGGTGGGCCGCCGCCGGCGCGAATCCGCACTACCTCCTGCTCGTGGGGCCGATGATGGCGGCGGGCTTCGGCACGTCCTTCGCCCTCACCGGATCGACCGCCACCGTGATGTCAGCCGCCCCGGACACGCACTCCGGCACCGCCTCCGCCCTGTTCAACACCGCCCGCCAGATCGGCAGCGCCGCAGGCGTCGCGCTGGGAGGCTCACTGCTGGCCGCCACGGCCGGCTTCGCCACCGGGCTGCGGACCAGCATGGCCATCGGCGCCGCCGCGTATGTGACGGCCGCCGTCCTCGCTGTCTTCTGCATCCCGCGGAAGGAGCCCCGCCACCTCACCGGCTGAAGGGCGGCGGGCCGAAGCGGGTACGTCAGAACCGGGAGATCGGCCGCGACGACCCCTGACCTGGCTGCCGCGTTCCGTTCTGCTCCGGCCGCCGGGCCACGGTCCGGGCCGACACCGCCGGCACGGGGGTGGCCCTCGCCGATGCTCTCGCCCGGCGGTCTCCGGCCGGCGTCATGTGCTCCGTGTGTCCCGGACGTATGCGCCGGCCCGTGCCGCTGTGAAGGCGGCCTGTGCGGCGCGCTGTGCGGCGGCCTCGTCCAGGGGCAGAGGCGCGGTGAGGAGTTGGTAGTAGAGGGGCGCGGATACGGCCCGGATCACCGCGTGCGGGTCGGTGTCCTCGGGTACCTCGCCCCGCTCCGCGGCCTGCTGCACACAGGGTGCCCACTCCTGGACGCGGACCTCGTAGAAGCGGTGCAGGGCCTCGGCGGTCTTGGCGTCGCAGGTGGCCGCGGCGAGGACGGCCTTGAAGAGCGCACCCTGACGCGGGTCGGCCAGGGTGCGGCGTACGAGAGCGGCGTTGGCCTGGAGGTCGCCGAGCAGTGAGCCCGTCTCGGTGCGGGGCAGCGACTGCTCGGCCATGTCCGCCAGCAGGTCGGCCACCAGACCGGTCACGGTGCCCCAGCGGCGGTAGACGGTCGTCTTGCCCACCTCCGCGCGGCGGGCGACGTCGGCGAGGTCGAGCCGGGCGAAGCCCTGTTCGGCCAGTGCGTCGCCGGCCGCCCGCAGCACCGCGGCCCGCACCCGCGCCGTCCGTCCGCCCGGGCGCACTGTCCCCGGGTCGGCGCTCTCAGAATCCATAACGGGGCTCCTGTTCCTTTTAAGGTTCGGCCTCTGGTACGGTCGATACATCTTAACGGAACGGGTGACCCATTAACCCGTTGGGGGAAGGAATCAGTCATGGAGTACAGGCAGCTCGGTGCGTCCGGGCTCAAGGTGCCCGCTCTGAGCTTCGGCACCGGCACTTTCGGCGGCCAGGGGCCGCTGTTCGGAGCTTGGGGCGACACGGACGCCCGTCAGGCGCGCAGGCTCGTCGACATCGCGCTGGACGCCGGCATCACGATGTTCGACACCGCGGACGTGTACTCGGCCGGCGCCTCCGAGGAAGTGCTGGGACAAGCGATCAAGGGCCGCCGGGACGAGGTGATCATCTCCACCAAGGCCGGGCTGCCGATGGGAGACGGTCCGGGCGATGCGGGCACCTCCCGTACGCGGCTGATCAAGGCGACCGAGGATGCGCTGCGCCGCCTCGGCACCGACCACATCGACCTCTTCCAGCTCCATGCCTTCGACGCCGCCACTCCGGTCGAGGAAGTGCTCGCCACGCTCGACCAGCTCGTCCGCGCGGGAAAGATCCGCTACACCGGCGTCTCGAACTTCTCGGGCTGGCAGCTGATGAAGTCCCTCGCGGCGGCGGACGGACACGGCTATCCCCGCTATGTGGCCCACCAGGTCTACTACTCGCTCATCGGCCGCGACTACGAGTGGGAGCTGATGCCCCTCGGGCTCGACCAGGGCGTGGGGGCGGTCGTCTGGAGCCCGCTGGGCTGGGGCCGGCTCACCGGAAAGATCCGGCGCGGCCGGCCGCTGCCCGAACGCAGCCGCCTGCACGAGACCGCCGACTACGGCCCGCCGGTGGAGGACGAACTCCTCTACCGCGTGGTCGACGTCCTCACGGAGATCGCGGAGGAGACGGGCCGCACCATCCCGCAGATCGCCCTCAACTGGCTGTTGCGTCGCCCCACCGTTTCCTCGGTCATCATCGGCGCCCGCGACGAGACGCAGTTGCGCCAGAACATCGGCGCCGTCGGGTGGGAACTCACCGGCGAGCAGGCCGCCCGCCTCGACGCCGCCGGCGCGAAGCCGGCGCCGTACCCGTACTTCCCCTACGAGCGCCAGGAGGGCTTCGCCCGCCTCAACCCCCGCCCGGCAGGCATCGCATAGCCCGCCCCCCGGGGAGCCACGCCAGGCCGCAAAGCCTCCGCACGGGTCGCGGCGGTCAACGGTGTGGCAATTGGCGATGGATTGCGCAGTCGGTCCTGGCATGAGGCGGGCGTTCATCGGTGTCGGGTGTCCGGCCGCTCAAGCGGGCTCGCGGCCTCTCGGCCGGACGCGCCCCGCAGGTCGTCATACTCTCCGAATGGACACACATGCCATGGAGGAAGCGCGGCAATGGCTCGCCGACCGGGGCGTCGTCGAGCTCGGTGACGGATGGACCGACGAGGAAGGGCCGGACCGTCCGCTCACCGCCAACGAGATCGCGCACTCCTGGGCCGGCGAGGTGTTCTCCGACGGGTCTCGGGACGTGGTCGAACAGGTGCGGCTGGCATTCGGGCTGCTGGACCTCCTCGACGAGTACTGGGTGACGTGCGAGATCCGGTTCGAGGACCGCGGCACGGAGGGGCCCTTGCCCGCAGGCCCGTTGTGGGACGGATATCGCCGGCGGCTGGAGGCGGACCGGGACGCCGAGGCCGTCACCTATTCGCTCTGGGTCGACTGGTTCGAGGACCAGGACACGGCCGCGACGGCCTTCGCCGAGGTGCTCGGGAACGACATCGACCGCATCGTGGTGGAAGCCTCACCCGCTCCACTGCGCCGTGCCGGCAGGGTTCTGGCCTGCTCGGGCCCTGTCCCTTGGCCCGCGAAGCAGGCGGCGTACGACACCGCCGCGCGGCTCCCCGCACTGCACGAGCCGCTGTTCAAGGGCCTGTTGGCCGGGTACCACGATGTCTACGGCCAATTGGAGCCGACCGCCGCACTCGCCCTCCTGGCGCGACTGCAACTCCCGGCGGACACTCCGCACCTACCGCAACTGCGGTCCGTCCTCTCGGCAGGACACCGCAACCACTACCTCGTCCCTCCTGCCTGGGACGACGCGGCGCGGGGCTCGCTCGACTGAACATGACCGTCCGCCCGCCCCGGGATGAGGCGCTTTCCCTCAGAGGGTGCGGCGCGGTTGCACCCGACCAGCCCGGGCTGACCCGAGACATGGGCCTGACGGCCGGCAAGGAGCCGCCGGTGCTCGGCGCGGTGGGAAAAGAGCGTTCGCCGGCGCCTCAGGCGCGGGCGCAGTCGGGGCACACGCCCCGATAGGTCACCGCGGCCTCACAGACGGTGAAGCCGAAGCGTTCGGAGGTGGGCAGATCCGCCAGGGGATCGCCGTCGGGGTGAACGTCGCGAATAGTGCCGCAGCCCGAGCACACCAGGTGCTGGTGGGGGCGGTGGGCGTTCGGGTCGTAGCGCTTGGCGCGGCCGTCCGTGGCCACCTCGATCACCTCGCCGAGCGAGACGAGTTCACCGAGGGTGTTGTAGACGGTCGCGCGGGAGATTTCCGGCAGCCGGGCGGCGGCGCGCGCGAGCACCTCATCGGCGGTGAGGTGGATGTGCTCGCCATCGAGTACCTCGGCCACCACCCGGCGCTGGGCGGTCATCCGCCAGCCGCGTCCGCGAAGCCGGTCCAGCAGGTCGCTCATGCGCACCAGCCTAACTGTGCCTCGTCCGAAAAATGAATACGTACGGGACTGGTTGATGTATTGACTTGGACTTTGTCCATCGTAGGATCGGCTCCGGCGACAGCCAAGGGACAGGACAACAGCAGGGAAAACCCGTGACGGTTCAGGAGACGGGTCCGCTCACCACCGCATGCGATGCCCTGGTCGCGGACCACCACAACAGCGAACAGGCGAGCGCCGGCGGCCCGGTGCCGATCGGCGACCAGGCCCCGCTGGAGGTGCCCGCCCCCTCCCGCCGCGAGCCCCTCGTCCACACGCGCATCGCCCACGTCCGCGTCGCCGGCGCTCGGGCAGTTCCGGACCTTACGTCGAGGAACCGCCTTCACAGCACGCGATCGTGCAAGCCATCCCCTCCATGTACTTCGCATATGGGGCGCACTCCATGTGTGGAGCCCGCCGCGTGCTCACCGCGGTGGGGCCCGACCCGCATCGCATTGCTCCGCGGCCCGGCCCGGTGCGGACGCCTCCGCACCGACCACCACCCTCGTGTGCAGGTCGTGCGGTGTCGTCGCTGACGTCGACCGCCCGGTCGACGTCACGTCCCGCTTTCCCCGTCCGACGTCCACGGCTTCCCGATCACGGAGGCCGAGGCCCTCCACCGGGGCCCCTGCCCCGGCTGTTGCACCGCCCGCAGTTCCTCCAGCACTGTGATCCGCCCCGTCCGGAAGGATTTTCATGTCTGAGAACCACTCTGAGAACCACGACGCCATCGTCACAGACCCCAAGCCCGAGGAGGCAGGTGGCTGCCCGGTCGCGCACGGCCGCGCCCTCCACCCGACCCAGGGCGGCGGAAACCGCCAGTGGTGGCCGGAGCGGCTCAATGTGAAGATCCTCGCCAAGAACCCCGCCGTGGCGAACCCGCTCGGCGAGGAGTTCAACTACGGCGAGGCGTTCAAGAGCCTCGACCTCCCCGCCGTGAAACGGGACATCGCCGAGATACTCACGACCTCGCAGGACTGGTGGCCGGCCGACTTCGGCCACTACGGCCCGTTGATCATCCGGATGGCCTGGCACAGCGCGGGCACCTACCGCATCAGCGACGGCCGCGGCGGCGCCGGCGCGGGCCAGCAGCGCTTCGCCCCCCTCAACAGCTGGCCGGACAACGCCAACCTCGACAAGGCCCGCCGCCTGCTGTGGCCCGTCAAGAAGAAGTACGGCCAGAGCCTGTCGTGGGCCGACCTGTTGGTCCTCTCCGGCAACGTCGCCCTGGAGTCGATGGGCTTCGAAACCTTCGGTTTCGGCGGCGGCCGCGAGGACGTCTGGGAGCCCGAGGAGGACGTCTACTGGGGCCCGGAGACGACCTGGCTCGACGACCAGCGCTACACCGGCGACCGCGACCTGGAAAATCCCCTCGGCGCGGTCCAGATGGGCCTGATCTACGTCAACCCCGAAGGCCCCAACGGCAACCCCGACCCGCTCGCGGCCGCCCGCGACATCCGTGAGACGTTCCGCCGGATGGCGATGAACGACGAGGAGACCGTCGCGCTGGTCGCCGGTGGCCACACCTTCGGCAAGACCCATGGCGCGGGCCCCGCGGAAAGCGTCGGCGCCGACCCCGAAGCGGCCACCCTCGAAGAGCAGGGCCTGGGCTGGAAGAACTCCCACGGCACCGGCAAGGGCGGCGACGCGATCACCAGCGGCCTCGAAGGCACCTGGACGAACACCCCCACGGCCTGGGACAACACCTTCTTCGACATTCTCTTCGGCCACGAGTGGGAGCTGTTCAAGAGCCCCGCCGGCGCGCACCAGTGGCGGCCCAAGAACGGCGCCGCGGCCGGCACGGTCCCCGATGCCCACGACCCGTCCAAGAGCCACGCCCCCACGATGCTCACCACGGACCTCGCGCTCCGCGTCGACCCCGCATACGAGCAGATCTCGCGTCGCTTCCATGAAAACCCCGCCGAATTCGCGGACGCCTTCGCCCGCGCGTGGTTCAAGCTGACCCACCGCGACATGGGCCCCCTCGTGCGCTACCTCGGCCCGGAAGTACCCACCGAGACGCTCCTGTGGCAGGACCCCCTGCCGGCCGTGACGCACGAACTCGTCGACGCCGACGACATCGCCGGCCTCAAGAGCCAGATCCTCTCCTCGGGCCTGACGGTCGCCCAGCTGGTATCCACCGCCTGGGCATCCGCCTCCTCCTTCCGCGGCAGCGACAAGCGCGGTGGCGCCAACGGCGCACGCATCCGCCTCCAGCCGCAAAACGGATGGGAGGTCAACGACCCCGACGAGCTGGCGACGATCCTGCGCACCCTCGAAGGGATCCAGGAGTCCTTCAACACCGCCCAGGCCGGCGGCAAGCAGATCTCCCTCGCCGACCTGATCGTCCTCGCCGGCGGAGCAGCCGTCGAGCAGGCCGCCAAGAACGCCGGCATCGACACCGAGGTCGCCTTCACCCCGGGCCGCGCGGACGCGTCCCAGGAACAGACCGACGTCGAGTCCTTCGCCGCGCTGGAGCCGACTGCCGACGGATTCCGCAACTACCACGGCAAGGGCAGCCGTCTGCCGGCCGAACACCTGCTCCTCGACAGGGCGAACCTGCTGACCCTGAGCGCACCCGAACTGACGGTCCTCGTCGGTGGCCTCCGCGTCCTGGGCGCCAACCACCAGCAGTCGTCCCACGGCGTCCTCACCACCAATCCCAGGACCCTGACCAACGACTACTTCGTCAACCTCCTCGACCTCGGCACCACATGGAAGGCGACATCCGAGGACGCCACCACCTTCGAGGGCCGTGACGCCACCACCGGCGACGTCAAGTGGACGGGCACCCGTGCCGACCTCGTCTTCGGCTCGAACTCCGAACTTCGCGCCCTCGCCGAGGTCTACGCCGGCGACGACGCCAAGGAGAAGTTCGTCAACGACTTCATCGCCGCATGGAACAAGGTCATGAACCTCGACCGGTACGACCTCGTCTGACGCGTCCCGCCCTGACACAGGGCGTCTGACACAGGGCGTCTGACACAGGGCGTCCAGGCCGGCCGCGGACCACACAGCGGCCGGCCTGGACGCCCTCAGCTTGTGCGCCTTGGCGTCTTCTGCCGCGGCGACAGCCCGAACAACGGTCTGCCGAGTGTCTCTACCTGCGTGATCCGGTGATCCCGCGGCGGAACCCACCTGCGGTCAACTGCCAGGTGCGGTCGGCACGGCGCATGCCTTGGTTCACTACCGCCTTCCGCCGAACTGCCAGTTGTGGACCTCGATGTCGGCGTACCGGTCCGCGGTCAGAACGGCTCGTGCGGTGTCCGGGTCCGGCACCCGGACCAGCGCCGCCGTGCCCAGCCAGGTGCTGCCGTCGTCGGACAGCAGCGGCCCGTACGCGATCAGCTCGTCCCGGCCGGGCGGCACAGCGAGATCGGCGGTCTGTCCCGTGCCCAGGCCGAGCACCAGGTACCTGTTGCCATTGGTCGGGCCACCGGGGAAATCCCACATGGTGCGCCCCAGCACGTTGCGCCACCGCCGCAGCAGCACGTCACGGTAGACGCCGGCCTGGTAGCCGGGCTCGTCGAAGGCGAACGCGCGGGCGGCGGCGGGATCCGGCAGGTCGACGATGTGCACGCTGCCGGTGGGTGTGTCGCCATCGCCGGCGAGGGTCGGGCCGCGGGCGATCATCTCCTTCGCGTACCGGTCCATGTAGGACCAGTGCTCTTCCAGCATCTCGTGGCGCAACGGGACGGAACCGGGCCGATCGCGGTGGTAGCAGAAGAACTCCATGCCCACAGCCTTTCCGACTCATAGCAGCTTCTCAACGGGGTTTGGCAAGGATGAACGGGCGCTCGCAAGGCGGGCGGGCGAGGCGGCGGCTTACGGACAGCGCGATCATGTCCAGGCCGTCGTGCCACATGTCGTCGGTGACCTTGAGCAGTTCGTCGTTGGCGGCGGTAGCCGCGCTCGGCCACTTCCGTTGCGATGCCGCGGCCGATGCCGGAACTGGCGGCGGTGACGATGGCGACCGGCGCCGCGGCTCGGGCCGGTGATGCTCATCGCCGCGACGGCTTCGATGCCCGATTCCCCGGCCTCCTCGACGCCGTCCTCGCCGCTGGGGAGTTGTCAGTCGTCCCCGTCGGCCATCCGCTGAGCGCGTGCCCCGCCCGGGGTGCAGGTGATGTCGTAGGCGAGGTCGTCGGCGTCTTCGGCGCTGGGCTCCGCCTCCAGACGGGTCACCGGGGCGGGGCCACGCTCCACGTCCTCGTCGAAGGCGTATCCGTCAGCCGGACTCCAGGAGACGAGGTACACGGTCCCGCCGGGTCGGCACTCGACCGTTGCGGTGCCGCCGGTGAAGCGGACGGTTTCCCGCTGGACGGTGTCGGACGCGCCTGCCGAGGACGGGGGCCGCGGGGTGGAGGTGCCGGTGCCCGGGGGGCCGGGTGGGGCGCTGTCGGAGCCGGCGGAACCCGGCGCGGGGGCGGCGGGACCCGACCGCGCCCCCTCCGCCAGGGCACGCCGTACCGCCGCGTCATCCAGGGCACGTCCGTGCGCGGGCGTACCGGCGTCGGCGCTCGCCAGCTGCCACGCGCCCAGTGCGCCCGCGCCCGTGCCGATGGCGACCCAGACCGCGGTCACCAGGGCGCTACGCCACTTCACCAGGACCACCTCACCGGACTCCTTCGGAGCCGTCCCCGCGCCGTCTCACGGGAAATATCCTCTCGCGCCGTTCCCTAACGTCTGGTTAAGACAAGCACAAAGGGGCGGGCCGGAGAGGCCGGCTGTCCACCTCGGTGCCTCTCACGTCAACTCCTTGGCTACCGTGGCCGCATGGCTCACCTGCTGGTCGTGGAGGACGACCCCGCCCTGCGCAATGCCCTGGTGCGTGCTCTGCGGGACCGGGGGCACGCGGTCGCGACGGCGCCAAGCGGCATGGCGGGGCTCGACGCGGCCGTGACCAGCCCGCCGGACCTTGTCGTGCTGGACCTGGCGCTGCCGGATGTGGACGGCGGCCAGGTACTGCGGATGCTGCGAGCCGTCAGCAACGTACCGGTGATCGTGGCGACCGCGCGGGACGAGGAGCCGGAGATGGTCGCCCTGCTGGAGGGCGGCGCCGACGACTACATCGTGAAGCCGTTCGGAGCGGCCCAACTCGACGCGCGCATCAAGGCGGTACTGCGGCGACTGGGCCCGGCCGTTCAGGAAGAGCCACTGCGCGTGGGCGGACTCGTCGTGGATCCGGCCGCCCGTGAGGTCACCCTCGACGGGCAAGCGATCGACCTCACCCCCCGGGAGTTCGACCTCCTCGCCCACTTGGCCCGCCGCGCCGGCCAGGTGGTCCCCCGCCGCGAACTCCTCGCCGAGGTCTGGCAGCAGCCGCTGGGCGGCACCGACAAGACGGTCGATGTCCATCTGTCCTGGCTGCGGCGGAAGCTGGGGGAAACGGCCCAGAACCCGCGTTATCTGCGTACGGTCCGCACGGTGGGAGTGAAGCTGATGGCCCCCGTGCCCGGCAGTGGGCCTGACGGCGCCGGCGAGGCCGGACTGACCCGTGGGCCCGACGAGGCAAGCAGGGAAGGCGAGGCCGACGAGGCGGGCGGAGCGTAGTGCGGCGCCGTCTCCTGCTGCTGACCGGGGCCACCACCGCCCTGGTCCTGGCAGCCTTGCTGGTGCCCCTCACCCTGCTGACGCGGACGCACGCCGCCGACCGCGCCACCGCGGAGGCGACCGCGCGGGCGCAGTGGGTGGCGTCAGCGGTCGGCCCGGTACTGGCGGGCGGCGCGCGGGGGACGGCTGCTGCCGAGCAGGTGAAGCAGACCGTGCGAAGCGTCAACGGTCCCGGTCTGCCCAAGGCGTCACTGCTGCTCGCCGACGGCACCGTCGTCGGCACTCCCGCCCAGGTCACGGACGCGGTCCGGCTCGCACGCACCGGGCGGGCTTTCACCTATGAGCCACCGGACGGCGGGAGGGTCGTGCTGGTCCCGGTGCACGGGGCCGCGGAGGGCACCGCGGTGGTGCATGTGGCCCTGAGCCAAGGGCAGTTGCACGAAGGCGTCGTCACGTCATGGCTGGTCCTGGCGGGGATCGGCACCGGCCTCGTCCTTCTCGGCCTCGTTCTCGCCGACCGGCTGGGCGCACGGCTCGTGGGCGCGACGCGCTCACTGGCCAGGACGGCGGACCGGCTGGCCGCGGGCGACCTGACGGCCCGCGCGGAGGCGGTGGGTCCGCCCGAGCTCCGCCTGATCGCCGGCCAGCTGAACGAGCTGGCCGCCCGCATCGACGAACTCCTCACCGCAGAACGCGAGAACGCCGCCGATCTCGCCCACCGCCTGCGCACCCCCGCCGCCGTCCTCCGGCTGGACGCCGAGACCCTGCGCGATCCCATCGAGGCCGAGCGGATCGCGGCGGGCGTCGCCGCGCTGGAACACGGCGTCGACGAGGTCATCCGCCGGGCACGGCACCCACTGCGCGAGTCCGAGCCCACCGCGGACCTGCCGGCCATCGCCCGTGAAAGGACCGCTTTCTGGCTGCCGTTGGCCGAGGACCAGGACCGCGCCGTCGAGGTCGACGCCCCGTCCGGCCCCCTCCCCGTCGCCGTGCCACCCGATGAACTCACCGCCACGCTTGACGCGTTGATCGGCAACGTGCTGGACCACACACCCCAGGGCACGGACTTCCGCGTCACCGTCCGGACGACTGGTGACACCGCGCAGCTCCTGGTGGAGGATGAGGGGCCCGGCTTTCCGTTCCGCGATGACGGCCTGCACCCCGCCGCCCGTGGAACCAGCGGCGCGGGCTCCACCGGTCTCGGCCTGGACATCGCCCGCCGTACGGCGCAGGAGGCGGGCGGACAGTTCACGACGGACAACTCACCCGGGGCGAGGGTGACGCTCTCGTTCCCGACGGCTGCCGGATGACCTCCCGTCCCGATGCGGGGGCGACCCCGTGGCCCTACGGAAACACGCTTCGCACCGCCCGCACCCACGCATTCGCCCCCAACTCCGGACGTACGACCGCCAGTCCCGCGCTGTACTTGGTGAACCCGGCGGGCCGCACCCCGTATCCGTGCAGCATCCGGTCCGCCTCCGTCAGGTGCCCCCGCGTCTTCGTCTCGACCAGCACCAGCGCACCATCCGCGAGGGCACCGCGCCCCGTCGCCTCGTCCCGCACGACCAGCTCGGCGTCACAGGTCACCCGCTGCCCGTCGGCGACGAAGGTGACACGCCGGTAGTCCGTGCGCAGGGAGGGCACGAGGTCGTGCGGGGCGTCGGGCATGCCGTACGCGTCACGGAGCACCCCAGACAGGAACCGACGCCGGGCGCCGTCCAGCGGGTGGTCGCCCCCGGACATCCGCTGCCGGTGCTTCACCGTTTCGCCCCGCCCGCTCTTGAGCTTGACCTCGAACTGCCGTTCCCCGCTGTCCTCATACACCCGCTCCCTGATCCGGAATCTCCGCCGGCGTCCCTGTCGATGGTCGTGGAACGTGCGCAGCTCCGGGGTGTCGTAGTACGTGGAGCGGTACCGGAAGCAGCGCATGCCCTCGATGTCGAGGACGCGGAAGCCGTCGGGCCGCCGCGGATCGGTCAGCCGGGCCGCGAAGTCCTCGAAGACCCGGACCGGCACGGCGTAACTGTTGTCGTACCGGGCCAGCAATTCGGCGCGGGCGTTGAGCTCGGCCAAGGACACCGGATGCGCCGCGGCCGCGGCCCGTTCGAGGACGCGCAGCGCCTCCGAGCGCGCCCTCACCACGACGCCGGCCCCCTCGTCGCGCCGCGGGTCATGGGGGCCCCGGACGCGGCGGGCGCACCGGGCGCACCGGGCGCGAAGCTTGTACGGCCTCCGCGAGTCACGTCGGTAGCAGGAACTGCACGAGTCACGCTCCCCTGCCGGTACCGCACCTCCACCACGGTCAGGTCCCGCACGAAGTCCACTTCGCGCACCATCCAGCCGAACGGCTCCCCGAGTCGTCGCCGCAGCTCCGCGCGGAGGGCGTCCTCGTCGTCGTACACCGCGTCGAGCGTGACGACCGTGCGCCGCTCTCGTGCGTACAGGCGCGGGTGGTCGGCCACGTACAGGACCAGCAGCAACACGCCCGCAAGCCCCGCTGCCAGGTCGAGCCCCAGTCCGGGGAGCCCGCACAGCAGCCCCAGGACCAGGGTCGTGAAGTAGTACGCCACCTCCTGGTGCTGCACCGAGTCGGACCGCAGCCGGACGATCGACAGGACGCCGAAGAGTCCGAACCCCAGCGCCAGTCCGCCGTTGTCGCCCACGCGACCGAGCGCGGCGACGACCGCGAAGAGCGCGACGTTCAGCGCGAGATAAGCGGGAACGAGTTCCCGCCTGCGGTGCCGTGGCTGGTAGACGCCACACGTCAGCAGTGTCACGGCGAGGAGATCGAGCCCGAGATGGGCGGCCATCCCTCCGAGATTTCCTGAGATGTCCATGGCGGTAACGCTAGGCAGCGAGGGGTTAAACGGACTGCTGTCGGCGGTTAAGGCGGGCACCTGCCGGGGAGGTCGCGATCGTGCTCTGTCTCGCTCGTACGCCGAACTCGTGCGGGTGAATCCTAGGTCTATGGGCAACATGTGCCCTTGTCCTGGATAGGAACGGTGTCGGTTCCCGAAACGACAGTTTGCTGCCGGACCGTCAGGAGGCGATCGTGCCCGTAGACCCGACCGACCCCGCCACCTTCGAGGACGAAACCGACGCCTATGAGCACGGCGTAGGCGCTGCCAATGATGCCGACCTGGCGGAGCAGGCCAGAGTCGTGGACTTGGACGAGGACGAGTACCGCTGATCTCGGCTATGTCCGCCGGAAGCAGTCGGTCAGCCTGATACGGCCAGTCCCCACCATCACCAGGGCGCCGAGCGGGAACCTCACCAACAAGAGCGTGGATCAACCGTACGCAATGATCCGGCCAAAGGTTCTCGACTTACCCGTGGCCTAGACCGCCCCGGGTACGCTCGACCACCTCTGAAGAGAGGTTTCAGCAGTTCCCTCTGAGCGAGATCCAATACGCCAACTGGGACGGCCCGGTGACCCAACTTCGTTGTGGGCAATGTTGCTCCGCACGCCTACGTCGAACTGGAAGGGCGCCGGCTGGACCTCGACCGGCCCGTACGAAGGAGAGGAGCGCACCGTGCTGACCTTCGCCGCCGCTTCGCTGGTCCTGGTCATGATTCCCGGCCCGGACCAGGCCCTGATCACCCGCAACGCCCTCGCGGGTGGCCGGGCCGCCGGGCTGCTCACGATGGTGGGCGGGGCGCTCGGGCTGAGCGTGCATGTGGCAGCGGCGGTGCTGGGCATCTCCACCCTGCTGGTCGCCTCGGCGACGGCGTTCACCGTCCTGAAGGTCGTGGGCGCCGGGTATCTGGTGTGGATGGGCATCGCGACATTCCTGAGCGCGCGGCGCACCATGGCGCAGAAGGCGGAGGACGGTGGCCAGGAGGCCGCGAAGCTGGACACGAAGTATCTGCGGCACGGCTTCCTGTCCAACTCGCTCAATCCCAAGGTCGCCCTGTTCTTCGTGACCTTCCTGCCCCAGTTCCTGCCTGCCGGCCACAACATCTTCCCCAGAGCGCTGTTGCTGTCACTGGCGTTCGCGGTGATCTACCTGCTGTGGTTCAGCCTGTACGTGATCACGGTCGACCA
Source organism: Streptomyces sp. NPDC017993 (assembly GCF_044328065.1). Lineage (NCBI taxonomy): Bacteria > Bacillati > Actinomycetota > Actinomycetes > Kitasatosporales > Streptomycetaceae > Streptomyces > Streptomyces sp. NPDC017993. The sequence continues at coordinate 46,627 of NZ_JBIRGO010000006.1, forward strand.
GTTCGGCAAGGTGCTGCGGCGGCCGCGGGTGCGAGCCCGTATCGAGCAGGCGACGGGAATCCTGCTCATCGGCTTCGCGGCGCGACTGGCCTTCCAGTCGCCGTGACCCGGCAGGGCGGGGCGCCCGGCGTGCGGTGACACCGTGGGCCGTAGCGGTTGCCGCGCCGGACACAGAGGGTCTCCAGGGCTGAGCCCTGGAGACCCTCTTGCCTTTCCGCTCCGCTCTACGCCTGGCGAAGCCGGGCGAGGATGCCTTCGAGGTCACCGCGGAACCTCTCGGGGCGGACGAAGTGTCCGCCGGGCTCCTCGTGCCACTCGTGCTGGATACCGGCGTTGTCGAGGAGGCCGCGGAACTCCCGCTGGCCGGCGAGTACCTCGGTCTCGTTGAGCAGGTCGAACGGGTCGACCGGGTTGGGACTGGTACCGGCGACCATGAAGACCCGCTTGTCGCGGTAGCGCTCGATGTGCTCGACCGGGTTGTCGGCGGTGACCCTGGCCTCGTCCCAGGGCACGCCGTAGATCGTGCCGCCGCCCAGGTCCAGGGCACCGGAGGAGACGTTGGCCCAATGGACGACCGCGCCGAGATCGCGGCGCAGGCTGGGCGGGCCGGAGTGGGCGCTCACGGAGGCGAAGTGGCCGTAGTACTTGGCCGCGTACTTCAGTGCGCCGAAGCCGCCCATCGAGAACCCGGCGACGGCGCGGCCGTCGAATTCCGCGTACGTCCGGAAGTTCTCCTCGACCCACGGGAGCAACTGGGACATGTGGAAGGTCTCCCAGTTCCGGGGACCTGTGTTGGAGCTGACCGGGTTGGAGTACCAGCCCGCGTGACCGCCGTCTGGCATCACGACGATGATCGGCTTGCCGGCCGTCCAGGCCCGGATGCCTCCCTCCGGAAGCCGGTCCCAGGACATGAAGTCCTGGTCGGTACCGCCGCCGTGGAACAGATAGAGGACGGGGTAGGTCCGTCCGCTGGTGTGGTAGTCGTCAGGGAGCAGGACGTTGACGGCGGGCTGCCAGCCGATCGCGTCGGTCGCGAACCGGTAGTACCACATGCGGGGATCGTCCTGGTTGTGGTCCACGATGCGCAGCCCGGAGCCATCACCGGCCGCACTGGCGGCGTTGGCCGTCGGCGCCCCGGCAAGGACGCTCGCGCTGCCGAGGGCCAACGCCGCGGAGATTCCGCCGGCGGCTTTCAGGATGCTTCGGCGGGTGGAGTGGTGCTCGCTCAACATGACCTCCTGGTGGGGGGAGCGGTACGAACAGTTCGCGTGCCGCGGAACGCTCGGGGACGTCCGTCATCGGTGCACGCCCTCGCCTGGCCTGTAGAGGCCCCGACGGCTTCCTGCCGAGGCGGTCAGATCCCTGTGCGGATGCCTTGGAGCAGGCCGATGCCGCGTCCATTGGCGGGTGCGTCGGTCCGTTGGAGGAATGGTGCGAGGCCCGGGTGCGCCATGGGGCGTGGGACGCACGCCCCGACCGGTACCTTCCATCTCGCTGTTCCCCCTGCTCCCACGCATCCCAGTGGTGCCCGATGGCGACTTGCCAACCATTGCGGGAGACGCTGAAATACGAGTGAAATCTCGATGGTGCGCGGGAGCGGGGGGAGCTTCGGGATGGACGGGGGTGCTCCTCAGGGGCTTCGCGTCGCGGTGCTCGGACCAGTGCGGGCATGGCGTGACGGGATGCCTCTGGATCTGGGGCCGGTGCGGCGACAGGCGGTACTGGCCGCGCTGGCGCTGCGTCCGGGGACGTTGGTCAGCCATGAGCAGCTGCTCGATGACGTGTGGGGTACACAGCCGCCGAAGTCCGGTCGCCGGGTGCTCCCGAGCTACGTCTACCGGCTGCGCAAGGCACTCGACGCGGAAGGCGCCGAGCGTTCGGGGTCGACGATCCACAGTGGCCGGGAAGGCTACCGGTTCCTCATCGACGGGGTCCGGCTCGATGTGGCGGAGCTGACCGAGCGCGTCGCGGTAGCACAGCGCGCGAGGGCATCCGGTGACCTCGCCACCGCGATGGACCGGTTCACCGAGGCGCTCGCCCTGGTTCGGGGTGAGCCCCTGGCCGGACTTTCGGGGCCGCTCATGCGGAGCGAGCGGCAACGGCTGTCCCAGCAGCTGCGCACGTTTCAGCAGGAGCGGCTGGAATGCCTGGTCCTGCTCGGCCGGTCTGCCGACGCCCTGGACGACCTCGCCGCGTTATCCGCATCCGATCAGTACGACGAGTCGCTGACAGCCCTGCGGATGCGTGCGCTGTACGGCAGCGGGCGTCAGGTGGCGGCGCTGAGTGCCTATCAGGACATGTGCGAGCGGCTGCGGGGCGAGCTCGGGATCGATCCCGGCGTGGAACTCCGCCGGGTGCACCAGGCAGTGCTGCGTCGGGACGACGAGCAGCTCCTCGGTCCGTCGGTGGCACGCTCGGCCGCTCTGCCGGCCGTGCCCCGGCCGCGCCGAGCGGTCAATGAACTGCCGGGCGGCACCGGCCACCTCATCGGAAGGGAGCGCGAACTGGCACTGCTGACCGAGCCCTCGCCGCCCTCCTTCGTGTCGGTCGTGGCAGTGGACGGCACCGCCGGCGTCGGCAAGACCGCGCTCGTCCTGCGCGCAGCCCATGAGGTTCGCTCCCACTACCCGGACGGCTGCCTCTTCGTCGACCTGCGCGCACACAGCACGGAACGGCAGCGGCTCTCGCCGCAGCGAGTGCTGCGGCGGCTGTTGCGCTCCATCGGCACGGCCGACAGCGAGGTGCCGAACGACCTCGACGAACTCACCGCCGCCTGGCGGGCCGCGACCAGCTCGCTGCGGCTGCTCCTCGTGCTGGATGACGCCCTGAGCACACAGCAGTTACGGCCCCTGCTGCCCGCCGGGCCGGGCAGCAAAGTGATCGTGGCCGGCCGACGGCGGCTGGCCGGGCTGGACGCCGATCGACGGGTCACCCTGGAGCCCCTGGCGACCGGCAAGGCGGTGTCCCTGCTCAGGCACATCGTCGGAGAGGATCGCGCGGACCGGGAGCCTGAGGCGACGCATGAACTGGTCCGGCTGTGCGACGGGCTGCCGCTGGCGCTGCGCATCGCCGGTACGCGGCTGCAGACCCGTTCCGCATGGACGCTGGCGTACCTGGTGGACCGCATGGCGGGCGACGAGCACCGTCTCGACGAGCTAAGGGCCGGGGACCGCAGCGTGGAGGCTGCCTTCCGCCTGTCGTACGACCAGCTCCCGCCGAAGCAGCAGCGCGGGTTTCGCACACTCGGCCTCTCGCCGACGGTCGAGTTCGACGCGGTGACCTCAGCGGCCATGCTCGGCACGTCGTTCCGGGACGCCGAACAGATCCTGGAAAGCCTGGTCGACACGAGTCTGCTGCAGCAGCCTCGTCCCGGCCGCTACCGGTTCCACGACCTGGTCCGCGTGCACGCGCGGCGCTTCGCGGAAGCCGCGCCCGCCGAGGCCGCCGCAGCCCGCACCTCCGCATTCCGCCTCTATGTGGACGCGGGCCGCATCAGCAGCGACTGGGGGCCAGGCGGATTCCCCACCGGGCCCCCGTCCAGTGGAGCGTCCTTCGCCGACTGGCGGGACGCGGACAGGTGGCTGGACGCCTGTAATGAAGAACTCGTCGACGTCATCGGACACGCCGTGGGCCTCGGCGAAGTCGATTACGCCTGCTGGATCGCCGAGGCGCTGAGTGACTACTTCGAACGCCGGGGCCGCTACCACGAGCTCCGAACCGCCCTGGAGATCGCACTCGCACACGCGGACGCGGCCACCGACCGGCGGATGGCCTGCGCACTGCGGAACTGCATGGGCCTCACCAACATCTACCAGGGCCAATACCGCCAAGCGCATGCCTGGTTCAGCGAGGCACTTCACCTCAGCCGCCGTTGCGCGGACCAGCGCGAAGAGGCACGGGCGCTGACCGGGATGGGGGTCAGCGAACTCAGTTCTGGCGGGGCCGAGCAGGCCGTTCCGCACCTCACCGCGGCGATGGAGCTGGCTCAGCGGCTCAACGACAACTGGCTCACCGCGATGGTGCTCGCCGTACTGGGCATGCTGCACCACTCGCAGGGACGGAACGAGGAAGCACTGGTCTGCCTCGCCGACGCCTGCACCCAAGCCGAGAAGAACGGCCGACCTCGTATGCTCAGCAGGGCCTTGACCTGCGCCGCCGACGTCCGGCTCGCCCTCGGCCACTACGGTGAGGCCAAGAGCCTGCTCCGCCGGGCGGCCGACCTGCTCGAACAGGCCGGGGACATCCTCCTGCACACGCTCGTCCTGACCCGTCTGGGCACAGCGGAACAAGGTGAGGGAAACCTGAGCGCCGCCGTAGCCCTCCATCGCCGGGCTCTCACCCAGCAGGAGAAGCTGTCGCCGCTCAACGACCCCAACTGCGTCCGGCTGGAGATGCACATCCGTTGTCGGCTGGGCGGCACCTACTCCGCGGCCGGCAGCGTTGCCACGGCACGAGAGCAGTTCCAGACGGCGCTCGCGCTGCCGGGCGCCAGTGCGTACCCCGAGGAACACGCACTGGCGATCGCGGGCCTCAAAGAGTGCTGAGGGGATCGGCGGCGCCACCGCGCCCCCCTCCCCTCAGCCGACTTCACGTTCCGCGCAGCAGGACACCCGCACGGGGCCGGGCCCCCGCCACCGAACAGGATGAACTGCTCCAGCGGCGAGCCCGGCCGTGACACCCAACGGGACCGAGCCGACGGGTCACAGACGCACGTCGGGGCCGTCCAGCTCGGGCAGATCCGCCGTCGAGGCAGGCGGCTTGACGGTGACCTCGTCGCCGATCTCGATGGTCATGCGGTCCTGGCCCATCTGAAGCCGGCCGTCGTAGCCGGCCTTCCGCGTACGCCGCACGATCTGTTCATCGCCCTCCTTGCCGTGCAGGTGCTTCTTGGCGATGTGGGAGTAGACGGCCAGGCGGGGTCGGGTCTTGGAGAAGACGCGGGCAGCCTGTTCGGGCGTGGTGAGTTTCGCCTCGATGGCTTTGCGGTCGCCGGAGACGGTCAGCTTCTTGTTGAAGGCGATCACGTTGTGGATGAGGACGTCGACGCCCATCCCGTGCTCGACCACATGAGGGTCGTAGGTGGTGTCACCGGACAGCAGCACGGACCTGCCCGCGTAGTCCAGCCGGTAGCCGTAGGCGGGATTGCCCTCCTTGTGCTCAACCGTGAACGCGGTCACCTTCACCCCGCCCTCGTCGTAGACCACGCCGGCTCGGACGTCGTGTACGCGGACCTTCAGATCGTCCTTCTTGAACAGGTCGTTCGAGCGGTGCTCCACGTCGTGCGCGTACATCGCCCGCATGCCCTCGACCATGCCCGCCGTGCCAGCCGGCCCCCAGACCTGGAGCCGCTCCTTCCGCCCGAGCAGGAACCAGGGAGTCAGCCACAGCGCGGGCAGATCCTCGTAGTGGTCGTTGTGCAGGTGGGTCAGGAAGACCTTGGTCACGTCTTTGGGGCTGATGCGGGACTCGTACATGTTCTGCGTGGCGCCCCGCCCCACATCGAACAGCAGCCGCTGCCCGCCGGCTTCGATCAGGGTCGACATGCCCTGGCGCTCGGTCGACAGTTCCGGGCCACCCGTACCGAGCAGCCACACCTTGAGCACGGCGGATCCCGTCTTGCTCCCCGCGCCCGCAGCGGACGCGGTCCGCTTGTCGACAGCGCCCGAAGTGCAGCCCGGCAGCAAGCCGGCTCCCAGGGCTGCCACGGTGCCCAGAATCGGGCGCCGGGGTATCCGGCCATGGCTGCGCATGGTCACCGCCTCTTCAAATGGTGCGGCGTTCTTCCCGCTGCGGAAAACGTGCACAGGCCCTCCTATGGTTCACAGCCGTCGCGCCCGCCAAGTAGAGCAATGCACGGACCCGCCGCCCACGGGCAAGTCCTCCAAGATGAACCCCCTATTCCGCTCCTGCGCCTGGAGACTCCTCCAGGAGGCACGGGCGCGGCGGCGTGGGCGCGGGTGACGTCCGGCTTCGTGACGACGCTGTGTGCGGGCTGTCCAGGGGGCGGGGAGGGCCGGGTTCCCTGCCCTGGCTACCGTTTTGCCCAGCACCCATCGAACCGACTCCTGGAGACCTCCCGTGCCCGTACCCCTCAGCGAGGATGTGGTGGCGCTTCTGCGGCGCCCCAGCACCTGCTACATCGCTACAACGATGCCCGACGGCTCGCCCCAGCTCACCCAGACATGGGTCGACACCGACGGCGAACACGTCCTGATCAACAGCGTTGAGTCGCATCAAAAAACCCGAAACATCGCGCGCGACCCGCGGGTGGCCGTAGCAATCGCCGACCCCGCGGAACCGAGCTCCTACGTCCAGATCCGCGGCCGTGTGGTGCGTGTGACCACCGAGGGGGCGGTCGACCACATCGAGGCGCTCGCGCAGAAGTATCTCGGCGGGCCCTACCCATGGTTCGGCGGCCGGGACCAAGTCCGGGTGATCTATGTGATCCAGCCCGAACGGATCAGCAGCCCACGTGGCTGATGATCGTGAGGTCTACGTCGGCCGCTACCGGCGGACCGACCTGACGCTGCGACAACTGGCTCCGCGCTGTCCGAAGCCGGCCATGGCAACTCCCCCAGGCGTGTGTGGCACCCACTCATCAGAGGGCGAGGGGAAGCGGAGTCACACCGCTCGGGGTTCGGAGCCAGGGCCCGCACCGGGCATCGCCGAGAGCTCGCTTCCCAGAGCTTGACGCGCCACGTTGACGAACTCCGCGCTACTGGCGAACCGAGCGCGGAGCGCTTTCGTGCGGGCTGACGGATCGAGTTCGGCGGCACTGCTCATTGTGTCGGGGTGCGAGCTGACGACGCGTGTGTGCCGGCGAAATTCGTCGCCGATGCTGCGGACCACTTCGGCCCCTCGCTCCGCGACCTCTTCAGGTCCCACCAGGCGAACGCGGATGTATGCCTCGTCCAGTGCTCTGCGTGCGGCGAATCCTGCTTCCCACCGAGGTATCTCCGTGAAGGGCAGTGCGAACCATCCTTCATCCAGAACGCGGTAGGCCGCATCGGTCTGGGACAGGAACCGCTCGTATGACTCGCGCCGCATCTCCCGATGGTCGATCGCTCTTTTCTCGCCTCGCTCCTCGCGTGCGAGAGCAGCCTGGTGTCGCAGTTGCCTGCTGGTGACCCGTGCGGAAACCGCGCCTGCCAGTGCTGCGGCAGACAGCGTGGACAGGGAGGTGATCAGGGCAATGGCGACCGTGTCGTTCATGGCCGCCATTGTTCCGCCTCAGCCTGGCCTCCCTCCAGGCGGCGGTGAACCAACGATGGAGCCCAGCCGTATGGAAGGCCGTCCCTCTCTCCGACGAGCAGGCCGATCGCCGAGCAGCTCGAAGACCTTCGCCACAGGGACTGGGTACAACTGGGTAGTATCGCGCGGGTTTCACGAACTGCCGGGGCGGACTACGGGGGTTGGCGGTATGAGCACAGCCGGTGGAGGCGCGACGGGGGGCAGCAACTGGGGTGACGGCCCAGGCGGCATTCAAGGGGCCGGGCCGGGGTGGCCGCAGCAGGGCCCCCAAGGCGGATGGCGGCCGGGCGGCCCGCCTGGCCCGACCGTGCCGCCGCAGGCCGGCTGGGGACCGCATCCCCCGTGGCTGCCGACACTGCCGCCGGAGCCGCCCCGAGGGCGGCGGATCCTGCGGTGCATCTTCAACCCGCTCCACGCGGCCCAGCGGGTCTTCCGGCCGTCGCGGCCCGGCGTGGTCCAGGACACCACAGTCCGCAAGCTCCAACTGTGGCGCACGGTGGCGGGCGTCGTCGCCTGGGTGTGGCTGACGATCACGTACACCGCGATCAGCAACTCGGGGAAGGCAGCCGATGTCCTCTCCGACCGCTTCAATCAGAGTTGGATCAGCGTGCTGGTGCTGATCTGCACGTTCCCCGTCGTCGTCGGCGCCTTCTGTGCCGCGGCCAACGGCGGACTGCGGCACGTCTATGTGCGCCGTGCCCTCAAGCCTCTCGGCGCGGTGGCGGCCATCGTCGCCTCCATGGCCACCTTCCCGCTGGCGATGGCACCTGAGCCGGCGGGTTTGCGCGACTTCGTCGGCATCCCCGGCAAGGTGGTCATCGCGCTGCTCGCCCTGTGGTCGCTCGGCTTCGCGATCTACGGCATCGGACTCTCACTCGTGCACGTCTTCCGCACGGCCGACATCCACGAGATGGTGCCACCGATCCTCGCCGCCTTTTTGGTGTGGGAGATGGCGATCATGGACGTTGCCACGGGTGCCTACCAGAACGTCCCGCCGCTCGCCCGAATCGCCTTCATGATGGGCGCACCGGTGACCGTGACGGCACTGTCCGCCTGGGAGGTGTACCGGCTGCGCCGACACCACGGACTGTCCCTTCGAGCGGCACTGTGGGGCTGAGACACGACACGTCCGCACCCTGCGTCGCGACGTAGCGGGGCCCAGTCACAACGGGCACTCCAGGGAGGCTGCAGGGAGACCTGGGTAGGTGACCTGTCGGGCACCACCTCGCCGGCCGGAAGGTCACTGTCTCCCGGATACCACTGACTGCCTGCCTGTCAGTGGGGTCCGTGGTCGGAGCTCGATGCGCCGCCCAACGCCCGGGCCACGGCCCGGAACGGCAGGGATCTTGCTCGCCGTAACCAACACCGGCGGCGGCTCCGACAGCCGCACGGAGAAGTCCCCGGAGTCCGACTCTCGCACCCTCGGACCAACGGGCAAAAGGTTGGTCTAACTCCCGGCCGTGGCGACCGCCGTGGACGTGGCCACGGTGACCGCGATCATCGCCGCCTGCATGTCGCGGATGGCGGCGTGAACATTCTCAGCCGCCCATTGCCCGTCGGCCACCTGGGCCATCCGCGCGGTGACCTCCTTGCGCGGGCTGTCGGGGAAGGCCAGGCGGTGCAGTTTGGCGGAGTGGATCAGCGCGATCAGGCCCGCCGTCCGGGTGTCCGGCTCGGCGCCGTCCACTACGACGGCGCGGAGCCGTTCCCGCAACTCGGCCTCGACGACGCCATCGGCCTCCGGATAGCGGCGCATCGGGAACATACCGAGTGTTTTGCGCTTCTCCTCCACGACCACGCCGCGCCGGCACAGGCTCTCCAGAGCCGCACCGACGGCCTTGGCCTGGTCCTTCGTCAGCCACTCCGTCACCCGTCGCTGCTTGCGACCGCGCAGCCAGGTCTCGATCAGCGCCGTCCGGCCGTCGAGCAACTCGTCCCCGGTCGGCGTGGTGTCTGTCAGTTCGAGGCATTTGCCCGCAACGGATACCCGGCCGGCCAGGACCAGTTCCAGCAGGATCCCTCCCGACACCGCCCACCCAGCGGCGCTCCGCTGCTTCGCCGACCCGGACTCATCGTCCAGAGACAGCAGCATGATCTCCTCGGCCAGCGTGATCGCCATACCCACTACCCTCGCATAACGCCCGGTGATCGTTTTCTGGTGATCAGACGCCCGGGATGAGTAAGAGGTTCCCCCCTGATTCGGGTCTTGGCCACCCCTCCGTTCAGAGTGCTTCGACGAGTGCGAGGCGCCGCCAGCCCGGAGGCGGAAGGTGGCCGCCCGCGACGCGCGGGGCCTCCCGTGCCGTGACTTGGCGAATCAGCTGCCGCAGGTGCATCCCGAGGCGGCCTCGGCGGGCTCGGCGTTCGCGGGTTCGCTGCCGCAGCAGGCGTCGCCGTCCAGGGCGGCGCTCTTGCCCAACTGGGTGGCGTCGCCCTTGACGACGTAGACCTCCCAGGGCTCCTTGCCGGGGCCGTGGACCCAGACCTTGTCCTGGAGCGCATAGCAGCACGAGGTGTCGTTCTCCTCGAAGGTCGCCAGCCCTGCACCCTTGAGGCGGTCGGTGGCAGCGGCGACCTGTTCGGTGGAGGTGACCTCGACACCGAGGTGGTCCAGGCGGGTTTCCTGGCCCGGATCGCCCTCGATGAGGACGAGCTTCAGTGGCGGCTCGGTGAGGGCGAAGTTGGCGTATCCGGGCCGGCGCTTGGCCGGTTCGACGCCGAAGAGCTTGGTGTAGAACGCGACCGATCCTTCGAGGTCGGCGACGTTGAGGGCGAGCTGAACGCGGGACATGGCGGCCTCCCCAATCAGGCTGCATTGATGTCTGTCGATTCAAGCTTGCGCCTTGAATCGAAGACTGTCAACATAGAAGAATGTCGAAACAAGAGCTTGAGGTGCTCGGCCGGGCCGAAGCCTGCTGCCCCGGTCTACTGACCTCCCCGCTGGACGAGGAGCAGGCCGTCGAGCTTGCGAAGGTCTTCAAGGCCTTGGGCGACCCGGTGCGGCTGCGACTGCTGTCGATGATCGCCTCCCGGCAGGGCGGGGAGGTCTGCGTGTGCGACCTGACGCCGGCCTTCGACCTGTCCCAGCCGACGATCTCCCACCACCTCAAGCTGCTGCGTCAGGCCGGCCTCATCGACTGCGAACGCCGCGGGACGTGGGTGTATTACTGGCTGCTGCCCGAGATGACGGACAGGCTTGCCGGGATCCTCACCCGTCCCGGGTCCCCGCCCGTGCAGCCTTTCGACGAGCCCGCCGGGGCCGCTTCGTGACCGCCCATGCCACCACCGCGGCGCCGGTCGCGGGGCCGGTCGCCGCCCGGCTGTCGTTCCTGGACCGCTTCCTCGCCGTCTGGATCCTGGTCGCGATGGGCATCGGCCTCGGCCTGGGGCGACTCATTCCCGGGCTTGGCGACGTCCTTGCGCAGATCACCGTCACCGGTGTCTCGCTGCCGATCGCGCTGGGGCTGCTCGTCATGATGTATCCGGTCCTCGCCAAGGTCCGCTACGACCGCCTGGAGACCGTCACCCGCGACCGGCGCCTGCTGATCCCTTCGCTGGTCGTGAACTGGATCCTCGGCCCGGCGATCATGTTCGCGCTGGCCTGGATCTTCCTACCCGACCTGCCGGAATACCGGACCGGCCTGATCATCGTCGGCCTCGCGCGGTGCATCGCCATGGTCATCATCTGGAACGACCTGGCCTGCGGCGACCGCGAGGCCGCCGCCGTGCTGGTGGCCCTCAACTCAGTGTTTCAGGTGATCGCGTTCAGCCTGCTGGGCTGGTTCTATCTCTCCGTCCTGCCCGGCTGGCTCGGCCTGGAGCAGACCGCCCTGAACGTCAGCGTCCTGGAGATCGCCCGCTCCGTGCTGATCTTCCTCGGCATCCCGCTGCTGGCCGGATTCCTGACCCGCCGCCTGGGCGAGAAGGCCAAGGGGCGGGCCTGGTACGAGACCGAACTGATCCCCCGCATCGGCCCGTTCGCCCTGTACGGACTGCTGTTCACGATCGTCGTGCTCTTCGCCCTCCAGGGCGACGCCATCACCTCCAAGCCCCTCGACGTCGCCAGGATCGCGCTGCCGCTACTGGTCTACTTCGCCGTCATGTGGGCCGGATCCATGGCCCTGGGCAAGGCCGTCGGGCTCAACTATCCAAAGGCAACGACCCTGGCGTTCACCGCCGCGGGCAACAACTTCGAACTCGCCATCGCCGTCGCCATCGCGACGTTCGGCGCAACGTCCGGACAAGCCCTGGCCGGGGTCGTCGGCCCCCTCATCGAAGTGCCGGTGCTGATCGGGCTGGTCCATGTCGCCCTGGCCGCCCGCCGTTTCTTCCCCCGGCCCACCCAGGCGGCCTCAGGTCTTGCCGCCTCCGAGGAAGGCCCCGCCCGTGTCTGAGTCCAAGCCGTCCGTGCTGTTCGTCTGCGTGCACAACGCCGGCCGGTCTCAGATGGCCGCCGCCTTCCTCACCCACCTCAGCCAGGGCAAGGTCGAGGTCCGCTCGGCGGGATCGGCTCCGGCCCCAACGGTGAATTCGGCCGTGGCCGAGGCAATGGCCGAGGTAGGCATCGACATCTCGTCCGAGACCCCGAAGACGCTGACCACCGAGGCCGTGCGGGTATCCGACGTCGTGATCACCATGGGCTGCGGCGACGCCTGCCCGGTCTTCCCCGGCAAGAGGTACCTGGACTGGAAACTCGACGACCCGGCCGGACAAGGAGTCGATGCGGTCCGGCCGATCCGCGACTCGATCGAACACCGCATCCGGTTGCTGATGGCCGAACTCCTGCCGAGCGACGCCTGACCGTCCTCGCCCACGACCATGCGGGGGGCCGGCGCCAATGGGTGCCGGCCCCCCGCATGGTCCGGCCGCTCTGCCGTTCGGTGGAGGCCAGGGAGTTGACGGCATGCCGAGGATCGCAGAGCAGCGCTGTCGGACTGAGCAATCTCGCCCCGGTGAGCCTTGCCGGTCAGAACACCAGGCAGCTCGTCGTAGGTGGCAATGAGCAAGGACGGCCGCAGTTGTGCGAGACGGCAAACGAGGCGCAACCCGGCGTGAGTGCGCATGCCGGGGACGCCGACACGCCCACTCACGCTCGGGCTGCGCCCGACTGCGCGGGAGGAAGCCCAACGCAGGGACCTCATCCCTGACAACGCATCAGGGTGCGTGAGTCCGGAGTCCCTTCGCCTCAGAGACCGAGGACGTCTTCCAATACTCGGGGGACAACGGGCTGATCCGGCTGCTCTTCGGGGACGTTCTTCGACCCATCGGGCTGACCCTGCTTACCGCCCTGGTTCCCGGGCGCCATCCAGCCGTTCTCGGCGTTCCAGTAGAGGCTCTTCGACCGTTCGCCGCTGAGTGCGCTTTCGTCCACATGCTGTTGGGCGGGGGGCATCGGTTCTGCTGCAGACGCGGCTCCTGCGGTGAGGGCGAGGGATACGGCGGCGAGGGCCAGGACACGTACTGTGCGCTTGATCATGGACTGGTAACGATCCGACCATCGCCGGGTTTCCCCCACCCGACCTGATCACCCCACCCGGCCTAAACGGAAATATCGCCCTAACATCTCCAAGGCCCGGGCAGGGCCTGTCGTCACGGTTGAAGCGGTCGAGCGAGGCGGTCGAGCGAGGCCTGACGCCATCCGTCCTCATACCTCAAGCGCGTCCACGCCGCCGTCGTTCACGCCTCGCAGGACCGCCGGCGCACCGCACGCGGGAGGCCAGGGCGCCCACCTCCGCTCGCCGAGCGGCCTTGCCGAATTCGTGGCCGCCGCCGCCCCCTTGCCGATAATCCCTTGCCGTCGGGCACCGGCAGCTGCCACGATCCCGTCCATGACCCATGGAAAGGTGGACACCACCACTCTCCGGTGAGCCGGGTGCTCTCTTCGCGCGGGGCATCCTCCCGCAGCCCGCTCCCCGATGCGCGCCATCTCCCCAGCCGCGAGCGCCTGTCCTTGGCGTGCGCCTTACGGGACGACTGGCTCTCCCACGCCCTCTGTACACAACCGGCCGACCGTGCCCGAGCCGAGGCGGCCGTCACCGAGCTGTACCGCCGAATCGGCGCACGTCGGCCGCAGTTCATCTGGGTCCCGTCCCCGGCAGCGGCCCGGTCTGCACTGCGCGACGACCCGCAGAACTTCCAACCCGCGCGGCTGCGGTCGGGCGCATCGCCGGCACACGGGGCGGACTGGCCGCTCGCCGCCCGGCTGGCTTCACTGCAGTCGGATCTGCGGACCCGTATGGACACACAGATCAGCCGTGCCGCGCCGCCATGGCGGTGGTACCCGAGCGGCCTGCCGCCGGCCCGGGCCCTGAGCCCCGAGGACGCCGTCGAGGCCGGGGTGCCGCTGGGCGATGTGCTCGCGGCCACTGTGCGCGACGCGCTGGCCGCGTCGGTGCGCGACGCGGTGCGGGCCCCGGTGCGTACGGCACTGCTGCCCGCGTCCGTGTCCGGCGACTCGTCCCCACTGACCTGGTACGGCCAGCACGACACGCACTGGATCGGCCACCACGACATCCAGGCACGCGTCGGCCTGGTCCGCTACCGCGACAGCGACACCCGCCAGCTCGCCCTCTGGGCAGCCCTGGCGCGGTCGACCGGCTGGTGGTGGCCCGGCCGTGACCGGTGCGTCATGGCCGAACGGCCGGCCGAGGTGCACACCGAACCGGCGCCCGGCGGACGGCACGGCGAAGTGCGACTGCACCATCCGGACAGTCCCGCCGTGCGGTTCGCGGACGGCACGGAGCTGTACGCCCTGAACGGCACCCGGGTGCCGGCCTGGGTGATCACGGACCCGACCGTCGAACGGATCCACCGCGAGACGAACGTCGAGGTACGCCGCTGCGCCATCGAACGCATCGGCTGGGACTCCTACATCGAACAGGCCGAGCTGCAGCTCGTCGGCAGCGCCGCCGACCCCGGCAACCCCGGCTCCGACCTGCACCTCTACCACGTACCACAGCAGGTCTGGGGCCGTCCCGCGCGCGTACTTCTCGTCGTCAACGGCTCCGTCGAACCGGACGGGCGACGCCGCCGCTACGGACTGGGCGTGCCGGCCGACATCGACAACCCCGTCGACGCCGCGGGCTGGTCCTACGGCCTGACCGGCGACCAGTACTCCCGGCTTCAGCGGCGCACCTGACCCCGCCGGGCCGTTCTCCCCTCCACCTCTCCCCTTCACACACTCAAAGGTGATGCACTCATGCCACAGCACGCACAGTTGACCCTCGCCGAACTCACCACCCGCACCGGCCTCGATGTCCTCGGCCATCTGGAGCGCGAGGTGACCATCCCGGTCATCGACGGGCTCCAGGCCCAGGGCGACCTCATCGTCGTCCCCTACGCGTTGCTCGCCGACGGCATCAGCGTGCCGCCGTTCGCGGAGCGGCGGGAGGTGCCCCCGGCCGGGGTCGAGCTGCTGCGCAGTGCTGCGGGCGGCAATCCGCACACTCTGGTGGCCGACGCCGGCACCTGCTGGTGGACGGCCGGGGTCCGTGACCGCGACGGACTGGCGCTCGGCCTCATCGAGACCACGGCGGTCGCCTACCTGATCCACCCGGAGCACGGCGGCACCGGTATGGCACCCGGCAGCTACGTCGTACGGCGGCAGCGCGAGAACGACGAGCGAACGAGCCGGTTCGGCACCGGTCACGGCTATCGCCTGGTCGCGGACTGACCGTCCGCCGGCCCGGTGAGGTCGCCGCCGGCCCCCCGGGGGCCGGCGGGCACCGGTCAGCCGGCGGCCGGTGCGGACTGGTTACTCATCGTCTTGAGGCTCTCGTCCTGGACCTCGGCGACCGTGGGGCGATCGGGCCGGTACGCCTCCAGCGCACCCGCACCCGCACCCACACCCACACCCGCCGCGCCCGGGCCGCCTGCCATGATCTCCTCGGCTGCGAGTCGGCCGAGCACGGGTGCGAGGTTCACCGCGCTGTGCGAAACGAGGTGGTAGAGGCCGGGCGCCCCGGGCAGGGCCCCGGCCAGCGGCAGTCCGTCGAACGGCACGGGGCGTACGCCGATCCGTACGCCGGCGAGACGGGGCGCGGCCCTCAGCGCGGTGAGTACGGCCTGGCCGCGGCGGTGCAGTTCCAGTTCCAGGTCCGGGCGGTCCGCGGCTGCTTCGGACGCGTCGGGCAGTAGGGCGTCGATCTCCCAGGAGATGGACAGCACGCGGTCGTCGGGCGCGGGACGCAGGTCCACTCCGGGGGCGGCGAGGATGGCTCCGAGCGGGGCGTCGGGCACAGGAGTGCTCTCGCCGACGAGTCCCGGGAAGAGGGCCATCGGCAGGGAGCCGCCTGCGAGTTCTGCGATGCGGCCGGCGTACGGCCCCGTGCAGTTGACGACCCAGTCAGCGGTCCAGCTGCGGGCGCCCGCCACCACACCCGTGACGCGGTCACCACTGCGCAGCAGGCCGGTGGCATGCACGCCGTAGTGGATGACGGCGCCCTGCAGGGCGGCTCGGTCCAGGAGGTTGCGGACCAGGCGCGGGGCGTCGTACCAGGAAGCGTGGTCGTGGACGACGAGTTCGTCGCCGGTGCAGGCGGCGGGGTCGGCCCCGGGAGCCAGTTCGCGCAGGTCCCGTGGATCGGCGAAACGGCAAGGGTGGCCCCAGGACCGCAGGCGTTCGGCACGCTCGCGCAGCGTGTGCTGTTCGGCGTGGGTGTTGCCCCACTGGACGAGAGGCATGGCGTGGCGCCAAGCCGGTCCGTCGAGTTCCTCGCCGAGTGCCAGGTGTTCCGCGGAGCTGCGGCGGTTGAGTTCGTAGTAGGAATGCGGTGTCTTCAGATGGGTGACGTCAACGGAGAACGTCGCACCCGAGGTGCCGGCGGCGGGCCCGCCGGACTCGATCACGGTGACATCGGCGCCGGCGGCGGCGAGCCGATGGGCGACGGAAGCACCGAGTACTCCGGCGCCGAGAACGATTGCACGAGTCATAGGGATTCCCAGATGGCGCGGTCGAGGGTGATGCGGTCGAGGTGCGGGGGCCGGGTGTGGTGACGGGCTGTTGCACTGGTCCTCGCCCGGTCGGGGGCGCGGTGGACTCCGGGCAGCCTCAGAGGACCTTGCTGAGGAATTCCCGGGTGCGGTCCTGGCGCGGGGTGTCCAGGACGTCTGCGGGTGTGCCCGATTCGACGACCACTCCACCGTCCATGAAGACGAGCGAGTCACCCACCTCCTTGGCGAAGGCCATCTCATGAGTGACCACGATCATGGTCATCCCGTCCTCGGCAAGGCCCCGCATGACGTCCAGTACCTCCCCCACGAGTTCGGGGTCCAGGGCGGAGGTCGGCTCGTCGAAGAGCATCAGGGCGGGTCGCATCGCCAGGGCGCGGGCGATGGCGACGCGCTGTTGCTGGCCACCGGAGAGCTGGGCGGGATAGCTGTTCCGCTTGTCCGCCAGGCCCACCCGGTCGAGCAACGCCTCGGCCCGTTCCCTGACCTCGGCGGCGGGCTCCCGCTTGACGCGGAGTGGCGCATCCATGACGTTCTCCAGGGCAGTCATGTGCGGGAAGAGGTTGAAACGCTGGAAGACCATGCCGATGTCGCGCCGCTGCCGGGCGACGGCGGTCTCCTTGAGTTCGTACAGCTTTCCGTCACGCTCCTCGTAGCCGACGAGTTGGCCGCGTACCCAGAGGCGGCCGGCATCGATGGACTCCAGGTGGTTGATGCAGCGCAGGAAGGTGGACTTCCCTGATCCGGACGGCCCGATGAGGCACATCACCTCGCCGGGAGCGACCGCCAGATCGATGCCCCTGAGCACCTGGACCTCGCCATAGCTCTTGTGCACGCCCTCGGCTCTGACAGCGGATTCGATGCCGGCGGTGGTCATGTCTGCGGTCGTCCCTGCGGTGATGTCGGGGGTCATGTCTGCGGTGGCGTCCGGGGTCATGTCTGGGGTCACGTCTGGGGCTCCTGCTTCATGGCGAGGGCGGTGCGCAGCCGCTGCAGGGCGGTGGGCGGCAGTGCCTGGAGGGAGCCGCGGGTGAAGCGGCGTTCGAGGTAGTACTGGCCGACGTTCAGGACGGAGGTCGCGACGAGGTACCAGATGCAGGCGACGGTGAGCAGCGGGACCTGCTGGAACGTCCGTGAGTAGATGCCCTGGACCGACGTGAGCAGCTCCGGAACAGCGATGGCGAAGACCAGTGACGTCGTCTTGAGCATGGAGATCGCCTGGTTGCCGGTGGGCGGGATGATCACTCGCAGAGCCTGCGGCAGGACGATGCGCCGCAGTGTCTGACGACGGGTCATTCCCAGGGCGTGGGCCGCCTCTGTCTGTCCGCCGTCGACGGAGGTGATGCCGGCGCGCACGATCTCCCCCATGTACGCGGCCTCGTGCAGGCCGAGACCGAGGAGGGCGGCGGTGAGCTGGGTGATCAGCAGGTTCGTGTCGAACTCCACGAAGGTGGGGCCCCACGGGATGCCCAGACCGATCTTGGGGACAACGGCGGAGAGGAAGTACCAGAAGAGCAGTTGGACCAGGAGCGGCGTGCCCCGGAACACCCAGATGTAGAGGCCGCTGATCCTCGCCAGGACGGAGTTGTCCGACATCCGCAGGACGGCCAGCACGATGCCGCCGACGACACCGATGAGCATGGCGACGACCGTCAGCAGCAGGGTGGTGCCCAGTCCCTCGATGACCACGGGCGCGAAGAGGAACTCCCCGACGGTGTGCCACTGCATCCGAGGGTTGGTCGCCCAGCCCTCGACCAGGAAGAACAGCAGGAAGAGCAGTGCCGCGCACAGGATGAGCCGACCGGGGCGGCGCAGCGGCACGGCCTCGATCGTGGTGCGGCCGACGGGAGCTTCCTTGCCGTCCACGGGAGGGGTGTCGGACTTCGTCTGCGCGGTCATGCCGTGCCTCCGTTCACCGTGGCGCGACGAAGGGCGCCGGATTCGACCTTCCAGTACTTCAGGATCTGGCGGTAGGCGCCACTGTCGATGAGCTTCTGCAGGGCCTTTTGCACGGCCTCGGCGAGGGCTTTGTCGTCCTTGTGCACCAGGATTCCGTAGGGCAGGAAGCGATAGGGGTCGCCGACCTCGAAGAGTCGTCCGCCGGACTGCTCGGCCTGGTAGGTGACGGTGGGCGAGCCGCCGACGAAGGCATCGGTGCGGCCCGTGGACAGGGCCTGGAAGCAGCCCACCGAGTCGGGGAAGACCAGCACCTCGATCGCGGGTTTCCCCGCCCTGGTGCATTTCTTGCTCTGCTCGACGACGTCGTCGACCTGGGAAGTGCCCTGCTCCACGGCGGAGGCACGACCGCAGAGGTCGGCGAGGGAGCCGATGGACTTCCGGTCGTCCTGGCCGACGAGGATCGAGCTGCTGGTACGGAAGTAGTCGACGAAGGTGACGTGCTCCTGGCGTTCCGGTTTGTCCAGCATCGCCTGGATCGCCAGATCGTAGCGGTGCGACTGGACTCCTCCGATGATGCTGTCGAAGCTGGACTTGGAGAACTCGATGTCGACACCGAGCACCTGCCCGATCGCCTTCATCAGCTCGGGTTCCATGCCCACCAGCGTCTTGTTGTCCAGGCCGAGTTGGACAAGCGGCGGATAGTCGTCGCCCTCGGCCACCTTCAGCGTCGCGGCCTTGCGGATCTTCTCCGGTAGCAGCGCGTGCAGGGCGGGGTCCTTGTGCTGTACCCGTACCGGCGACCGTTCCACGGCCCCCGCGCTCCCGCAGCCGCCCACCAGTGGTAGCAGTCCGGCCAGGACGAGTGCGGCGGCGGTGCCGCGGCGCCTCCTGCGTACGCGGACACACCGTTCCGCGGGCCGTATGTCCATGGAGTCGTCCTTCGCGCATCGGTCGGCTGGCTTCTGACCGCACAATCTGCGTCACCCGGAGCGGCGAGACAAGATGAAGCAGAGTGAGTGTTTGCGCACGTGTTGTGCAGGTGAGCTGATGCTCGGTGCCGGCGTCCTCCGGGCCGCTGCCTGCGCCCGGACCGCTCGGATCGCTGGTCGCCCCGGGGACATCGCTGTTAAGTTCCGCTGATGCTGATACCGATGGAGTTCTGCTGATGCTGACCCCGATCCAGCTTCAGGCGATCCGCGATGTCGTCGCGACCGGTTCGCTGCGTGCCACCGCCAAGCGGCTCGGCTATACGCCGTCCGCGGTGTCGCAGCAGATCACCTCGGTGGAACGTGCCCTGGGCGTACCGCTCTTCGAGCGTTCCCCGCGCAGTGTCCGGCCCACGGCGGCCGGCGCCCAACTGGCCCGTAGGGCGGCGCGGTTGCTCGCCGAGCTGGAGGCCGTGGAGGACGAGACGCGCTCGTTCGCCACCGCCGAGCGCGGCCGGCTGCATCTGGGCAGCTTCTGGTCTGCGGGTTTCCGGCTGGTGCCGGAGGTGCTGGCTGCGTTCCTGCGGGACCGCCCGCAGGTGGACGTCCGCTACGAGGAGGGCGATCCGCAGGCCGTCACGCCCGCGGTGGGGGACGGCCGACTGGATCTGGCCGTGGTCTTCGAGTACGGCACGGTCCCCCACAAGTGGCCGGCTGACCTGGCGATGACACTGATCCTTGAGGAGCCCCTGTACGTCCTGGTCCCGATGGCCCACCGGCTCTCCGGGCGCCGGCGCATCCGGATCGCGGACCTGAGCGACGAGCGGTGGATCTGCTACCGCGAGGGGACGGACGCCGCCCGTTCGCTCTTCCACATCTGCGCGGAGGGCGGCTTTCGCCCCGAGGTCCTCTTCCGCACCAACGACTACAACTTGCCGTACGAACTCGTGCGCAAGGGGCTGGGCGTCGCGATGGTCCCCGAACTGGCGATGATCGAGTCACCCGAGGTACAGGCGATCCGGCTCGCCGACCCCTCGCATGTGCGCAGGGTCTTCGCCCTGCACCGCGCGGCCGACCCCAATCCGCTGCTGGAACAGGCGATCGGCATGCTGCGCACGGCGGCCGCTTCCATCACCGACGGACTCGCCCGAACGGACCTGCCCACAGCCGTTTGACGCACCGAAAGCGGCGAAGGTGCTCATGGTGGCGACCGATGCGCGGGAGCTGCCGACCGGATCCTCAAGAACACCAACCGTGAAGAACACTTCGAGCACAAAGCAGTGGCGAGTTCGGGCCCCCACGGCCGAACATGGACCGCATGAGTGACCAACCAGCACGATGGACCCAGGCATCCGTCTACCCCGACATGTGGGCTGACCCGGACGACGACCCGCGCAACAGCGAAGGCGTCAGTCCGGACGGCGAGCTTGCGACGCTGCTGGACTTCCTGACGAACTACCGCACGACCCTGCGGATGAAGTGCGAGGGCCTGGATGCGGAGCAACTGGCCCGTCGATCTGTCCCACCGTCGACGATGTCGCTGCTCGGCCTGCTCCGGCATCTGGCCGAGGTGGAACGGGACTGGCGCAACTGGATCAGCGACGGGGATCCGCTGCCGAAGCTGTACGGCGAGCGTGACGCGGACTTCGACGGAGCTGTCGCCGAGCAGGCCGAGGTCGACGCTGCGTACTCCGCTCTGGAGCGCGAGCAGGCCGCGACCGATGCCGCGCTGGCCGAGCACCCGGACCTGGGCGAGCGTCTGGGGAAGGACGGGTTCGCCGTTCGGGAGCTGATGGTGCACAGGATCGAGGAGTATGCCCGTCACTGCGGGCAGGCCGACCTGTTGCGCGAGTGCATCGACGGAAGGGTGGGCCAGTAGAGAGGGCCTGGGGTCATATCCGTCCGTCGGAGGCGAATACAGAAATTGCGGTGAGCGACGATTCGTCCTCGCCTGCTCGGCATAATTGAGTCGGACTCCCACGGTAGTTGAGCGCGAGTGCGGTCCGTCCACGCCACGGGCGCCAGCCGAATCTCGCCGACCCTGTCTGAGATGCGTCAACCGTAAATCGACTTAACACGCGGGGTAATAGGTGCTCTGAATCGTCGTCAGAGTTCATAATGCGCCCTCAATATCCTTCATAATCCTCCTCGTGCAGCGCGCCGGCAGGCACTGCCGGCGCCGGACGCCGCCGGACGCCGGGCAACCGTGGTGCGTTTCCTTACCGTCGCGCGCCACCGGCCCCGCAACCAACCGCGTGGCCGGGAGAGCCGTCGGCTCTCTCCCCCATGACCGGTCCGGCCGCCTCTGATGCGCGCCGGGACGGTTTCGTTCCGTGACAACGCTCACGCTGTTTCCTTGCCTTGCGTGTCGACCGGATGCCGCCTGCGGGGCGTATAGCAGGTGAAGCGAGAGATCCGGGAGAGGCTGTTGACCGTCGAGGAGTTCGAGGAGTTCTACGCCCAGACGGTCGCGCGGCTCACGGGACAGCTGTACGTGATGCTCGGCGACCTGCATGAGGCGCAGGACGTGGTGCAGGAGGCGTTCGTCAAGGGCTGGAGCCGGCGTCGGCAGCTCGACCGTGACGGACAGCCGGAGGCGTGGATCCGCACGGTCGCGTGGCGGCTGGCGGTGAGCCGGTGGCGGTATCTGCGCCGCAGCGCTGACGCGTGGCGGCGCAGCGGTGCGCCGCCACACGTCGAAGGGCCCGAACCGGCGCAGGTCGCGCTGGTCGAGGCGCTGCGTGAACTGCCGGTCCAGCAGCGTCGCACGCTGACTCTGCACTATCTGTGCGATCTCACCGTCGAGCAGATCACGGGC
The DNA here is from genome assembly GCF_044328065.1 of Streptomyces sp. NPDC017993. Lineage (NCBI taxonomy): Bacteria > Bacillati > Actinomycetota > Actinomycetes > Kitasatosporales > Streptomycetaceae > Streptomyces > Streptomyces sp. NPDC017993. Next base: position 68,470 of record NZ_JBIRGO010000006.1, read on the forward strand.
GAGACGGGCCTGTCGGGGAGCACGGTCAAAACGCATCTGAGCCGTGGCCGCAAGGCACTCGCTCACCGCCTGCACGACCCGCGCATTGAGGAGGCGCCCGGTGTCTGAGCCCCAGGACCCGCTGCGGTCCCTGTTCCAGCAAGCGGCCGGCACCGGGCAGGACCGCGCCGTGACCGCACCGGTGGTCCAGATCGCCGCGCGCGGGCGGCGGGCGCGCCGTCGACGCGTCGGCGCGCTGGTGACGGTGGCGTGCCTTGCCTTCGGCGGTGCCGCCACTGCCGTCGCACTCCTCCCCGGATCGTCGGCCTCCGTGGGCCCGGCCGTCACACCCAGGCCGTCTCCGGACGCGATGCCTTCTCCCCTTCCCACCAGGCCCGGCTCCAGTTCCTCGCCCACCCCGGAGTCCACGGTCAGCACCTCCCCTACGGGCGCCACTCAAGGACCGGGCACGCCGCCGCCGTCAAACACTGCCCAAGAAACGCCCTCGGCGCCGCCTTCAAACACTGCTCAAGGAACGGCCACTTCGCCGCCCTGATCCAGCCTGCCCTCCCCCACCCCGGCGGATCGTCACCGGGCGATCCGGCATGCCTGCGCACACCCCTAGGAGTCCGTTATGCCCACTATGCCCTTCGAGGTGGGCGAGCGCCCCCATGCCTCCCCCCGCCCTCCGGCACCGTCCCGCCGGCGCTTGCCGCGTCCCCTCGGTGCTGCCGCACGGACCGGCCGTGTGCGCTGGGGAGTGCGCGGTCCTGCGGTCCGGCGCCTCAGCCCGGCCGACCGGGACATCCTTTGGCTTTACCTGCTGACCCGAATAGCGATCTGGATCACGGCCTACTGCGCCCAGTGGCTGTTCCCCTCCGATCCCGCCGCGCACGCCCCCGGCCCACCCCTCGCACCCTTTCAGCACTGGGACTGGGACCACTTCCTGAATGTCGCCCGGGACGGCTACTTTCCCGGCCGGGCCGGGCCATGGCGGCCCGACTGGGACAACCGGGAAGCCTTCTTCCCCGGCTTCCCCCTCGTGCTGCGCGCGGTCCACTTCATCGTGTGGGACTGGGCGCTGGCCGGAATGCTGATCTCCCTCGTTGCCGGAGCAGTCGCCGTGCTGGCCCTGGCCCGCATCGCCCGGCACCACCTGCCCGACGCCGGGGCAGGACGACGCACCGTCCTGTTGTTCCTGCTCTCCCCGTGCGCCGTCTTCCTGGCCGTCGGCTACACCGAGGCACTCTTCCTGGCCCTGGCCCTGCCTGCGTGGCTCGCGGCTCAACGCCGCAACTGGCCCCTGGCCATGACACTGGCCGCCGCGGCCACAGCCGTACGCGTCAGTGGACTGTTCCTCGCCGCGGCCCTCATCACCCACTTCCTCCTCACCGCCCGCGGCGCCCGGGACCTGCGCCTTCTGCCCTGGCTGGCTCTGCCCGCGCTCCCCCTCGCCCTCTTCAGCTGGTTTTTGCATGCCCACACCGGCGACTGGATGGCCTGGAAGCACGCACAGGAGCGTGGCTGGTACCGCACCTTTCACACCCCGTGGGAAGCCTGGGCGAACACCTGGCACAACGCCTTCGACCACGCCCAGAGCACCGGGTACGCCTTCATGTTCCAGGCGGAACTCGCGGCCATGCTCGTCGGCTTGGCCCTGCTCGTCGTGCTGGCCCGCAAGCGCCGCTGGCCCGAGACCGTCTACGTCGCACTCAGCCTCTGCGCTCTGGGCACCTCCTACTGGTACACGTCCGTCCCCCGCGCCGCGCTCCTGTGGTGGCCACTGTGGATCCTCCTGGCCGCCCGGAGCCTGCGCAGCCCCCGCTTCCAGACCGCCTACCTCTGCCTGGTCACGCCGTTGAGCACCGTGTTCGCCCTTACCTTCCTGACGGGGCGCTGGACCGGCTGACCGGTGCGGGAGGGCGGGGTGCTTGCCGGTGCGAGGCTCGCGGTCGACCGAGAATTCGTCTCATTTGGTAAGTCCGGACCGTGTCGCGCGGAAAGGGCGTCCGGCGTCTTCCCGAATCTGCCGGACGAACCGGTGGTGTATGGCTGAGCCATTGACTCTCCTGACCGGGCGAGAACCACTGCGCATTTGCGAAGGAGCGGGAATTCGTCTCGGTGGCTGCGGCCGAACCGCGTGTACGACAGGAGGCCGGCTTCCGTCGTAGGCTGAATCCCGCTCGTGATGGACAGGAGGCTGAGGTGGCCGAGACGATGGTGGCCGAGGTGATGGCCGAGCTGGCCGAACTCGAGGACCCGAAGATCCGCGAGGTGAACGAGAAGCACGGTGACGCTCACGGTGTGAACCTCAGCAAGCTGCGCGCTCTCGCGAAGCGGCTGAAGACGCAGCAGGAACTCGCGTGCGGGCTCTGGGAGACGGATGACAGCTCGGCGAGACTGCTGGCGATCCTGATCTGCCGCCCGAAGGCGTTCGGACGGGACGAATTGGACGTCATGGTGCGCGAGGCGCGCACACCCAAGGTGCACGACTGGCTCGTGAACTACGTGGTGAAGAAGAACCCGCATTCCGAAGAGCTGCGCCTGGCCTGGTCCGCCGATCCGGATCCAGTGGTCGCGAGTGCCGGCTGGGCGCTGACCACCGAACGCGTGGCGAAGAAGCCCGAGGGCCTCGACCTCCCAGGACTGCTCGATGTCATCGAGGCGGAGATGAAAGGCGCCCCGGCTCGCCTGCAGTGGGCGATGAACCACTGCCTGGCTCAGATCGGGATCGAGCACGCCGAGCACCGCACCCGTGCACTCGACATCGGTGAGCGCCTGGAAGTGCTCAAGGACTACCCGACTTCCCCGGGCTGCACCTCTCCGTTCGCGCCCATCTGGATCACCGAGATGGTGCGCCGACAGCACGATACGTAGGCACCACGCACGATGCGGTCGTCCGGTGCCTGAGCGCCGCGCGGTGCGGACCCGGAGCAGCTGGCCAATAGTGGAAGGGTGAGCCCGCAGCAGGGAGAGCCCCCGCGCTCCGGCTCGCGGCGTACGGCCGGCGGGCCGGTGCGGGCGGCACCGCGCAGACTGCGCTACGCGCTGGAGCACGGCAGGGACGGCCTGCGCGGGCACCGCACGGTCGTCGGCACCGCGGTCCGTGTGACGGTAGCCGCCTGCGTCGCCTTCTACGTGTGCCGCTACGGATTCGACCGGACGGTCATGTCCGTGTACGCCACCTTCACCGTGGTGTCGCTCGGTGTGCTCGCCCGCATCCCGGGGTCCGGGCGGCAGCGCGCGGCGACCACGCTCACCGCGGTGCCCGCGGGGCTCGTACTCATCACGCTGGGCACGCTGCTCGCCGTACGGACCTGGGCCGCCGTCCTCGGCATGCTCGTCATCGGGTTCATGGTCGCGTACGCGGGCACCACCGGGCCGCGGATCGCCGGGGCGGCTCCCGGGATGCAACTGCTGTACATCCTGCCGTGCTTCCCGCCCTACGCCCCGGAGACCCTGGGCCAGCGGCTGTCCGGCTTTCTGCTGGGCGCGGTCCTGCTCGCGTTGGCCCAGCGCTTCGTGCTGCCCGAACCCGACACCCCGCCCTATCGCCGGCTGCTGGCCGATGCCGCAGACGCGGCCGCCGAGCTGGCCGATCAACACGCCGGGCCCACCCCCGCGCCGCAGCTCGCTCGCGCACACGCCGCCGGCGACGCGCTGCGCCCTTCCCGGGTCCCCCCGGCGGATCTGCCCGCCTCCCCCGGCGTGCGTCACAAGGCCATGGGCCACGCCGCCGAGACGGCCCGCGCCCTGCTGGCCCGGCTGGAAGCCCTGCACTCCTCGGCCGGTCCGCACCTCACGTACCACCCGGAGACGGTGGCGCTGCTCCAGGACATCAGCGCCGCCGCTCGTGAGGCGGCCTGCGCGCTACGGGCGGGGAAGCGCCTGGAGCCCGGCGAGGGGCCGTCCACCGCGGCCCTGCAGGGCCGGCTGGCCCCGGCCCGCACCCACCGGGCCGTGGACGCCCTGGTGCGGCTGGGCACCGACGACCGGCTCATCTATCTGCGCCGCCGGTCCCTGGTGGTACAGGCCGCCGACTGCGCCGTCGTCCTCGCCCTGGCCACCCGGCTGCTGCTCGGTGACCGTTCCGTCGACCGGAACCCCGCCGGGCACGCCTTCACCTACGCGCGGGCGCGCGCCCACGAGCTGTGGTGGCGCCGACTCAGTGTCCACCTCACCCCCCGCTCGGTGATCTTCCAGAACGCCTGCCGGTTCGCGCTCGGCCTGGCCGCGGCCCGTGCGATCGCGGGGCTCCTCGACCTCCAGCACGGCTTCTGGGTGCTGCTCGCCACCCTCACACTCACCCGTACGACCAGCCTGGAGACCTGGTCCGCGGTCCGGCAGGCGCTCATCGGCACGCTTGCCGGCGCGGTGCTGGCCGGCGGGCTGCTGGCGCTGGTCCACGACCGGGTCACGGTGTATGCGCTGGTGCTACCGGTGGTGATGCTGACGGCATTCATCGCGGGGCCGCTACGCGGACTGGCCTGGGCGCAGGGCGGGTTCACCCTGGTCGTGGCGACGCTGTTCGCGCAGGTCTCCTCCGTCACCTGGCAGATCGCCCCGGTGCGGCTGGTGGATGTCCTGGTCGGCAGCGTCATCGGGCTGGCCTGCGGCCTGGTCGCCTGGCCACGGGGCGCGGGGAGCGAGGTACGCAGAAGCATGGCGGCCCTGTGCTCGGCCATCGCCGACGCCATCGGACAGACCACCACACGGGTCGTCGAGCACAGTGACACCGGCAGGACACCCGACACCACCGTCCTTCTGGTCAATCGCGCCCTGGTCCTCGCACGGGAGAGCCTGGCCCAATACCAGTGCGAGCCGAGGCACCAGGTGTCCGGGAAGCCGGACTGGCCGGCGGTGCTGGTCGCCGGGGCGGACGCCCGGCGCGGAGAGCGTCTGCTGCCCGGCCGCCCGGGCAGGATCACCCATGACGAGGTCGGCGCCTGGCTGCGGCACGCGGCCGACAACACGGCAGCCGACTACCGTGCTCTGGCCCGGCATCTGTGCACGCACCAGGGTCCACCGCAGGATCTCCCCCAATCCCTCGACATCCGGGGCCTGTTGGCAGTCGCACCCCCCATCCCGCGCAACAGCCCGGACCACGACGCGCGTGCGGTCGCCGCCGCCCTCCTCATCGACTCGGTCATCTGGCTCGATGCGCTCACCGTCGACCTGAACCGCATCCACCAGGAGCTGTGATGCCCCGCCGTCGGGACGCCCGGTACCGGGCTTGATGGAACGAGGAATGTGCCCGTATCCATTGCGAGTTGACGGCCCGTCACCCGTCAGTTCGCCCCGTCCGGTTGGGTGGGCTGAGCATCTATGGCGGAGCGCAGTTCGGCCAGGACGGGCGTACGTGGTCGAGAAGTCCGGTTCCGACCCTGAGGGCCAGGACCTGCTGCACCGCATACGCCTCGCCCACTGAGGCCCCGCCACCGCACGGTGGCACGGCTCCCACCCCCGCCATGTCCCGCCCACAGCGCCTGCGCGTCGGGCGGGACACCCGACAGCCCCCGTACCGCCGCACACCTCCCTGACCGGAAAGCTCCGGGGATGGCACACCGAGAACACCCCCCCCCGGCCGCACCGAACGCCGCGCCCGCGCCGAACGGGCCCGCCGGCCGGCGCGCTCGGCCTGCTCAGCACCGACCGTTCGGGCGCGGGGGCAGACACGGGAGGCAACACATGACCCGCGCAGGCCCCCACCACGTGCGCCACCCCGCACGGCAGTCACCTCCCGGTGTCGCACGGTGTGACGAGCCTCCGCATCGCCCATCTCTCCGCACGTCTGGCTGCGGCCGGACCCGCCGAACGCACCACGCTGACCGCCGAGTTCTGGGAGAGCGTCATGAGGGAGGGCACTCCCTTGGTCGAAGCCGTCGACAACGAGTCGGCGCACCGTGCGGTGACCTTCCTGTGGCGCGGTCATCGTGCCACCCGTCAGGTTCTGCTGCTCGCGGAGGCTGACGGACCATGACCACCTCGCCGCCTCCCTCCTCACCTGCCTGCCCGGCAGGAGATCTGGTACCTGACCTATCGGCTGCGTGCCGAGGCCGGCGCTCGGGGCGATGACGAACTGCCTCCCTCCGCCCGTGCTTGTGACATCGCGGCAGCCGAGCGCGTCGGCGATCCGCCGGGTAGTGGCGGCATCTTCCATAGGCGCGTCCTATGCGGGGCATCGATTTTTGGTCGTGGACCCCACGTCGTGTGACCGGCTTCACTGTCCTGCTAGTGAGTGGGACGTCGCACGGTCTCGGCGTCGCACGGTCTCCGCCGAGCCGGCATCCGCGAAGGTAGCGCGCAGCACGGCAGCTTCGCCGTGCCCGCAGGGCGTGCAGGCGGGACCACTCCCCCCGGATGGAGGTTGCAATGACGCACACCCCGCACGACGCCGCAACGAGCACAGCGACGAAGGCAAAGCCCTGGTACGGGCAGCTCTACATCCAGGTGTTGGCCGCGATCGTCGTCGGCATCGCGCTGGGGTGGCGGTGGCCTGATCTGGCCACCTCGATGGAGCCGATCGGTACGACCTTCATCGCCGCGATGAAGATGCTGATCGGGCCGATCGTCTTTCTGACCATCATCGGCGGTATCGCCGGAGTGGCCGACCTGAAGAAGGTCGGGCTCACCGGCCTGAAGGCCCTGACCTACTTTCAGGTGGGCACGATCGCGGCCCTGGCCACGGGCCTGGTCGCCATCAATGTCTTCCGTCTCGGCGACGGGGTCCACGCGGATCCGTCCCGGCTGGCAACCTCGGATGACGCAGGCCAGTACATCGAGAAGGGCGAGCACCAGCAGTGGTGGGAGTTCCTCACCAACCTGGTCCCCCACAGCTTCTTCGGTGCCTTCGTCGAGGGCGACATCCTTCAGGTCATCTTCCTCGCGGTGATCTTCGGCATCGCCATCAAGTCGGTCGGCACGATCGGTGAACCGCTCATCGCCGGTGTCAATCGGCTGACCGACGTGGTGTTCAAGGTGCTGTCCTTCGTGATGAAGGCGGCCCCACTGGGTGCCTTCGGCGCGATGGCCTACGCCATCGGGAAGTTCGGCCTGTCCACGCTGACGAGCCTGGGCTCGTTGATCCTGCTGTTCTACGTCACGTCGATTCTCTTCGTCGTCGTGGTGCTCGGGTCGGTTCTGGCCGCCTACGTGAAGCTGAACATCTTCCAGCTCTTCCGCTACTTCAAGGAGGAGTTCTTCCTGGTCCTTGGCACCTCGACGGCCGAGCCCGCCCTACCCGGCCTGATGCGCAAGCTCCAGTTCATGGGAGTGGAACGATCGACCGTGGGTCTTGTGGTGCCGACCGGCTACAGCTTCAATCTCGACGGCGCCGCCATCTACCTCTCCCTCGCCACCCTGTACATCGCACAGGCCACCGACACCACACTCTCCGTGGGACAGCAGCTCGGACTGCTCGCCGTCATGCTGCTCACCTCCAAGGGCGCGGCAGGAGTCGCCGGCGGGGGCTTCATCGCGCTGACCGCCACCCTGTCGACCGTCGGCCATGTCCCGGCCGCGGGCATCATGCTCATCTTCGGCATCGACAAGTTCATGTCCGAGTGTCGCGCTCTGGTCAACTTCTACGGCAACGCCGTGGCGACACTCGTCATCGCCAAGTGGGAGAACGGCGTCGACCTCGCACTCGCCCGGCAGGTACTGGCAGGCCATGTCACCGAAGCGCCACCCGCGACGCACACGGCAGGCAGGCCTGTGCAGTCGTCGCCGGTTCCGGAGTCCGAGGAAGCCGCTCGCCGCCCGGATCCGGAGGCAGCCTCGCCCCGCGCCTGACAGTGCCCCGGGTGCGGAGGCTTCCGTACCCGGGAGTTCCCGCCGCAGCCTGCACCGATAGGCTGCGGCTATCTGTTTTCCTTCCGATTCGGGAGGCGCCATGGACGCCCGGCAGCTCGAATACTTCCTCGCCATCGTGGAGCACGGCGGCTTCAGCAAGGCGGCAGCCGCTCTTCACGTCGCTCAGCCCTCACTGTCACAGGCGATGGCGAATCTGGAGTCCGATCTCGGCGTCCCCCTCTTCCACCGGTTGGGCCGCGGCGTGGTGCTCAGCGAAGCCGGGACAGAGCTTCTGGAACCCAGCCGACGTGTGCTGCGCGATCTGAACGCCGTACGGGAGAAGGCGGCAGCGATGTCCGGCCTGCACGGCGGAAGTGTCGAAGTCGCCGTCATGCCCTCACCCGGTATCGAGCCTCTGACGACCCTGATCCAGCGCTTCGCCGAACTGCACCCTTCGCTGACGGTCAGCACCCGGGCCGCTTTCACGCCGGAAGAGGTCGTCGCCCTTGTCCGCAGTGGCGCCTGCGAGCTCGGTCTGCTGGGGTCAGCCAGCCCGGTCGACGCACCCGGGATCGATGTCCTGTCCGTCGAGGCCCAGCCCTTCGTGGTGGTCTCGGCGCCCGGTGGCGACATCCAGGACGGGGTCGCTCTGCGCCCGGAGGATCTCGCGGGGCACAAACTCATCGCTTCCCGCCCCGGGAGCCTGATGCGCACCATCGTCGACGACATCATGGCAGCCGGCACGGACACCGACATCGTGGCCATCGTCGACCACCGCACCTCCATCCTCCCGCTCGTGATGACCGGCGTGGGGATCGCCGTACTCCCGGCGTCCTGGACGCGGTTGGCACATCGGTGCGGAGCCGCCGTCGCACCCATCGAGCCCACAGCACACCTGCACGTCGCCATGATCAGCCTGCCCGCGCACCTGGCCCCCGCTGCCCGTTCCTTCCTGGACCTGACCCGCTCCCTGGCCAGGCGGCGCAGCGCCGAAAGCCGGGACGGGACCGCTTCCTGACCTGCCGCCATACCGATCGACACCGCCTATGGGTCGTATCGGAAGCAGGTCTTGGACGCCTTGCAGGCCCCCGTGTTGACTCGTGTGCGTCGAACGAAGCACCGCCGCACCCGCTCATTTCCGGAGGCCCCTTGTGACCGCACCCCAGACGTTCAGGATCGCCGCCGTCCCCGCCGACGGTGTCGGCGCCGAAGTCGTCGCCGCAGGACGCACCGTGCTGGACGCGCTGGCCCAGGACTCGGGCGGCGCCTTCTCCTTCGACTGGGAGGAGTTCCCCTGGGGCTGCGAGTACTACGCCAGGACCGGCAAGATGATCGACGACGACGGTCTGGAGCGCCTCAAGGACTTCGACGCCATCTACTTCGGCGCCGTCGGCTGGCCCACCGTTCCCGACCACATCAGCCTGTGGGGGCTACGGCTGAAGATCTGTCAAAGCTTCGACCAGTGGGCCAACGTCCGCCCCGTCAACTTCCTGCCCGGCGTCCGCAGCCCCCTGCGCAAGGCCGACGACACCCATCTCGACTGGGTCGTGGTACGCGAGAACAGTGAGGGCGAATACGCCGGTCTGGGCGGACGTAACCTCTCGGCCCGCGGCCCCGGAGGCGAAGTCGCCGTCCAGTCCGCCCTGTTCACCGAAGTCGGCTGCGAGCGCATCGTGCGCTTCGCCTTCGACCTCGCCAGGACCCGCGACCGGCGCAAGGTCTCCAGCGTCACCAAGAGCAACGCCCAGCAGTACGGCATGGTCCTTTGGGACGACGTGTTCAAGCGCGTCGCCGAGGACTATCCCGACGTGGAGACCGAGAGCGTCCTCGTCGACGCCATGTCGGCGAAGTTCGTCCTGCGCCCCGAGGACCTTTCGGTCGTCGTCGCCTCCAACCTCAACGCCGACATCCTCTCCGACCTGGGCAGCGCCCTTGCCGGCAGTCTCGGACTCGCCGCGAGCGCCAACCTCAACCCCGAGCGCCGCTTCCCCAGCATGTTCGAGCCCGTGCACGGTTCCGCACCCGACATCGCCGGCCAGGGCCTGGCCAACCCGATCGGGGCGGTGGGCAGCGCGGCCCTGATGCTTGAGCACTTCGGGCTTGCCGAGCAGGCCGCCCGGCTGCACCAGGCCATCGAAGCCACGACCGCTGCCGGCGTCCTGACCCGCGACGTGGGCGGAACCGCGTCCACGGAGGACGTGACCAAGGCGCTCATCGATGCGCTGCACGGCTGACGTCCGCCGAGCTTCCTGAGCCGTTCCTGTTCGCGCCGGCGGCTCGGGACCGTCGTACGGATCGATGCGTACGACAACGACAGGTCGGGCCCTGCCAGATGCAGGGCCCGACCTCTCGCTCTGCGCGAAGACCGGCTACGAGCCCGGGCGCCGCTCCGCCACCTCGCGACAAGGGGCACCCCGGCCCCCTCAGCCCGGCCCGGAGTGGCCTGCGAGGGGTTCGTCCCGGCGTGGCGGTACGTGGCCCCGGGTGCCCAGCCGGCGGTTGACCAACAGCACGAGGGCCGCGGCCGCGAGGGTGATCGCGCCGCCGGTGCGCAGGATGGCGTCGTATGCCTCCTCCGGGCCGGTCTCAGGGGTGAGCGCGGTGATCGCCGCAGCGGTGGCGGCCAGCCCGATCGCGCCGAGGACGACGAGGGCGGTGAGGACGACACCGGAGGCTTCGCCGGCGCGGGCGGGCGCGATGACCTGCTGGGTGGCGACGCTGGCGAAGGTCCAGCCGAGGCCGAGGCCGAGGGCGCACCAGGTGAAGACCGGAATGTAGAGCCACCAGGCCCACACCAGGCTCATGCCGATCATGCCGGAGCCGGCGATGACCCCGGCGAGGGCCATGACGCCGGTGGCGTGCATCCGCTGCGAGAGCCAGGCACCCAGTGGGCCGGAGCAGGCCACCATGAGCGCAGGGGCGAGGAATACGGTCCCGGCGAGCAGCGCGGACAGGCCGCGCTCCTGCTGGAGTTGCAGGGTGGCGAGGAAGACGGTGACGGCGTACCCCATGTTGCAGATCGACCCCATGACCGTGACCAGGTCGAAGGAGATGTTGCGGAAGAGCCGGAAGTCGACCAGCGGGTGGCGGCAGGCGCGCTCGCGCAGCACGAAAAGGGCACCACTCACCACGGCGACGGCGAGCAGGGTGAGGGTGCGCGCGTGGTCCCAGCCCCAGGCGCTGCCGCGTTCGACGGCGAGCGTCAGGGCGGCGAGGCTGGTGACGACGGCCAGGCAGCCGGGCAGGTCGACCTGTCGGGAAGCGGTGTCGTCGCGGGAGTCGGGGACGTACCGCAGGGCGATCAGCAGCGCGAGGGCGCTCAGGGGCGCCAGCAGCCAGAAGATCCACCGCCAGCCGGGGCCGTCGGTGAAACCTCCGCCGACGAAGGGCCCGAGGGCGGTGCCCACGTTGGCGATGCCGAACATGGCCCCGAGCGCCCGGGCCCTGGTGGCGTCGGGGAAGGTGTTGGTGATCACGGAGACGGAGCCCGGGAAGATCAGCGCCGCGCCGATTCCCTGGACGATGCGGGCCAGGACGAGCACGCCGAGGCTGCCGGCGAGGGCGCAGCCCACGGAGGCCGCCGCGAACAGCGCGATTCCGGTGAGCAGGACCGGGCGGCGGCCGAGGAGATCACCCAGACGGCCGCCGACGATGAACAGGCAGCCGATGGCAAGCATGTAGGCGGACAGTGTCCACTGGGCGGCGGAGACGGTCACCTGCAGTTCGACGGCGATACCGGGGATGGCCAGGTTCAGCGCGAAGAAGTCGAGCTGAATGCAGAACAGGGCGATGGAGGCTGCGGTGAGAACTCCGGCCCGTTTCGGGTCCCCCGGCGGCCCATCGGCGCTCTTCGCTCCCATCTCCCCAGCACATCCCCGATGCGGCCGGGCTGCGAGCCCGGGTGGGCCGGTTGGCGGGGCGGTACTGCCGGAACGGGCAGGCACCTGCGGCTCGGGCGCGTTCGCGTCATACGTGCACGCCGTGACTGCGCCGTACGTGGCGCGCGCTGCGCTTCGTGAGGAGGGCGTCCGTCCAGAGCGGGCGGTGAGGGAAAGGGGGCTACCCACTCCTTTCCACTCTCAACGTATAGCGCACAGGGGGGCTTGTGGCAAGACCCCGGTCGTGCCGCAGAATCGCTGGCCAAAGCCAGAACCTGCGGAAATCGGAGATTCACGAAGTGCGTGTGGTGTTGTCGGTTCATGGGTGGTGCGGTGGCGTCGAACCGCTGGTGGGGCTCGCGCTGAGGTTGCGGGCACTCGCCGCCGAGGGGCAGGGGTGCGCGCCGACGGACTGCGCAGGCGCCACGTCAGATCGGAGCCGGTGAATGGACCCCGTGACCACTAGCGCGTTCGACCTTCCCGAGCGCCTCTCCCCCAAGGCCGACCCGATTCTGATCGCCGGCGACGAGCAGCACTTCGCGGGCATCGCGGAGAGCCTGGAGCAGGCGATCGCCGAACTCTCCGACCGCCTCGATGCCGAGCGCAGGGCGCCCGGTGGCGTGGGCCGGGAGGCGATGGAGCGGGACCTGGAGGTGCATCGGCTGACCGGTCGTCTGCGCGCTTTGCGTCGCTTCGGTTTGGACCTGTGCCTCGGACACATCGTCAGCGCGGACAACCCCGAGCCCCTGTACATCGGACGACTTGGCCTCACCGACAGCTCGGGGCGTCGCCTGCTGATCGACTGGCGCTCCCCCGCGGCCGAGCCGTTCTTCGCGGCGACCCACGCCAACCCGATGGGTCTGTCGAGCCGCCGCAGGTATCGCTGGACCCGCGGGCGGATCAGCGACTACTGGGACGAGGTGTTCAGCACCGACGGGCTCGAAGGGCACGCCGCGCTCGACGACCAGTCCGCCTTCATCGCCGGCCTGGGCAGCAACCGGTCGGACCGGATGCGAGACGTACTCTCCACCATCCAGGCCGACCAGGACGCCATCGTCCGGGCGGGGTCCCGCGGCGCACTCGTCGTCGACGGCGGTCCAGGTACGGGGAAGACCGTCGTCGCTCTGCACCGCTCCGCCTACCTCCTCTACTCCGACCCTCGCCTGGGCCATCGTCGGGGCGGCGTGCTGTTCGTCGGTCCGCACCAGCCCTACCTGGCCTATGTCGCCGACGTCCTTCCCAGCCTCGGAGAGGAGGGCGTACAGACCTGCACGCTGCGGGACCTCGTCGCCGAGGGAGCCGGAGCGGCGATCGAGCCCGACCCGGACGTGGCTCTCCTGAAGTCGTCCGCGGACATGGTGCAGGCGATCGAGAAGGCCGTCAGCATCTACGAAGAGCCGCCCACTCAGGGGATGACGGTCACGACGTCCTGGTCCGATATCTGGCTGAGCGCCGACGACTGGGCCGAGGCGTTCGAAGCAGCAGAGCCAGGTACTCCGCACAACGAGGCGCGCGAGCAGATCTGGGAAGAGCTGGTCACGATCCTGCTGGACAAGCACGACGGCGACGACGTGTCCCCCGATCTGTTCCGGCGGTCCCTCCTGCACGACGAAGAACTGGTCACGACCCTCAACCGCGCGTGGCCGATGCTCGAAGCGGCCGACCTCGTCGGAGACCTGTGGACGGTGCCCGCCTACCTGCGGCTGTGCGCTCCCTGGCTGAGCCCTGAGGACGTCCGGAAGCTGCAGCGCAAGGACGCCCAGGCCTGGACGGTGTCCGACCTGCCGCTCCTGGATGCGGCACGGCAGCGGCTCGGTGACCCGGAGACGTCCCTGCGCAAGCGCCGGCACGAGGCCTCGGTCGCCGCCGAACGCGAGCGCATGGCCCGCGTCATCGACGACGTGGTCGCAGCCGATGCCGACGGCGAAGGCGCGGTGACGATGCTGCGCGGAAGGGACCTGCAGGACAGCCTGATCGACGAGAGCGCGCTGCCCGGTACCGAACCGGACCTGCTCGCCGGCCCGTTCGCGCACGTCGTCGTGGACGAGGCACAGGAATTGACCGACGCGGAGTGGCAGATGCTGCTGCTCCGCTGCCCGTCCCGGAGCTTCACCATCGTCGGGGACCGCGCCCAGGCCAGGCACGGGTTCACGGAGTCGTGGGAGGAACGGCTCAAGCGGGTCGGGCTCGACCAGATCAACGTGGCCTCCCTGAGCATCAACTACCGGACGCCGGAAGAGATCATGACGGAGGCCGAGCCGGTCATCCGCGCCGCGCTCGCGGACGCCAATGTGCCGACCTCCGTACGCCGCAGCGACATCCCCGTCGTCCATGGAGCGGTCTCGGACCTGGCATCGGTCCTCGACGACTGGCTCGCCACGCACGCCGACGGGATCGCCTGCGTCATCGGCGACCCCACGTTCCGGGCGACGTCCCGCGTCCGGTCGCTGACCCCGGAGCTGTCGAAGGGCCTTGAGTTCGACCTGGTCGTCCTCGTCGACCCGGAGGCGTTCGGCGAGGGCATCGAAGGGGCGGTCGACCGCTATGTCGCGATGACCCGGGCGACCCGGCAACTCGTCATCCTCACGAGCTCCTGAGCCCGAGCCGTCCGCGTCCGGCCGAGGACGGGCGTCGCGCGTCGCACAGTCAGATCTGTGCGACGGCACGGGAGTTCAGCATGGGGCGGCTTGGGCATGTGGATTTCCCACAGGAACCTCGGCGAGATTCAACACCGGAGGAAGAGCTTGGGCAGGCGCCACATCACCGTGGCCACCGGCCAGACGAAGAAGGCGAAGCGCACCGGGGAGTCCGGACCGCCGGACGTCAGGGTCAGACCGACGAGCAGCCCCAGGTCTGCGACGACCGCCACGCCGTGCTTCCACGTGCCGCGCTGACGGCCGCGAGCGGTCGCCCCCTGAGCCATACGGCCCGCAGCAGGCTCCATCCCGCGTACACGACGAGCAGCACGACGAACGTGAGGGGATCCGGGAGCGAGCCGGCGGCGAGCGTGATGACGAGGGGGATCAGTAGCGACAGCCGGGCCGGCGCGGTGTACCAAGAAGGAAGGGTCCACGGCGGAACCTGTTCCGGCCGGCCCGCCGGGGCGGTCGTCGCCCGGTCCCTGCCGCGTGCTGGGTCAGGTCGCACGTCAGGCGAGAAGCGACGTGCCGGGTCGGACCGGGCAGTGACAGCGCATCGTCGGGGCAGGTCGCGTAGTTCATCAGGGGGATGCAGCTGGTGGCCTGCGCGGCGGCGCACAGAAGGCTGCCGGTGCGGGATGGGGGAATTTGTTCAAGGCCGAACTATGAGTGCCGTCACTGGTCAGGCAGGCACCGACCAATCCGGTTCGCCTCCTCGGTGCGCGCTACCCGAGCCGCCATATGGCGAGCGTCCACGCCCGTGATGTGCCAAGCGGCCGCCCCGGCACGACGCCGGTGCGGCCGCTTGACCACTGCGAGATCAGCCGGTGGCCGAGCGCCCTCGCCAACGGGTCAGTACGAGATGAGCCACGACACCGAAGACCAGGCCCCAGAAGGCCGATCCGATGCCGAAGAGGGTCATCCCGGACGCGGTGGCCAGGAACGTGATCAGGGCCGCCTCCCTGTCCTTCTCCTCCGTGACCGCGCCGGTCAGACCGCCTGCCAGCGCGCCGAAGAGGGCGACTCCGGCGATGGCGGCGACCAACTCCTTCGGCAGACCCGCGAAGAAGACCACGAGGGTCGTGCCGAACGCACCGATCAGGAGGTAGAACGCTCCGCACGCGACACCGGCGACGTAACGCCGCTTGGGGTCGCGGTGCGATTCGGGTCCGGTGCAGATCGCCGCGGTGATCGCCGCGAGGTTGATGGCATGCGATCCGAAGGGCGCGAGTGCGGTGGACACCAGGCCCGTCGAGCCGATCAGCAGCCGGTCCTTGGGCCGGTAGCCGGACGCGGTGAGGACGGCCATGCCGGGGGCGTTCTGCGACGCCAGCGTGGCCAGAATCATCGGGACCGCGATGCCGATGAGCGAGGCGAAGGTGAACTGAGGCGTGGTCAGCACGGGGCGGGCCAGCTCGATGTGGTCCAGCTGGATGTTCAGCCGCGAGGTGGCCGCGCTGAACACCACCCCCACCGCGAGGGCGATCAGCACGGCGTATCGCGGCAGCCACCGCTTGCCGATCAGATAGGCGACCAGGACGGCCCCGGCGATCCACGGTGCGGTCTTCAGCGAGGTGAACACACCGGTGCCGAAGGAGAACAGGATGCCCGCGAGCATGGCCGAGACCACGGCCGTGGGGATCTGCCGCATCAGCCACCCGAACACCCCGGTCAGCCCGACCAGGGTGATCACGACACCGGTGACGAGGAACGCCCCGATGGCCTCCGCGTAGGAGTAGGCCCCCAGGCTGGTCACCAGAAGGGCCGCGCCCGGTGTCGACCAGGCGGTGATGACCGGCATCTTGGTCCGCAGACTGAGCCCGATGCAGGTCAGGCCACTGCCGATGGAGATGGCCCACACCCATGACCCGGTCTGCGCCTTGTCCAGATGCCCGGCCGAGGCCGCGGCGAGGACGATGACCAGCGGTCCGGAGTACGAGACCACGACGGCCACGAACCCGGCGAGGACCGCGGACAGCGACATGTCGCGCAGCAGCCCGGACGGGCCGGTCCGGCCGGACCCCGCCGGCGAAACCCCGGATCCCGTCGGGGGCGACGCTGTGGCGGTGGTGCTGGAGGTGCCGGCCTCCCCAGCGGTACCGGCCTCCCCGGCGCTGCCGGCGTTGGTGGTGTCAGAGCTCAAGATTCGTCCTTAGCGGCGCGTTCCAATGCCTGCTCCAGGTCGGCCACGAGGTCGGTCGGATCCTCGAGACCTATGGACAGCCGCAGCATGTCCTTGGGAGAAGTGCTGTCTGGTCCCTCAAAGGTGTATCGGTGTTCAATCAGACTTTCCACCCCGCCCAAAGACGTGGCGCGAATGAACAGTTCACAGTGTTCGGCCGCGTGCAGGGACCGCTGCCACGGCCCGGCGACGTGCAGGGAGAGCATCCCGCTGTAGCCACCGGTCATCTGCCGGGAGGCGACCTCGTGACCGGGGTCGGTGGGGAGGCCCGGGTAGGCGACACGGCTGACCAAGGGGTGTCCGGCGAAGTGCTCGGCGACCTCCATGGCCGTGGCCGAAATCTGACGCATCCGGGGGTAGAGCGTACGGATGCCGCGCATCAGCAGATACGTCTCCCAGGGCCCGAGGATCGGTCCCGTAAGACGCCGGTGCAGGCGCAGCCGCTCCCAGAGGGTCTGCAGGGCCTCGCGGTCTTCGGTGTGCTCCGGTGCGGCCACCAGGAACCCGGCCACGACATCGGTATGGCCGTTGAGGTACTTCGTGCCGGAGTGCATGATCAGGTCCGCGCCCAGCTCGAACGGCCGGGTGTGCACCGGGGTCGGGACGGTGTTGTCCACACCGAACAGGGCGCCGGCGCGGTGTGCGATCTCGGCGCACGCCGCCAGGTCCGTCACCAGCCAGGTGGGGTTCGCCGGGGACTCCGCCCACAGCAGCGCGGTCGGCGCCGCCTCCACCGCGGCTGCCACCGCGTCCAGGTCGTCCATGGGAACGCGGACGACCTCAAGACCGCGCTGCGCCCCGAACTCCAGCAGCCACTTCGTGAGCCCGAAGTACATGGTCTGCGGAACCACCACGCGGGCCCCGGCGGGCAGGACCTGGAAGACGGCGGTGGCGGCGGACATGCCGGACGAGAACACCAGCGCGTCGGCGCCGCCTTCCAGGCCCGCGACCACATCCTCGGCCTGCTCATAGCCGGGCGTGCCCTGATCGCGCAGGTAGGCGTAGCCGGCAGGGGTGCGGTACCGGTCGTCCCGGGCGAAGGTCGCGCCCAGCCCGACCGGGGGCGGCACGGCTCCGGTGGTCGGGCAGCGCCAGCCGTCGCCCTGGGCGGCGCGGGTCTCGGGGCGGTAGTCCCGGGTCCAAGGGGTAAAGGTCTCGCGGTTGCTCATGATGTCCTCGCGGGAAGGGCGGGCAGGGCGGTACGGAGAGCGAGTTCGGCGTCCTGCAGCGCGCGGCAAGGTACGCCGGGGGACGGAACGTAGTGGTTGTAGTAGCTGGAGCCTTCGGTGTGCGGCCCGAGGAAGAACAGCCCCGTCTGTACGTCTCCGGCGGAGCCGATGCCCTGGCCTTCCCGGGTGACGTACAGGCCCGGGGCCCGGGTGCCGCGACTCGCCATCGTGGAGACGCGGCCCGCGGCCACGAGCCGGCCGAGCAGGGAGGCGGGCAACCGGTCAGCGCTCGGTTCGGCGAGGTGAGCGAGGACGACATGGTCGACCTCGACACGCTCCGGCCGGGCCAGGCAGGTGGATTCCAGGCGCCAAGGTCCTTGCCCGCTGGGCGCGGTGACCTTGGGCCGGGGGCCGGGGCCGGCCCGGAGCACCCCCGAGTCCAGCAGGGACAGCAGTTCCACCGACCGGTCCAGCTGCGGGCCGATCACCAGGCGGTTGACGGTGGAGGCGAACTCGCCGAAGAAGTGGTCCAGGGACGGGTCGTCGACGCCCGGGGCATCGACGACGGACCGGAGGGCGTCGCGGTGGTCGCGCAGCACCTCCAGAGCTTCCTTGACGGGGCTCACGCCCAGTCCGTCCCTGGCCTCGGCGAGGTCCATGCCGATCTGCATGGAGAACCACTCGGCGTAGTCACCCTGTTCAGGCCACTGCCGTTCGGTGAGCTGGTCGGTGAGGACACCGTGCAGCGGGAAGGGGCCGTGCTCTGCGCGCAGCTCGGCCAGCAGACCGTCGCAGCCGGACTCGGCCACGCGGCGGGCGAACTCGGCGCCCATGCCCATGATGTCGTCGCAGCGACGGCCCAACAGCGCGCGATAGTAGGCCAGTTCCATCTCGGCCTCGACCAAGGGCAGGGCGTCCTCGGCAAAGTTGATCCGGCCGTCGGAGCGACGGTCACGCAGCGCCTGGATCCGGTCGGGCGTCAGCGAGAGGGGCACGAAGCGGGGCCGCCCCGGGTTGAGTACAGGCCGGCTGCGCGACAGCAGGCCGGAGCGGTTGGCGAGCACGATCAGCGGCTCTTCGCCGCTGGGTATGTAGCGCAGCCCGCCCCCGTCGGTCGGCTCGTGCCGGCCGCCGCGGCCCAGGGTCAGGGAGGCGATGACGTCCATGGCCGTCAGCCCCATGCCCAGTACCGCGACGCGGTCGCCGGGCGCGATGGTGTCCAGGGCCGTGGGCAGCGGGTACGGGCGGGTGATCAGCCGTGGCTCGTGCGGCGGTTCGGCAGGTAGATACAGGGAGTGGTGCCCGACGGTGACGAAGACCGCGTCGGCGTGCACCCGGCCGCCGTCGTCGAGGATGACGCTCTCGCCGCCGGGGGCCGGCCGCACCTCGCGGGCGGTGGTGGCGTGCCGTACGAGTGTGAAACAGGAGGGCGCCGCCGCGACGATCCGCTGCGCGGCCCAGAGCAGATACTCGCTGAGCAGCCGACGCGGCAGGAAGTCGTTGGGCCGGATCTCCCGTCCCCCCGCATCCCCCTCCCCCGCCTGCGCCTCGCGCACGGTGTATCCGTCCGCCGCCAGGCGTAACTCCTTCGCGTGGCACCACTCGTAGAGAGACGGGCCGTCCACGCCGATGGGGCCGTCGACCATCTTTTCGTCCGCGAAGGCGGTGATCTGGGCGCAGACGGTGTTCAGCAGGAGGTGGTCGGGCTGGTCGTCGAGGTGGAATCCGGGGCCCAGGGGCCTGGGGTCCACCAGGTGGACGGTGACGGGGAACGGGTCCGCCAGGCAGTGGCTGACCAGACGCTCGATGACGCCGAGGCCGCGCGAACCGGCGCCGACGACGGCGAGGGTGGTGTGTCGCCCGCTGGGCGGTGCGGGCGACTCTGCCGCCGCCGTGGAGTGTGTGGTCACCATCGCCGCGTCTCCCCGAAGAAGTGGGGAATCGCGATGGCCGTGCCGGCTTCTCGCGCCTGCTGCAGTACGAACGCGCCCACTGCGAGGTCGAGTACGCCGAGTCCGAACGGCGAGAAGATCACCGGCCGGTCGGCGGCCACCGATACGTCGCCGTTGAGGACCCCGGCCAGGGTTCCGGTCACGAAGTCCCGTGAGCCGGTGAGCTGTTCGGCCAGGTGGGGCGAGGTGTTGGCCTTCAGGCAGTGGTCGACGTCGTCGAAGATGTTCTCCGCCGCCAGCACCACCTCGGGGGCCAGGTCCCGTAGCGAGACGTTCAGCACGACCTGGCCGGGCTTGAACGGAGTGGTGACGTACGGCTCCAGCGCGGTCGTGGCGAAGACCACGGTCTCCGCCTCCAGCGCGGTGCCCAGGTCGTCGGTGAACGAGGCGGCACGCTGCTGGGTGGTGCGCAGGTGCTCCACGAGTGCCTGCCCCGACTCCTGGTGGAGGTCGTGAACGAGGTACGCGTCGGGCGCACAGCCCGCGGCGTGGAGGTAGTCGCAGATGTTCCGGGCGATGACGCCGCCGCCCACGATGGCGATACGGGTCCCGGCGAAGCCGCCCGGTCGCAGGGCGGAAGCAGCGACGGCGGCGGAGGCGGCCGTGCGGGCCGCGCTGATGTTCGCGGCCTCCAGGCAGGCGACCGGGTAGCCGGTCTCGTAGTCGTTGAGGATCAGCACGGCCGAGGCGCGGGGGTTTCCGGCCTCGGTGTTCTTGGGGAAGCTGGCGATCCACTTGATGCCGGCGAGCTGGACATCGGCACCGAGGTAGGCGGGTAGTGCGATGATCCGGGAGTCGGGCTTCTCGGGAAACCGGAGGAAGTAGCTATCCGGATTGACCGATTCCCCTGCCTCATGGCTGCGATAGGCGTTGCCGACGATCCCGAGGACCTCGGCACGTTTGCCGCTGAGCACGTCGCGAACGGTCTCGCCCGCCACTACATCGAAGTCGAACACGTTCTTTTCCTCTCCTCAGGCCCGGGTGCGGACCCGAGAATTTTCCGAGACTTTTCGGTACTCGATTTCGGGCCACCGCTCGGCCACCCAGGCGTCGTTGTAGATCGTCTCCAGATAGCGTTCGCCGAAGTCCGGCGAGATGGCTACCACAACACTTCCCTCAGGAATGTTCTTGGCTTTTTCGCTTACCGCGGCGAGAACCGTTCCTGTCGATCCGCCAAGCAGCAGTCCACGCTCTTCCGCGAGCGCTCTGCACATTTCCACGGCATCCGACTCCGGGATGTGAATGATCTCGTCGATCATTGCCTCGTCCAGGATTTCCGGCCGTCGGCTGGTGCCCAGCCCAGGTATATGGCGCCGACTCGGAGGGCCGCCGAACGACACCGACCCGACGGAATCCACCGCGATGATCCGGGTGGCTGGACTGTGCTCCCGGAAGAACTCCGCACAGCCCATCAAGGTCCCGGTCGTGCCGGCTCCGATGAAGACCTGGTCGACGTGCCCGACCTCTTCGAAGATGGAGCGGCCCGTGCGTTCTCGGTGGGCCTGCGGGCCGGCCGGGTTTGCGTACTGGTTGAGCCAGTAGGTGTCGGGCTCGCGCCGCAGGCGGTCACCGATGTAGTCGATGCGGGACTGCAGGAAACCGCCGTTGTCGTCCCGCAGGTCGATCAGGACGACCTCGGCCCCAAGCGCCCTCATCAGGCGCACCGACTGGGCGTTGGCATTCGGGTCGGTCACGCAGGTGAGGAGATACCCCTTCGCCGCGCAGACCATGGCGAGCGCCACACCGAGATTTCCCGATGTCGATTCGATCAGCCGAGTGCGAGGGAAATCGCGGCCCGATTCCTCGGCCTGCGCAACCAGGGCGACGGCGGTCTTGAGTTTGACCGATCCTGCCGGATTAAGACCCTCTAGCTTGAGGAAGACAGAGCTCCCTGGCGCCAAATGATCGGCTCGGATGAACAAGTCATCCATCACCAGATCATAGACTTCTTCCGCTATCACTGAAATCTATCCCCGTTGATTGTGGGCACGCGGACGCGCGACGCGCGCAGAATTGTGAAAGCCCATGATTGTGATACCTACGCTGGTCGGGCGCAGGCATGCAGAAGAGATTGCGTCTCCCCCCGTTCGTCGTCAACGCGCCCCCCGAGATGACGACTCCGCTGAAGAGTGCCATAAAGGACGGCTCTTGTCGAGGAATGCCTTGTCGAGATCGTTAAGAATGCAACATTCCGGATTCCGCGGCATTCCCGATCAAGTGGCTTTTCGGCACCGCCCGATAACTGGAAGGTCAGGTTCATTCCACCGGAATCTGATCCGGAAGCCGTTGGCCGAGGACCGCGAGGGGAGCGAGTACGCCGGCGCGAGCAATCGGGTGTGCAGCGAGATGAGGCGCCCCGCGTGCCGGCTCGGCCGATCGGCCCGTGGCCGCTTGGCCGCACCCAAAAGGCTGCCACGTACGGCTTCCAGGAATGGCGAGGCGGACCACAGGGCAAAGGTGGACCTCGGAATGACCCACCGCCACGGAGGCCCCGTCATGCCCGATGCCACCGGTCCCTACCCGCCCGGTACCCCCTGCTGGGTCGATCTCATGGTCCCCGACCAGCAGGCCGCTCTGGACTTCTACCGTGATCTGCTCGGCTGGCAGGCAGAGGTCGGACCGCCCGAGACAGGGGGCTACGCGGTCTGCACGATGGACGGCAAGCCGGTCGCGGGAATCATGGCCGCGATGAACCCGGACGGCAGCCGGCTCGACCCGATGCCGCCGCCCGTGTGGACCACCTACCTCGCCACCGCCGACGTGGACGCCACCGAGACCGCCGTCACGGCGGGCGGCGGCCAGGTGCAGATGCCGGGCATGGATGTGCAACAGCTCGGCCGGATGGCCATCGTGAGCGACCCCACGGGCGCCGTCTTCGGCCTCTGGCAGGCGCGGGACTTCCACGGCGCCGGCCTCGTCAACGAGCCGGGCGCCATCATCTGGAACGAGCTCAACACCAGCGATCCCGACGCCGCCTCGTCCTTCTACGCCAAGGCACTCGGCATCAAGGCCGCCCCCATGGAAGGCGGGGAAGGCTACCTCTCGCTCTCGGTGGGCGGCCGCATGGTCGGCGGCATGCAGAACCTGGCCGGGATCGATGTGCCGCCGGGCACCCCCTCGCACTGGCTGACGTACTTCTCCGTCGACGACACCGACAGCACGGTCGACGCGTTGGTCCGGGCCGGCGGCAACGTCCTCAAGCCGCCCTTCGACATGATGGCGGGCCGGATGGCCGTCGTGCAGGATCCGCAGGGCGGCGCCTTCGCACTCATCAACGCGACGGGGCCCGCAGCGTCCTGAACCGGGCGGGTGCGGCCTTTCGCGACGTTCGACGCCATGCCTCGACGCCATGCCGCACGTCGCGGACGGCCGTGCCCCACTCGGGCGTGCGGCACGTCCGGCTTCGGCCGTGACCCGGCGTGGACCTGAGTTGCCGTTCCGTCGCCCCGGTGTGGTTCTCGGGGCGTTTGTCCGGGTGCTGGGAGACTGGGTGGTATGAAGCCAGTCGCAGCGCTGCAGGCCGCCGGCGAAGCACTGGCGCGGCGCGCCTGGGGAGACGTGTTCGCGATTCTGTCGGAGGCCGATCGGCACCGGCCACTCGATCCGGAGGACCTTGAGCGGCTCGCGCTCGCCGCGCACCTGATCGGCAAGGATTCCGAGAGCGACGACCTGTGGACGAGGGCACACCACGCGTGGCTGACGCGTAGCGAGGTGCCGCGGGCCGTCCGCTGCGTGTTCTGGCTGGGGCTCGACCTGGTTCTGAGCGGCGAGTGGGCCCGTGGCGCCGGTTGGATGGCAAGGGCACAGCGGCTGCTGGATGCCGGGCAGCCGGACTGCGTGGAGCAGGGGTACCTCCTGGCGCTGGAAGGACTCCAGAGCTTTCTCGCAGGGGATGCGGCCAGGTCCGAGGCGGTCTCCGAGCAGGCGTTGACGATCGCGACGCGGTTCGGGGACCCGGACCTGATGAACTTCGCCATGATCTCCATCGGCGAGAGCCTGATCCGGCTCGGCCGGGCCGAGGAAGGAGCCCAGCTCCTCGACGAGGCCATGGTCGCGGTGACGGCGGGTGAGGTGTCCCCGGTCGTGTCCGGGCTCGCGTACTGCGCGGTGATCGCGGCCTGCCGCGAAGTCTTCGATCTGCGCCGGGCCCGGGAGTGGACGGCCGAGTTCTCGCGGTGGTGCGCGGCGCAGGAGGAGCTGGTGCCCTACCGGGGCATCTGCCTGGTCCACCGCGTCGAGATCATGTGTCTGCACGGAGACTGGGCGGACGCCCTGGAGGAGGCGAATCGCGCGTGCCGGTGGATGGGTTCGATGCCGGCCGCACAGTCCGCCGATGCCGCCTACTACCAGCTCGGTGAGCTCTATCGGCTGCGCGGGGAGCACGACGAGGCGGAGCGGTCCTACCGCGAGGCCAGCAGACTCGGGCACACCGCGCAGCCGGGAGTAGCGCTGTCGCTGCTGTCGGCCGGGGAGGTTACGGCGGCCGAACACGCGATCCGCACCGCACTCGACGGGGCGGGTGACCCGGCGTCCCGGTGCCGGATCCTGCCGGCGTACGTGGAGATCATGCTGGCAGCGGACAAGGGCGAAGACGCTCGACGTGCCGCAGCGGAACTGGCCGCGGTCGCCGAGGCCCTGGATTTTCCCTTGCTGAGCGCTGTCAGTGGACGGGCGCAGGGCGCGGTACTCCTGGCGGGCGGTGAAGCGCGCAGTGCCCAGGCGGTGCTGGGCCACGCGGTGGCATCGTTCCGGGAACTCGAGGCGCCCTACGAGGCCGCGCGGACCCGCCTGCTCGTCGGCCTGGCATGCCGGGAGACCGGTGACGAGATCACCGCCCAGCTGGAGTTCGAGGCCGCCACGTCGGTCTTCCGGGAGCTGGGGGCCGCACCGGACCTGATGCGCGTCGAGGGGCTCTCGCGCACGGCCCCGGCCCGGGCGGCCGGCCTGCTCACGGCTCGTGAGCTGGAGGTACTGCGGCATGTCGCGGTGGGGAAGTCGAACCGGGCCGTGGCGGACGCCCTGTTTCTGAGCGAGAAGACGGTTGCTCGTCACCTCAGCAACATCTTCCTCAAGCTCAAAGTGTCCTCTCGTTCGGCGGCCACGGCGTACGCCCACAGAAACCACCTCGTCTGACGCCTGGGAAGAATTACCCACGCGCAGGAGTGGACGTTCTGCGGACGCGGCGCGCCCCACCCGCCGCCTAGCGTGTGACCGTACGAACCCCGCGTCCGGTCAAGTGGGGATTCCCGGAGGCGCGCAGCGATACCAGGCGCCCGGCCGGATGACCGCCGAGACGCGCTACTGCCGCCGGACCGGACCGGTGCCGACTGATCGGCAGGTGACGACATGACGAACCACCTCTACGACGCCATAGTGGTCGGCGCACGCTGCGCCGGGGCACCGACCGCGATGCTCCTGGCCCGCCGCGGCTACCGGGTGCTCCTTCTCGACCGGGCGACGTTCCCGAGCGACACGATCTCCACCCATCTCATCCATCCGCCCGGCCTTGCCGCCCTGGCCAGATGGGGACTGCTCACCCCGGTGGTCGCGAGCGGCTGTCCGCCGATCGACACCTACTCCTTCGACTTCGGGCACTTCACCATCGAGGGGTCTCCGGCCGGCGCCGGGTTCCGGGCCGCGTACGCCCCGCGCCGTACGGTCCTGGACAAGATCCTCATCGACGCCGCGGCAGAGTCCGGCGCGGAGGTGCGCCCGGGGTTCACCGTCGAGGACCTCGTGATCGAGGGCGACACCGTGACGGGGATCAGGGGCCACAGCGCCGGCGGACACAGCGTCACGGAGTACGCTCGCGTCGTCGTCGGCGCTGACGGGGTCCACTCCCCCGTCGCGAAGGCCGTCGGCGCCGGCCAATACGCCGAGAAGCCGAAGCTCCAGTACAGCTACTACTCCTA
The DNA here is from genome assembly GCF_044328065.1 of Streptomyces sp. NPDC017993. Classification (NCBI taxonomy): domain Bacteria; kingdom Bacillati; phylum Actinomycetota; class Actinomycetes; order Kitasatosporales; family Streptomycetaceae; genus Streptomyces; species Streptomyces sp. NPDC017993. The sequence goes on from NZ_JBIRGO010000006.1 coordinate 93,972, forward strand.
CTGGACCGGACTGCCGATGAACGGCCGGTTCGAAACCTATGTCCGGCCCGACCGAGCCTTCGCCGCATGGCCCACCAACGACGCCCGGACCGTGGTCATCTGCGGGCTGCCGATCCGTGACTTCAAGGCCAACCGGTCGGACATCGAAGCCGGCTACCTGGCGACCCTGGCGTTGGTTCCGTCCTTCGCCGAACGGGCCGCGGCGGCCACGCGGGTGGAACGTCTCGTCGGCATGGCGGTCCCCAACTTCTTCCGCAAACCGTACGGCCCCGGCTGGGCACTGGTCGGTGATGCCGGATACCTCAAGGACTTCATCACCGCCCAGGGCATCCAGGACGCCTTCCGCGACGCGGAACTGTGTGCGCAGGCGCTTGACCAGACCTTCACCGGCAGGCGCGCGTTCGACGTGGCGATGAGGAACTACCAGGAGAGCAGAGACAGGCAGGTCATGCCGATGTACGAGTTCACGGCCCAGCTCGCTTCCCTGGACCCACCGCCGCCGGAGATGCAGCAGCTGCTCGGCGAGGTGTCGCGCAGCCGTCCGGCCATGGACGGGTTCGCCAAGGTGGCGGCGGGGGTCACCTCGCCCGCGGAGTTCTTCGCGAACGAAAGCCTGGAACGCGTCCTGGCGTAAAGACGCTCCACCACACAACGACGAAGGCCGCGGACCTCTGCATCGTCCGGGCCTTCTGTCGGGGAGGTGAGGAGCTGCCCACTCGCGAGGGTCGCCCCCCAACAAGCAACTAACCTCTGCAGCACGGGAATTTGTACCGATCGGGGACGTTAGTCAATCGTGAGAAGGGCGGCTGGTTGCCGCAAGCCGTGTGGGGCCGGTGCTGATTGTAGTGGTGTAGCCACGTCTTGAGTGCGTCCCGTCGCTCTTGTTCTGACTGGTAGCAACGGGCGTAAGCCCAGCCGTCGGCCATTGTTCGATGGAAGCGCTCCACCTTGCCATTCGTCTGCGGTCGGTAAGGACGTGTGCGCTTCGGCGTGATGGCCAGGGCCTCGCAGGTGTCGCGCCAGAGGAAGGACCGGTACGCGCCTCCGTTGTCCGACAGAATTCGCTCGGTGGTAACGCCGCGTTCGGCGAACCACGCCACCGCTCGATGCAGCACCCCGACGGCGGTGATGGCGGTCTCGTCGTCGTGTACCTCGGTGTATGCGACGCGTGAGTGGTCGTCGATGATCGTGTGCATGAAGGCGTAGCCGAGTTTCGGGTTGCCCCACTTGCTCTTCAGCTTGTCGGGAGTGGCCGAGCGGTTCCTCTCGCCTTGCCGTCGCCCGACATAGCGCCACCCACCGCCGTCAGGGATGTTCCCGAATTTCTTAACGTCCACGTGCACCAGCGAGCCGGGGTACGGGTGCTCGTAAGCGCGGATGGGTTCTCCAGTGGCACGGTCGAGATAGGACAGCCTGTTCAGCCGCGCCGCGGTGAGGATACGGTGGACTGTCGACGCGCGATGCCGAGTCGTGTCGCGAGTTGAACTGGGCCCTCCCTCAATCGCCTCCGCAAGCTGACGCATCGCATCGATACTGCCTTGGGCGTCTTCTTCGGCGAGGTCTTCGGTCGGGACGAGCGGTCTTGCATTGACTCGCCAGCAAGGTGGCGGTCGACCCAGCGCTTCACGGTGGGCCAGGAGACCTGGAAACGGGCCGCAACTTCGCTGATTGGCCAGCCGTCGTCAACGACGAGTCGCGCGACTTTCAGACGGTGGCGCGGGGTGAGGGCAGCGTTCGGATGTGACATGTCTGAGCTCCTGGACAAGCTGAAGGGCCGGCCATCGTGTGTGGCCGGCCCTTCGAGAACGAACATAGTGGGTAAGGGTCGTGCAGCTCAGTCCACCGGGGAGACCCGGATGAGGTTGCCGTCGGGGTCCGTGATCACGAACGTGCGGCCGAAGACAGCGTCGTACGGCTCCTCCACGACATGGACTCCCTTCGAGACCCAACTCGTGAAGATCTCGTCAACTGCGGACGCTGCTCCCGGCACCATCAGCCCGACTTCGCTCGTGCGAGGGGTGCTCGGGACCGCGTGTTCGCTGCCCCCCGTCCACAACGCGAACAGGACGCCGGGGGCTACCTCGAAAGCCACGTAGTGGGGACTGGTGAAGGTCGGTTCGATCTCGAACAAGTCGCTGTAGAAGGCCGTAGCGGCCTCGGCGTCGCGGACGTAGATCAGGAACAGGTTGGGTGCGGGCATAGAGCGCTCCTCAGATCGTTGAATTCTCGGTACCGCTCCAGTTGATCGCTTAACCGCGACAGAACCTGTCACCTTTTTCTGCGAACGTTGGTCAGCATGAAGGCTTCGAGGCTGTTGCACCTCTTGCTGCTCCTACAGACCCGTCAGCGCATCACCACCACCGAGCTCGCCAAGCGCCTGGAGGTGTCCCGGCGGACTGCGCTGCGGGATGTCGAGGCACTCTCGACAGCAGGTGTGCCTGTTTATGCCGAACGCGGGCGGAATGGTGGGATCGTTCTGCTCCCCGGTGCACGGCTCAACGCATCCCATCTGGAACCACCAGAGCTGGAGGCCCTCTCCGTGGCTGGTTTGGACAGCGCGCAACTTGAGCGCATGGGCCTGTCTGCGGTGCAGGAGTCGGCCGCGCGCAAGATCGCCGCCCGCCAGGCCGCAGCACCTGAGTCGCCGAGCCTGCTGCGACTGGCGGACCTGGTACTGGTGGACAGCAACGCGTGGCTTGCTGACTCAAAGCCAGCGGTAGACGTATCGGATCTAGCCTCGGCCCTGCGACACCGACGCCGGCTGCGAATCCAGTACCGGCGCAGCGCCGAGAAACAGGCCTCGGCGCGGGTGGTCGACCCGTACGGGATCGTGGCGAAATCAGGCCGCTGGTATCTCATCGCCGACGACCATGGGACCGGTCGGCTGTTCGCTCTGGAACGACTCTCGGCCTACGAACAACTCGACGCGCCAGCTGTTCTCCGGCCAGATGAGACCCTCCGCACAAGGTGGGCTGCGTTGAAGGAACGCACCGAGAGGCCAGGCCGCGTGAGCGTGACCGTCCGTCTGCGAGAAAATGGCCTCGACCTGGCACGGCGCATCCTCGGCACCCGCATCCACGATGTCTCCGACACGGAAAACGGCTGGTGCACCATTGTCGTCCGCTACCCCGACATCGAGTCAGTGCGTCAGCTCCTCCAGTTCGGCAACCACATCGAGATACTCACCCCAGAGACAGCCCGCAAACGCATCAGCCAGCTTGCCAAGGACCTGACTGAAAGACACTCGGCCCCAGCCTCGTGACTGCTAAGCGGCACGCCCTGCTCTCGATCAATGTCCCCGGTCGGTACATCTAGACGACGCAGCCGGCGGCGGACGGTGGCCGGGCTGGTCGCCGTACGCGTGGCGAGTTCTGCCAGACCGAGGCGGCCGTCGCGAACCAGCTCGTCGACCAGGGCCCGGTCGACGGCATCGAGCGTGAGGGTGCGGACCGGCTCCCGCGCAGCCGCCGAGCCGGCGAGCGCCGTCAACTGCCCTCGCACGCGGCGCTCGCCCCCTGGGAGGGCGTCAACGCCCTCGACGCGATGACCGTCGCCCACACCGCCCTCGGACTGCTCCGCCAGCAACTGCCGCCCGGCGTGATCGTGCACGGGATCGTCACCGACGGCGGTCAGGCCGTCAACGTCATCCCGGCCCGTACGTCCGCACGCTGCGAGGTCAGGGCGCGCAGCACGGTGCAGCTCGCGGAGGCTTGGCTGCGGGTGCGCGCCTGCTTCGAGGCCGGGGCTCTCGCCACCGGGGCCGGCCTCGAACTCCGCAGCCATGGAAGGGACTTCGCCGACCTACGCCAAGATCCGGACATGACGCTGGCGTACGCGGGCGCTCTCGGCGAACTGGGCCGCACCGCGACGTCCCGGCACGGCGAGACGATGGCCTCCACGGACATGGGCAACGTCTCCCAGCTCCTCCCCACCATCCATCCCACAATCGGCTACGACACGGGCGGCGCCAAGCAGCACACCCCTGAGTTCACCGCGTACGGCAAGAGCCCGGGCGCCGACCTGGCGGTGCTCGACGGGGCGACCGCGCTGGCCTTGACCGGAGCCGATCTGGCGATGTCACCGGCCCAGCGGACCCGGCTGCTCGATGGCGTGCGGCAGCGGCAACGGAGTCAGCCAATGGCGACCGAGAGGGCGGCCGGTCGCCCTCCTTCACTCCGGCCAGGCGGGTGACCGGCCGAGGAGGGCGAGGATCTCTTCCAGGGGTGTGCGATGTGGGTACGGGGTCCGGGGGGCGAAGGCGGCGCCCGGGACGGTGCGGGCGGGGCCGTCGGGAACCGCGCGGGCCACGGCGAGCGCGGCGTCGAGCAGCCGGGGGCCGAAGTCCACCGTGCCACCCACGCTTCGGGCCACGTCCCAGGAATGGACGACGTAGTCGACGAGGTGGAAACCGATGGCCCGGGCCGCGCGGAAGGGACGCTCGGCGTCGATCTCCGGCAGGCGGAAGTACCCGTCGAGGACGCCGGCCTCGGCGAACGCCGCCAGGACGCGCTCGGCCGCACACCGATACGCGCTGACGGGGTCATGTTCCCCGGCCCGCGGCCGCCACGGCTCAAGGCCGCTCTCTCCGCGAGCCGCCGCCGCGAAGCCGTAGTGCTGAGCGGTCATGTGGACCAGCAGGTCGCGCAGCGTCCATCCGGCGCACGGGGTCGCCCGGTCCAGGTCCGCCGGCGTCACTCTCGCCACCACTTCGAGGCTGATGCGAACGGCGTCGGCATCGAGCACGAGGAGCTCTTCCCCCGGCGGGGGTGATGCGGCATCCCGGGAGGCGGCGCTTCCCGATCGGATTTCATTCGTAGGCATGCGCTTATGATCTGCCTCAGCATATGATCTGTCAACGAGTATCGTGACGCCATGACCGCCGACGACCGGAGCCGCGATCTCGCCGCGATGCTCCAGCCACTGCTCCGCTCCTTGGTCGACGCGGAACATCCGGTCCTCGCCGAGCACGGCCTCTCCATGTGGGGCTACACGGTGCTCAGCGCCCTTGAGGGCAGCCCGATCCGCACTCAGGCGGCACTGTGCGAGGCCATCGGCGCGGACAAGACACGCATCATCACCACCCTGGACAAGCTCCAGGCGGCCGGGCTCATCACCCGGGTGCCGGACGCGGCCGATCGGCGCGTCCGACTCCTGTCGATCACCGAGGACGGCCTCAGAGCGCACCACTCGGTGCGCGCCTCTATCCGCGTGGCCGAGGACCGCATTCTCGCCCCACTCCCACAGGCGGACCGCCGCGGTTTCCTGCGCGCGCTGCACGCCTTGACCGACCCAACAAGCGACTGACGCCCTGAGTGACATACGGAGCGCGGGCCCGAGTGCGGGCCCGCGCGCGGCTCTGCGCCACTCCCCCGCGTCCACGGAAAGCGGCATCGGCCCCGGGTAGTGTGAACGTGTGGACATGCTGCACTTGCGCTACTTCGTAGCGGTTGCCGAAGAGTTGAATTTTTCCCAAGCGGCGCGCAAGTTGCATATGGCGGCCTCTCCCCTGAGCCAGCGGATCAAGGACCTTGAGCGCGAGCTGGACCAGACACTCTTCGACCGCACCACGCATCACGTCGAGCTGACCCCGGCCGGTGCCGCGTTGCTGCCGATGGCACGCGACGTCGTCGAACGCGTCAACTCCATTCCCTGGCGGCTACGGGAGGCCGTCCGGCCACAGCGCATCACCCTGCTCATCGGGATGCCCTCCGGAGTGCATCCCGACCTCCGCGCGCGGGTCCGGGAGCTGGCCGAAGCCTGCGAGGAGACCTACGAGCTCAAGCGCTGGCCCGGCCGCTCCACAAGCCTCGCCGAGGCGGTCCGAGAAGGCCGGCTGGCCCTCGCACTGGCCCGGCTGCCGGTCGCCGACCCCTCGCTCGGCGTCATCGAGGTCATGCGCGAACGGCTCGGGGCCGCGGTCCCCGCCGACCGGTTCGAAGGCCGGGATTCGGTCACCCTGGAAGAGCTGAAGCAACTCCCCTATGTTGCCACCGCCCCCGAGGCCATGCCCGCGTACTTCGATGAAATCGATGCGCGACTGAATTCCGCGGGACTGCGCAAGAGAATTCGCATCAACAGCTCCGATTACGCGGGAACGTCGGAACTGGTATCGGGTGGTCTCGCCTTTTCCATGACGATGCTGTCCCCGGACAGCCCGATGCATCTCTACCGGCTGGAGAACGTGAAGGTGCTGCCGGTGGTGGATTTCCAGCCCGAACTGGCCACCGGTCTGCTCTACCGCAAGGTCCGGGCGGAGTCCGGCGGCGACCTCGAAGAGCTCGTCAGCGCGGCGCGACGCATCTTCGCCGAGGAACTCTTCGCCTGATCTCGCCCAACACAAACCCGAACGAAGAAGGGCATGACCACTGTGGTCATGCCCTTCTTCGTTTCTTGATCGTTCTCATTCCGCGGCTTCTCGCCTAACGTCGAAGACAGAAACATTCGCAGTACAGCTACTTCCGCAGGAGCAACGATGAACGGCACGACCGACAGCGCCAACGGCCCGCTCGACGGGGTACGGGTGATCGATCTGTCCACGGTGGTGATGGGCCCCTACGCGGCCCAGATCCTCGGAGATCTCGGCGCCGACGTCATCAAGATCGAGTCCCCGTCGGACACCGTACGGTCGGGCCTGTACCGCACCACGCCCGGAATGACGCCGCTCAACCTGAACGTCAACCGCAACAAGCGCAGCGTCTCCCTGAACCTCAAGGACGACGCGGACCGTGAGCGCGCGCTGGCGCTCATCGGCACCGCCGACGTGCTGATCACCAATATGCGCCCCGGTGCCCTGGCCCGGCTCGGACTGACCTACGCAGACCTCGCCGATCGCCACCCCGGCCTGGTCTACGCCCACGCCCAGGGCTTTCGCAGCGACTCCGACCGCGCGGGCCACGCCGCCTACGACGAAACGGTGCAGGCGTCCTCCGGTCTGGTGGACGTGGCCAACCGTGCGCTGGGCCGGCCCGTCTATCTCCCGACGATCATCGGTGACAAGGTCGCCGCGCTGACCATCGTCTACGCGGTGCTCGCCGCGATGGTGCACCGCGACCGCACCGGCCGAGGCCAGCACATCGAAGTCCCCATGACGGACACCCTCCTCGCCTTCAACCTCGTCGAGCATCTGTCCGGCCATGTCTACGAGCCGGCGGAGGGCGACACCGGTTTCCCCCTGTCGATGAAGCGCGGCCACCGGGCCGTGGCCACGGCCGACGGGCTCGCCTGCATCATGCCGTACACCCCGCAGAACTTCCGTGACGTCTTCACCGCGGCCGGCCGCCTCGACCTCGCCGAGGACCCGCGAGTGGCGGGCCCGGCCATCGAGGACGCCGATGTCGACCCACTTTTGGAGCTGGTGGCCCGGTGCGCTCCGGGCCTGACCACCACGGAGTGGGAAGAGATCTGCGCCAAGCAAAGCGTCCCCATGGCGCCGGTGCTGGAACTCGACCGGGCCGCCGACGACCCCTACGTCCGCGACGGCCACCTCCTCGACGTGGTCGAGCACCCGAGCGAGGGCCCGATCCGTTCGGTCGGCATCCCCGTGCGCTACTCCGCCACTCCCGGCTCGGTCCGGCGGCTCGCCCCGCTGCCCGGCCAGCACACCGACGAGGTCTTCGACGAGCTCGCGGCGGCCCGCAGCTGACGACCCGCCACCTCACCGCTCTCCCCACCACACCCCGAACGACAAAGGACGCGGGCCATGCCCAGCACACCGGACACCACCCCTGCCCAACGCCGCCTCGCGGACCCCACCCCCGACGTCCGCACCGAGAGGATCGGCACCTCTCTCCTCATCACCCTCGACAGGCCCCGTGCCCGAAACGCGGTCAACGCTTCCGTGGCAGCCCAACTCGCCCGCGCACTGGACGAGTTGGCGGACGATGCGACGCTGCGGGTCGGCATCCTCACCGGCGCGGGAGGCACATTCAGCGCCGGGATGGACCTCAAGGCCGCACTGGCCGGTGAATCGCCGGAGATCCCGGGCCGCGGCTTCGGCGGACTGACCGAGACCGTGACGCCCAAGCCGCTGATCGCCGCCGTCGAGGGCTGGGCCATGGGCGGCGGCTTCGAACTCGCCCTGGCCTGCGACCTCGTCGTCGCCGCGGACGATGCCCGGTTCGGCCTGCCGGAGGTCAAGCGCGGCCTCATCGCGGCCGGCGGCGGGGCGATCCGGCTGCCCAAGCGGATTCCCTACCACCTGGCCATGGAACTGCTGCTGACCGGAGAGCCGGTCTCCGGTCAGCAGGCCGGCCGGCTCGGGATCGCCAACCGGGTCGTACCGGCCGGCGAAACGGTCACGACGGCACTGGAGTTGGCCGCACAGCTCGCGGCGAACGCCCCGCTCGCCCTCGCAGCCGTGAAGAAGATCGCCCACGCCTCCGACGGCACTCCCGAGCCGGACGCCTTCGCCGCCCAACGCGGCGAGATGGCCGCCCTCGCCGCGTCGGCCGACGTACGCGAAGGCATGACGGCCTTCGCCGAGCGCCGCGCCCCCGTCTGGCAGGGCAAGTAGGAGGAGCACCCCATGCAGCAACAGGACATCGTCCGGCACCACGCCACCCCGCTGATCAACCCGGCGTATCCCCCCGTCGTACCGCGCTTCACCCACCGCGAATACCTCAACATCGTCTACCGCACCGACTACGACGCGCTGCGCGCGGTGGTCCCCGAGCCGCTGGAGATCGACGAGCCGCTCGTCCGCTTCGAGGTGATGCGGATGGGCGACGTCACCGGCTACGGGCCGTACACCGAATCCGGCCAGGCGATCCCGGTCCGCCACGAAGGGGAGCGGGGCGAGTACCTGCACGCCATGTACCTCGACAACTTCGCGGCCACCGTCTCCGGGCGCGAGGCGAGTGCCTACCCGAAGACCGTCGGGTCGCCCGCCCTCTACGTGGACCACGGTGCGCTCGTCGGCGTCCTGGACTACGGCACCGTCCGCGTGGCGACCGCCACGATGGGCTACAAGCACCATGAGCTGGACCCCGCCGAAGCAGCCGCGCAGATCACCGTGCCGACCTACATGCTCAAGCTGGTGCCGGGCTACGACGGAACGCCTCAGGTGGCCCAGTTGGTCCGCACCCGGATCAGCGATGTGGTCGTCAAGGGAGCCTGGACCGGCCCCGCACGGTTGCAGCTGGGTGCGCATGCGCTGGCCCCGCTGGCCGACCTTCCGGTCCGCGAGATCGTCTCGGCGAGCCACCTCCTCACCGACCTCACGCTGGCGCCGGTCGAGCCGGTGCACGACTACCTCGCGCGCTGAAGCCGCGCACGGAAAGAAGCATCTGCCATGAGCAACACACCTACCACCGTGGCCGTGATCGGCGCCGGGACCATAGGACTCTCGTGGGCCGCCCTCTTCGCCGGGCACGGACTTCAGGTGCGGGTCACCGATCCGCGCCCCGATCTCGCCGAAGCCGTCGATGCGGCGCTGGCCGAGGCCGCCCCTCAGCTGGCCCGGCAGGGACTCGACACCGACGGCCTCGCCGGCCGGGTCCACCTGGCCGGCGACGTCACCGAGGCCGTCCGCCACGCCGATGTCGTCCAGGAGAACGGCCCGGAGAACGCCGCCTTCAAGCGGGAGCTCTTCGCCACCCTGATCCGTGAAGCCCCCTCCCACGCACTCCTGTTGAGCTCCTCCTCCGCCATCCCCTCCAGCGCGTTCACCGAGGAGCTCGACGACGCCGGACGCGTCCTGATCGGCCATCCCTTCAACCCGCCGCACCTCGTGCCGCTGGTGGAAGTCGTGCCCGGCCCACGCACCCGCGAGGACTCCGTCAACCGGGCGGTGGACTTCTACCGCTCGGTCGGCCGGATCCCGGTGGTGGAACGCAAGGAAATCCCCGGCTTCGTCGGCAACCGCCTGCAGAACGCACTCAGCCGTGAGGCGATCCACCTGGTGGAACAGGGTGTGGTCGGCCCGACCGAGCTCGACGCGATCATGGTGAACTCGCTCGGTCTGCGCTGGTCGACCGTGGGCCCCTTTCTCGGCGCCCACCTGGGCGGCGGCCCCGGCGGCTACCGGCACATGGCCGAGCACATCGGCCCGTCGATGCAGACGATGTGGGACTCCCTCGGCCGTCCCGAGCAGAACCCCGAACAGACCGAACGGCTCATCAGGGCCGTGGAGGACGCTTACGGCTCCCGCTCGTACCGCGACCTCAGCCAGGAGCGCGACCGCAAGCAGCTCGCCGTCCTCGGCGCCCTGAACAACGCCGGCACCAACAACAACCAGAACGAGGAGACCCGGTCATGACCGCCACCCATCAGGAGAACGAAGCGACCGACGGTCTCACCGCCGACTTCTACGCCTACGAGAACCTGCTGCCCAACGACGAGCGCAAGCTGCTCCTGCAGGCCCGTGACTTCATGCGCACCGAGGTGAAGCCGCTGGTCAACGACGCCTGGGCCAAGGGGGAGTTCCCCCGCGAACTGATCGACAGGTTCCGTGGGCTCGGCCTCGCCGGCGTCCCGTACGAGGGGTACGGCGACCCGCTGCCCGCCGGGAGCAACCTGCTGGTCGGCATGCTCTCCATGGAGTACACCCGCACCGACGCCTCGTCCGCGACCTTCTTCGGCGTCCACAACGGACTGGCCATGTACAGCATCTACCGCGGCGGCGACCAGGAGCAGCGCGACCGCTGGCTGCCCGCGATGGCCGCCCTCGACAAGATCGGCGCCTTCGCCATGACCGAGCCCCTCGGCGGCTCCGATGTGGCGGGCGGGATGCGCACCACCGCCCGACGGGCCGGCGACCACTGGATCCTCAACGGCGCCAAGCGCTGGATCGGCAACGGCACCTTCGCCGATCTGGTCATCGTCTGGGCGCGCGACGAGGCCGACAACAAGGTCAAGGGCTTCGTGGTGGAGCGGGGCACCCCCGGCTTCTCGGCCGCGAAGATCGAGAACAAGACGGCCTTCCGTATCGTCGAGAACGCCGATCTCACCCTGACCGACGTCCGCGTCCCGGAGGCCGACCGCCTCCAGCGGGTGGACTCGTTCCGCGATGTCGCGGAGATCCTGCGCGCCACCCGCAGCGGCGTCGCCTGGCAGGCCCTCGGCGTCATGATCGGCGCATATGAACTCGCGCTCGCCTACGCCAAGGAGCGCCGGCAGTTCGGCCGCCCGATCGCCCGTTTCCAGCTCGTGCAGGACCTCCTCGTCAAGAGCCTGGGCAACATCACCGCCTCCTGGGGCATGCTCGTCCAGCTGGCCCGTCTGCAGGACGCCGGGATCTTCCGCGACGAACACTCCTCCCTGGCCAAGGCCTTCGTCACCGCCCGGATGCGCGAGGTCGTGGCCTGGAGCCGGGAGATATTCGGCGGCAACGGAATCGTTCTCGACTACGACGTCGCCCGTTTCTTCGCCGACGCCGAGGCCATCTACTCCTTCGAGGGCACCCGCGAGATGAACACCCTCATCGTCGGCAAGGCCATCACCGGCGAGAGCGCCTTCGTCTGACATCCCGGCCCCTGCCGCACTACGCGGTGGGGCGGCGCCCCCGAGCCGCGTCCGGTGCCCTGACAGCACCGGGCGCGGCCTTCCGCCCCGGACCTCACCCGGCCGGCGCATGCCGCTGACGGCCCGAGGCCGAACGGCGCACCTCCCGCAGGTCCTGGCGGCACCAGGGTCATTCGGCCCTATCGGGGGCCTTCGTGGCCCTGCCGCCGTCAGTTCGACGATGGGAGCGTGGGGGTGTGCGACCGATCGACGGCCCGAGGAGACCAGATGGACACCGACACTCCCGTTGGCCCGAAGTCCAAAAAGATCGTCGTAGGCATCGATGATTCACAACGTGCCAGGTCAGCCGCCCTTTGGGCGGCGGATGAGGCCGATCGGCACCAGCTGCCGCTGCTGGTCGTGCTCGGGGCGGACCTCGACCGGCTGACGCGGTTCGCGTCGTTCGAGACGGTCGAGCGCATTCGCAGCTCGGGACGGTCCCTGCTGCTCGAAACCCTGTCCGCCGTACAGCAGCGCTTCCCCGGTCTCACCGTGACCGAGGAGCTGAGTTTCAAGGAGCCCGTGGCAGCCCTCCACACATCGGCCGGACCGAAGGACACCATCGTCATCGGCAGCCGAGGCCGCGGCGGCTTCCGATCGCTCAAGCTGGGTTCCGTGAGCCTCGGTGTGGCCGCAGGAAGCGCCGTGCCGGTCATCGTGGTGCGCGACGAGATCGAACGGCCGGAGACCGGACTGGTCACGGCCGCGGTCCACGGGCCGACCGACGCCGCCTGGCTGGCCCGAGCCGCTCGAGAAGCCCAGGTCCGCAAAGCCTCCCTCCGGTTGCTGAGCGTCCAAAAGCATCTCTCCCACGTCGGCCCCGAGGACACCACGCCCGACGACGTCGCTGCGGTCGCGCGCAGGCGTGACGACGTCGAAGCGGCTCTGGTTTCCGGTCTCCGTGCCGAATTCCCCCGTCTCGACATCACCGCGGACGTGGAAACGGGCAGATCCGCCGCCGCGGTCCTCGTCGAGGCCAGTCGTCACACCGACCTGCTTGTCCTGGGTGCACGGCGATCCGACAACGTGCGCTCGGGCCTGGGGCGCGTGACCCACACGCTGCTGCATCACTCCCACTGCCCCGTAGCGGTCGTGCCGCGACGTGCAGGAGACGACCAGGAGGAGTGACGACAGCCAACTGCTCGGCTTCCGCCGGTTGGCTGACCTGTCCGATCGCCCCTTTTGTGCCAGAATAGAAATGATCTTCCCATAGAGCGCTACCGCGGATCGTGAGGCTGTCGTCGCGCAGACGCACCAACGAGACCGTCGCTTCCGTACCGCCCGGACCTTCTCGTCCCGGCGGCGAGACGGGCACTCCGTCGTACACGACACAGGAGTCGATCGAACATGACTGATTACCCGGAAGGCGCCCCGTGCTGGGCGGACGCGATGTTCGACGACGTGGAGGCCGCCAAGACCTTCTACTCGGACGTGCTGGGCTGGACCTTCGGCGAGTCGTCCACCGAGTACGGCAACTACACACAGGCCTACTCCGACGGCAAGGCGGTCGCGGCCGTGGTCCCGCCGGCGCCCGGCGGAGAGGCTCCGTCGCAGTGGTGTCTGTACTTCGCGTCGCCCGACGCGGCGGCCACCGCCGAGAAGATCAAGTCGGCGGGCGGCGAGTTGCTGATGGAACCGATGCAGGTCGGCGCCTTCGGCACGATGCTGATCGCGAAGGAGCCGAGCGGCGCGGTCTTCGGCATCTGGCAGCCGGGCGAGCACAAGGGCTTCGAGAAGACCGGGGAGCCGGGCTCGTACGCCTGGGCCGAGGTCTTCACCCGGGATGTGGGGAAGGTGGACGGGTTCCTCCCGAAGGTCTTCCCGTACGAGGCCCAGCAGATGGAAATGGGCGATGACCCCGAGGCCGCGGGCATGGACTTCAAGCTCTTCAGCGTGGGCGGCCGCAGCCCCGAGAACGTGGTGCTGGGCCGGATGAACATGGGCGACGAGTTCCCGCCGGAGATTCCCCCGTACATCCAGGTCTACTTCGGCGTCCCGGACTGCGACGAGGCGGTCTCCAAGACGCAGAAGCTGGGCGGCCGGCTCCACTTCGGCCCGATGGACAGCCCCTTCGGCCGGTTCGCCGCCCTGACGGACCAGCAGGGCGCGGCGTTCGCGGTGATCGATATGTCGACGACGTCCGGCGAGATGCCGAAGATCAAGGACGCCTAGGAGCTGTCCGGACGATCATGTGACGGCGCGGGTTCGGATCGTTGGCCTAGGCATGGGGCGGGATCAGCGTGGTGCGGGCCGCGGACACCCGCTAGCTACGACAACGCGGCTACATGCTCCTCGGAACCGTCACCGCAGCTTCCCTCGTCGTCTGGCTCCGCGTGTGATCGGCCGCACAAGTCCTCCGGCAGACGTTCTTGAAGCGCATGCATCCTCCGCCCGCTACGGTCTCTGGGTGACCGAACTCCCGACGTTGCATGCCACCCGTGAGGCCTACGACGCCATCGCACCCACCTACGCGCAGCTGTTCCACGACTCCCTGCGCGACCGCCCCCTGGAGCGCGCCCTCCTGCGTGCCTTCGCGGAGCTGGTACGGGCAAACGGCGACGGTGAGGTCGCAGACCTCGGCTGTGGACCGGGTTACGTCACGGCTCACTTGCACGGGTTGGGCCTGAATGCTTTCGGTGTTGACGCCTCCTCCGTGATGGTCGAGCTCGCTCGCGAGGCGAACCCCGGACTTCGGTTCGAGGTCGGCTCGATGGCCGCACTGGACATCGAGGACGGCACGCTGGGCGGGGTGCTCTCGCGGTGGTCCGTCATCCATACCCCGCCGCAGGACGTGCCCGCCGTCTTGGCCGAGATCGCGCGGGTCCTGGCTCCCGGCGGGCACCTGTTGATCGACTTCCCCGCCACCGACGGCCCCCACCACGAGACGCAGACCTACGACCATGCGGTGGCAACGGCCTACCGCTGGTCCCCCGACAGTCTCGCCGCGCTCCTGCGCGACCACGGACTGAGTCAGGCAGCCCGCACGGTGATCGAGCCGAAGCCCACCGACCAGCGGCAGTTCCAAGAGGTCCAGCTCCTCGCCTGCAAGGCATAGACCTCGATCACGTGACGGCAACTGCTCGGATCGATGGGCCGGGGATCGAACGAGATCGGCTGGGCGAGGAGCAGCCTCCCGAGTCACATGATCGCCCGGGCAGCTCCTAGGACCTGCCCGTCCGATCGTGTGGCTGCCTCACGCCCAGGTCTCGTTGCTCTGGACATGGGCGGGGAGCATCTCCTCCGCGAGCTGGAGGAGTTGGCGGGTGGCGGGTGAGAGGCCGCGGCACCCCCGACTTCGGCAGGCTGACCGACAAGCCCGTGCCCATTGTGGGGCGTCTCGCAGTTCCTGATCCAGGACGGCCGGATCGTAAAGGAATTCCGCATCTACGACGAAATCTCCCTGCGAGCCCAGATCAACAGCACCCGAGGTGACGGCCCCTCGGTGGAAGCGAACATCTACTGACCCCACACCCCCACCCACCCCCGCGCGGCCGGAAATCCCAACGCGCGAGCAGGCCCGCCGCTTCGGACGAAGAGGCGGGCCTGCTCGCGATTGCTCTGCAGGAAGGAGAAGCTCAGGACTCCGGCGCCGGGACCCGGCCTGGGGGCTCGGGCTCGGCTGTGGGCAGGAAATTGCCGATGAGGAACTTGTAGACGCCGGCCCCGAGGACGCCACCCACCAATGGTCCGACGATGGGCACCCAGAAATACAGCTCCCCCCATTGGTCTCGCCAGGCGCCTCCATAGCCGGTGATGAAGCTGGCAAGTCGGGGGCCGAAGTCGCGTGCCGGGTTGATCGCGTAACCGGCGTCGGTGCCCCAGGCCATGCCGATGGCGACCACGACCAAGCCGATGATGAACGGGGCCAGATTGGCGCCGGGCGGCGTGTTCAGCAGGTCGGTGATCGCGAAGATGAGAAGCACCAGCAGGGCGGTGCCGATCACTTGATCTCGGAGGGCGCCCCATTCGTGGATTCCGGCCGTGAGGGAACCGTTCCCCGGCAGCGTGGAAAAGACGAACTGCGTCTTGATCGTGTGCGTCGGGTCAGCCCTGGCCAATACTTCCGTGTAGTTCCAGCGCACCAGCAGTGCGGCGACGAAGGCGCCGGCTGTCTGGGCGAGGGCGTAGGGCACGACCTTGGCCCACGAGAAGCCTTTGAAGGTGGCCAGGGCCAGCGTCACGGCCGGATTGAGGTGGGCGCCGCTGAGGCGGGCCGCGACGTACACGCCGAGGGTGACGCCCAGGCCCCAGGCCCACGCGATGCTGTCGTGGTCGCCCAGTCCACCCTTCGGCTCTGTGAGGGCACCTCCAGCTACCACCTGAGCCACGACGCCGCACCCGAAGAGAATGAGTACCATCGTGCCCAGGAATTCCGCGGAGAGTTCGCGGAACAGCTGTGGCTTGCCAACCGGTTCGCTCATGTTTATCGGCGTCTCCTCGGCGATTCAGGGCGCAGTGTGCCGGCGTCGGGGCTTTCGCCTGATCATGGTGGGACTGCGGACACCACGCCACCCGGAGCCCGGCTGACAGGGCGTAATCACTCCGACGGGGTGATGCCGTTGCTCCGTCTGAGTTGCCGTGTGGCATTCCGCAATTCTGCCCACGCGCGGTCGGATTTCCTTCCGGGAACCAAGGGATAGTGTGCGGAATCAGGCCGGAGCGGTTCGCCGAAACGTCGGATGTGCCGCCTGAGCCCTGCCACCGCTATCCACCTGACGTACCTTCGGGGGTCAATCACCGGTGCGCGAGGGAGGC
The DNA here is from genome assembly GCF_044328065.1 of Streptomyces sp. NPDC017993. Taxonomy (NCBI): domain Bacteria; kingdom Bacillati; phylum Actinomycetota; class Actinomycetes; order Kitasatosporales; family Streptomycetaceae; genus Streptomyces; species Streptomyces sp. NPDC017993. The sequence goes on from NZ_JBIRGO010000006.1 coordinate 110,226, forward strand.
TCCGCTTTCGGCCGGCGGTCCGCCTCCTCCTGCCCACGATGTCGTCGCGCCGCACCAAGTGGCGGCGTGAGAGCACGCTCAAGCGTGACTCCGTTACCGCTCGTTTCGCGAGAGGGAGCCTTCCCGTGTCTCTACTACTGACCCTGCTGGGTGGATTGAGCGGCGGGGCGCTGCGCTACGGGACCGAACGGTACCTTCGGTCGCTCTTCCGTAGCCCTACGCACTGGATTCCCTTCGTCCTCAATTTCGTCGGGTGCTTCCTGTTCGGCGCGCTGGCGGGATGGGCCTATCTGCACCGGATGAGCAGCGGGATGATGCTGCTGGGCGGGGTCGTCACCGCATTCAGCTTCTGCGGCTACGAGGCCGGCCGGGCGCTGGCACACGGTCGGCACGGGGTCGCCCTGCTCAACTCCTTGACCGGCTGGTTCATCGGGCTGACCGCCGCAGGCATGGGTGTCTTCATCAGCCTTGGCTGACGGTGCATCCAGCGGCATCACCGGAGACCGGGCGGCCTCTCAGACATCCCGGGTGTCCGGCTGCCCGAGTGCCCGTGCCGTCCGGGCTGATCCCCTGGCCCTCACGCAGTGCATCTCAACCGCGCTGATGCGCAGCGTAATCTCGGGTGAACCTGACCGCGAGGACGATGAGAGCGACCGGGATAACCCAGTTCAGCCAGTCGTCCGCGGAGGTGAAACGCAGCGCGAGCCACCCGAGGAGGGCAATGACGGCGAATACACAAGCCCACAGCAGTGTCAGGACACGATTAGCCTTCTTGAACCGAGGTGTGTCCCACACCTGCTCAGGTGTTGACTTCCGGGCGTACTGAGCCGTGAAGGGGTCGAAGGCGAGCGAAGCGAAGGCCACCAGGGCGATGAGCCCGCTTGAGATCACCTGGGCGTATTCCTCCAGCCAGATTCCCTGACCGCGATCCCACACCAGCGCGAGGATCGATACGACGGCGAAGAAGACGAGCCCCGCCGCGTTGAGGACGTTCACTTGCCCTCGCCGGATATCAGGCACGGTGAGAACTACTGATGCGATCAAGCCGGCCAAAGCGGCGTAACCCCACGTACTTGGGCCGGCGACCACGTCGAAGATGATCCACGGGGCGAAGGCGAAGAAGAGGCTGCCGTTTCCCGGACCTGCGTCACGATCGGCCACTCGATCTTCCTTTCTGCGGTGGGGCGGGCCAGGTGACGCTACGACACCTTGGCGTCCGACCTTTGAGGTCAGTGCGCTCGGAACCCGCGCCAATTGCGAATACACCCGAATGACGTGCACCGACAGAGCGCGGCGTTCTCCCATTGTGCTTCCGCCTACGCGAATGGGGCGAGGCGGCCCACTGACACCGTTTGAGTTGTGGTACCTGTGCTGAGTGCTCATGGAGACCCACACCCTGCCGCTACCAGATGGCAATATCTACGCCGAAGTCCATGGATCAGGGGACGCCGTACCCTTGCTGGCGCTGCACGGCGGGCCGGCAGCAGGCTGTGAATATCTGAGCTCGCTCGCACGGCTGACCGACGGCGGTCGGCAAGTGATCCTTTACGATCAACTCGGCTGTGGCCGGTCGGACAAACCGGATGACCCGTCCTTGTGGACCCCAGCCCGATTTGCGACCGAAGTTCAGCAAGTGCGGGACGCTCTGGGATTGGACCGGGTACATCTCTTCGGCCAGTCGTGGGGCGGCATGCTGGCGATCGATTACATGCTGGGCCGGCCGTCGGGGGTCGTGTCCTTGGTTTTCGACGACACGACCGCGAGTATCCCTCAGGCCGCTGAAGGACTCCTCCGGCTGCGAAGTGAGCTACCGCCGGAATCCCGCGCGGCGCTCGACGAAGGTGATCGCACCGGCCGGAGAGACACCCCTGCTTATCAAGGGGCTCTCATCACCTTTTACCAACGACACGTGTGTCGGCTCGAATCCTGGCCGCAGGAGATGTTCCAGATGGCGGAGAACATGGACGGGAGCCCCGTCTACTCCCACATGTGGGGCCCCGACGAACTCAGCCCCAGCGGCTCCCTCGCATCGTGGGATCGGCGGGACCGTCTTCCCGAAATCACCGCGCCGGCCCTGGTACTGGCAGGCGAATACGGCGAACTCGTCCCGGAATGCTCCCGGACCCTCGACGCCGGCATGCCGGACTCACAGCTAGTCCTCCTGCCTGAGTGCTCACACCTCCCCCACCTCGAGGATCCGGAACGGTGGTTCAGCGCCGTCGCCAAATTCCTTGACGAAGCAGAATCCCGACCCTGACGGTGAGAGGGGGCCGCCCCCCGGCCGATGGCTCCCTCGCCCTCACGAATCACCCCGAACGGGCGGGTACCTGCACTCAGAGTGAGTGTCAGGGGAGCGCGTGGGGTCGATCATGTTCCACGTGAGAGCGAGGCGGGCTCGTGCTCCCGCACAACCTCACTACGGCCGTCCACCCACGCTCGGCGCAGGAGCCTCGACCATCTGAAGCGATCGAACGAGTCGCTGGTCGGGGGGTTCAGGTCGATCGGCGGAACGCCGGCATGTCGGCCAGCGCAACGGGGTCATACGGTGGCCCGCTTCTGACCCGAGAGGCCTTTGATGTCGAAGTCACGTGCCAGTCATGGGCAGTTGGGGAGTGTGAGAACGACTTGCCCCAGACCGATGTGAGCGATGTGAGAGATGTGAGAGATGTCAGGACCCTCCATCAGCTCCATTGCCAGGCAGCTTCCGGTCTTCGGGATATACCGCCTGCAGGAGGTCGCGGGCAAAGCGGTCGGGGTCGCCCAGGCCCGCCGCCGCCAGGGTGGCCGGCCCATCAGCCAGCAGGTGGGGGATGGCGGCGTGCATCGCGAGGGTGACGACGGCGGCGCGCTGCGGGGTGACGGGAAGGCCGGCGGTTCGCTGCGCCGTTTCGAGACCAGCGAAGTCGGAGGCCGCGATGGGGTCGAGGACAGCCGAGAGCCAGGGCTTGCGGGCCGCTTCGGCCTGTAGCTCCAGGTAAGCGAGAAGCCGGGGACGGCCAGGCCCGACGACGTTCCGGAGGAGATCCCCGAACATGCCGACAAGCCCCTCACGGTCGGTGGGCGGTGCACCGGCGGCCGCCATCTGTGCGGTGGTGTCGCGGTACTGCTCCAGACAGCGCTCGGCTACCGCGCGCAGGAGGGCGTCCCGGGTCGGGAAGTAGTTCTTGGTCGTGCCGTGCGGTACGTCCGCGGCCGCGTCGACCGCACGGTGCGTCAGACCGCGTCCGCCTGCGGCGGCCAGTACGCCGATGGCCGCATCACGCAGGCGGTCCCGTCGGTCCGGATTCACTGCCAGAGGCCCTCTCTCCTCGACTCCTTGCCCACAGTACCCCAACCGTGGTACCACAGGTGTGGTGGTCCGTTGGATCGGAAGCGTCACGGGAGGCGGCATGACCGGAAGTGCGGTTGTCGTGGGGGCGGGAGTGGGCGGACTGGCGACTGCGCTCGGGCTGCGCCGAGCCGGCTGGGCAGTCACGATTCTGGAGCGCCGGACGGAACTCGAGCGGTACGGCACCGCCTTCGGCATCCATCCCACCGCTCAGGCCGCGCTCGACCGCCTCGGAGTGGGTGAGTCCTTCCGCGCCCGGGCGGTGCCCTACCGGAACGCCCGGATCCGTACCCCGCAAGGGAAGGTGATGGCGCGTCTTCCGCTGGAGCGGATCGAGCGCAAGGCCGGCCGGCCCGAACTTCTCATTTCCCGGCCCTATTTGATCGACGCGCTCCTGGCCGAGTTACGCGCCTTCGGGGACGTCCCGCTCAAGGTCGGCGAGAACGTCAGCGATGTGCATGCGCTCCTTGCCGACAATGACCTGGTGGTAGGAGCTGACGGAATCCGCAGTGCCGTGCGTGCCGCATGTTCCGGCGGCGGGCGCAGCGGCCCGCGGCGTCTCGGGGCCGTTGCCTGGATCGGTGTAGCCGACTTCGACAGCGGCATGTACGGCGAAACCTGGGGCCCTGGCCGGTTCTTCGGAATGACGCCCATCGAGCCCGGCCGCACCAACTGGTACGCCACCGTCCCCGAGGCCACCACCTCCCAAGAACTGCGCCGAATGTTCGAGGGCTGGCACGACCCCATCCCCCGGATACTCGCCGAGACCGACCCGGCCACCTGGATCCGCTACGAGATGCGACATCTGTTCCCCGCCCTTCCCGCCTTCGTCGACCACGGAAAGGTCGCCTTGGTCGGAGACGCCGCGCACGCCATGACCCCCAACCTGGGCCAGGGGGCGTGCACCGCGATTCTCGACGCCGAGGCCCTTACCCGGGCCGTCGCCGCACACGGAACGGCCGCCCTGCCATCCGCCCTGCGCACCTACGACGCGGAGCGCCGCCGGAGTGCTCAGCGGATCGCCTTCGCCTCACGGAACCTGCACCGCTTCATGTCCACCGAGCGCACCCGCCTGCGTGATGCGCTGATCCGTACGCTGCCGAGCTGAAGGGCGAGGAGAGCGCACAGAGGGCGTGGACATCGGATCGAGCTTGGTCATCGGACGGGGGGCAGCGACCCCCACCGAGAATGCCAGGCCGATCCCAGGGCAGCCCGTTTCCGCAGAAGCCGGGCTCCCCTGCCGCCGCTGCGAATGCAGGGGGTGAGCCTCGCCCGGCTCCACTTGTCACCGCACCCGACCTGGCACTACTGTCACCACGCCTTGGTGAACGGGAAATTCGGTGTGATGCCGGTGCGGCCCTCGCCACTGTGAATCGGGAAGTCCGACTCCGGCCCTCGCGGGCAGCCACTGGGTCCTTGTGATCCGGGAAGGCGGAGTCCGGGCGGTGGTACCCGTCAGCCAGGAGACCGGCCAAGGCACTTCAACCATCCACGAGGTGCTGGAGAGGGTCTGCTGAGCCATGCACATAGCCGAGGGATTTCTGCCTCCGGCGCACGCGGTCGCCTGGGGCGTCGCGTCGGCGCCATTCGTCGTCCACGGAGTCCGGTCACTGACCCGTGAGGTCAAGGAGCATCCCGAGAGCACTCTGCTCCTCGGTGCGTCCGGGGCCTTCACCTTTGTTCTGTCCGCGCTGAAACTGCCCTCGGTGACGGGGAGCTGCTCCCACCCCACCGGTACGGGGCTGGGCGCCATCCTGTTCCGCCCGCCGATCATGGCGGTGCTCGGCACCATCACCCTGCTGTTCCAGGCCCTTCTGCTCGCCCACGGCGGCCTGACCACGCTCGGCGCCAACGTCTTCTCGATGGCGATCGTCGGGCCCTGGGCCGGGTACGCGGTCTACAAGCTGCTGCGCCGCTTCGCCGTGCCTTTGATGGTGGCGGTGTTCTTCGGCGCTTTCGTCGCCGACCTGTCCACCTACTGCGTCACCAGCGTGCAGCTGGCGCTCGCCTTCCCGGACCCGAGCAGCGGATTCCTGGGCGCGCTCGGCAAGTTCGGCACCATCTTCGCGGTCACCCAGATCCCGCTCGCGGTGAGCGAGGGGCTCCTCACGGTGCTCGTGATGCGGCTGCTCGTGCAGTCCAGCAAGGGTGAGCTGACCCGGCTCGGCGTGTTCCTCGCCGGCAAGCAGGCCCGGGCCGAGAAGAGCGAGACCGAGACCGAGGCGGTGACCTGATGAGCAGGAACGCGAAGATCAACACCCTGCTGCTGGTGGTCGTGGCCGCACTGGCCGTCCTGCCGCTGGTCCTCGGCCTCGGTGACCACAAGAAGGAGCCGTTCACGGGCGCCGACGCGCAGGCCGAGACGGCGATCACCGAGCTCGACCCCGACTACAAGCCCTGGTTCTCTCCGCTGTACGAGCCGCCGTCCGGCGAGATCGAGTCGGCGCTGTTCGCCCTCCAGGCCGCCATCGGCGCGGGCGTCCTCGCCTTCTACTTCGGCCTGCGGCGCGGACGCCGCCAGGGCGAGCTGCGCGCACAGTCGCGGCAGAACGCCGAAGGCGCCGAGAGCGGTGCCGGGGTATCCGCAGCCCAGGGGGACTGACCGCCCCGTGCTGCCGATCGACGCGGCGGCGCACAGCAGTCGCTGGCGCCGCCGCCATCCCGTGGACAAGGCCGTGCTCGGTCTCGGACTCACCGTGCTGGCGATCTCGCTGCCGCCCTGGCCCGGCGCCGCCCTGGTGCTCGTTGCCGCCCTCACCGTGCTGCTGGGCCCGGCGGGCGTATCCGGCCGTCGTCTGTGGCGCGCGTACCGGGTGCCCCTGGGTTTCTGCGTCACCGGTGCCGCCACCCTGATCATCCAGGTCGGCGGGCCCGAAGGGTTCGTGACCCTCGCCGACGGCGGGCCGGTCCGCGCCGGGCAATTGCTGCTGCGCACCTCGGCCGCGTCGCTCGGCGTCCTGCTGTTCGCCTTCACCACCCCGATGTCCGACCTGTTGCCCCGCCTGGTGAAGGCGGGGGTGCCCGCTCCGGTCGTGGACGTGGCCCTGGTGACGTACCGCATGAGCTTCCTGCTGTTGGACTCGGTGCGCCGGATCCGGGACGCCCAGGCGGCCCGGCTCGGGCACACCACCCGGGCGGCCACCTGGCGTTCGCTTGCCGGGCTCGGCTCCACCGCGTTCGTACGCGCCTTCGATCGGGCGGCGCGGCTCCAGACCGGACTCGCCGGGCGCGGGTACGACGGCACCCTGCGGGTCCTGGTGCCCGAGGCCCGCGTCTCCGCCCGCTTCGTGGTCGGCAGCATCGCGCTGCTCGTGGCCGTCGCCGCCCTCACCTTCGTCCTGGAAAGGCCGCTGTCATGAGCGAACCCGCGCTGGTCGCCCTGCGGGGCGCGTCCTTCGCTTACGAGGACGGCCCGGCCGTGCTCAAGGGACTCGACTTCGATGTGTGCGAAGGCCGTGCTCTCGCCCTGCTCGGCCGCAACGGCAGCGGCAAGACCACGCTGATGCGGCTTCTCAGCGGCGGGCTGCGGCCGCGCGACGGTCAGTTGACGGTCCAGGGGCTCCCGGTCACGTACGACCGCAAGGGGCTGACCCGGTTGCGTACGACGGTCCAGCTGGTGGTGCAGGACCCGGACGACCAGTTGTTCGCCGCGTCCGTGGCCCAGGACGTGTCGTTCGGTCCCCTGAACCTCGGCCTGCCCGATGGTGAGGTGCGGTCCCGGGTGGACGAGGCGCTCGCCGCCCTGGACATCAGCGCCCTGGCGGACCGGCCCACCCATCTCCTCTCCTACGGACAGCGCAAGCGGACCGCGATCGCGGGCGCGGTCGCGATGCGGCCCCAGGTGCTGATCCTCGACGAGCCGACCGCCGGACTCGACCCGGACGGCCAGGAACGACTGCTCGCCGCCCTCGACGCCCTTCGGGACGGCGGAACCACCGTGGTGATGGCCACCCATGACGTGGACCTCGCCCTGCGCTGGGCCGACGACGCCGCTCTCCTCACCCCGGCAGGTGTGCGGGCCGGCCCCGCGCCCGCGATGCTGGCCCGCACGGATCTGCTGCGGGAGGCGGGGCTGCGGCTGCCGTGGGGCATCGCGACCGCCCAACTGCTGCGTGCGCACGGGCTGCTGGACGAGAGGACTCCCGGTCCCCGTACCGCCGAAGAGCTCGCCGCAGCCTTCGCCTCGTCCGCCGCCGTAGAACGGACCCCGGCCGATGGCTGACGCGCCTCGGGCACAGCCGGTGGTGGTCGACGGGCAGGAGCTGGTCGCCGTCTCCGGCGAGGACTTCGCGCGGTTACTGGCCATCCGCCGTCAGGTCGGCGGACAGAGCGCCCGGATCAGGGCACTGACGACCACGTTGGGGGACCTGCTGGGGACGCTGGACGTCATCGACGGGCGGCTCACCGAGGTGAACGCGGTCCACGCCTGCGCGAGTGGTGACTGCGCGGTGTGCGCCGCACTCGCCAGGCTGTCCGAGGAGGTGCGGGAGGCCCGGCGGGCCGCTGCGGCGCGGGGCCGGGTTCCCGAGGACCGTTCCCTGCGCGACCTGAGGGGACGTACATCGTGACCCGCAGGTTCCGGTCCGGACCGGCGGTCTGATCGTCCGCGGAGCCTCGTCGTGCGGCGCCGGGGCCGGCAGTCTCGCCGCGGGCACGTGTCGCGCGCTGTTCCGGGCGAGCACCCCACGAGAAACTCAGCCAAGGGTCCAAGGCGCACGCGGACCGGATGCCATGCCCACTCGCTGACGGGGGTTTCCCTGCGCCGCTGGCACCGCTGGCACCGCTGGCACCGCTGGCACCGCTGGCACCGCTGGCACCGGCCGAGCCCATGCCCGTCCGCCGGGAAGGGGCCAGTGCCGCACATCCAGCGATGCGGCACGTACCCATACGGCCGTACCCATACGGCGGCTCCACGACTGCAGCCGTAATCCCGCCCGAGGATGCTTGAGCATGTCGTCCGCCACGACAGAGTGGGAGCGGGTACGTGAGGGCACCGAGCACGGGGCGCACCACCTTCAGACGCTGGTGGCTGCGCCACCTCCAGCTGCTGCCCGTCATCGTGCTCGCCGCAGGCGCCCTCATCGACTACCAGACCTCTCCGCATTTCAGCGGAGAGGCCTTCTACACCGCCGCGCCGATGACCGCCGCCGCACTGCTCTCGCTGCGCGCGACGATTCTGGCGGGCCTCAGCGCCTGTGCCATCGACTTCGCGCTGCTCACCCACTTCGGCTTCATAGGGGGTTCCGGTGGGCGGAGCGAGCTGGCCGCGGTCGCGACCGTCTCGGCCTTCGCCATCGTCGTCAACCGCCTCATGTACTACAGCAAGGTGCGCCTGGAGGCCGCACGCAGAGTCTCCCTCGCCGTGCAGCGCGCCGTACTGCCGCAGCTGCCGGCCGCGATCGGGCCCCTGCGGCTCGCCGTGCGCTACCAGGCAGCGGTGAAAGACGCACAGATCGGCGGTGACCTCTACAGCGCGCAGGACACCCCGTACGGCGTGCGCTGCCTGGTCGGCGATGTCCGGGGCAAGGGCATGGAGGCGGTCAAGGTGGTGGACGTAGCCATGGGGGCGTTCCGGGAGGCCGCCGAGGAGGAATCCACGCTCGCCGGGATCGCAGGCAGGATGGAGCGGGCACTGCAACGGGAAAAGGCGCGGCGGACGGGCCCCGAGCGGACCGAGGGGTTCGTCACCGGCGTGCTCGTGGAGATCCCGCACTGCGGCGACGAATTGCGCCTGGTCAACCGCGGCCACCCCGCGCCCCTGCTGCTCCATGCCGGACAGGTGCGCAGCGCGGACCCCTCCGAGCCGGCCCTGCCCCTGGGACTGGCGGACTTGGGCGCCGACCAGGAGCGGACCGACACCCTGCCGTTCCCTCCGGGGGCGACTCTCCTGCTGTACACCGATGGCCTGACCGAAGCGCGGAACCGCGCCGGCGACTTCTACAGCCCCGGCGCCGGGCTGGCCGAGCGTGACTTCGACGGACCGGACGCGCTGCTCGACACGCTGCTCGCCGAGGTGAGCCGCCACGCCGACGGCCGCATCACCGACGACATGGCACTGCTCGCGGTCACCCGGGACAGCGCCTGCGCTCAGGAACGCACGTAGTTCGCAGATGCGCCTGAGCCTTCGTCGTGACACAACGGCACACCGCGCGGAGCGCCGTGTACCGCTTCGCGGGAGGTCTGCGATAGTCGAGAGATGGTGTGGTTGCCGGACCCTGAGGCGTTGCGAGGGAAGGTTGCCGTCGTAGCGGGAGCGACGCGGGGCGCAGGACGTGGCTTCGCCGCTGCGCTCGGCGAAGCAGGTGCGACCGTGTTCTGCACAGGTCGCAGCAGTGTGCGGGGCTCGGGAGGGTCCGACTACGACCGCCCGGAGACGATCGAGGAGACGGCGGAGCTGGTCACGCGACTCGGCGGCACCGGAATCGCGGTCCAGGTCGATCACCTCGACTCCGATCAGGTTCGCCGCCTGGCCGAGCGTATTCGCGGCGAATACGGCCGTATCGACATCCTGATCAACGACATCTGGGGCGCTGAACGCCTCAAAGGCGGGCCGGCGGACTGGAACACTCCGATCTGGCGGCACCGTCTCGATGACGGCCTGCGGATTCTCCGGCTGGGTCTGGACACCCACCTGATCACCTCCCATCACCTCCTCCCCCTGCTGATCGAGGAACCGGGCGGCCTGCTCGTCGAAGTGACCGACGGAACAGCGGAATTCAATGCGTCGTCGTACCGGATCTCGGTGTTCTACGACTTGGCGAAGACCGCGGTGAACCGGCTGGCGTTTTCGCAAGGGCACGAACTGCAGCCGTTCGGAGCGACCGCGGTCGCCCTCACGCCCGGCTGGCTTCGTTCGGAGATGATGCTGGACAACTTCGGTGTCCGCGAGGAGAACTGGCGCGAGGCACTGAATCCGCACCGGGAGGACGGCTCGCCGACCGCACCGGCAGGGTTCGCCCGGTCGGAGTCACCACGCTATGTCGGCCGGGCGGCGGCAGCCTTGGCCGCGGACCCTGAACGGGGCCGGTGGAACCAGCAGTCGGTCAGCTCCGCTGAGCTGGCGAGGGAATACGGCTTCACCGACATCGACGGCAGCCGGCCGGACAGCTGGCGCGACCTGTGAGGGCACGCTGTAGACCTCGGACGATGCTGTCGCGGACGGGCGTCCTCGGTCGCTTCGGGGCTCGGTCGTGGTGATGGTCTGCTCGGCCCTGTCCTGTCCCCCGTGGGAAGGCGCCCGGGAAGTCAGCCCGCTGCGAGGAGGCTGAGGACCGCCCGCTGGTAGACGGCGTGGACCCGCGGTAGTTCCGCGAGGTGGGCGCGTTCGTCGATGCCGTGCCGCGGCCACGCCCACCGAGAGCCGAATTCGACGGAACAAAGCGGCACGTGGTGTGGGCTGAGCAGGGCTGCGCTGAGCCTCCTCCGGTCTCGGCGCAGCCCATCGCACCTGATCCTCCTCAACCGCGGCGCCCCCGGACTCACCGTGGCCCCCCTCCTGCCCCACCGTCTGCCCGCGCCGCGGCACTGCCTCCCTGCCGCTCGCGCTGAGCAACTTGCGTTGACTAATCTCGGATTAGTCAACTACGGTTGCTTGCATGTCCGGTGTGGAAAGTCCCGTTCCCTCAGAGCCCGGTGACGCATTGGCGGCTGTTGTCGCGCTGCGGCGCTTGGCCGATCAGCTGGAGGGTGCCGCCGTCGAGCAAGCCATGCGAGCGGGGTGGAGTTGGCCGCAGGTCGCTGAGGCGCTCGGCGTCACGCGCCAAGCGGTCCACAAGAAACACGCCAAGCGGCTCATCGCCGCAGGAGTGAAGCTCAGGAGGCGCGACGATGACCGTCTTTGACAGGTACCTGCACGCGATCACGGTGCGGGGAGAACACGAAGCCCGTGAGGACCGATCGGCGACGATCGAGGCACACCATCTACTGCTGGCGATCGCTGCCGAGCAGGAAAGCACCACCTGCCAGGCCCTGGCCTCGGCCGGCCTCGATCACCAAGCGCTGCGCGAGGCATTGGACCGGGAGTTCGAGCACAGCCTGAGCTTGGTGGGAGTGTCTCGGAACGCCCATGACGTACCCCGGCCCGGCAAGGCCCTGGAGCCACCCAAGATGGGCGCCTCCGCCAAGCTCGCCTTGGAACGGAGCTTCTCTTCCGTTGCTCGCAAGAAGGAACTGCGGCCTGCGCATCTGCTGCTCGGAATCCTGCAGGCTCAGGCCGGCACCGTGCCTCGCGCTCTCGCTCTGGCAGGCATCGATCCGGCCGACTTGGCGCTCAACGTACGGCAGACACTTACCGATTCGAACGAGTGACGAACGGGACGGGAGGCGCCGCCTCGTTGCCCCTTGGCCTGTTGTCCCTTGGCCCGTTGTCCCTTGCCCCTTGTCCCGACACCAGGAGAGCCCACATGAATCACAGCGACCACGCGGCCGTTCAGCGCTTACTCGACCGGGCCGTGGCCCAAGGCTGCCTTCCCGGCATACTCGCCGAGGTCCGCGACGGCGATCAGCGATGGTTCGGCACGGCAGGGGTGGCCGACACCGCAACCGCGCGCGAGCGCTCTGCGCAGGACCGGTTCCGCATCGGCAGCATCACCAAGACGTTCGTGGCCACCGTGATGCTGCAACTTGTAGCCGAGGGCACGCTGAGCCTGGACGACCCCGTGGACAAGTGGCTGCCGGACTTGGTCCACGGCCACGACGGCGGCAAGGTCACTTGCAGGCAGCTGCTCAACCACACCAGCGGGATCTTCAACTACACCGAAGACCGGGACGCACTGAACCGTCATGAGACCCACACCCCTGAGTTGCTCGTGCGGATCGCCACCTCCCATCCGGTCACTTTCCCCCCGGGTACGGGCTGGGGCTACTCCAACACCAACTACGTCCTCGCGGGTCTGATCACCGAACGGGCCACCGGCCGGGCGCTCGCCGAGGAGATCGACCAGCGGATCAGCCGCCCGCTCGGCCTGGCCGGGACGTATCTGCCGCACGGCAGCGACCCGTCCATCCGTGGACCACACTCCCGGCATTACACAAAGATGTTCCGACCCGAGCCCGACGCCCCGGTCTTCGACGTCACGGAGCTCGACCCTTCCCTGTTCTGGGCGGCCGGCGGCATGATTTCCACCGCCGCGGATCTCAACCGGTTCTTCGGCGCGCTGCTGGGCGGCCAAGTGGTGGCAGCGGCCCAGCAACGCGACATGTTCTCCACCGTTCCGACCCACGAATGGCTTCCCGATGCCGCCTACGGTCTCGGCGTCTCCTCGCTGAGGCTGCCCTGCGGCGCGACGGTCTGGGGCATGGGCGGAGCCCTTTTCGGCTCGTGGTCCTACTCCTACGGCACCCGCGACGGCGAGCACATGGTCACCACCAACGTCAACGGTGACTGGGTCGACGATGACAGTGGCTGGGACGACCCGATCGGCGTCTTCACCGACCTGCTGCAGGCGAAGTTCAGCCCGGACGATTTCCTTACGTTGCACCTCCCCTGACGGTGCGTCGAGCGCCCTCCCTGCCGCATGTTCTGCCGTGGATATACCGATTGCGGCGCAGGTGAGAGATGGCTCTGGTGGTCCACCGACCCTCCCCCTTACCCGTCACCCTCCCCCGCGGCGTCACATGATCGGCGGGACGAATCCCAAGTGGGCAAATCCGCGCTACGCGGTGGCCGGAATGTGTGAGGGTGCTGTCATGAGCAACGCAATACGACACACCCTCCGGGGGTTCGCGGAGACCTTGGTCCGGCTGGGCATCGCGACGGAGGAGCAGGCCGCAGCCGGACTGGCGGAGGCTGCCGACATCGACATGGACCTCGACGAGGAATTCGAGGACACCGAGGAGTTGACCTTCCTCATCGGCGAATGCGGCATCGGCTTCCAGACGCCCGAAAAGGTGAGTGGCTATCTGGAGGAGGGGTACGCGGAGCTGCTGCATGAGGCGGCGGCATGCACGGGCGGCTCGGTGGTGGTCGATGACGTCGAGCTGGTGAGGGTCGGGGAGGACGAGTTCCTGCACTTCCGGCGCAATGGCCGGTCGATCTGGCACCGCACGGATCACCTCTCGGACAGCACCCGTTACATGGATTGGAACGTCGCCTTCGACGCCATCTGCGCCCTCGTGCCCGGCAACGACGATCAACGGGCCTTCTACCAGCTGGACGAGGACTCCTATGACGCCTGGTGGCTCCTGCTGACGCCTGACCAGGCCGAGGGCCTACGGGAGTTCGGCCTGCCGATGCCGGTGGACCTCGGCAACTGGGTGCGCGACGGGATCCCCACGGCGGAACCCGAGACCCTCGCGTGGTACATGGAGGACGACCGCCTGCAGGCGAGCGAGGAGTCCCGTCGATGTCTTGACGAGTGGCTGGCCCCCATGGACGCCGCACTGGACCGGTGGCGGACGGGCCGGCTGCCCGACGACTTCCCCTTCGACTACTCCCTGGACTCGCTCTCGGCGCTGGAACAGCTTGTGCTGGACCGCTTCGATGGCCCCGCAGCGCTGAAGGCGGCTCCCGTCGACGAGTTCTTCGAGGGCGCGGTCAGGTACGTCGGCGAGACCGCGCTGCGGCTCTGGCCGTGCCGCTGGACGTACCGGCACTCCGACGACGACTCGTCGGCGTTCACCAACGAGCCGATGATCACTGCCAACGCCCCGCGCGGTTTCTCAGGGGGCTTCTCTCCCGACCACGAACTGCGGACCCTCGTGAAAAGCCGCACTCCGCGCGGCATGCGGGACCGTATGGCGTCGATCGAGGAAGGAGTCGAGGAGTACCGCGAGGTGCTCCGCGCCCGGACCCGGTAGGGCCGATGTGCCGCACGCGGAATCCGAGTGCGGCCCGCCCTTCTCACGTGATACTCCCCTGTCATGGACGACCTTGTGACAGCGCGGCTCGTGCTTCATCCGATGGACGCCGAGGAAGCGGAGCGGGTACTGACCGGCCATCCGGATGACACGGCACGATGGGCGCCCGGTTACCCCGCCGCGGGCGACGCGTCCGCAGCCAGACGGTTCCTGCGCACCTGTGCGGAAACCGGCGATCCCCGACCGTTCGGCACCTACGAAATCCGTCGGCGCGAGGACGGGCACACCATCGGTGGCGTGGACTTCCATGGAACGCCGGACGCGGACGGCAAGGTCACGATCGGCTACGGCCTCATCCCGTCGGCGCACGGCAAGGGATACGCCTCCGAAGCCCTCCGCGCCCTGCTGGCGTTCGCGCGCGTCCAGGGCATCACCAGCGTGGAAGGCGACACCGGCCACGACAACCTCGCGTCCCAACACGTCATGAGCGCCGTCGGCATGCGAGTGATCGCGGAAGACGAACGCCTGAAGTACTACAAGATCGCCTGGGACGACACGGGGGAGATTGCTGACCCACACTCCAGACCGCGCGATGCGGCTCGGCGGTGTCCTGGGGGTGCACCCGGATGGACTTGACGGCCACCTCGACGTTCAGGCTCAGGGCCCGGCCCGCCCCACCTCGCCCATGCCCCCCGCCGCCCAGACGATCGACCAGCTCGTACCGGTCGGCGATGACCGTGCCAGGTTCAACGTGTGCCGCCAAGTCCTCAGACCCGCCCCCGAGTTCCGACACTGCGCCCTACCGACGGCACATGGTGAGCGGTGGATACGCCCTCGGAAGCCGTAATGGCCTGACCGGAGTGCCCGCCCAGTCCCTCGTGCTCGCCTTGTGGGCGGGCCTCAGCGGCGTTGCCATTCCTCGGCCAACAGTTGGTAGGAGCGCACCCGGTCGGCGTGGCCGTGAGTGATGGTGGTGATCAGCAACTCGTCCGCGCCGGTGGCCTCCTGGAGCTGTTCGAGCTGGTCGGCAACCTGTGGTGGGGAGCCCACGAACTGGGTGTCCACGCGGTCCGCGACCAGTTCCCGGTCCGCGTCGGTCCAGGAGTGGGCGCGGGCCTGTTCGGGCGTGGGGAACTCGATGGCCCCCTCGGCGGTGCGGATGCTGCGGACCCACAGGCCGTAGCCGGTGGCCAGTTCGCGGGCGGTCGCGTCGTCCTCGGCCACGACGACGTCGGCCGAGACGCTGACATGGGGCTTGTCGAGGACCCCGGACGGCTGGAACGCGGCGCGGTAGCTCTCCGCGGCCTCCAGCACCGTGGCCGGGCTGACGTGGTAGTTGGCGGCGAAGCGGAGACCGTTGCGGCCGGCGACCTCGGCGCTCTGCCCGCCACTGCTGCCCAGGATCCAGACCTGTACGTCGGCGCCTTCGCCCGGTACGACGTGTGCCTCGACGCCGTCCGCGGACCGGTAGGTGCCGGCCAGCAGCGCGAGGATGTCGTCGATCTGCTCGCCGTAGTCCTGCGCCTCGGCCTTCGGCTGCTGGAGCAGTGTGCGGTGCAGCGCGACCCGAGGCGAGCCCAGCAGATGCGCGAAGGAGAAGCGGGGCGGGATGCGCAGACCGTTCGGGGCGCGGCCGTCGACGACCGGGGTCGCGGTCGGCAGCGGGGCGGTGGGCTGCGCGGGCGGGCGACCGCCGGAGCGGCCCAGCCCCAGGTCGAGCCGCCCGGGGTGCAGGGCGTCGATCAGACCGAACTCCTCGACGGTGGACAGGGCGGTGCGGTGGCCGAGCTGCACCGCCCCCGAGCCGAGCCGGATCGTCGAGGTGGCGGAGGCGGTCAGGGCCAGCACCACGGCGGGAGAGGTGCCGGCCACGCCCGGGTTGAGGTGGTGTTCCGCGAACCAGTAGCGGGTGTAGCCGAACCGCTCGGCCTGCCGGGCGAGGTCGATGGAGCGGTGCAGCGCCTCGGCGGCGTTCGAGCCGGACGAGATCGGGACCAGGTCGAGAATTCCCAGAGGTATGCCGGACACAGGTCGCTCCTCAGCGGTCGGCGGACGGGGGGACGGCCTCAAGCGGGGGCTTGGCCAGGACCGGGCCCCATGGGAACGGCGGATCGGGGATCTCCCTGCGCAGGACGGGCGCGATGTCGGACTGGAACAGTTCGAGCGAGTCACGGTGCCCCTTGTCGCTGAGCCCGCTCGCGTCCGCGTGCAGATGCAGGACGGTGTGCCCGAACTGCTCGTGGTAGCGGTGCACCTTCTCGATGATCTGCTGGGGGCTGCCGATCAGCGCGGAGCTACGCTCGACGAAGTCCTCCAGCGTCGGGAAGACCGGCTCCGCGCCGAGCCGCTTCTGGAGGGCCAACTGCCCTTCGAAAACGGGCCGGTAGGCGGCGATCGCCTCCTGCGAGGTGGGGGCCGCGTAGTAGCCCGCGGTGCCGGCGCCGACGGCGATGGCGGCCGGGTCGTGGCCGTAGTGCTCCCAGCGCTGTCGGTAGTAGCGGATCAACTCGGCGTACGGCTCCATGGGGTGGGTGACGTTCGCGGAGAAGAGCGGATCGCCGTAGCGGGCGGCGAGATCGACCGACTTCTTGCTCGTCGCGCTGCCGTGCCAGACCCGGACCGGCTGCTGGAACGGCCGCGGCCACACCTCCGCCTCGGTCAGCTCCGGGCGGAACCGCGTCGCCGCCGTCACCTTGTCCTGGCGCCAGATCTGCCGGAACACCTCGTAGCTCTCGGCGTTGCGGTCCCACTGGTCCTCGGTCGTGACGTGGAACAGCTCACGCTGCGCGGTGCCGTTGCCCTTCCCCACGATCAACTCCAGGCGCCCGCCGGAGAGATGGTCCAGCGTCGCGTAGTCCTCGTACGCGCGCACCGGGTCGAGGAGGCTGAGCGTGGTGACCGCCGTGAACAGCCGGATCCGTGAGGTGAGCGCGGCGAGGTGGCTCAGCACGACGGGCGGCGAGGAGGAGATGAACGGTCGCTCGTGCCGCTCCCCCACCCCGAAGCCGTCGAAGCCCAGCTCCTCGGCGAGCAACGCGTTGTCGATCACCTCGCGGAAGCGGTCGTGGGTCGCCTTCCGCACCCCGGTCACCGGGTGGGGTGCGTGCACGATCAGGGTGATGGCCAGGAACTTCATGAGGCCACCCGGACGTCGGACGCCTTGGTGTCCGGGTGCGCGAGCCCGAGGTGATCGCGCAGGGTGGTGCCCTCGTACTCCGTACGGAAGACTCCGCGCTCCTGGAGCAGCGGGACCACGGTGTCGGCGAAGCCGTCGAGGCCACCGGGGGTGAGGTGCGGGACGAGGATGAAGCCGTCGGAGGCGTCCGCCTGGACGAAGTCGTTGATCGTCTCGGCGATGGTGGCCGGGGAGCCCACGAAGGACTGGCGGTTGCCGGTCTCGATGACCAGGTCGCGGATCGACCAGTTGTTGGCGGCGGCGCGCTCGCGCCACTCGCGGGCGGTGGCCAGCGGGTCGCGGTACATGCGCACCTGGGCGCGGCCGCGGGCGATGGTGTGCTCGCCGAGGTCCGGATCGATGTCGGGCAGCGGGCCGTCCGGGTCGTACGCGGACAGGTCGCGGTTCCAGACGAACTCCAGGTGCTTGATCGCGGTGGCGCCGCTGACCTGCCGGCGGCGTACCTCACGGGCGGCTTCCTGCGCCTCGGCGTCGGTGTCGCCGAGGACGAAGGTCGCGGCGGGCAGGATCAGCAGCTGGTCGTGCCCACGGCCGTACTTGGCGAGGCGGCCCTTGACGTCGGTGTAGAACTCCTGGCCCTCCTTGAGGGTGCTGTACCGGCTGAAGATCGCGTCGGCGCCGGCGGCGGCGAACTCCCGCCCCTCGTCGGAGTCGCCGGCCTGGAAGATCACCGGACGGCCCTGCGGGCTGCGCGGCACGTTGAACTGTCCCTCGATCTCGAAGTGCTGCCCCTTGTGCACGAAGGCCCCGGCCTGCGCGTCCCGGAGGAAGGTGCCGGACTGCTGGTCGGCGACTACCTCCTCGCCGCTCCAGGAGTCGAGGAGCTCGTGGGTGGTGGCCAGGAACTCCTTGGCCCGGGAGTAGCGCTCCTCCTGCGGCAGGAAGCCGCCGCGCCGGAAGTTCTCGCCGGTGAAGGCGTCCCAGGAGGTGACGACGTTCCAGGCGGCACGCCCGTCGGAGAGGTGGTCCAGGCTCGCGAACTGGCGGGCCACCTCGTAGGGCTCGTTGAAGGTGGAGTTGATGGTGCCGGTCAGTCCGAGACGTTCGGTGACGGCGGCGAGCGCGGTGAGGATCGTGAACGTGTCCGGACGGCCTACGACGTCCAAGTCATAGATTTCTCCGCCCTGTTCACGCAGTCGCAGTCCCTCGGCGAGGAACAGGAAGTCGAACTTGGCCCGCTCGGCGGTCCGCGCGAAGTGCGCGAAGGAGCTGAACTCGATGTGACTGCCGGCCTCGGGGGCGCTCCACACGGTGGTGTTGTTGACGCCGGGGAAGTGGGCGGCCAGATGGATCTGCTTCAGGGGCTTGCTCATGTCGTACGGTCCTCCGGCTCAGGCGGTGACGGCGTCGGCCGCCGCGGCGGCGTAGCGGTTAGCGGGGCGGGCGAGTCCGAGCAGGCCGCGCAGGGTGTCGGCCTCGTACGCGCGCCGGAAGACGCCCCGGCGCTGGAGTTCGGGGACCAGGCCCCGGGTGATCTGCGGGAGTTCGTGGCCGACGACGGCGGGGCGCAGGCGGAACCCGGCCAGGCCGGCCTCTCCCAACTCCTGTAGCAGATCTGCGAGTTGGGCAGACGTGCCGGTGAAGATAGGGGCGTCGCTCGTATACCGGTGACCGGCGAGGTCGTCGAGGCGTTCGCGTCGGGCCACGGCCTTGGCGGCGTCGTCGTCCAGGAAGACCACCAGGTCTCCGAAGAGGTGCAGCGGCTCGTCCGCCCGGCCGGCAGCGGTCTGCTCGGCGCGGATCTCCGCGACGATTTCGCGAGCCTGGGCGGTGTCGTGCGGGGTGAGGTATCCGAGGTCCGCGGAGCGGGCCACCAGCCGGTAGGCAGCGGACCGGTGGGCGAGAGCGCTGACGATCGGCTGCCCCTGGGGCGGCCGCGGAGTGATGGACGGGCCCCTGACGCTGAAGTGCCTGCCCTCGAAGTCGATGTAGTGAAGCTTGTCGCGGTCGACGAAGCGGCCGGTGGCGACGTCCCGGATCTCCGCGTCGTCCTCCCAGCTGTCCCAGAGCCGGCGCACCACCTCGACGTGGTCGGCGGCCTCGTCGAAGAGATCGGTGACCAGCTCCTGCCCGGCCGGGGTGTCGAGGTCCTCGACGCGCAGCGGCGGGAACGTACGGCGTCCGAAGTGCTCGGCCTCGTTCCGGCGGGCCGTCACCTGCACGCGCAGACCCGCGCGGCCGCTGCTCACATAGTCGAGGGTCGCGATCGCCTTCGATATGTGAAACGGCTCCGTGTGAGTGGCCACCACGGTCGGCACGATGCCTATGTGCCGGGTCAGCGGGGCGGTGCGGGCGGCGATGAGCACGGCGTCCAGGCGGCCTCGCACCTGGTCGGTGCGCCCGTCGGCCCCGGAGAAGTCCGAGGACTGGAGCCCGAGCCCGTCCTCGATCGTCACGAAGTCGAGCAAACCGCGCTCGGCCTCGGTGACGAGATCGGCCCAGTAGCCGGCGGTGAGCAGGTCCCGGGGCCGGGACACGGGCTCGCGCCAGGCTGCCGGGTGCCATCCGGCGCCGTCGAGGGCGACGGCGAGGTGCAGTGCGGAGGGCGAAGCGGGCAGGGAAGAGGGTGATGAGGCCACGAGGGAGTGCCTTCCTGATCGACCGTACGAGAGAGCAGGCCCTCACCGAGTGGGTCGGGCCGCGAGGTAACAGGTCAGGAGCAACAGAGGGCGCCGGCCACGCGGCGCAGGTCGATGTGGGGCCGCGAGTACAGATGCACGGGGCGGCGCGGGGCGAGCTTCGGGACACGGAGACGCGCTGCACGAATCATCCGCGGTCACCTCCGCCCTTCCGGCTCGACATCTTCAGGGTCAACGGTCCGACGCCTCGGTCTGTTCCGTCCGCTCGTCGCGGATGCGCACCAGCAGCCATTGCGAGCGACGGCGCAGGGTGAACCCGATCGACTCGTAGAGCCGGATCGCGTGAGTGTTGTCGGCGGCGGCGTGCAGGAAGGGCGTTTCGCCGCGTTCCCTGATGCCCGCCGCGACCGCGCGGACCAGCCGGGTGGCCAGGCCCCGGCCCCGGTGGTCCGGGTGGGTGCAGACCGCGCTGATCTCCGTCCAGCCGGGTGGGCGCAGCCGCTCGCCGGCCATCGCGATCAGTCGTCCGTCGTCGTCCCGGATGCCGAGGTAGGTGCCGAGTTCGACGGTGCGCGGCAGAAAGGGACCCGGCTGGGTCTCGGCGACCAACTGAAGGATCTGCGGTACGTCGTCGAGCCCGAGCCGGACCGCTTCGGGGGCGGGTTCGGCGTACAGCGAGGTGTCGATCAGCTGCACGCCATGGCCGCGCCCCACGATCTCCCAGCCGTCCGGCACGGCCTCGGCCCCCGAGACGGGAGCGACGGTGCCGGGCCCGACGAGCGCGGCCAGGTCGGCCCAGGCATCCGGGTCGGACGGGTCGGCGAGGGCGGTGAACGGGGATACGTCGAGGGCGTAGCGGGCGGCGTGGCCGACGCGTTCGGCGAAGGAGGCGTGCGGGCCGGTCAGCGCGGCCCAGGCTGCGTTGTCCAGGACGTGCGGTTCGGCGGGGCTGTGCGACGGGGTGGGAAGGACACTGGTGGACATGGTGTTCCGGTATCTCTGTGGCTTGGGCCCGACCTGATGCCGGCGGGCCGGTGTTCCAGGGGGACTCCGCCGCCGGTCGGCGTGGCGGCGGAGTCGCTGGGCGCGCGAGGCGAGCTGGGGGTTCCCCGGCCGAAGGCCGGCGGGTGGGTCAGGAGTTGTCGGTCGGCAGGCCGGGCGGGTTGACCTCGGACTTGGCGACGGCCTCGTTGGAGAGGTTCCAGGCGGCCAGCCACTTGGCGTACTGACCGTTCTTGATCAGGTGGTTGATGGCATCCGCGACCGGCTCGGCAAGGCCGCTGTCCTTCTTCGCGGTCGCCGCGATCAGGCCCTGGAGCGACGCGCCGGCGCCGGAGTAAGTGCCCGCGATGCGGGTCGGGTTGGGGGTCTTCGCCACCCGGGTGGTGTGGTAGGAGAGCGAGGGGTTGGGGCCGAAGTAGGCGTCGATCCGCCCGCTGCTCAGCGCCAGGTAGGTGCTGTTGCTTTCCTGGAAGTGCTTGACGGTGAGCTTCTTGCCCTCCTTCTCCAGCTTGGCCTTCCACTCCAGCAGGACCTTCTCCTGGTTGGTGCCGGCGCCGACCGCGACGGTCTTCCCCGCGAGACCCTTGTAATCGCCGTCGAACTTCCACTTGCTCGCCTTGGCCACCTCGAAGGCGAGGTTGTCCTGCCGGTAGGAGGCGAACTCGTACTTCTTCTTGCGCTCTTCGGTATCGGTGACGTTGGAGACTGCGAGGTTGACCTTGCCGCTGTCGACACCTACGAAGAGGTTTTCCCAAGTGAAGTTCTTCAGCTCCGGCTCGAGGCCGAGCACCGCGGCCACCAGCCGGCCGAAGTCGGGTTCGGAGCCGGTGAGGGTCTTCTGGTCGTCGCCCACGTAGGTCAGTGGAGCGGAGCCCGAGGGCAGGGCACCGACACCGATCACCAGCTTGCCGCTCTTGGCCACGGAGGCGGGCAGCTTGGCGCTGATGGACTTCACCTCGGACACCTTGAGCTCGGTCTCCTTGGCGGCCCCGTTGGAGACCGCACCGACGGTGACGGTTCCGTCCGCGGCGCTGTCGGGGTGGGTGGACGCGTCGCTGTCGCCCCCGCACGCGGCGAGCCCGGCGGCGAGGGAGGCGACGGCGGTTCCCGCGGTGAGACCTCGGAGGAGTCGGCTGCGAAGGCTGAGGGGAGGCATGGCTGTCCTTATTCGGTATGCGCTGAGGGCGTGGTGAAGGTGTGGGGGACGCGGACCCGGCGGGCCGCGGGCTCGGGGCGAGCGGCGGGATCAGAGCACCTTGCTCAGGAAGTCCCTGGTCCGCTCGTGCTTGGGGTGGTCGAGTACCTCTGAGGGCGGGCCCTGTTCGACGATCCGGCCGCCGTCCATGAAGACCACGCGGTCGGCGACCTCGCGAGCGAAGCCGATCTCGTGGGTGACGACGACCAGGGTGGTGCCGCTGGTGGCCAGATCCTTGATGACGGCCAACACCTCGCCGACGAGTTCGGGGTCGAGCGCGGAGGTGGGTTCGTCGAAGAGGATGACTCCGGGACGCAAGGCCAGAGCGCGGGCGATGGCCACGCGCTGCTGCTGGCCGCCGGACAACTGCCGCGGGTAGGCACCGGTCCGGTCGGCGAGCCCCACCCTGCCGAGGAGTTCGCGCGCCAGGTCCCGGGCCTCCGGCCTGCTCAGCCTGCCGGTCGCGGCCGGGGCGGCGGCCACGTTGTCCAGCACGGTGAGGTGCGGGAAGAGATTGAAATTCTGGAAGACGAACCCGATACGGCTGCGCTGCGTCAGGATGACCCGTTCGCTCAGCTCCTTCAGGCGCTCGCCGTGGCGGCGTACGCCGATCAGCTCGCCGTTGACGCTGACATGGCCGATCTCGGGCTTCTCCAGGTGGTTGATCACCCGCAGCAGCGTGGATTTGCCGGAGCCGGACGGCCCCAGGATGACGGTCACTTCGCCCGGCCGTACGGTCAACTCGACGCCGTCGAGGACCTGGTGGGCGCCGTACCACTTGTGCACGTCATGCACTTCGACGGTGGCGGGGCTCGTCGCGAGGATCTCGGCGGTCCTGGTGGGCGTGGCGGCCCGGGCGGTGTTGGTGGTCTCGGTGCTCATACGGCGGTCTCCCTGCGTATGCGGGCCCGCAGGTCGCTCAGACCGGCCCGCAGCTTCTGCAACGGGGTCGGCGGCAGGCTGCGCGTGGCGCCCCGGGCGTAATACCGCTCGACGTAGAACTGGACGATGGACACGAGACTCGTGAGGATCAGGTACCAGACGGTGGCGACGAGCAGCAACGGCACGATGTCGCCGGGGTAGGTGGCACCCATGCTCTGCGCGGAGCCGAACAGGTCCAGCAGCGACACATAGAACACCAGCGAGGTGCTCTTGATCAGGCCGATCAGCTGGTTGACGTAGTTCGGGGTGATGGAGCGCAGGGCCTGCGGAAAGACGATCTTCGTGAACTGGTAGCCCTTCGGCAGGCCGAGCGCGGCCGACGCCTCGTGCTGCCCCTGGTCGACGGAGAGGAGGCCGCCGCGGACGACCTCCGCCGCATAGGCCGCCTCGTTGAGGCTGAGGCCGATGACGGCGACGACCATGTCGGTGGCGAGCCGTGACTCGTCGAAGGTGAAGAAGGCGGGACCGAAAGGCACCCCCAGGCTGAGCGTCTTGTAGAGGGCGCTGAAGTTGTAGAGAAACAGCAGCACGACGATCAGCGGCACCGAGCGGAGCAGCCAGACGTAGGTCCAGCTGATCGCGCGCAGCACCGGACTCCCGGAGAGCCGGGCCAGCGCGAGCAGAACACCGCCGACCAGCCCCAACACCGCGCTGTATGCCGCCACTTCGAGGGTGACCCACAGGCCGTCGAGGATCGTGGGACGCACGAACCAGTACAGGAAACGGTCCCACTGGTAGAAGGGGTTGGTGATCAGCCCGTGCACGATCTGGGCGACCAGCACCAGCACGATCGCCGTGGCGATCCACCGGCCGGGGCGCCGCAGCGGAAGCACCCGCTGCGGCGCCGGCGGCCGAGGCGGTTCGGCCGGGGAGGGCTCGGGGCGGGGTACCGCCTCGATGGGGGGTGCTGAGCCGGAGGACACAGCAGAGCCGACACGTTCACTCATGGAGGACTCCAGCAGGTATGGACACCCCCGGCCGCCAAGGCGACAACGGCACGGTGCGGAGACACGGCTCGGCACGCGCCGCAGCGCACGGGAGCGAGCGGTACGGGGGCAGGGAGATCAGTGCGCAACCAACGGCCGGGCCCTCGGGGCGTCAGAGCGTCAGTTGCGTCAGAACGTCAGCGTTTCAGCAGCTGTCCGCGGACGAGCTGTGGCGGACGGTACGACAGGAAGCGCTACACAGCGCACTGTTGACGCGGAGCAGATCGACCGGACGGTTCACGGACGTCACGACGCGACCGTAGCGCCGCCATGCGGCCATCTCCGGAGCTGCGTACATCGCCGTCACCCACACCCAAGTCCGCCCCGCGGGGCCTCGCGCTTACCGAAATTCGTCCGGTCCGGTCGTCACCTGGGGCACCCCACCGCGATGCGAGGGTTGCCGGCCAGCCAGCCAGGGCTTGTCGCTGACACTCATGACCGAGATGCGCCGTAAGTTAGACAGGCCGCGGAGGGGATGTCAACGCCGCCGACCGGAGGCTGAGACGGAAGGGCCGGACACCTCGCCTCGGTCTGCGAACGCGATGTTTCGGTCGTGCGAACAGCGGGGCCTACGCGGTGACACCCGCGACCGACCGTGTGAGCATGTGCGGAGAGATCGGCGGAGGAAGCCCAGCCGACGAAGTCGCCCTGCCGGCCGAAGGAGCACGCGTGAGCTTGTGCAGCCCTCGCCCTGCCTTGACGGCTCTCCCCGCGGCGTCCCTGTGGGTCATCGCCGCGACCGGCACCCGGACCCAGATCACCAACATCCCTACCTGGTCTGCCAGTTGCCTTTGCGAGTGCTCTCACTGACACAGCGCTCGCGGGACGACTTCATGCCGAGGCGTCCAGGTGACGGCCCGGCAGCGCTCGGCTCGACGAGCTCGGCCATCGACGGCTTCGCCGCTGCTTCCTGCAGCCTGCCGCATACGCCTGGAGCTGAGGCTCGATAGCGGGTACGCACCCGCGAGAGGTGTGCGCAGCCACGTCAGCCGGCAGCGGCGCTCAGGCTCGGCGCGGCTGCATTACCTCAGCAGGCGCGAGTAGGGCCGTCCCGGCAGACAGTGCACGCGGCACTCCCCCAGCCCGGCCCTGCCGGGCTCCACCTCGCCGAACGGTTCCCTCCGCGAGGATCCAGGCGATCCAGCCGACCGCTCTCCCCCACCCTCCCCTAACGCTTCCTGTGATTCGCGAGCCAAGATTTCACACATTTAATGAGATGTAAACGCTTGCGGCACCGTAACTTCATGGCTACTGTCCACGTCAATCCACGAGGAAGTGAGGAGCAAGCTCTTGCGTGCAGACGTAGCCGGCGGCCTCGACCCGCTTACCCGCGACATCACCGCGCTCGACGAGTTCACCGGGGTCGAAGCCCCCGTCAAGAGCACCGGCCGGAAGATACCCATCGCGTCGGCGGGAGTGACACAGGCATGAGCACACCCACAGAGACCCCGCACCGGCGGCATCCGATCGACAGGATCGGCATCCCCAAGCCGCTCGTCTGGGGCTACGTCGGCCTGTTGTTCTTCATGATCGGTGACGGTGTCGAGACGAGCTATCTGTCGAAGTTCTTCGGGACCGATCTGGGCTTTTCCGAGACCGGCGCCGGCGCGATCATCACCGTCTACGGCGTCACCGCGGCGATCGCCTCGTTCCTGGGAGCCGGCCTGCTGTCCGACAGATGGGGCCCGCGACGGGTGATGGCGATCGGCGCCGGCGCCTGGGTGGTCTTCCACATCCTGATGCTGACGGTGGCCATCCCGGCCGAGAGCTACAGCCTCGTCATGATCACCTACGGTGTGCGCGGCTTCGGCTACCCGATGTTCGCCTACGGCTTTCTTTCCTGGATCATGGCGGTGGCACCCAAGGACCATCAGAGCAAGGCCGTCGGCTGGTTCTGGTTCGCCTACAGCTCCGGCTACCCCATCATCGGCTCTTTCCTGTTCGCCGCGGCCATGCCGATGATCGGTTTCTACTCCACTCTGTGGCTCTCTTTGGCCATGGTCGCCGCGGGCTCCCTCATCGTGTCGCTCCTGCTGCGCGAGCGCACCGGCTTCACGGGCCTGGCGCCCGGTCGCGACGCCCGTACGGAGCTGCTGGGCACCTTCAAGATTCTCTTCGAGAAGCCCAAACTCGGGGTCAGCTTGATCATCCGGCTGATCAACACCACGCCCTCCTTCGGTATGTGGGTCTTCATGCCGTTCTTCGTCAGGGACCTCGGGTTCAGCGACGGGGAATGGAACACCCTGCTAGTGATCATGATGGTCACGAACCTGGGCGCCCTCCTGGTCTTCGGTGTGCTCGGAGACAACTGGAGCGGCCGCAAGACCTGCGCCCTGTTCGGTGGAGTGCTCGGGGCCATCGGGTGCCTGCTGTGCTACTACCTGCCCGCAGCAGCCGGTTACGACTTCCCGGTGGCCGCCATCGCGGTCGCCGTCTACGGAGCCGGCCTGGCGGGCTACGTTCCCCTGCCGGCCATGATGATCGCTCAGGCACCGGACCGCAGAGGCCAGGTGATGGGCGTCTACACGCTCGGCGCGGGTCTGAGCGTCGCTGTCGGCCCGCTCATCGGAACCGTCTCCTACAGCTCGTTCGGATTCCAGGGCCTGATGTGGATCTACGCAGGTCTGCTCCTCGTCAACGCGGTGCTCTGCCTGTACGTCACCTCACCCGACGACGGCATGCGACCCGAATCCCACACCCCGACCGCGGGAAGCCACACGGAGAATCCGGCCTCGGGAACCCTCGCCTGATCGTCCTCCTCGCCGCTCCCCCACCGCCCGATCGCACCTGGCTGCCGAGGTGGACTCACCTCCAGCCCGCTCCTGAAAGGCCGCACCCCCGCCATGTTCCCCACGCCCACCACCATGCGCGCCGCCGTACTCCACGGCCCCGAGCAGCTCGTCATCGAGGAACGCCCGGTCCCCTCTCCCGGGCCACGCCAGGTCCTCGTCCGTATCGACGCGGTCGGCACCTGCGGTTCCGATGTGCACTACTACCGCCACGGCCGGATCGGCGACTTCGTCATGACCAAGCCGATGATCCTCGGTCACGAGCCCGCCGGCACCGTCGTGGCCTGTGGCCCCGGCGCGGACAGGCACAGTGTGGGCCGGCGGGTCTCCATCGAGCCCGGTACCCCTTGCGGCTCCTGCGCCGAGTGCCGCCTCGGCCGGTACAACCTCTGCCCCGAGATGGTCTTCTACGCCACCCCTCCGGTGGACGGAGTCTTCTGCGAGTACGCGGCGGTGCACGAGGAGTTCGCGCACGCGGTGCCCGACTCGCTGAGCGACGAGGCGGCCGCACTCCTCGAACCGCTCTCGGTGGGCGTGTGGTCCTGCCGCAAGGCCCGGGTCGCCCCGGGCGACCGGGTCCTGGTCACCGGCGCCGGGCCCGTCGGCCTCATCGCCGCCCAGACCGCTCTGGCGTTCGGGGCCTCCGAGGTAGTGGTCACCGACATCGTCCCCCACCGCCTGGAACTCGCCCGGGAATTCGGCGCCACCGCCGTGAACGTCTCGCAGACCCCGATGGCCGAGCTCGGCTTCACCCCCGACGTCCTTCTGGAGTGCAGCGGCATCCCCGGCGCCATCAACGAGGCGATCCGCACGCTGGCCCGGGCCGGTCGCGCGGTGCTGATCGGTATGGGCGGCGATGAGGTTCCCCTGCCATTGGCCAAGGTCCAGAGCCACGAGCTGGAGATCACGGGTACCTTCCGCTACGCCAACACCTGGCCCGCGGCAATCGCCCTGGCAGCCTCCGGCCGAGTCCGGCTCGACCCGCTTGCCACCCACGGCTACGGCCTGGAAGAGGCCGAGAAGGCGCTCACGGTCGGGCCCCGGGACCCCACCGCGGTCAAGAGCGTGGTCTACCCGCAGAAGTGACGGCATGAGTCGGTGGCCGGTGTCTGTTCGACGCCCCGGGCTCATTTCGCTCCCGCCGGGCCATGTGCAAAACTCAGAGATCGAGGTCACAGGCGTCTGCCGATGCGTCGACGCCGAGTCGCCGGCATCGCGCCGGCCGCTCGGCGAGGTGGAACAACCGGTCGCTGAGCGAGTTCGGCCGGGAGTGGTGAGCGAGGCTCACCACGACTGCCCATGACCGTACGGCGGTCGATCCCCGGTTGCGTCCGCGGGGAGCCGACCATCAAGGACGGCGCAGCAGAGGAGGGCGGCCACGTGTCCGCAAAAGCGCGACTGTCGCAGGCCGCTCTCGAGGAGCGGCGGCAGGCCGTCCTGAGTTACGTCGTCGACCACGGCGAGACCCGCATCGGCGATCTCGCCACCCGCTTCGACGTCAGTCTGATGACCATTCACCGCGACCTCGATGACCTCGCGGGGCGGCACCTCCTGCGCAAGGAGCGGGGGCGCGCGGTGGCCTTCCCCGCCTTGACCATGGAGGTTGCCACCCGCTTCCGTGAGTCCACCGCCCTCGCGGCCAAGACCGCCCTCAGCGCCGCCGTTGCCGAGCGCGTCCGCCCCGGCAGCACCGTTCTCATCGACGACTCCACCACTCTCTACCCCCTGGCCGACGCCCTGGCCGACCTCGGCCGGCCCGACGGGCTCACCGTCATCACCAACTCCATCGGCATCGCCCAGCGCCTGGGCAGCGTCACGCCCGGGGTCGCCATCACCCTGCTCGGCGGCACCTACGAGAGCGAATTCAACTCCTGCACCGGCCCCGAGGTCACCCGCGCGCTCTCCCGCATCCGCGCCGACCTCGCCCTCATGTCCGCCGTCGCCGTGCAGAACGGACAGCTCTTCCACCCCTTGCGGGCGTACGCCGACGTCAAGGAAGCCATGCTCGCCTCCGCCGACGAGGCCCTGCTCCTGGTCGATCATTCCAAGTTCGGCAAGACGGCCACGTACGCCTACGGCAGCGCTGGCGCGTACGACACCGTCCTCACCGACCCCGACACGCCCGACGACCAACTCACCGCGCTCCAGGACCTGGGCGTGTCCGTGCAGGTCGTCAGCCCCGAGGCCGCTTCCTCCTGAAAGCCGCGCTTGCCTCGTGGACGTGGCTTCTCCTCGCCCTCTCGGAGACCCGTACGCGGGACTCCTCAGCCACTGGGACCGGAGCCGCTTCCGGTGTTCGCGGGCGGTGACGGTGACGGAGCTTCAGGGCTGTCGGGAGCTGAAGAAGCGTCACCCGGCCCCATCACGCGGTAGCCCGGCTCGCCGTCGCCGTCGCGGTCCTCGTCACCGTTGAGCGTCACGCTGCCGTACTTGCCGTCGGCCACCCACTCGACCTTCACGGTGAACCGGACATCTCTGCTGCCCGGACGGAGCCGGAGGTTCAGCTGCTCGGGGTCCTCGGCGGTGACGGTGAAGGGCAGGTCCGTGGCCTGGTGGCTGCCCGCTTTGCCGGCAGGCGCGACGACCGGTGACGGGATCCGGGTGAGATCGACATCGAATGCGCGGCCCTTGAGGGCTGCCGGGCAGCCCATCGGCTCGGCCACCCTCCCGTCCGTCGGCGGCGGTTTGCTGGACACCACGTTGACCTCGACGCCGATGACCATGATGGCCTCGTCCGTCTTGGCTTGCAGCGTGATGGGAAGGCTGGCGGGTTTGCCCGGTGCGGCGACCGGTACACCTCGCTTGCATTTCGTAGCGGGGTCCGCGGCCTCCATCGGATCGAGGTAGAGGTGTTCTCCCCCTACGGCCCGCGAGGCGAACGCCGTGAGACCGGGTGGGCCGCTGATCGAACGCCAGGCCCAATCCCACAACCCCTGCACGGCCCAGAAGCCGACAGCGCCGACGAGCGGCAGCAGGACCAGCGTCACCCAGTGCGTTCGGTCGCGCAACGGCGAGGCGGACGGGCGCGGTAACTCCGGCTCCGCCGCGGTCGGTGGAGGGGGCGCGGCGTCACCCCCATCCCTCTCCGGCGAAGAAGGCTCCTCCTCTTGCGCACTTCGCTCCTCCACATCGCTCCCCCGCGATGCGCGCTCGTCTGCCGGCACAGCTACCCCCGATTCCACAGACGGCACCGATCGGCGCCCTGCGGTGGTGACTGAGGGTGCACCACCAACCGTTCGCCGAAGGCCAGTTGTTCCGGGACGCGGTCGGCCCCGGATCTCGATCTCAGTCCATCATGCCGCCGCTGCCGGTGTCATGGCCGCGCCAGTCCGGTGACCGTCCGATCTCTGCCCCACCCGGTCTAGCTGGTGCCTCTCCTTGACGTGAGGCGCAGCGGGAGGTCGTCGCTCCCCCTCCCCCGCATCCCGCCCAGCTGAGCTGCTTCCGGTTGCGCGTGGCGGCCCACCGATCACGGAATGTGCCCAGGGCGGCAGGTCGCGCGGCGCGGCGATGAGTTCTCGCCGGTCAGGGAGTCAATCCTGGTACCGGAAAATCCCGCATCCGAAAGGCAGCATCATGAGCAAACTGATCGTGACCGCGTTCATCACCATGGACGGCGTCATGCAGGCCCCCGGCGGCCCGAACGAGGATGTCGACGCAGGCTTCGCACACGGCGGCTGGCAGGTCCCGTACGTCGACGACGACTTCATGGAACTCATGACGCGGGTATTCGAGAAGACCGCCGACCATCTCCTGCTCGGCCGGAAGACCTATGACATCTTCGCCGCCCACTGGCCCCGCGTCACCGACGAAGACGACTCGATCGCCGTGAAGCTCAATTCCATGCCCAAGTACGTCGCCTCGCGCACCCTCGACAGCTTGGAGTGGAACAACTCCCACCTGCTGAAGGGCGACGCCGCGGAGTCCGTGGCGCAGCTCAAGAAGCAGGTCGACGGCGTGATCATGACACAGGGCAGCAGCGACCTCATCGGCACCCTCCAGAAGCACGACCTCGTCGACGAGTACCGGCTGCTCGTCAATCCCGTGATCCTCGGCACGGGCAAGCGGCTCTTCAGCGAGGGCGCCGCCTCGACCGCCTGGAAGCTCACGGAATCACGCGCCACGAGCGTGGGCGTGCAGTACTGCACCTACGAGCGCGCGGGGAAGCCCGAATACGGAACCTTCATGCTGGACGAAGAGGGGTGATCACGTCCGACGCGTCTCCCCCGCGGCCGCCTTACATCTGGCGGTCGTGGGCGCCGAATGCCCGAAAGGACCTCTTCCGGCCGTCGTCAGCCGGCGGCCGGCGCCGAACTCCGTGGCGTTCTCGGTACGTCACCATCGGCTCACGTGCGCCGGCCACCGGCCTCACCTACGCGTACTAGGCAATGACGATCAGCAGATCGCCGCCTTCCACCTGCTGCACGGAGTCGACTGCCAGCCGCCCCACGCTGCCGGCAACCGGTGCGGTGATCGCCGCCTCCATCTTCATCGCCTCGATGGTCGCCACCGTCGCGCCCGCTTCGACCTGGTCACCCGCATTCACTGCCAGCGTGACGACGCCCGCGAACGGCGCCGCGACGTGCCGCGGGTCGGACTTGTCGGCTTTCTCGGCGGGCGGTACGTCGGAGGCGACCGAGCGGTCGCGCACCTGGACAGGCCGGAGCTGACCGTTGAGTGTCGTCATCACGGTGCGCATACCCCGCTCGTCCGCCTCGCCGATCGCCTCGAGTTCGATGAGCAGCTTCACCCCTGGTTCGAGGTCCACAACGTGTTCCTCGCCCGAGCGCAATCCGTAGAAGAAGTCCGTGCTGGGCAGGACGCCGGTGTCACCGAAGGTGTCGCGGTGTTTCACGAATTCCTTGGTCGGTTCGGGGAAGAGCAGCCGGTTGAGGGTGGCCCGGCGATCCTTCTCCAGGTCCTCGCGGTCCTCTTCGGTCAGGTCGGCGGCCGGGGCGCGCTCGACGCGGCCCCTCAGGGCCTTGCTGCGGAACGGCTCAGGCCAGCCACCGGGCGGGTCACCGAGTTCGCCCTTGAGGAACCCGATCACGGATGCCGGGATGTCGTAGTCTCCCGGGGTCGCGGCGAACTGCTCCGGTGTGACGCCCGCGCCGACAAGGTGCAGCGCGAGGTCGCCGACCACCTTGGACGACGGTGTCACCTTCACCAGACGCCCGAGGATGCGGTCGGCGGCCGCATACATGGACTCGATGTCCTCGAACCGTTCGCCCAGGCCCAACTCCCGTGCCTGGACCCGGAGGTTGGAGAGCTGGCCGCCCGGGATCTCGTGGTTGTACACGCGCCCGGTGGGGGCGGCAAGGCCCGCCTCGAACGGTGCGTAGATCCGGCGTACGGTCTCCCAGTACGGCTCCAGGGCACAGGCCGCCCCCAGGCTCAGTTCCGTCGGCCGCTCGGAGTGGTCGGTCGCGGCGATGATGGCGGACAGGGAGGGCTGTGAGGTGGTGCCCGCCATGGAGGCCACGGCACCGTCGACCGCGTCGACGCCGGCGTCGATGGCGGCCAGGTAGGTGGCGAGCTGACCGCCCGCCGTGTCGTGGGTGTGCAGGTGCACCGGCAGGCCGAACTCCCGGCGCAGCGCGGTCACGAGCCGTGCGGCGGCCGGGGCGCGCAGCAGCCCGGCCATGTCCTTGATCGCCAGGACGTGCGCCCCCGCATCGACGATCTGCTCGGCGAGCCGAAGGTAGTAGTCCAGGGTGTAGAGCTTCTCCGCCGGGTCGGAGAGGTCCGAGGTGTAGCACAGCGCCACCTCGGCTACGGCCGTTCCGGTGGCGCGTACGGCGTCGATGGCGGGCCGCATCTGCCCGACGTCGTTGAGCGCGTCGAAAATCCGGAAGATGTCGATGCCGGTCGCCGCGGCCTCCTGCACGAAGGCATCGGTCACCTCGGTCGGGTACGGGGTGTAGCCGACGGTGTTGCGGCCGCGCAACAGCATCTGCAGGCAGATGTTGGGCACCGCCTCGCGCAGCCCCGCCAGCCGCTCCCACGGGTCCTCGGCCAGGAAGCGCAGGGCCACGTCATAGGTGGCGCCGCCCCAGCACTCCAGCGACAGCAGCTGCGGCATGGTGTGGGACACGGCGGGGGCTACGGCCAGCAGGTCCTTGGTGCGTACACGGGTGGCCAGCAGCGACTGGTGGGCGTCGCGGAAGGTGGTGTCGGTGACAGCGACGGCGGGCGCCTCCCGCAGGCGGCGGGCGAAGCCCTCCGGGCCGAGTTCGGTGAGCAGCTGCTTCGACCCGGCGGACGGCTCGCCGTCCGGTACGTCCGGCAGTTTCGCCGTGGCGTCGATCAGGCGAGGTCGCTCGCCGTGCGGCTTGTTGACGGTGATGTCGGCGAGGTAGGTGAGCAAGCGAGTGCCGCGGTCGGCGGAGTGACGTGCGGTCAGCAGGTGCGGACGTTCCTCGATGAACGAGGTGGTGACGCGACCGGCGCGGAAGTCGGGGTCGTCCAGCACCGCTTGCAGGAACGGGATGTTGGTGGCGACGCCCCGGATGCGGAACTCGGCCATCGCCCGGCCGGCACGTCGCACCGCGGTGTCGAAGTCGCGTCCCCGGCAGGTGAGCTTCACCAGCATGGAGTCGAAGTGGGCGCTGATCTCGGAGCCGACAAAGGCGGTGCCGCCGTCGAGCCGGATGCCGGAGCCGCCCGGAGAGCGGTACGCGCTGATGGTCCCGGTGTCGGGGCGGAAGCCGTTGGCCGGGTTCTCACTGGTGATCCGGCACTGCAGCGCGGCTCCCCGTACGTAGATGGTGTCCTGCGTGAGGCCCAGGTCGGCCAGGGTTTCCCCGGCGGCGATGCGCATCTGCGACTGGACCAGATCGACGTCGGTGACCTCCTCGGTGACCGTGTGCTCGACCTGGATGCGCGGGTTCATCTCGATGAAGACGTGGTGGCCGTCGCGGTCCAGCAGGAACTCGACGGTGCCAGCGTTGCGGTAGCCGATGGTACGGGCGAAGGCGACCGCGTCGGCGCAGATACGTTCCCGCAGCTCGGGATCGAGGTGGGGTGCCGGCGCCAGCTCGACGACTTTCTGGTGGCGCCGCTGCACCGAGCAGTCGCGCTCGTAGAGGTGGAGGACGTCGCCCTGGCCGTCGGCCAGGATCTGCACCTCGATGTGGCGCGGATCCACGACCGCCTTCTCCAGGAACACCGTCGCGTCGCCGAACGCCGACTCGGCCTCGCGCGACGCCGCCTCGATCGCCTCCCGGAGCCTGGCGGGGTCCTCCACCCGCCGCATTCCGCGCCCGCCGCCACCGGCGACCGCCTTGACGAACAGCGGGAAGCCGACGTCCGCGGCGGCGTCGATCAGTTCGTCCAAGTCGTTGGAGGGCCGCGAGGAGCCGAGCACCGGCACCCCGGCCGCGCGGGCGGCGGCGACCGCGCGGGCCTTGTTGCCGGTCAGCTCCAGGATCTCGGCGCTGGGACCGATGAAGGTGATCCCGGCCTCCTCGCAGGCACGGGCCAGATCAGGGTTCTCGGACAGGAAGCCGTATCCCGGGTACACGGCATCCGCCCCGGCCCTGTGCGCGGCGCCCAGGATCTCGTCGACCGATAGATAGGCCCGCACCGGGTGGCCCGTCGTGCCGATCTCATATGCCTCGTCGGCCTTGAGTCGGTGCAGCGAGCCGCGATCCTCGTAGGGGAACACCGCCACCGTGCCCGCGCCCAGCTCATAGGCGGCGCGGAACGCGCGAACAGCGATCTCACCACGGTTCGCGACGAGTACCTTGCGGAACATCCATGGTCCCTTCTCACGTGCGCGCCGGATCGGGCGCCCCTGTCCCCGTGCCTGCTCCCTTCCTACACCCGCACGAGGATGGCCTGCGCCCGGACGCCACGGACAGTTCGATCATTTGTCCCTCAGGGGCGCCAATGACCGGTTCGCGGCGGTGGCCATTTGCCCTCGCGGCGGCTGTGGGCGCGTACGCCCACACCGGCGGACGGAGCCGGAGCCGGCAGCCGGATGATCGGCGCGGGCCGCGCGCTCACATCGGGGCCGAGAATGCGGCGCGCGCTCGCGGAGAACAGAACTGATCCACCTGCCGGCTCGTCTTGGGCGAGGAAGGTCGAGTGGATGGGAAGCCATGGTGGAGCAGGTGCGGGCGGAGAGCGGTGCGACGTCGAGGGGAAAGGCCGCAGCCCCTTGGTGGGCGCGGCGCGGGACGGTGCGATGCGCTCCGGGCGAGGACACGAAGGGGGACGCGCGGGGCCGGTCGGCCTGGGGACGGGGGCGGGTGCCGGCCGCGCTCGCGGTGCTGACGGCAGGGCTGCTCGCGTTCCACCGGGCGGTGCCCAACTCCGTGGGCCGCCTCGGCAGTCTGCTGGAGGCGTTCCTGCCTTGGCTGGGCCTGGTGGTCCCAGTGCTGCTCGGCCTGGCGCTGCTCCGCCGTTCGGCCACTGCCCTGGTGGCCCTGCTCCTGCCGATGGCGGCCTGGATGTACCTCTTCGGCGGACTGCTCCTGCCCGGAGCGGACACCGGCACGCACGAGGTGGTCGCGGTGCAGCACAACGTCAGCGACGAGAACACCGACCCGGCGGGCACTGCCGGCGCCCTTGCCGACGCCGAGCCCGATCTCATCGCGCTGGAGGAGCTGACGCCCCGGGCGCTGCCGACCTACGAGAAGACCCTCGTCACGGAGTACCCGTACCACGCGGTCCGGGGCACCGTCGGGCTCTGGTCGAAGCATCCCCTGACCGACAGCCGACTGCTGGACATCAAACCCCAGGGACTTGCGAAGACCTGGAGTCGTGGGCTGCGGACCGTGGTCCACACGCCGCACGGCGAGGTCGCGGCGTACGTCGCGCACCTGCCCTCGGTCCGCGTCCGGGCGAGCGGGCTCGCATCCGCCCGGCGCGATGAAAGCGCCGGCCGGCTGGGCAACGCCGTCGCCGCCGAGAAGGTGCGATCGGTGATCCTGCTGGGTGACCTCAACAGCACGGTCGATGACCGTGGGCTGGCCCCGCTGACCTCACGCATGAAAACGGCGGAACGGGGCTTCGCCTTCAGCTTCCCCGCCGCCTTCCCGCTGGCCCGTATCGATCAGGTCATGACCCGCTCGGCGACCGTGAACCACGTCCGCACCTTGCCCGCCACCGGCAGTGACCACCTGCCGATCGCCGCCCGGATCACGCTGGGCTGAAATAGTGGTCGCGGCGACAACAAGTCCGCGTACGCGACCGCTTGTGTACCCCGGCGCTTGGGGTACCGCAGCAGGCCAACTCGCTCACCGGCCACAATGCTCAACTCGCCGACCAAAGCGCTCAGCCCCGCCAGGCCAACTGCTCACTCGCCAAGTGAAGCGCCAAGCCACAGTCACACCGGGCGCCGGCGCAGCGGGCGGGACCGAAGTCCTAGAAATCCATCTCGACGTAGTCGATGTCGGTGAATTCCACCTGTAGCCCGGCGGCCCGGCGGCCGCGGTCCTTGAAGTAGATCTCCTGCAGACCTTCAGCGGCGATGGCCTGGAGTTGCTGATCGCTCGCTCCGGCGGCATGGGCGTCGAAGAGTCGGGCGGCGTAGGCGGGTGGCAGGTGCTGGGTGATCAGGCGGATGCGGGCGTCGTCGGTGCTGCCGGGGGCGGCGGTGAAGCCGAGCCGGGCGCGGGTTTCGATCACGATGCCACCGGTGGCCGCGGCCTTCTTCGTGGCCCGCTCACGGATGCGGGGCTGCCAGCGTTTGCGCACTTCCTCGGCGAGGCGGGTGGCGAGGTCTTTGCGGGGTCGTTTGATCTGGCCCGTGAGGTAGCGCTCGACGGTGCGCTGGGAGATGCCCAGACGTTCGGCGGCGGCCTTGGTGCCCTTCTCGCTCTTGACGAGGAAACGCATCTGCGCCCGGGGGGATTTGGGGATGGGCCGGGTGAAGGTGTTGGCGGTGGCCTTCTCGATGCTGTCGCTGAAGATTCCCACGGTCCCTACTCCCCGCCCGCGGCGGCGTCGGCGCCCTTGATGTGCCGGGCGGGATTGTGGCCCTCATCGAGCATCTGCGCTGCCCACATCATCGACTGCGTGCCTTCGTGCTTGACCATGCCCGGCGATACACCGAGGCGGAAGCCGCCCGGCAGCGGCTTGCCGTCGGGCGTGCGGGGCAGAAAGTCGAGCGGGCTGGGCCCGTCGGACAGGTAGACGGCGCAGTCGGAGAGGACGGCGATCGGGAACAGTCCGGCGCCGCCTGCGAGTTTGAGCATTTTGCGGTGCATGTTGATGCGGGCGGCCGAGATGACCGCGGCGCGGATGTCGGGCCGCCAAGTGGGGCGCTCCAGGGCCGGCCAGCGCTTGCCTGGACGGTAACCGGCACCTTGTGGGCGCTCGCGCAGCTTGCCGATGCCGCCCTTGACCGTTGCCTTGATCGCCGAGAGCACGGCGGCCTGGGCGGGGTCGGCGTCCTTGCGGTGCTCCATCGCGGCGAGGAAGTCGGCTTCGCTCATGCCGGGGACGACGCCGAGGCGTTCCATGACGGCCATATAGGCGTCGCGCAGGCGGGTGTACCAGGCGTCCAGGTACGGACCGCTCTCGGGCCGCAGGTACGCCTCGATCGGAATGATGTCGTGGCCGAGTTCGGCTGCGTACGCGACGGTGGGGGTCGCGTACCAGGCGGGCCCCTCGGGGCGGGCGCCGTGCGGGGTGAACGGGTTGGGGAGGCGTGGGTCGAAGTCGATGTGGGAGAGGTCGACCAGCCAGCTGCCGGGGACCGTCTTGTTGAAGGCCGGAGCCTTGGCGTGGACGGGTGCGCCCAGGCCGAGGGTGAGCCGGTTGGCGGCGGCTGCGAAGGCCATGTTGACGTCGATGCCGACCGCGAACTGCTGAGCGCACTCGCTGTCGGTGAGCAGTTCCGGGTCCCGGATCCACTCGTAGGCTTCCTCGTCGAGGACTTCGGCCGCCGTGCGCTGGTGGCCCCGGGGGTACCGGGCGGTGACGACGGGGTGCTCGTCAGGAGCCTCCGGAGGGGCAGGGTCCACCGCCTGGGTGAGGGCCCCGGAGTTCGGGCCCGAGGCCCAGGTGCCGGCCGCTTCGTCCTTGACCGGGCGGGTCGGCGGACGCAGGGCGGTCATCAGCTCCAGACCGCCGACCGCCGCCGACCCGCGCGGGGTGATCACGAGGGTGGCGTAGTCGCCCAGGATCTGGGCGAGTTCGGCGGCTTCCAGCTCGTCGGCGCTCCCCCATGCGCGGTTGTCGAGCGCCCCCCAGGGCAGGACGGCCAGCTGGACGCACTGCCGTTTGCCATCCTGGGCGGGCCGGTAGATCCGCGCCCAGGGGCCGAAGCCTCGGCGGGTCAACTGCCACTTGGCGCGGGCGAGCCCACGCACCACCGGGTGGTCGTCGGACAGGCGCAGGCTCCGGCGGTCTTCAAGAGCGGGGGGCAGGCCGAGTCGGGCAGCGGCCCGGGCCGTGAGGACGATCAGCGGGTCGGCGTCCTTGCCATGGCGGTGCAGGCGCGGCGCGCCCAGCTTCGCCTCCCACAGTGCCCACTCCACCAGAGCGGGCAGATCGGAGGCCGGGCAGTCCAGCACGATGCCGCCGACGCCGTATGCCGTCCCCTCACCGTCCAGTACGGCGAGGGGGCCATCGGCGAAGCGCGGATCGGCAGGGGCACTCGTCGTCTCCCGTGGCGCGCTCTTCGCGCGCGCACCATGGCGCCGGGCCGCAGGGGCAGGCGCCGTGTGCTGTGGCGCGGTCCGGGCGCGCGGACCATCGAACTCCGCAGGGCGTCGACGGCTGATGTCCGGGGCGGCGGGTGCCGGCTGCGGGGCGGTCGCTCGTGCCGGCGGGTCCTGGTTGGTGTGCGCGGTCTGCGCCGGCTGCACATCCTCGGGCTGGGGAGCGAGCTGATCAGCCATCCCGTCGAGGAGCTTGGCGTACGCGGCCCGGGTGGCGCCCTGGGGTTCGCTGCGGCCCGACTCCCAACCCGCGACGGTATTGCGTGCCACGCCGAGCGCTTCGGCGACCTCGGCCTGGCTCAGGCCGTAGTCGGTGCGCAATTGGGCCCGCTGCGCGGGCTCCGGCAGTGCGGTGCGGCGCGGCCCCGCCTTCAGCAGGGTCTCGACGGGGTCGGGTGTGCGGCTGGCCATCTCGGTGCGGGCTCCCTTCGGCTCAGTCCTGGCCGGTGTGGTGGGCGTAGTGCGGGTCGGCGTCAAGGAAAGCCCGCAGATGCTGGCCGGTGAGAATCCGTGCGGGGTTGCGTCCGGGCGGCAGCGGCAGCCTGTGCCCCAAGGCCCACTGGAAACGTGGGGTCGGGGACAGGTCCAAGGCGTACTTGCCATCGGTGCCGGGGGTGTTGCCCAGGACCTCGAACGCCCCTACGCACACACTGCCGTCGACGAAGGCGAGCAGGAAGTCGCCGTGCTGCATGATGGTCTGCTCCGAATAGCGCCAGGCGCGGGAGGCGGCCTCCGCGACGGTGCGGCCCTGCCGAAGTCCTTGGCGCACATCCACCGCCAGCATCCGTCTCCCACCTCCGTCCACATCGTTGAGCAAACCAACGCAACTGTACCGCAGAACAACGATCTTTATCGGCTGATAAATCTGTGCCGTGCGCTTCTCACAGTGCCGCAACATAAGCCGGAGTCCCCAGGCGTTCGGAGGGACGGACACGGCGTCAGATGTCGTCCGGGTGTTGATGGCGGGTCGGCGACGGTGCGCTGTGTAGGGTCTCGGCGAGCATCAGCTCCCGGCGAGAACCGCCCCCGAGTGGCTGAACATCCCGTCGCCGTACGCGCAGACCTGCCCGATCCCCAGGAGTGCTGCTCTTGCGCCCCACCGAGACGTCATCTGCGCCAGGCAGTCTGGGGTGGAACCGAGACACCGCGACACTGGCGCTCCTGTCGTTCGCGATGCTGATCGTTTCACTCGACCAGTACATCGTGGTGGTGGCGCTGCCCGACATCGCGCGCGACCTCGGGTATTCGGCGCAGACACTCCAGTCGGTCATCAGCGCCTACGCGGTGGCCTCGGCGGGCTTCCTGCTGTTCGGCGGGCGGGCGGCAGACCTGCTCGGGCGTCGACGCATTCTGGCCACCGGCCTCGGCCTCTACGCGGGAGCGGCTCTCGCGGGCGGATTCGCGACCGAGCCCGGGACGCTTCTCGCCGCCCGCGCTTTCCAGGGTCTCGGCGGAGCCCTTGTCTTCCCCACCACTTTGGCGCTCATCAACACCAGCTTCGTGGAAGGCCGGATGCGCAATCGCGCGCTGGGGATCTGGGGCGGCGCCGGCGCCGCGGGACTCGTGATCGGCGTGCTGCTCGGTGGCCTTCTGACCCAGGTGTTCGGCTGGGAGGCGGTGTTCCTGGTCAACGTTGCCTTGGCGGGACCTGCGCTGCTGCTGACGTTCGTGGTGATTCCCCCGGACGGCGAGCGCGAGAAGGGCCGCAAGTTCGATCTGCCCGGGGCGCTCAGCGTCACCCTGGGCGTCACATTGATCGTGTTCGCTCTGGTGCAGGGTCCCGGATTGGGCTGGCTCTCGCCGGGGATCCTCATCAGCGCCGCTGCGGGCGTGCTGATGATCGGGATCTTCGCCCTCGTTGAGCGGCGCAGCGAGGACCCGCTCATGCCACCCCGGCTGCTCTCCCACCGCAACCTCATCACCGGCGTCGTCATTGCGTTCATGTTCATGGCGACGTTCGGCTCGGTGCTCTACTTCCTGTCCCTCTACTTCCAGGAAATCCTGGGCTACGACGCATTGCAGACGGGCGCCGGCTTCGTCATCCCCACCGCGGTGGTCGTCGCCGGCTCGACCACAGCAGGCCAGTTGGTGACACGGTTCGGCCTTCGCATCACGCTCGTCGCCGCCCTCGCCATCGGTGCGCTCGGTGCGGTAGGGCTCGGCCTCGCGATCACGCCGGACGGCACGTACACCGAACTGATCCCCGGCCTGGTGGCGCTCAGCGTCGGTGACGGCGTGGTCTTCACCGCCATGTTCATCGCTGCCGCCAGCGGAATCTCCGACCGCGAACAGGGCATCGCCTCAGGGATCGCCTCCACCGGCTCAGGCGTCGGCGCAGCCGTCGGACTCGCCCTCCTCGTCCTGGTCGCGACCGCCGGCCTCGACGGCCTCTCGGGCGAACAGCTTCGCATCGCCACCGCCGACGGGATCAGCGCCGCCTTGTACGTCATCGCAGGCGGGATCGCGCTGACCGTTCTTGTCGCCCTGCCCCGGTGCCCGACGCCGACCGAGCCGCATCCCTCCCCCGTGCCCTACCAGACCCGCCGCTGCTGAATGCGTTCCCGAACCCGGCGGCCGCTCACGTCGCCGAAGGGGTGGCCGCACTCCTACAGCGCGGAACCCACAGCGGATCGCGACCTCGCGTGACCGCTCGCTGGTCGCGCAGGCACTACACGTTCTCGTTGTCCGCCAAGTCCTGAAGAGCGGTAACCAGTCCGGCAACAAGGTTCGCCCGCTCGGCCATGGCGTCGATCACCAGATACTCGTGGTCGGCGTGGGCACCGCCCCCGACTGCTCCGAGGCCATCGAGTGTGGGCACCCCCAGTGCGGCCGTGAAGTTGCCGTCGCTTCCGCCGCCGACAGCCCTGCCTTCAAGACCAGGGAGGAGCTTCTCCGCCACGGCGAAGAGCTCGGTGGACGTCGACTCCGGCATCGGGGGCCGGCCGACAGCTCCCTGGACCGCGATCTCCGCCTCGTCGAGATGGGGAGCCAGCGCCGCGAAAGCGGACTCGATTCGCTCCTTCTCCTCGACCGACTCGACCCGGACGTCGACAATGACGGTCGCCTCCGCGGGGACGACGTTGTCCAGGGTTCCCGCGGACGCGACGGTCGGGGTAACGGTCGTGCCGATATCGGGTCGACCCAGCGCGGCGATGTCCAGTACCTGATGTGCCGCTTCGACCAGAGCGTTCACCCCTGCTTCGGGCTCCAGGCCCGCGTGCGATGCCCGGCCCGCGATGGAGACCTGGAACGTGCCGCAGCCTTTACGCCCCGTCTTCAGGGCGCCGCCCTCAGCGGCGCCCTCGAACACAAGGACAGCGCCGCAAGCAAGAGCACGCTCTTCGATGAGAGCGCGAGAGGAGCGCGAACCCACCTCTTCGTCGGCGGTCACGAGGATCTCGACACCTGACAGGTCGTCGAGCGCCGCCAGGCCGTGAATGGCCTGCACCAAACCGCCGAGCATGTCAAAGACTCCGGGGCCGGTCGCATGCCCCTCTTCGGCCCTGAAAGGGCGGCGTTCAAGCGTGCCGAGCGGGAACACCGTGTCATGGTGACCGAGGATCAGTACTTTGGGATCGCCGCCGGCTGCCCAATGGACATGCGGCCCGGCTTCGCTCTCCACGAGGACGGCCTGCCCGCCGAGGCGGTTTTCGATGACAGCGGCGACTGCTTCGGCCGATGTCCTCAAGGCGTCGAGATCGCGCGACGGAGACTCGATTTCCACGAGTGTTTTGAGGTCCTCGAGCATCGCGTCAACACTCACAGGGACGGCCTTGTGCATCGTCATGCGGCCAGGGTAGCTGGCACTCCGTGCCGGTCCGTTGGCGAGCGGCGAGCGACGAGCGACGAGCGACGAGCCACCGAACATGACTCCGAGCGTCATGCTCAGGCCGCCGCGTCATCCGCATGGGCGAGGACCCCGTAGGCGGTGGCCGCCTAGGGCATTTCCTTCGGATCATCTGATCGTTGGTTCGGGTGTGGCCTTAACTGACGTGCAGTGGCAGCGAATTGAGCCGTTGCTCCCGGACCGGCTGCCCCGGCGGGGCGGTCGGTGGCGGGATCACCGGCAGGTGATCGACGCGATCGCGTTCAAGTACCGCACCGGCTGTCCGTGGATGGACCTGCCCGAGGAGTTCGGCTCCTGGAAAGGCGTCCACAACCGGCTGCGGAAGTGGGCTGCCGATGGCACCTGGGAGAAGGTCTTCACTGCCCTGCTGGCCCAGGCGGACTCCGAGGGCGACCTCGATTGGGTCGTCGCGGTGGACTCCACCATCGTCCGCGCCCACCAGCACGCCGCCGGGGCCCGTCAAAAGGGGCCCCGGCCGGCGAGCCGCACGACCATGCCCTCGGCCGGTCCCGAGGCGGACTGACCACCAAGATCCACCTGGCCGCCGACAGCCGTTGCCGGCCACTGGCCATCCATCTCACGGCCGGCCAGTCCGGTGATGCGCCTGCGTTCCCACAGGTCATGAGCCGTTTACGGGTTCCCCGGCCAGTCGGACGGCCCCGCGTCACGCCCCAGTTAGTCCTCGCGGACAAGGCGTATTCCTCCCGCGCTATCCGCGAACATCTGCGCCGACGGGGCATCCGGGCAGTGATTCCACAGCCCGCGGATCAGACCGCACACCGCAAGCGCCGTGGTCGTCTCGGGGGAAGACCGCCCGCCTTCGACCGTGACGCCTACAAGCAACGCAACACCGTCGAGCGCTGCATCAACCGCCTCAAACAATGGCGCGGCCTGGCCACCCGCTACGACAAGACCGCAACCATGTACCTCGCCGCACTCCACATCGCAGGCATCCTCATCTGGTCAGCGAGGTGATCCAGAAGAAACGCCCTAGGGGTGTCGCCCTTTCTTCTCGCCGGACGGGACGGAGTGGGACGAGCCCCAGCAGATGAGCTTCAGCAGATGAGAGAACTCGTCCCACTGTGTCCGCGCGGGCCTCGGTCAGGAGCCGACGTAGGCCGCGAGGTGCTCGCCGGTGAGGGTGGAGCGGGCGGCGATGAGGTCGGCGGGTGCCCCCTCGAAGACGATCTTCCCGCCGTCGTGGCCGGCGCCGGGTCCGAGGTCGATGATCCAGTCGGCGTGCGCCATGACCGCCTGGTGGTGCTCGACGACGATGACGGACTTGCCGGAGTCGACGAGCCGGTCGAGCAGTCCGAGCAGCTGCTCGACGTCGGCGAGGTGCAGGCCGGTGGTCGGCTCGTCGAGGACGTAGATACCGCCCTTCTCGGCCAGGTGCGTGGCCAGCTTGAGCCGCTGCCGCTCGCCGCCGGACAGCGTGGTGAGCGGCTGCCCGAGCCTGAGGTAGCCGAGTCCGACGTCGGCGAGCCGGACGAGGATCTTGTGCGCGGCCGGCGTGCGCGCGTCGCCGGCGCCG
This sequence comes from Streptomyces sp. NPDC017993, assembly GCF_044328065.1. Taxonomy (NCBI): domain Bacteria; kingdom Bacillati; phylum Actinomycetota; class Actinomycetes; order Kitasatosporales; family Streptomycetaceae; genus Streptomyces; species Streptomyces sp. NPDC017993. The sequence continues at coordinate 154,093 of NZ_JBIRGO010000006.1, forward strand.
AAGAACGCCTCGGCCTCGGCGACCGACATCGCGAGCACCTCGCTGATGTCACGGCCGCCGAAGGTGTACTCGAGCACCTCGGCCTGGAAGCGCTTCCCCTCGCACTCCACGCAGGTGGAGGCGACGCCGGCCATCATCGCCAGGTCCGTGTAGGTGACGCCGGCGCCGTTGCAGGTGGGGCAGGCACCCTCGGAGTTGGCGCTGAACAGCGCGGGCTTGACCCCGTTGGCCTTCGCGAACGCCTTGCGGATCGGGTCGAGCAGCCCGGTGTACGTCGCCGGGTTGCTCCGTCGCGAGCCGCGGATCCCGCTCTGGTCGATAGACACCACGCTCTCGCCGGCGGCCCCCGACCGATGCGGCAGCGATCCGTGCACCAGCGAGCTCTTGCCGGAGCCGGCGACGCCGGTGACGACGGCAAGCACCCCGAGCGGGATGTCGACGTCGACGTCGCGCAGGTTGTTCGTCGTGGCGCCGCGGATCTCCAGCTTGCCGGTGGGCTTGCGCACCGTCTCCTTGAGGGAGGCCCGGTCGTCGAAGTGGCGGCCGGTGATCGTTCCCCCGTCCCGTAGCCCCTCGACGGTGCCCTCGAAGCAGACGGTGCCGCCCTCCGAGCCGGCGCCGGGGCCGAGGTCGACGACGTGGTCGGCGATCGCGATCGCCTCCGGCTTGTGCTCCACGACGAGCACCGTGTTGCCCTTGTCCCGCAGCCGCAGCAGCAGGTCGTTCATCCGCTGGATGTCGTGGGGGTGCAGCCCGATCGTCGGCTCGTCGAAGACGTAGGTGGCGTCGGTGAGCGAGGACCCGAGGTGGCGGATCATCTTGGTGCGCTGCGCCTCGCCGCCCGAGAGCGTGCCCGACGGGCGGTCGAGGCTGAGGTAGCCGAGGCCGATTTCGACGAACGAGTCGAGGGTCTGCCGCAGCGACTCCAGCAGCGGCCCGACGGACGGTTCGTCCAGACCCCGCACCCAGTCGGCGAGGTCGCTGACCTGCATCGCGCAGGCGTCGGCGATGTTGATCCGCTTGATCTTCGATGACCGAGCCGCTTCGCTGAGCCGGGTGCCATCGCACTCGGGACAGATGGCGAACATCACCGCCCGCTCCACGAACGCGCGGATGTGCGGCTGCATCGCGTCGACATCTTTGGACAGCATCGACTTCTGGATCTTCGGAATCAGCCCCTCGTACGTCAGGTTGATGCCTTCGACCTTGATCTTGGTCGGCTCCTTGTGGAGAAGATCGTGGAACTCGCGCTTGGTGTACTTGCGGATCGGCTTGTCCGGGTCGAAGAAGCCGCAGCCCCTGAAGATGCGGCCGTACCAGCCGTCCATGCTGTAGCCGGGGATCGTGAGCGCGCCCTCGTTGAGCGACTTGCTGTCGTCGTACAGCGCGGACGGGTCGAAGTCGGTGACCGAGCCCCGGCCCTCGCAGCGCGGACACATGCCGCCCGTGCGGGTGAAGGTCGCCTTGACCGCCTTCCTGTCGCCGCGCTCGACGGTGATCGCACCGCTCGCCCGGACCGTGGGGACGTTGAAGGCGAATGCGTTGGGCGAGCCGATGTGCGGCTTACCGAGCCGGCTGAAGAGGATGCGGAGCATCGCGTTGGCGTCGGTGGCGGTGCCGACCGTGGAACGGGGGTCGGCACCCATCCGCTGCTGGTCGACGATGATCGCGGTGGTCAGCCCGTCGAGGACGTCGACCTCGGGCCGCGCCAGCGTCGGCATGAAGCCCTGCACGAACGAGCTGTAGGTCTCGTTGATCAGCCGCTGCGACTCCGCGGCGATCGTGTTGAACACCAGAGAGCTCTTGCCCGAGCCGGAGACGCCGGTGAACACCGTCAGGCGGCGCTTCGGGATCTCGATGCTGACATCCTTGAGGTTGTTCTCGCGTGCGCCGTGCACGCGGATCAGGTCGTGGCTGTCGGCAACGTGCGGTTCAGGCGACTGCGTGCCCGTCCTCGTGGCCCTGCTCATCGTGTCTCCATCTGTTGGGCGGGACCGTCTTCGCGGCCTCCGTCGTCGCCTGGCTCGATCCGACCAGCTGCGAGCCGTACGTCTGATTCTCCTTCGCCGGCCCGATCGCAGCACAGACCTCTGACTATCGGAGCGGAGGTGTCGGCCTGGGCCGCGGGACGGCCGTCCGTCTGACGCCGGCCGGGGTCCCACTCGACGCGAGAGGGACGGCATGCGTGGCGATGTCCATGGCGGTCACGCTATGTGCAGCTCCGTGACATGCGCTTCTCCATTCCTGATCGGTTCGGGCACCGGCATCGGTGTGATCCCGGCATCGTCCGGGCCCCGCTGGGCGACGCACGATCACGACTCCCCCGCCGTCGCGCAAGCTGTCCCTCCCCCTGTCTCGGGTGCTGTGGGAAACTGATCAGGTGAAACGTCAGAGCCTCGACGACCTCGTCCGACTGCGGCGGGCCCGCGATCGGATGGACCGCGACTACGCCGAGCCGCTCGACGTCCCGGCGCTGGCGCGCGACGCCCTGATGTCGCCGGGCCACTTCTCCCGCAGTTTCCGCGCCGCATTCGGCGAGACGCCCTACAGCTACCTGATGACCCGCCGCATCGAGCGGGCAAAAGCGCTCCTGCGACGTGGCGACCTCTCGGTGACCGAGGTCTGCTTCGCGGTCGGCTGTACGTCGCTGGGGTCGTTCAGCTCGCGCTTCACCGAGCTCGTCGGCGAGAGCCCGAGCGCCTATCGTGCCCGCAGCCATGATCACGGCGCCGCCATCCCTGCCTGCATTGCCAAGATCCACACGCGACCGGTCAGGAATGGAGAAGCGAGCCCCGCCGCTCAGCCGTAGCGTGAACGCCATGGACATCACGCTTTCCCAAACCTTCATCGCCGTCGACGACCACGACAAGGCGATCCCCTTCTACCGCGATGTGCTCGGCCTCGAGGTACGCAACGACGTCGGGTTCGAGGGGATGCGCTGGGTGACCGTCGGGGCACCCTCGCAGCCGGACGTGAACATCGTCCTGGAACCACCCCTCGCCGACCCGAACGCCTCTTCGGCCGACAGACAGACGATGGCGGAGCTGATGGCCAAGGGCCTGCTGCGCGGCGTCATCTTCGCGACGGCCGACTGCGACGCCACCTTCGAGCGCATCAACGCCGCGGGCGGCGAGGTGCTGCAGGAGCCGATGGACCAGCCCTACGGCGTCCGCGACTGCGCGTTCCGCGACCCCGCCGGCAACATGCTGCGCTTCACCCAACCCCTCCGGAAGTGAGCCCTCCCCGGGCCCCGATCAGGGGCCCGGGGGGCCGGTCTCGGGGTGGTGGCCGACGGCGGCACGGTGATCGAGAGGTGCTGGCTGCAATCGTGTTCGTGGCCACTTCGGGCTGCACGGGGCAGCAGTTGCCGTCGGCTTCGTTCGGTCCGTCAGGGCAACCGCTCACAGGCGTTTCGCCGAGTGGACGAAGGCCCAGGTCATGAAGAACATGCCGGACAGCAGGCCCAGCATCAGCTGGGTGGACAGGCCGCCGGAGAACTGCAGCACCGAGGGGCGGCAAATAATGGCCGCCGCCGCGACTCGCCCATGTCGTAACCTCGCATGATGACGGAGACGGATTCGCGCGCCGACCTGCGGCCGCCAGGGCTCAATGCCGACGAGAAGACGACCTTGCTGACCTTCCTCGACTACTTGCGCGATGCCGTCGCGGCCAAGGCAGTTGGCGTCCCGGAACGGGAGGCCCGCAGGCCAGGGGTGGAGTCGGGAACGAGCTTGCTCGGGTTGGTCAAGCACTTGACGGCGGTCGAGCTCAACTGGTTCGTATGGGCTTATGAAGGCACGGGGACCGACCCATGGGAGGACGAGTCACCGAGCGCGGACGAGACGGTTCATGACGCGCTGGACGCCTATCGGGACGCGGTCGCGAGGAGTAACGAAATCGCGGCATCGTGCGAGGACTTGAACCGGCCCGGAGTCCGTTCGCTGCGTGAGACGCCTGCACCGTCGATGCGGTGGATTTTGGTGCACATGATCGAGGAGACCGCGAGGCACGCCGGGCATGCGGACATCCTCCGCGAGCAGATCGACGGCAGCACGGGGCGGTAACTCCCGTTCCCAGCACGGGTGGACGGCCATGACGACCCGCAGCAGGCGGCTAAAGCCGCAGCAGGTGAGCGCCGGCCTCATGGCAGGGAGTGCCTTGATGATCGGGGAGGTCTGCCCGCGGTCGGGGTTGTCGTGGCTGTCCGTGGGCTCGCGGGTTGATCCAAACAAGAGACCTGGGGCGTGGCCGTCACTCGGGTCTGTTCAGCGGGGCTGGAGCGAGCAGCGGGGCGGGGTGGTCGACGATGGCGGTCCGCTGTGGCTCGCATCCCGGGCCGTCTGGCGGGGATGGGACGGCTCAAGCCCGGTAACCGAGCTCCCGGTCGAGCAAGCTGCGCAGACGAGCGGAAGCCCCCCGGAGAGCCCCGAGCCGTCGTACCTCTTCCACACCAAGTTCTCGCCGTGCCGCCAGAGCAAGAACGGCGGCATAGGGCCGTTCGCCCTCCGTGAGGACCGCTGCCACCGCATCGAGGACAGCTAGCAAAACGATGCGGTCCGCACCGGGATGCTCCGCCAACAGGCGAAGAAGCTTGTTGTTGTTCCAGGCGCTGTCACGGGACGCGCTCAGCTCCAGAAGGGTAGCGGGCGGCGTACGGGGATTTACAGCCAGCGCGTGCCAGACGAAGGGGTACGGGCATCGCGCGAGTCGATGCAGGACAGCAGCGTCGTTCTCGGCGTGCGCCAGTTCCAGGTAGTCGGCAGGCGTGTGCACGCGTGATGGCCCCTCAGCATCGTTGGAGCCGCCATCTTGCCACCGCGAGTGGTGCCGGCTGGAGGGGTCCGACTCGCTGCACAACCAGCTCGGCGACCAGTCACGTGAAGGCCTTGGGAACGCGAACCGACCGCCCAAAATGTGCTTGTCCGCCGTTCCGGTGCGGCGTTACCGTGCCGCAGTGGATCTCTTCTCACGCTCTTGGGCGGCGTTGCGCACGGCGGTCGCCGAAATGCCGGACGAGTCTTTCGAGCTGCCGTCCGGCTGTACCGGCTGGCTCGTGCGGGACCTGGTGTGCCACCTGGTCATCGACGCCCAGGACGTTCTGATCACCCTGGTCACGCCCGCCGCAACCGAGCCGACCGTGGACGCGGTCACCTACTGGAATCTCGTCGACCCCCCGACCGGCGAGGATCCGCTCGACGCGCTGATCCCCCGGCTGGCAGCGGCATACGGCGAGCCGCGCTTGCTCAAGTTCCACCTCGACGACGTCGGTTCCGCCGCGGGCCGCGCAGCCGAACTGGCCGATCCCGCCGCCCGCGTCAGCACCCAGGACCAGGTGCTGACCGTCGGCGACTACCTGTCCGCGTACCTGCTCGAATGGACCTTGCACCACCTCGACCTGATCGCGCATCTGCCTGATGCCGCCGAGCCGCCCGCCGAGACCCTGGCGGCCGCACGCGCAGCGCTGGAGAAGATCGCCGGGGCCTCGTTCCCCATCTCGTTCTCCGACAAGGACGCGCTGCTGATCGGCACGGGACGTCGCACGCCGACCGACGCGGAGACGGCCGCGCTGGGCGAACTCGCCACGAACCTCCCGCTCATCCTCGGCTGAAGGGTCCATTGCCCACCACAGGCCACCCCGACAACGACATCAATCACCTACACGTCGCGCTTTGGGCAGCCCCGGCCTGGCGGCTGGAAAGTCGCAGAACCGCGGTGTGCCGGCTTCCGGTGCGAGCCTGGTTGCGCGGGCGGTGAAGCTGACGGCGTGGTACCAGCCGCACAGCATGAACAGGTCGAGGAGCTGCTCACGGGAGAACTCCGCGCTGAGACGCGTCCACAGCAGGTCGTCGATGTCATGGTCGGCGTGAAGCGCATCCGTGGCGTCGAGGAGCAGCCGGTCACGTTCGGCGCTCCAGCAGGTGTCCGCACTCGTGCCATGGGTCAGAGATGCGATCTGCTCCGTGGTGAGCCCGGCACGTGAGGCGAACCGGGCGACGTGCACGCCCCATTCGTACTCGCAGCCGCACAGGGCGCACGTGCGGTCGATGAACCGTGCAGCGCTTCGGCGAGATGCTGGTTGCGCGCGTACATCCGGAAGAGCGCGATGGGTTCTTCGTCGCCGGGCATCATCCGGCGGAGTACTGCCGCGGCCTCCGGCTGGTAGGGCTGCTCCAGCGGCGCTATCCGTTCAGGCATCCCGCTCCCTCCCCGTGCTTCGATTTTCGAATCACGGGAGAGGGTAGTGTTTCTGAAATCGAAGCACCAGCCTGTTCGGAGAGGAACCACCGAGCGACATGCCCTCAACTCCCAGACCGGGCAACCGCGTCCGCGGCTCCACCACGGGCCGTCCGCTCATGGCCGCACTCGACCTCTTCGGCCGCCGCTGGACCTTGCGGATCCTGTGGGAACTACGCGACCAGCCCCTGGGGTTCCGTACGTTGCAGCAGCGGTGCGACGGCATGTCTTCGAGCGTGCTGCGGCAGCGTCTGGTCGAGCTGTCGGAGGCTCGGTTGGTGGAGCGCGACCTCAATGACGGCTACGGACTGACGGCGCTCGGGGAGGAGGTCATCGACGCGCTCAGCGGCCTGCATTCCTGGTCGGAACGCTGGGCTGCGGAGTTCGACGCGAGCACCACCGACCCACCTGAACAGACGGAATAGTCCGCAGAGTTGCCGCTCCCAGGCGTGAAGCAGATCGACGAGAGGCCGAGTATGCCGCCGCGGAGCCGTCGATCCGACAAGTTGGCTCGTGCCGTCATGTAGGGAAGGAATCCAGGTCATGACGAGGACCGCACAGGAATGGCATCTGGTCGCACGGCCCGTGGGAGAGCCGGTCGCAGGCGACTTCCGCCTGATGGAAAGAGCGTTGCCCCTGCCGGGCGCCGACGAGGTCCTTGTCCGCAACACCTACCTCTCGGTGGACCCATACATGCGGGCCCTCATGGGCGCCCCGGAGACCGATGTCCCCTCCTACTTACTGGATCGGCCGATGACCGGTGGGGCCGTCGGCCAGGTCGTCGAGTCGCGCGCGGCCGAGCTGGCTCCGGGAGACCTCGTACTCAGCAACCTGGGCTGGCGCACTGCTGCTGTCGCCCACGCCGGGCTCTTCACAAGGCTCCAGCGGGTCGAGGGCGTATCGGACTCCGCTTTCCTCGGAGTGCTCGGCATGCCTGGACTCAGCGCCTACGTCGGGCTGACCGAGATCGCCGACCTGCGCGAGGGTGACACCGTTTTCGTCTCCGGAGCAGCCGGCGCAGTGGGCGGCCTGGCAGGCCAGATCGCTCGTCTGCGCGGGGCCGAGGCCGTCATCGGCAGCGCCGGCTCCGACGAAAAGGTGAAGTACCTGATCGGCGAACTCGGCTTCACCACTGCCTTCAACTACAAGGACGGCAGCGTGCGCGAGCAGCTCATGCAGGCTGCCCCCACAGGCATTGAGGTGTACTTCGACAATGTGGGAGGCGACCATCTGGAAGCCGCCATCGACGCGCTGAACCCGCACGGTCGAGCGGCTTTGTGCGGGGCCATCTCCGGCTACAACGCCACCGAGCGGCCGCCCGGTCCGCGCAACCTGATCGAGGTGGTGAAGAAGCGCCTCACCCTGCGCGGCTTCGAGGTCGGCGATCACTCGGCCCTCCAGCCCTACTTCGCCCGCGAGATGAGCAACTGGCTGGTCGGCGGCAACATCACCTTCCGGGAGACCATCGAGGACGGCATCGGCAACGCGGTGAACGCCTTCCTCGGCCTGATGGACGGCCGGCACACCGGGAAGATGCTGGTCCGTATCTGACCGGCACCTGGCTGACCCGACACGCCGTACGCACAGCCGTCAGCCGCCCCAGGGCGGCCGACCTCCCGAAACCCAGCGGCCGAGGGCTCTGCCGTCGACGAGGTGCAGGGGGTGGTCGAGTTCGGCGTTGGCGCGTTGTGCTGCCGGGGTGAAGGTGCTGGTGGTGACGATCAGGGCCTGGTCGCAGCGGTGGTAGGCGCGGTAGGTGCCGTTCACCGCATAGATGACGGGGGCTCCGACGCGGTTGGACGGCGCGTAGCGCTTGCACTGGACGGCGATGCGGCGGCCGTCGGTGAGTTGGAGGAGGACATCGAGGGCGCGGTCGTTGGCGCCGCCGGAGACGGTGGCGGCGCGGACGGCGGGTTCCCGGCGCGCCAGATCGGCAATGGCGTGCTCGAACTGGGTCCCGGTCATGTGGTGGTAGGCGGCGATGCTGTGCGTGAAGTCCGCCCGGACACCGGTAGGGAGCGCGGGCAGGTTGATCCGACCGGTGCGTACGAGGAGAAGGAGAACGGCCGCTGCCACGGCGAGGGCTGCCACGACGCTGACGGTGACGGGATATTCGCGGATCGCGGCGACGACCGTCGCAAGGATGATGACGGCGGCGATGAGGCGGCCGGTGGCGGTCTCGCGCGTACGGCGCCGGGCAGTGCGGGACCGGGCCGTGCGGGACCGGCGTCTCGTGACGGGGCGGCGAGAGCGGGTGGATCGGCGTCGTGCTGGTGCTGCCATGTGTCCCCCGGGTGAGATACCTGGTTTCTTGCGGTGCGGTGCGGTGCGGTGCGGCTGCCGGCGCGCCGTGGGCAGGCCCGAGCGATGCCCCTCCGGTTACCGATCGGCCGAGGCTCGTGCCCGTCGCGGCGGTTTCGTCCACGACGACTTCGCCGGGAAGGGCACGCGTCTACCTGACGGCCTCACTGGACGGCTCGCGAGAGGCCGTTCACAAGCTGGGTGAGGAAGTCCAGAATTCCGTGGCCTACTGCCGTCGGAGCGATCAGCACCCCGAGGGCCAGGACGATGAACACGGTCAGCTTCTCGTCGAACCTGCTTCTGGCTTCCGTACGGCGACGCAGCCGCAGGATGACGATGACAGCGAGGAATACCGCCACGTTGATCGTCAGCAATTACCCAAGCCTCCCCCGACGGTGGCTCCCCTCTCCCCGAGGAGAGCCGATGCCCTTGCCCGCCTTCATGTGTAGCCCGCGCTCGTCGGTGCTGTCTCTGAGATGCCTGTGCTTGGCAATAAAGCGCTCTCCTGGCTCGATTCCGCAGGTGAGCGATGCGCGGCGCCACTCGCGGGGTCTGGCGGATGCCTCGCGTTCGGCATCGGCGACGGCCTCGCGACCGACGGATCGGAGGTGATGGCCCCCCGACCCAGCAGAACCCACTGACTCGTTGGGTTCACGCACGACAGAATGCCGTGATGCGCCATGCCCACGAGGATTCCGAGCTGCGTGAATTGGTTCACCGGTATGTGGTGACCGACCGTCGCTACCTTCGGCTCGGTGGCAGTCTTCTGCGTTTGGAGGGTCGCGAGCGCACCCGGTTCGCTCAGGAGCTTGCCGAGGCCGCCGAGGAGATCACCCCTCGCGAACTCGGCATCCTCCTCGACGGCGGATGGCGCGAACGCAAGGTGGCAGCCTGGCTGATCGCCGTCGCGGGCAGAACCACGTTCCGCGACCGGCTGGGGCAGCTTCTGCTCGCGAGCGAAGTCTGTTACGCGGGTGAGGCCTACTGCATCGCACTCGCTGCGTTCGGCACCGCAGAGGACGCCGTTCCACTGATTGACTACCTCGACCGTTACTTGGCGCGCCCCTACCTCCACTACGACCAGCCGTTCGCCATCGGCGCGCTGCTTCACCTCGATGCCACTCGCGCCACCGGTAATGCGACGCGATTCCTCACTCCGCACGGCCCCTGGGCACGATGGAACGCCGGCCGAGACATCGATCCACGCAGCTTCCAGCGGATCGTCGGCTCCTTCTGTGAGTTCGCCGCGGAAAGCAGCCGGTATCGCGCCTCGGCGTAACCGGAGAGCTGAGCCGGCGGCGCCTACGGCCGCTATGGCACCGTCACCGCGGCCTCGACCCATCGCGGGCTGATGCCGTGATCAGCCCACCTCCGCTCCTGGTGTTCTAGGCTGCACGCCGGTGTGGGCCGGTACTCGCCCCCGAAGAGACACCGGGCGTGCTCCGTCAAAATGCCGTGCATGTCCTGCATGCCTACGACGCCACGATCCGCCGGACGGAACCTAGGCGTAGTCCCTGAGGTAATCGCGTTGGACCTGGCGGGCGAGGGCTCGGCGCAGCGAGGCCGGCGCGGTGGTGGTGATCTTCGAGCGGGCGGGGACGTCGAGGCCCCGGCTGATCTCGTCGTACGCGTCCCGATAGCCCGCAGACATCTCTGCCCGACGCAGCATCAGGTCCTCTTCGACGAGGCGCCGCAACTCGTCGACGTTCTGAGGCGTGAAGCGCTTCTTTCCCCGTGCGAAGGCATGGACACAGCGGGTGCAGCGAGCGGTGTCGTTGAGGGTCTCGGAGAGGTCCTCGGCGAGACCCCACAGGCGCCCTTCGAGCCACGGCGCGTCGTCCTGGTCGAGGGAGAGCCCCATCGGGGTCAGCGGGTCGCCCGCCTTGTCCTTTCTCACCTGCTTGGAGACAGCAGGCTGACTCATGTCGGTGAGCTGGGAGATCTTCTCCTGGGTCCAGCCGAAGCCGGCGAGCAGCTTGATCATTTCGGCCCGCAGCTGGCGCATCTCCTCGCCTGCCCGGATGACGTCGTTCATCTCGGCGAGCATCCGCTCGGCCTGCTCCTCGGTCAGCCTCTCATGGCCCTGAGGCGTCATCTCTTTCCTTGCCATAGCTCGGATGTATACCGGAATTCCCTCATCATAACCCGGTTGTAGAACCTGGTTATGACTGACAAGGTGTCCGTCATGCCTACCTTCTCCGCACCTGACGGAACCCGGCTCGCCTACCGCTTGACCGGAGCCGGCGACCCGGTCGTCTGCCTCCCGGGAGGCCCCGCGGACTCCCTCTACCTCAGCGACCTCGGCGGGCTGTCCAGGCACCACCAGCTGATCGTTCCGGATCTGCGCGGCACCGGCCGGTCCGCGATCCCCGAAGACGTCTCTTCCTATCGCTGCGATCACTTGGTCGACGACGTCGAGGCGCTGCGCGCGCACCTCGAACTTCCCCGGATGGCCCTTCTCGGCCACTCCGCCGGCACGAACATCGCGGCACAGTACGCGGCCCGCTACCCGAAGAGGGTCAGCAAACTCGCTTTGATCGGCCCCGGCACTCGTGCAGTCGGCATCGCGATCACCGGGGAGACGCGACGCGAGCTCGCAGAGCTTCGTAGGAACGAGCCGTGGTTTCCGGCGGCGTTCGCCGCCTTGGAAGCGATCACCGAAGGCACGGGCGAGGACTGGGATGCCATCAGCCCCTTCTTCTACGGCCGCTGGGACACCGCGGCACAGAAGCACCATGCAGCCGGTCAACCGCGCAACCAGGAGGCTGTCGCTCTCTTCGCCGCCGAGGGCGCCTTCCACTCGGAGAGCACTCGCGCGGCGCTCGCCACTTGCGAGGCCCCCGTCCTGCTGCTCACCGGAGAGTTCGACTTGAACAGCCCACCCCGGACGGCGGCTGAGTTCGCGGAGGTCTTCCCTGACGCCAGGCTCGTGGTGCAGCCGGGGGCGGGCCACTACCCCTGGCTCGACGACGCCGACCAGTTCGTGGCGACCACGGCGGCATTCCTGGGTTGAACGCCGGCCACGCCCTCTTGAGCCTGAAGTGCACCAGGCCAGGCCGGTGTTCGCCGCCCTGTCCCCGCAGCTCCCGCAGGGCGGCATTGACGGTGGCGGGTGGTTGGGTGCGTGGGTAGTAGCCGGCCACGCGCAGCAGACGGACGCCGACGACGTCGGCTACGTCAGAGGCACCGTCGCCTCCCACACCGTCACATGAATGGCGGTCATCCGTGTTCCCCCGTTGTGGCTTCCGGCTACGTGTCTCTTCAAGTGCCCCGGCGCCATTACGCGCGGCGCGCCCGGAAGGCGCCCGATCTGCGTGATCCTGGACGACCTGTCCCCACCCAAGAGACCCGAGGTTCGCCGCCGGGCCCGCAGACGCAGGAGGAAACACGTGGATCAGCTGCTGAGAGTCCAGAACTTCAGCATCTCGTCCGACGGATTCGGTGCCGGTGAGCACCAGAGCCTCGAGCGACCGTTCGGCCATGCCGATCCCGGGGAATTGTTCGCCTGGGCCGGCGCCACTGCGAGCTGGCCCCGGCGTACCGACCCCGGCGGGAGTCGCGGTCTCGACGACTACTTCACGCGAGACTACGCACGCAACATCGGCGCCGAGATCATGGGCCGCAACAAGTTCGGGCCCCAGCGCGGGCCCTGGCAGGACCATGACTGGCGCGGCTGGTGGGGCGACGAGCCCCCGTTTCACACCCCGGTGTTCGTCATGACCCACCACAAGCGTCCTTCGTTCACACTCTCCGACACCACGTTCCACTTCGTCGACGACGACCCGGCCACCGTTCTTGAGCGGGCGCGGGACGCGGCGCAGGGCAAGGACGTACGACTCGGCGGCGGGGCCACCACCATCCGCGAGTTCCTCGACGCCGACCTCGTCGACACCCTGCACGTGGCCGTCTCGCAGGTGCGGCTCGGGTCGGGGGTGCGACTCTGGGAGTCACCCGATGAGCTGCTCGACCGGTTCCACCTCGATGCCGTGCCCAGCCCGAGCGGCGTGACGCACCACTTGTTCTGGCGAAGGTGACGGTCAGGGCAGGGTCAGGATGCGGGGGCCTTCTTCGGTGATGGCGACGGTGTGCTCGATGTGGGCTGCCCGGCTGCCGTCAGTGGTGAGCAGAGTCCAGCCGTCGGCGCCCGTGCGGTAGTCGTCGCGCCCGCCGGCCATGAGCATGGGCTCGATGGCGAGGGCCAGGCCGTGGCGCAGGGGGAAGCCGCGGCCAGGGCGTCCGCGGTTGGGGACCGAGGGGTCTTCGTGCATGCGGCGGCCGATGCCGTGGCCGCCGAAGTCGGCGGGCATTCCGCAGCGCGCGGAGCGGGCGACGGCGCCGATGGCGTGGGAGATATCGCCGATCCGGTGGCCCACGGTGGCCGCGGCGATGCCGGCGTCGAGGGCCTCCTGGGTGGCGTCGATCAGGTCGAGGTCGGCGGGACGAGGTGTGCCGACGGTGAAGCTGATGGCGGCGTCGCCGGTCCAGCCGTCCAATTCGGCCCCGCAGTCGATGCTGACCAGGTCACCGTCGCGCAGGCGGTAATCGGTGGGGACGCCGTGCACCACCGCGTCGTTGACCGAGGTGCAGATCACCGCGGGGAAGGGAGTGGAAGCGAAGGAAGGCCGGTAGCCGAGGAAGGGCGAGCGGGCCCCGGCCTTGGTCAGGACCGTGCGGGCCGTTGCGTCCAGGTCACGCAGGGACACCCCGACCCCTGCCGCTTCCCGGACAGCGGCTAGTGCTTGGCCCACGACGCGCCCGGCCTCCCGCATGGCTTCCAGCGCCGCATCCGTCTTGATCTCCACCATGTCCCGCAACTCCCATACCTACGTACCGGCACCCAATTCTTATACCGGTATTAGTATCACGGGTATGGTGAGAACTCCTTTGACTCCGTGGGAACGGCAGCGCGGAGAGCAGTTCGGCGCACTGCTGCGTCAGGCGCGCGGCGATCGCAGCATGGTGGAGGTGGCCGCCGCGGCAGGGTTGTCGGCCGAGACGTTGCGCAAGATCGAAACCGGGCGGGCGCCGACTCCCGCCTTCTTCACCGTGGCGGCGCTGGCTACCGTGCTGGAGGTGTCCATGGACGAGCTGGCTGTCGCCTGCGCGCACGACGCCGACCAGGAGGAACCGGCGCTCTCGGCCTGAGCCGCCGGTCGACCTCACGTCCGGGGCGGGCCAGGGCTCTCCGGCTCCGGTAGGCCCCGCGACTGCCCGGCGGGAGCCCGGCCGGCCACCACCCGCTCCCCCGCCGCACGCATCCGTGCCGCTACGACATCGCGTCGGCGACCACGGATGCCGCTTCCGCGATCAGCTTGTTGTCGTAGTCCCCGTCTTCCTTGCTGCGGTTCGTCAGGATCGCCATGACGATGGGGGCGGCGCCAGGGGGCCACACCACGGCGATGTCGTTGCGGGTGCCGTAGGTGCCGCCCATTCCCGTTTTGTCGCCGACGACCCACCCCTTGGGCACACCGGCCCTGATGAGCTCGGCTCCGGTGGTGTTGGTCTTCAGCCACTTGGTGAGCTGTGCTCGTTCGCCCTTGCGGAGGACGTCTCCGACTGCGTACGCGCGCAGGTCCTTGACCAACGCCCGCGGCGTGCTCGTATCCCGCGTGCTGCCCGGGGCCCATTCGTTCAGCTGCGGCTCGGGGCGCTCCATCCGGGTGACGTGGTCACCGATCTTCTCAAGCTCGGCGTCGAGGCCCTTGGGCCTGCCAAGCTGGTCGAAGAGCAGGTTGGCGGCGGTGTTGTCACTGAACCGGACGGCGGCGTCGCACAGCTCGCCCAGGCTCAGTCCGGTCCCTACGTGCTTCTCGGTCACGGGAGAGTTGGCGACCAGGTCGTCCTTGGAGTACTTGATCACTCGGTCCATCCCGTTCAGGGAATACTTTCGCAGCACGGCACCGGCGGCCAGCGCCTTGAACGTGGAGGCGTAGGCGAACCGTTCGCCGTCGTTGTAGGCCACCTCACGCCCCGTTGCGGTGTCGACGGCATAGACGCCCAGCCGCGCGTCGAACTTGCGCTCAAGTTCCTTGAACTCGCGGGCGGACGGCTTCGCGTCCGCTCTCGGCTTCGTTGCGGCGGACGGGGACGACGAGGCGGGGGAACCGCCTTCGCCGCAGGCCGCAAGGGGGACGAGGGCGAGCGTGACGAGCGCGCCGATGAAAGCTCGCCGGGCACGAGTGTGCTGCATGATCCAACCTCCGGGTGCCCCGCAAACAGGGCGCACAGGGGATGGAGTAACACCCCATCCCGTAGCGTGGTCTTGTGTCGCAAGCACCCTCACCTTCGTGTGGTCATGCGGTCCAATACCCTCATGCGCTCTTTCATGCCGATCTGGCATAGGGTCCTGGTTGTGGATCTGTTGGGGGCGTGTCGTGCGTTTGTCAGCGTCAGCGAGTACGGCAGTTTCACCGTCGGAGCGGACGCTGCCCGGATGTCTCAGTCGGTGGCCAGCCGTCGCGTCGCCGCCCTGGAGGAACGCTTCGGTGAGCAGCTGTTCGAGCGCACGTCGCGACGAGCCGTCCTCACCCCGTTCGGCCGGGCCATGCTTCCGTCGGCCCGACAGCTCGTGCAGACGGCCGATGTGCTGCTGGACGAGGCGGAAGCCGCCAAGCGCAAGCCCTGGCGACTCGCGGTGCCCGGCACCTGCTCCACTGCCGGCCTCGCACGCCTCGTCGCCGAGGCGCGAGGGCATGGCATCACGCTCGACCTGCGGGTCACCGAGCCGGCCCGACGCAGGGAACTCCTCCACTCGCAGCAGGTGCGTGCCGCGTTGCTCGCAGTGCCGCCGGACGAGGCGACATGGTCGGCACCACTGGGACTGGCGAGTGCCCAGGATCCCGGCGTGAAGCGCGTCTACCTCGAAACGCTGCGGGTCGGACGAGTCTCCGTCGGCCCGGCCTGCCGTATCTGGATCCAACCGGAAGACGACGTGCCGCACATCCGTGACCCCCTGACGCGACTGCGCGACGCCGTTGGCCTGCGGCCGGCCCAGCTCGTCGCCGCGACCGATCTGACGTCCGCAGCGGCAGAAGTCCTCTGCACACGCGACCTGTTGCTGTGCACGCCTGCGCAAGCCGAGGAACTCGCCCTGCGCTGGCGGCCCATCGGTGAGATCACGCTCGGCAGGGGGTTCGCCCTCTCCGCCACCGCGGACGGCAATCCGCAGCACCTCGAAGAGCGCCTGGGCGACGCCATCGCCCGCTGCCTCAGTGCGGACGCCCGGGCGGGCACCGCGGATGGGGCGGCCGCGTGAGCTCGGCGGCGATGCTTCGCGAGATTCAGCGGGAGCTGCACGACGGCGGTATGCGCGGCTGTGTGCTCGTGCGGGACCTGCACACGGGAGAAGAGCTGGGGATCGAGCCGGAGACCCAGCTGCCTGCCGCATCCCTGGTCAAGGTTCCGCTCGCGCTGGCGACGGCGGAGCGGATCCGAAGGGGCGAGCTCGACGGGGCGACGCAGCTCGACGTGCAACCCGGGCGGATCGCCACGCCCGGCCCGGCCGGGCTGAGCCGGTTCCGGCACCCCGCCCGGATCGCGATCGACGACCTGCTCTACCTGAGCACCTGCGTGAGCGACGGAACCGCCGCCGACACGCTGTTCGAGCTCACCCCGCCCGCCCAGGTCGCCGACATCCTCCAGGAGTTCGGCCTTCGCGGCTTCACCTTCCGGCACGGCATGCGCGAGTTGTCCGACACGCCGGCGGAACGCTTCGACGCCACCCAGGCCCATCTCGCGCACGCCCTCGCCATCGACGCCGGCACCAGCGGCCGCGGTCATCGGGTGCCGCAGCTCGACACCACCCGCGCCAGCACCGGTAGCGCACGCGCCTGCGTCGAACTGCTGCAAGCGCTGTGGACGCCGTCGAAGATTCCCTCCGAAGTGGCCGAGCGCGTGCGCGGTCTCATGGCCCACAATCTGCTCCGGCACCGACTCGCCCCGGACTTCAGCTCGGACTTGACGACCTGGTCCTCCAAGACCGGCACCCTCCTCAACCTCCGCCACGAGATCGGCGTCGTCGAACACTCCGACGGTCAGGCCTTCGCCATTGCCGTCCTCACCGAGTCGCTCGTTCCGGCCAGTACCCAGCCCGGAGCCGACGCCCTCATGTCGCAGGCCGCCCGAAGGCTGCGTGACCACCTTCGGCAGCTTTAGCCCAGGAACCGGCACGTTGTCATCCGGCCTTTCCGGCTCGGGCACGGGGACCTCGTGCCCGGTCACCTGCCGGCCGGCCCCGCCGTCGGACCTGTGGCACGCCCGGCCCAAACAAAAAACCCCCGCACCGAATTGACGGCCGGGGTATTTCTCTGCGTATATTTAGGGCTTCTATGTTTTGAACTCGGTCTTGAACTCGCGCTGAAAACTCAACCCTCATCTTCATTTCAAATAGTATCGGAGCAGAGCTGCATTGTCAAACACGGAAATACGGAACGAGCAGGAATTCATCGATCTGCTTTACGGACGTCTCGCCGAGCTGCGGGACGGAGCCGAGGCGGCGGTGCGGGGAGCCCTGCCGCAGGAGGTGAGCACCTTTCAGTCGCGGTTGGAGCGAGATGTGCTGGTGGCTGAGCAGGCCGGCCTGCTCGCGGCCTTCGACTCCGGTGAGCACGGTCTGTGCTTCGGCCGCCTGGCATTCCGCGACGGCCGGGATCACCACATCGGCCGGATCGGTATCCGGCGCGATGACGCGGAACGTACGCCCCTCGTCATCGACTGGCGGGCGGAGGTCGCCCGTCCGTTCTACCTCGCGACCGGGCACACTCCGATGGGCCTGCGCCGCAGACGCCACATCACGACCGAGGGCCGCCAGGTCACCGCTCTGCACGACGAGATCCTGGACCTCACCGATTCCGTGCGCACCGGACACGAGGGATCCGACGCGGACGCCGTCCTGCTCGCTTCGCTGGACGCGGCGCGCACCGGTCGGATGCACGACATCGTGCAGACCATCCAGGCCGAGCAGGACCGGATCATCCGTGCCCCGCACGACGGCGTCCTGGTGGTGGAGGGTGGCCCCGGCACCGGGAAAACCGTCGTCGCGCTGCACCGTGCCGCCTATCTGCTCTACGCCCATCGAGAGCAGCTGGCACGGCGCGCCGTGCTGATCGTCGGGCCCAACCCGGCGTTCCTCGGCTACATCGCGGAGGTGCTCCCCGCGCTCGGCGAGACGGGGGTGCTGCTCGCCGCCCCCGCCGAGCTCTTCCCGGGCGTCACCGCGACGGGAACCGACACCGCTCGGTCCGCCGAGGTCAAGGGCGGCGGGGCGATGGCGGATGCGCTGGCGCGCTTTGTCCGGGACCGGCAGACGCTGCCCGACCCGGTCATCGTCGTCGATCACGAGGACGGCGAGCTGCGGCTGGACGCGGACATGGTGAGCGAGGCCCGGCGCCGGGCCCGGGAGACCGGGCTGCCGCACAATCTGGCCCGTCCCCACTTCGCGTTCCGCGTCATCGACGCGCTCACCGCTCAGCTGGCCGAGCGGATCGGCGCGGACCCCTTTGGCGGGCCGAACCTCCTCGGTCCCGATGACATCGCCCAGCTCGGCAAGGCGGTCGCGGTCAGCGCCGAAGTGCACGGTGCCATCGAGGAGTTGTGGCCTTCCCTCACGGCGCGGCAGCTGGTCGCCGACTTCCTCGCCGAACCGGTCCACCTCCCGGAGGCGGACGCGGCGGCGATCCGTCGCAGCGACGGCGCATGGACGCCCGCGGACGTGCCGCTGCTGGACGAGGCCGCGGAACTTCTCGGCGAGGACGACTCCGCCGCTCAGGCCACCGCCGAGGCGCAACGCCAGGAGCGGATCGCGTACGCGCAGGGCGTGCTCGACCTCTCCTACGGCTCGCGCACCCAGGAGTTCGAGGACCGTGACGACGAGGATTCGGAGGTACTGGCCGCGCACGACCTGGTCGACGCGGAACTGCTCGCCCACCGGCACGAGGAGGCCGATCACCGCAGCGCCGCCGAACGTGCCGCGGCCGACCGCACCTGGGCCTTCGGCCACATCATCGTGGACGAGGCGCAGGAGCTGTCCGCCATGATGTGGCGGCTGCTGATGCGTAGGTGCCCCACCCGTTCGATGACGCTGGTCGGTGACCCGGCGCAGACCGCGGAACCGGGTGGCTGCGGCTCGTGGGAGGCGGTCCTCGCCCCGTACGTCGACGACCGCTGGCAGCATGTCAGGCTCGGCGTCAATTACCGTACGCCGACCGAGATCATGGAGGTCGCGGCCGCGGTCCCCCGGGCTACCGACTCCTCGTTCGAGCCACCGCGCTCGATCCGTTCCACGGGCATACAGCCTTGGGCACGGCGCGCAGAGGACCTGCCCGGTGCGGTCGCCGAAGCCGTCGCGCGGGAGTCCCAGGAGGAGGGCCGCCTTGCCGTGATCGCCTCAAGGTCACGGCACGAGGCCCTCATGGCAGCCCTTCCGGACGCCTCTGCCGGTTCCTCCCCCGACCTGACCAGCCACGTGGTGCTGATCGATCCCCGGCAGGCCAAGGGCCTGGAATTCGACACGGTGATCGTGGTGGAACCGGAGGAGCTGGGAGCGAGCGACCTGTATGTGGCGCTCACCCGGGCGACACAAAGGCTGGGCGTGGTCCATTCCCGGGGTCTGCCGGCGACCCTGGAAGCCCTCTCGACGGTGGCCGCCGCATCCGGCCGGTGACCGCAGGTGGGCGGTGCGCCGCAGGGTCCGCCTGCGGCGCACCCGGGGTCGGGACCGGGCCGGTCGCGCCGGCGCCGCGCGGATCACGCTCCGGGCGCACCGGCGCGGAGGCCGTCCATGACCAGGTCCAGGAGGCGTTCGGCGCGCGACTGCCAGTCGCCGCCGTGCGCGTTGATCTGCCAGAGGCCGGCGATGGCGAGCATGAAGTCGTCGGGGGTCACCCCCGGGCGGAGGGTGCCGGCTTCTTCGTTGGCTTCCAGCAGGAGGGTGACGGCCGAGGTCACCGAGCCGTGGCCCACTCCGGCGAGGCTGCCCTTCGCGCTGGTGGCCTGGCGCATCGCGTCGGCCAGGCCGGCCTTCGCCATGGCGTACCGGGCGAGGCGGTCCATCCACTCGCGCAAGGCCTCGTCGGGTGCGCGGGATTTGAGGAGTTGGGATGCGCTGTCGGCGACCTGCTGGACTTCGTAGCGGTAGACCTCCAGCACGAGTGCTTCGCGGTTGGGGAAGTTGCGGTACAGCGTTCCCTGTCCGACGCCGGCCTTCTTCGCGATCGTGCTCAGCGGCGCGTCGGCCGACCGCGTCAGCTCCTCCAGTGCCGCTTCCAGGATGCGCTCGCGATTGTGTTGCGCGTCCGAGCGCAGTGGCGCGTCTTCTGTCGGGGCCACGTGTCCTCCTTCCGGGAATCGCGCGCTTCACGGGACTCACGGATGGGTCCGCTTGTTAAGCGGACAACTGTCCGGTAGCTTTGACGACTAACGGACAGTTGTCCGCTTGGGTCCACCATAGCGGCAGATCCGACTGGTGGGGACAGGTGGCGGCCGGCGCGACCAGCCGCGGGCCACCGCATACCCCGCAGGTCTCCCAGCTCCCGCCGCTCTACGCACAGCGCCACCTCTCCTCCCGTACTTCCGCCGGGATCGTCTCGTTCGACGCTCTCGCTCCCGCGTGACAGTGACAGCTTGGCCTCCTGGCCGAACCTCGGCCCCAGGGCTGCCGCCCGCCGCGCACATATACGCGAAAGAAGGCTGATCATGGCCCTATCGACGTCCAGTGCCATCACCCTGAACATCAACGGCGAAAAGCACTCGCTGCCGGTCGACCACCGCACCACCCTGCTCGACGCGCTGCGCGAGCACCTTGATCTGACAGGCACCAAGAAGGGCTGCGACCAGGGCCAATGCGGCGCCTGCACGGTGTTGCTCGACGGACGCCGAACCGTCTCCTGCCTCCAGCTCGCGGTCGCCGCTGAGGGGCGCGTGATCACCACCATCGAGGGCGTGGCGGACGGCGAGCGGCTGCATCCGGTCCAGCAGGCGTTCCTCGACCTGGACGGCTACCAATGCGGCTACTGCACACCCGGCCAGATCTGTTCGGCCATCGCGGTGATCGAGGAGCACGCGGCGGGCTGGCCGAGCGCCGCGAGCGCCGACGTACGGCCGGAAGCGGGCGTGCCACCCCTGACCGCTGACGAGATCCGGGAGCGGATGAGCGGCAACCTGTGCCGCTGCGGCGCGTATGTGTCGATCGTTCAGGCGGTCGCACGGGCGGCTGAGGACGGGACGTCCGCGCCGCAGCATGTCAGCGGCACGGCGGGCGCGGAGGTGACGGCATGAGGGAATTCGGCTATCAGCGCGCGGTCGACGTCTCCGGGGCGGTCACCCTGCTCGGCGCCGATCCCGATGCGCGCGCGCTCGGCGGCGGCACCAATCTCGTCGACCTGATGAAGGCCGGGGTGGAACGCCCCGCGCTGCTCATCGACGTGCGCGAGCTCCCTCTCGGCGGGATAGAGACCACGGACGACGGCGGGCTGCGTATCGGCGCCACCGTCACCAACAGCGACCTCGCCGCCCACCCCGAAGTACGCCGCCGCTACCCCGCATTGGCCCAGGCCGTCCTGGCCGGCGCCTCGGGGCAGCTGCGCAACATGGCCACGGTCGGCGGGAATCTGCTCCAGCGCACCCGCTGCGGGTACTTCGCCGATCTGAGCAAGCCGTGCAACAAGCGTGTACCCGGCAGCGGTTGCCCCGCCATCGAGGGTGAGCACCACAACCACGCGATCCTGGGCGCTTCCGCGCACTGTGTGGCCGTCCACCCCTCCGACATGGGGGTGGCGCTCGCCGCCTTCGATGCCGTCGTCCGGTACGAAACGGCGGACGGGCCCGGTGAGTTGCCGATCGCGGACTTCTACCTCCCGGTGGGCGACACCCCGCACCTGGAGACCGCGTTGCCGCCCGGTGCGCTGATCACCGGCATCACCCTGCCGCCGGCTCCGGTGGCCGCCATCTCCCGCTACCGCAAGGTGCGCGAGCGCGCGTCGTACGCGTTCGCGATCGGCTCCATCGCCGCCGCCCTCGACGTCCGCGACGGAGTCGTCCACGAGGTGCGCCTGGCCTTCGGGGCGGTCGCGTCCCGGCCATGGCGGGCCCGGGAGGCGGAGCGGACGCTCACCGGGGGGCCGGCGAGCGCCGAGGCGTTCGCGGCCGCCGCGGACGCCGAACTCGCAGCGGCGGAGGCACTGCCCGACAACGGATACAAGGTGACCCTGATGCGCAACCTCGTCGTAGCCGTGCTGACCGAGCTCACCGAGGAGGCCACCCGATGACCACGGCGACGGGAACCACCGCGGTGACAGGCGCCGTCGGCACCGCGCACACCCGACTCGAAGGGCTGGCCAAGGTCACCGGAGCGGCTCGCTACGCCGCCGAGATCCCCTTCGCCGAACTCGCCCACGGCTGGCTGGTGCTGTCCACGATCGCCCGCGGCCGGGTCCGCTCCGTCGAGACGGACCCCGTATTGGCGATGCCCGGCGTGCTCGCCGTCCTGCACCACGGGAACGCGCCGCGCGTCGACCTCGACTACGTGGGCCTGTTGGGGCGGCCCGACCCGACCCTCGGGGTTTTCCAGCAGGATCGTGTGCCGCATGTGGGCTGGCCGGTGGCGCTCATCGTCGCCGAAACGTCCGAGCAGGCCAGGGAGGCCGCCGAGGCACTGGTGGTCCGGTACGACGAGGAGCCGCACGACGTGGCATTCTCCGCCGGACGACCCGGTACGTACACGCCGGAGAATTCCGCCGCGGAGAAGGGGGACGTCGAGGCCGAACTCACCGCGTCCGCCGTCGTCGTGGACGCGGAGTACAGCACGCCGGAAGAGCACCACGCCATGCTGGAACCGCATGCGGCGACGGCTCGCTGGGAGGGTGGCCGGCTCGACGTCGTCGACTCCAATCAGGGCACGATGTGGGTGGCGGCGGAGCTCGCCAATCTCTTCTCCCTCGATCCGGCCTCGGTACGGGTACGGTCCGAGCATGTCGGCGGCGGCTTCGGCTCCAAGGGCCTCCGCGTGCACCAGGTGTGCGCCGTGATGGCCACGACTGTCCTGCACCGCCCGGTCCGCGTCGTGCTGACCCGCCGTCAGATGTTCTCGCTGACCGGCTATCGCAGCCCCACCGCGCAGCGGCTCCGGCTCGGCGCCGACGCCGACGGGCGACTGCGCGCGTTCGACCACCAGGCCCAGAACATGACGTCGACCGTGCATGAATTCGTCGAGGCGAGCGCCAATGTGGGGCGCGTGATGTACGAGGCGGACGCGCACCACAGCGTCAATCGCGTCGTGCCGCTGGATGTGCCGACCCCGACATTCATGCGCGCGCCCGGCGAGGCGCCGGGCTCGTTCGCGATGGAGTGCGCGCTCGACGAACTCGCCGAGAAGTGCGACCTGGACCCGATCGCGCTGCGCGCACGCAACGAACCGGACGCGGGGCCCCTCTCCGGGCTTCCGTTCAGCAGCCGCAACCTGCTCACCTGCTTCGAGGAGGGTGCCCGCAGGTTCGGCTGGGCGGACCGGGATCCGAGGGCCGGCGTGCGCCGCGAGGGACGCTGGCTGATCGGGACCGGTACGGCGGCGGCCGCATTCCCCGCGGGGGTGATGCCGTCCACCGCCGCGGTGACGGCCGAGGCGGACGGCACCTTCACCGTACGGATCAATGCCGCGGACATCGGGACCGGGGCGCGGACGGCGTTGACCCAGATCGCCGCGGACGCGTTGGAGGTGGAGCCGGGCCGTGTCCGGACACGGATCGCGGACAGTGACTTCGGGCAGGCGATGATCGCCGGCGGCTCGATGGGCACCCGCTCCTGGGCCTGGGCGGTCACGGCTGCGGTGGCCGAGCTGCGGGAACAACTCGCCCTGGGCGGCGACATCCCGCCGGAGGGGATCACCGCCCGGTCGGACACCTCCGAGGCCGTCGGCGCGCTCTCGAAGAAGGAACGGCACTCCTTCGGCGCACAGTTCGCCGAGGTCGCCGTCGATGTCACTACCGGTGAGGTACGCGTCCGGCGCATGCTCGGCATCTTCGCAGCAGGCCGGATAGTCAACCCGCTGACCGCGCGCAGCCAGCTGATCGGCGGTATGACCTGGGGGCTTTCCATGGCGCTGCACGAGGAGGCGATCAGGGACCAGGCGTCGGGTGCCCACGTCGGCGCCGACCTCGCGGGCTACCACTTCGCCGCGAACGCCGACGTACCGCTGATCGAGGCGGACTGGGTGGACGACCCGGACAAGGACGACCCGGTCGGGTTCAAGGGCATCGGCGAGATCGGGATCGTCGGAGCCGCGGCGGCGATCGCCAACGCCGTCTGGCACGCGACCGGAGTTCGCCACCGGGCCCTGCCGATCCGGCCCGACCGCGTCCTGATGGCAGGAGGCGGGGTCACCGACGCCGGATGAGACCGCACGGCGCCGGCGGAGCTGCCGCCGGCGCCGCCGGCCGACCCCACACGAGGAGACCGAGATGCTGGACATCGCCGAAGAGTTGAACCGATGGGTCGAGCAGGGCCGGGACTTCGCCGTCGCCACGGTCGTGGCCGTCGGCGGCAGCGCGCCGCGCAGGCCCGGCGCCGCCCTCGCCGTCGACGGCCAGGGCACAGCCATCGGCTCGGTCTCCGGGGGTTGCGTGGAGGGCGCGGTGTACGACTTGTGCGCCCAGGCGCTCCAGGACGGCGTGACGGCGCGCGAACGGTTCGGATACAGCGACGAGGACGCCTTCGCGGTGGGCCTGACCTGCGGCGGGGTAATCGAGGTCCTGGTCACGCCGGTCCGCGCGGACGCGCCGGACGCGCGGAGGCTGTGGGCGGCGGCGCTGTCGGCGGCCGCCCGCGGCGAGACGGCCGCGCTCGCCCGGGTAGCCCGTGGGCCTGCCGAACTCCTCGGCAGGGCCCTGCTCGTACACCCCGACGGCTCCTACGAAGGCGGACTCGGCGGAACCCCGGAGCTGGACCGCACAGCGGTGGCGGAGACCCGCGCCCTTCTGGACGCGGGGCGTACCGGCGCGTTCGACGTCTCGGAGAGCGGGTCGCGCTGCGGTGCTGCCCTGACGGTGTTCGTCGAGTCGAGTGTGCCGCCGCCCCGCATGATCGTCTTCGGTGCCATCGACTTCGCCGCGGCCCTGGTGCGTACCGGCGTGTTCCTGGGCTACCACGTCACCGTGTGCGACGCCCGTCCCGTCTTCGCCACACGCGCCCGCTTCCCGGAGGCCGACGACATCGTGGTCGACTGGCCGCACCGGTACCTCCAGCGCACCGAGACCGACCGACGCACCGTCCTGTGCGTGCTCACCCACGACGCCAAGTTCGACGTCCCTCTGCTGCGGGAGGCCCTGCGGATGCCCGTCGCGTTCGTCGGCGCGATGGGGTCGCGCCGGACCCATGAGGACCGCAACCGCAAGCTCCGCGAGGCCGGCGTCACCGAACACGAACTCGCCCGCCTCCGCTCACCGATCGGCCTCGACCTCGGCGCCCGGACGCCCGAGGAAACCGCTCTGTCCATCGCCGCCGAGATCGTTGCCGCACGGCACGGCGGTACGGGTGCGCCGCTGACAGGGTCGCGAACGCCGATCCACCGCGGTCCCGACGAACGGGAAGCCGGCCAGGGGAGATCCGGCACGTCGGGGCCTCATGCGGCGGCGTGAGTCGGGTGGCCGGGCTGGTGACCGGTAACCAGTGACCGGTGAGGGCGGCGAGAGCGGTGGCCGCGTGCGGAGCGGACAGGACCCAGCGGCCTCTTGAGGCTCATGGCCGCCCCGACCGCCGTGACAATGGCGTCCCTGCAGACATCAGCCGCCCGGCTGAAGAGCCTCAGAACGGCAGGCGGCCTCGGGCGCGTCGGCCTGCGGAGCCGCTACGTCCCACCGCCTTGGAGCTGCTGCGGAAGGACTTGCTGAAAATCCGCCCCAGGACCCCCGGGGCCTTCCCGCCCACGCGCGATCCGGCTCCCAGGGTCCGCTGGGTACCGCGTTCGGGGTGGCGTGACAAGCGAGGGACAAGGAAGGCCAGGACGGCCAGAGCGACACAGACGGCGACAATGCCAACAATCAGCACAAGAACTCCCTAGGTCGAGGCCTACCTGCCGGGTGCCCCGCCAGGTTTGCCGCATGCCGATGACGGGGGTATCGCCGCCCTGTGGCGCTACCAGGCGACATCAGGGAATTCCAGGAGCTTTGATCGCTTTCGGGTGCGCCGAAGGGCCAGGGGTACGGTGGCTCGCCGCGCCGGGCCGGACGGCACCGCCACTCCCCCGCTCGTGCCGGCCAGGCGACGCCATGACCAGCATGCAAGATCCGCCGGAGCCCACGCCGCGCGCCTCGGATGCGCGGGCCGCCGCCTCCTTCGAAGATCGCGCCGTTCGCATGCGCCGACACCTGGATCGGTTGATCGGCCTCGCGGCCGCCGAGGGCAACGCCCTTCTTCCGCCGCGCAACGAGGACGAGAATTTTGCCGCCATGCCGGACGGAATCCGCTCCGCTCAACACACGGTGGACGTGATGACTCGACTCGACCGACGCTCTTTCGACCACGTCGAAGAGGGCATGCTCGCCATCCTGGACGAGCAGTTCACGGCGGCGGCGCTGCTCGACGGGCACTCGAACGACGACCTCACAGTGAGCACACCGATCCGGGACGGCCGGTGGAGGCGACGCTCTGTCGTACAGAGCGTCCAAGAAGTGGCCGTACTGCCCATTTCGCTTTCTGTGACCTTGTCGGTGCTGCCGCCCCCCGGGCCGACGCTGTGACACCCGCCGGTAGGCTCACGGCCCGATACGAGTAGCTGAGGGGGACGGCTATGGAGGGACTGCGGCAGGACGACCCGCCGAGGATCGGCGAGTACGTCACACTCGCGCGGCTGGTCGCGGTGGCCGAGGCACGTGTGGTGCCGGAGCGCCGCTATCTGGCGCGCAGCGCGGACGGAGCGCGCACCGTGCTGGTGAGCCTGCCCGCGCCGGGCGTCGACCCGGTCCGCTGGGCAGCCGAAGCTCAGTGGGCCCACCGGCTGACGCAGCCCGGGTTCTGGCCGGTGGAGCAGTTCGGTGGCACTGCGGCGTTTCCCTGGCACGCCTCGCCGTACCGTCCCGTTCTGCCACTGAACGCGGCCCTCGGCGCGCACGGCGGCCCGCTGCCCGAGGAGGCGGTGCGCGTCCTCGGCGCCGCGCTGGCCGAGGCGTTGGCGTCGGCGCACGTCCTGGGCGTGGTGCACGGCGGCATCTGTCCGGCGTCCATCCTGCTCACCGCGTACGGGCCGTTGCTGGCCTGCTTCGGTGCGGTGCGCGCCGCGGCGCCCGAGGGCACGCCGCGCGCAGGGCTGCCAGCCCTCGACACGGGGTGTCTGGCGCCCGAGCAGGTCGCGGGCGGACCGGTCGATGCGCCAGGCGACGTGCACGCACTGGGTGCCGTACTGGCGTACGCGGCAACCGGCCATACCGTGCCGGAGCGGGACGAGATTCCCGCCGGGCTGCGTCCGCTGATCGCGGCCTGCCTGTCCAGGGACCCGGCTGCGCGGCCCGAACCGGTGCGCTTGTTGACCGAGTTGGCTCCCGGCGCCGCGTACGGAACCCATGCCGAAGGGACGGAGCCGGTGTCGCTGCCGGGCCGCGTCGTCGCGGCGCTGTCCGAGCAGGCGGCGGGCGCGCTCGCCACGGAACTCCCCGCTGAGGTGCGCTGAACCGATGCTGTCCGCTCTTCTTCACGACGACCCGCCCACCGTCGGGCCCTACAGGTTGCTGGCCCGGCTCGGCGCCGGCGGCATGGGCACCGTCTACCTGGCCCGAACGGCAGGCGGACGCACCGTGGCCGTCAAGACGCTGCACGCCCGTCTGTCCTCGGACACGGCACTGCGGTCCCGCTTCCAACTGGAGGCGGACGCCGCACGCGTCATCGGCGGCCGTCACGGTGCCGCGGTCCACGACGCCGACCCTTCGGCGCCCAGGCCGTGGCTGGCGACGGAGTATGTGATCGGTCCGCCGCTTGACGACGCCGTGAACGCCGGCGGCCCGCTGCCGGCTGCCGCCGTGCGGGTGCTGGGCGCCGCCCTGGCAGAGGGCCTGGAGCAGCTGCACCGGTCGGAGGCGGTGCACCGCGACCTCAAACCGTCCAACGTCATGGTGACGACGTCGGGCCCGAAGATCATCGACTTCGGTATCGCCCGGGCGGTAGGCGAGGAGCCGCTCACGCACGTCGGCGACGCCGTGGGGACCCCCGCCTTCATGTCGCCGGAGCAGGCCGCCGGCCTCGAACACACGGCGGCGGGTGACGTCTTCGCGCTCGCCGGCGTCCTCGTCTTCGCCGTGGCCGGGCACGGCCCGTTCGGCTCTGGGCAGCCCACCGACCTGCTGTACCGCGTCCGCTATGCCGAACCGGACCTCGGCGGTGTCCCGCCGGAACTCGTCCCCGTACTGGCCCGCTGCCTGTCCAAGAACCCGGCCGACCGCCTGACGACCGGTGAGCTGGCCAAGGCACTCGGGGAAGGTGCCGGCCCGCACCGGTTCGCGGATGTGCTGCCGGACGCCGTCCTGCGGGAGATCGCGCGGCGCGGCGATGACGTCTGGCGGCAGCCCCCGCACCGGCTGCCGCCCCCGCCCCCTGAGACGGCGCCGGAGACCATGCCGGCACGCCTCCCCGGAATGTCGCGGCGGCGAATGCTGGCGGTGACCGGCGGCGGCGCACTCGCCGGCGCCGGTCTGGCGGGTGGCGGGATCTGGGCCTGGCTCGGCAACCGAGGCGGCACGGGCGGTGCGGACGGCGAAAGCCCCGCGAAGAAGGTGAAGGCACCGTCGCGGCTGTGGACGAGCCTCATACGCTGCCCGGATACCCGCGGCGACGTCCGGCTGGCGGGGCACGGGTTGGCGGTGCCGGCGGGCATCGTGCTGTCCGGCATCAACCCCGAGAGCGGCGAGGCCACCTGGCAGGCGAACATCGCCGACCCGTGGCGGTCGGCCACCGACGGCACGAGGGTGTACGCGCTGCGCGAGCACGACGAGGGCGACAAGGTCGCCGTGTGGGAGCTCGACCCCACCGACGGCCAACCCGGCAAACCGCTGGTCGAGTTGTCGGCCTTCGCCGGGGACGAGCCCCGCAACCAGCTGCTGTGCGTGGTGAAGGACAGCGCCTACCTGGTCGCGCGCTCCGCCTCGGGCAAGCGCTGGTATCTGGTCGCCGTCGACCTGCGTGGCGGCCGGGAACGCTGGCGCAGTCCGGTGGAGGCCGCCACGGACGAGTACGAAGCGCCGATGGTCAGCGGTGCGGTCGAGGGAGACCGCATCCTCCTCTACCAGGCCGACTCGTTCATGGATTCCCTGGACGTGTCGGTCCACGCCGTCGCCGACGGGAAGAAGCTGTGGTCGGAGTCCGGGCCCTCCTACGACAAGATCCCCAGCCCGCTCGTCCACGACGAACGGCACGTCTACCTCGGCGACAAGGCCCTGGAGGCTGTCAAGGTCTCCGACGGCGGCATCGGGTGGCTCTTCGGTGACCGGCGCAATGTCGGCGGCAGCGCGGGCGAGGCCCGGCTGTACGGCTCGCCCGCCCTGCGGGACGGTGTCGTCTACTGCACGGAGGGAGACCGCGGGATCGTCGCCGTCGACGCCGCCACCGGCAGCCTCAACTGGCTGGAGAAGGGCCTGACGGGCAGGCGGCTGAATCGCGACGTGCCGCCCGTGGTCGGCAAGAAGTACGTCTACAGCCTCGACGACAAGGGGTTGCGCGCGGTGGACCTGCGCACCCGCCGCGCCGTCTGGACCTACCAGACCAGCGCGACCGTGCTGACCGCGGACCACGGGCGCGGCCGCCTGTACGTCCGCGAGGAGCGACAGACCTTCGCCCTGCCGCTCGCCTGAGCGCCGCCAACCCCGCCTCACCCTCAAGGAGACCACCGTGAAACCGCTCGGCCCCGGCGACCCGCTCCGCCTCGGCCCGTACCGCGTCGTCGGAGTGCTCGGCGAAGGCGGCATGGGAAAGGTGTACTTCGGGCGGAACGCGGCGGGAGAGCCGGCCGCGGTGAAGGTGCTGCTGCCCGAGCTGGCGGACGACGAGCACCTCGCGCAGCGCTTCGTACGGGAGGCGCAGACCGCGCGTGCGGTGACCAGCGAGGGCGTGGCCCGCGTGCTGGGCGCGGAATTGGAGTCGGGGCGGCCGTGGATCGCGACCGAGTTCCTCGCCGGCCCCACCCTGGACGACGCGGTGGAACGGTACGGGCCGTTCGGTGACGCCCTGCTGCGGGAGTTGGCGCGCTCCCTCGCCCACACACTCCGGGACATCCACGCCACCGGGCTGGTCCACCGCGACCTCAAGCCGTCCAACGTCGTGCTGACCTCACGCGGCCCGCGGATCATCGACTTCGGCATCGCCCGCCCCGAGCACGGCCTGACACTGACCCGGACCGGCCAGATCCCGGTCACGCCCGGGTACGGGGCGCCTGAGCAGGTGCTGGGACGTCGCGTCGGCCCGGCCGCGGACATCTTCTCGCTCGGTACGGTCCTCACCTTCGCGGCGGCCGGCCGGCCCGCGTACACGGGCGCGGAAATATCGGCGGTGCTGTACGAGGTGGTGCACGGCACCCCCGACCTGGAGCTGGTGCCGGAACCGCTGCGGTACCTGGTGGAACCGTGCCTGGCCAAGGACCCCGCCGCCCGTCCGCTTCCCCAGCAGGTCGCCGAAGTCGCCCAGCCACCGCGCGGCGCCGAACGGCTCTGGAAGAGCGGGCCGTTGGCCGACGAGATCCGGGAACGGGAGAAAGCGGCCCGGCGGCTGGTCGGCGACGAAAGGCGGGCCGGGCCCCCGCCGCTCCACGCGCCCACGGCGGGAGTGGACGGCGCCCGCCCCTCACGACGTCGCCTCCTGCTCACCCTGGCCGGCGCGGGCGGTCTGCTGGCGGCCGGTGCGGGCGGCACCGCGTGGTGGCTCTCCGGTGACGACGCGCCCTCCGCCCCGTCCGATCCGTTCGACGTGCCGGCGGCCGCGGAGGTGAAGCCCGCCGAACTCGGCACCGACACCGGGACACCGCAGTCCCTGTGGGGACCGTTCCAGGGGGTGGCGGACGCCGGATCGGCGCCTCCGCTTCCGGTGCGGGACGTGGTGGTGTTCGCGGCGGCCGGCGGGGGCATCGCCGCCCACCGGGTCACGGACGGCAAGCAGCGGTGGCGGGCCGGCGACGCGCACGCCGACGCGGGCTATCTCTCGATCGCCGGTCGGCTCGTGGCCACCGCGGACGCGGACGGGGTGCTGCGCACCTACGTCGCCTCGACCGGCGCCCCCATGTGGACCGCCGACGTGAAGGCGAGCGCGCTGCTGGCCGCCGACGCCGACCACGTCTACGTACTGACGTCCGAGGGTGCCTTGCGCTGCGTCGCGACGGCCGACGCTCGAGTGCGGTGGACCCAGCGCCCTCCCCTTTCGCTGACCGGAGGGCGTCCCGCGGCGGCGCTCGGCGGGGGCGTCCTGGTGGTGTGCAACAACTCCGGCGACGTGGTCGCGGTGCGCACTCGCGACGGCGCGAAGGCGTGGGTCCGCAAGGGCCAGGCCACGGCCGCACTGGCCCCCGCCGTCGAGGGGGGCACGGTCTTCCTCGGCGGCCACACCCTCGCCGCGGTCCGCGCGAGCGACGGTGAGGAGCTGTGGAGCCTGAATCCGCACCGCGACGTGCAGCGGGGGGCATACGGCTGGGGTCCGCCCACCGTCGCGGGCGGGGTGGTGTTCGCCCTGGACAGCGACATGCTGCGCTACCTCCGCACCAACGGTGAGGAGGCGAACGACGCGGTAGTCGTTGCGGGAGTGACCCCGCCCTGGCAGCCGCCGGTCGTTCAGGCGGACAGCGTATGGGTGGTGGAGAGCCAGGACACCGGCGTGACCGGCTTCCCCCGCTCCACCCGAGGCGTCGCCCAGACCTACCCGCTCACGGGCGAACAGGGCCGTTCGACCGCCGGGGACGGGAACCGGCTCTTCGTCCTCAACGCGGGGACGCTGCTGGCTCTGCCGGTGTTCTAGGGGCGTTGCCGGTGTCGAACTACGGCTCGGACCTGGCCTCCGCCGGCCCCGGTCCCGGGCCAACTCACCGCCCGCTTCCTGCTGACAGCTGACGGGGGAAGCGGACGGGTCGATACTGTGACCCGCATGACGCATGACGACGCCGCGCCCCGGAACATCGCGTCGCTGCCCCGGGCCGAATTCGCCTTCCCGGGCCCGCTGCGCGACCGGCTGGTCGCGGCCATCCTCAACGGTTCCAAGACCTCCACGACAGGGCTCGTCGTCGACTACGAGCATGACGGAGAGCCCCTGCCGGAAGTCGGCAGCCGTTCGGTGGTCATCGACTCCGACGACCGTCCGGTCGCGGTCATCGAGGTCACCGGCGTACGTGTCGTCCCACTGGCGCAGGTGGACCTCGCTCACGTGGTGGACGAGGGGGAAGGAGACGCCACCGTGGCCCATTGGCGGGCAGGCCACGAGCGGTTCTGGCACAGCGAGGAGATGCGCGCGGCGTTGGAGGACCCTGAGTTCACCGTGCACGACGGAACGCTGACGGTTCTGGAACGTTTCCGACTCATCACCGACCTTCGCCCCGGGGCCTACTGACGGCACAGGAGCACCTGATGGCCAAACCGCCCGTGCCGGCACCGGATGTCACCAGCGCTGAGGTGTAGCGGGTGGCCTCACCTTTTCGAACTGCGCTGCCGACGTGTCGGGTTCCGTGGCGAGAGGCATCCGGAGCGGTGCCGGTGCCGCAGGTGAACCGGACGGAGCAGCCTGGCCACTGTCCGATGGACCGCGTGACCCAGCCACATCATTCACATCGTTCCGGCCGGTATGGGGCGGGGCGATCTGCCGGATCAGGAGCGGACTCGGCGGAGCTCGAACTCCTTGAGATGAGGCCCTGGGCCGATCCCGCGATGTGCTCACCTGCAAGATCCATCTGGCCGGTGAAGGCGGCCGGCGGTCGCTCTCGTTCGTTATCACTCCAGGTCAGTGGAGCGGTGCCCCACAGCCGATCCCGGTCCTCGAACGCATCCGTGTCCCACGTGCGGCCGGTGGTCATCCGCGTACACGTCCCGACCACCTGGGTGGCGACAAGGCGTACTCGTACCGCCGGAACCGCCGCTCCTGCGGCGACGCCAGATCAGGCACACGATTCCCGTGCGCAAGGACCAGAGAGCCAACCGCCGGCGCCGTGGTAGCGCGGGCGGCCGACCCACCGGCTTCGGCAAGAGGGCGTACATCTTCCACGGCACCGTGACCATCGCTGCTGTTCGCCTCTGGCCTCGATCGTGACCCGCCGGACAGCCGCGGAGTCGCGGAGTCGCGGAGTCGCGGAGTCGCGGAGTCGCGGAGTCGCGGAGTCGCGCCAAGGCTCCTCGGCCTCATTGCCTGGCATTCGTGAAGGCTCGCGTTGAGCAGTCGTCAAAGGAACGTTGATGGCAGCTCCCTAGCGTTTCCGGCGCATCGATCTCCGATCAACGGCGAGGTGAAGTACGCATGTTGTTACGCACGCGAGGCAAGGGAAGGGTCTCTTCCTTATACGCCGGGGCGAAGGCGCCCAGGCGGCGGGCCGCGGTCATGGCCGGGGTGCTCGCGAGTGTGTCCGTGGTGGCGCTGGGGACGAGCTCCGCGGCGTCGCAGGGTTCGGGGGATCCGACGAAGGCCGCTGTACAGGCGGCTCCGGCGACCGACTCGGTGCGTGAGCACTGGCAGCCGCCGACGGTCCGGAGCGATGGCCCCGAGGACCCGCAGTCAGGCAAGATCAACACCGACTACCTGATCAGCGAGGTATCGCCGGCGCAGTTCAGGGGCTATTGGTACCAGTCCCACGTCAAGGGGGTCAGTGTCACGTGGGTGGCGCCCTCGGGACGGGATCCGTACAACGGCTGGGACTGGGTCGAGATCCAGGACAGCAACGGCAAGCGCGTCACGTGGGACTGGGCCTGTGGCAACGCCAACTGCGGCGCGTACGGCTCGACCCTGATCGATGCGAACCTGACGAAGGGCGCGGAGTACAAGGCCCTCTACTACAGCGACGGGGGCCGGGTCACCAAGGGCCAGCTGCAGGCCGAGTTCGAGTTCTGGGCCTGACATGGGAGACGCGGCAGAGATGAGGCGAAGGGTTGATCGGGCCGACCGGTCCGAACGCGGGCCGGTGCGGCGGCGGTTGGTCAGCGCGTCTGTGGTGGTTTCGGTGCTGGCGGGCACGCTGGGCGCGGGAGAGGCGGTCACCTATGGCGCACCGGCCCGGCCCGGACAGGACCAGAGCGCCCAAGCCCAGCCCCAGAGGCAGGCGCAGCCGAGGGCGGTGACGGAGGACGAGGATTTCGCCGACCTCTACACCCGCACGGTCGCGAACGTCCGCAACGCCATGCTGGGGGAGCAGAGCGTCCGGCGGCCCGGTGCCGGCCACCTGATCCAGAACCCCGACCCCGAGGTCATGCAGACGATCAACCTCGGACGGTTCACCGAGGACGAGTTCATCCTGGGCCGCATGGTCCGAGGAGTCTTCCGCAGGTCCGACAACTATCTGCTCGGGTTCTACGTGGAGAACAGGGACGCGACCAGCCGCGTCCTCTACACGTTCACCGAGCAGGTGAACGGCCGCACGCGGGACATGGTCCCGGGCGACCTCTTTCCGCGTGTCCGCAGGGAGCACTTCGGCTGGGGCGTCAACTACCGGAACCTCCCCGCCACCACCATCAGCCGGAGCCGCCTGCGGGATGCGGTGCTCTCCATCTACCATCACGACCCGAACACGAGCACCCACACGCTGGAGACCGGAGTCCAGGCGCTGGCCGTGGCCCTGGCCGAAGGGGCGCGGTTCCAGGCGATTCCTGCGCAGATCGCCCAGGCGATCCGTGGCAGGACGGCCTGGACCGTGGGCACCCACGAGGACGAGATCTTGAACTGGAATCAGCGATCCGGGGTCATCCTTCGTGCACGCGCCGCCGACCCGACCGGTAATGGCGAGGTGTGGCAGCAGCGCCGTGAATACGACTGGAATGGGGCCCAGGTGCTGCTGACCGCGCTGGATCTGGCCCGCCGGCTCTACCTGATCAAGCCGCCGACGAGGAAGGGCTGACACTCACAGCACCACACAGGGGGCTCACCGGGAGCGGCTGCCGCCGCGTTCCACCGCGTGCCGGAGGATGGCACTGCTGCCACTGCGCCAGTGCCTCGGTGCGGTCGCCCCGGCGTCCTCGGCGGCGAGGCCCGTCGCTGTTGCCAGGCCCTACCCCTGAGACCCGGCCTCAGCACCGTCCCGCGCCGCCTTGAGGTTGGCCTTTTTCACCTTGTTTCCGCAGGTCGCCATGGAGCACCACCGCCGCCGCTGTCCGCGGCTGGTGTCCACGAAGAGCCCTCCGCAGGTGCGCTGCTCGCAACGCTTGATCACACCGTCCCGGTGGCCGCCCAGGGTCTCGACGGCATCCAGGGCAACGATGGCGAGCGCGGCGCGCGCGGGGTCGGTGTCCGGAAGATGCCACTGGGCCTGTCCGCCGGTGAGGACGAGCCGCGCACGGTGACGGGCGGTCCAGCGGTTGAGCAGGTCTTCGTCCGCCACGTCCGGAACGGCGCCGGACGCTACGGCGGTGCCGGCCCGATGGATGGCCTCGCGCAGTGCCCGGGCGTCCCGCAGGAGGGCTTCGGAGACCGGCATGTCCGCACCGCCGATTCCGTTGACGGCGAGCCAGGTGCGCAGTTGGCCCGGGGTGGCGATCCGCTCCACGGGCTCCTCGCGCCGTTCCCCGAGCGTGGCGACGAAGCGGAACGCGAGGATCTCGTTGCCGAGCCGGAATTCCGGCGAGTGACGCGGGCACTACGTTCCCGAAGAGCGCCCCGACGCCCTCCTCGACCACCTCCTCCCCTTCCTCCGCCACTGACCCCGCGTGGCCCGTACCGTCGATTCTTAATTCAGTCGATTGACTTAATTAGCCCTCTCGGTTTGACTGCTGGTACGTACCCCCACCAGGAGGCAGCGAGTGACTGATGTCCAGGACACCGGGTCCTTGAGCTACCCGATCGCCTCTCCGGCGGCGCTGGAGCCACCGTCGCAGTGGGCGGATCTCCGGCAGAAGTGCCCGGTAGCGCGGGTGACGTTGCCGAGCGGTGATGAGGCTGCCCTGCTGACTCGCTACGAGGACGTGAAGAGGGCGCTCTCCGACCCCCGCTTGAGCCGCGAAGGTCTGGCCTCCCCCGACGCCGCCCGAGTGGCGGCCGGCGACTCGGAAGGCATTTTCAGCAGCCCGATGGCGAAGGCGCTCAACGCCGAGGGGCACCAGCGGTGGCGGCGCATGGTCGGCAAGTGGTTCACGGCGAAGCGGATGACGGCGCTGCGGCCGAGCATGGAGGCCATGGCCGATCAGCTCATCGACGAGATGCTGGAACACGGGCAGCCGGCGGACCTGGTGACGCACCTGGCCTTTCCCCTTCCGGTGTTCGTGATCTGCCAGATGCTCGGTGTACCGGAGAGCGACCGCGACAGGTTCAAGGGCTGGTCCGACACCTTCTTGAACACGACCCGGTACACGCGGGCCGAGACCGAGGCGGCGTATCAGCAATTCGCCGAGTACATGTCCGGTCTCATCGCAGGCAAGCGCGCACAGCCGGGCGGCGACCTCCTCAGCCTTCTCCTGGAGGGCGCGGACGCCGACGGCCGGCCGATGTCCGAGGCCGGGCTGGTGGCCACCGGACAGGCGCTTCTGCTCGCCGGGCATGAGACCACCGCGGGTTTCCTCGCCATGATGGTGGCGCACCTGCTGTCCGACCGGCGGCGTTGGGAGCGCTTGTTGGCTGATCCGTCGCTGGTCCGCCTTGCGGTGGAGGAGGCGCTCCGCTTCGATCCGAACGCCGGCGGCTTCGGCATGCTCCGCTACGTGCACGAGGACACGGAGTTCTCCGGCGGCGTGGTCGCCCGCGGCACCACCGTGGTGTGCAGCATGGCCGCGGCGAATCGTGACGAGAGCGCGTGGGAGGCGGCGGGCGAGATGGATCTGGGCCGTAGCCCCAATCCGCATCTCGCGTTCGGCTCCGGCCCGCACTCGTGCCTGGGACAGCCGCTGGCCCGCACAGAGTTGCAGGCCGCGCTCACCGTTCTGCTGCGCAGGCTGCCCACACTCGATCTCGGCATCGGCGCACAGGACCTGCGCCGTCAAGAGGGGCTGCTGACCGCCCCGCTGCGTGAGCTGCCGGTGACGTGGTGAGCGGCGTCAAGGCCGGGGCCTCTCGCGCCGACCGCGTCGCCGAGACCCGTGAGGCGATCATGGCGTCCGCGGAAAGGCTCTTCGCTGAGCACGGGCTGTCGGCCGTGTCCAACCGTCAGATCAGCGAGGCGGCGGGCCAGGGCAATGTCACGGCCGTCAGCTATCACTTCGGCACCAAGGCCGGGCTGGTGCGCGCCATCATGACCAAGCACGGCGAGCAGATCGAACTGCTCCGGCAACGGCACCTGGAAGCGGTCGGCGCCGGCCAGGGCCTCCGGGACTGGGTCGGCTGTCTGGTGCGTCCCGTACCGGAGCATCTGGGTTCGCTGGGTACCCCTTCCTGGCATGCCCGTTTCGCCGCCCAGGTCATGGCCGACCCCATGATGCGCGCCCTCATCACCGATGAGGCCCTGGTCAGAAGGCATCTGGGACAGACTCTTGACGGTCTGGGCCGCTGCCTCCAGGCATTGCCGGCGCAGGTGCGAGCCGAACGCGGGAGCATGGCCCGCCACCTCATCACCCACACCTGCGCGGAACGGGAGCGCGCGCTGGCAGAGGGCACGCCTCCGTTGCACTCCTCGTGGGAGCACACGGCCGACTCGCTGACCGACGCGATCGTCGGCCTGTTCGGCGCGCCTGTGACCGCGCCTCGCAACTCCCGGGAGGGGAACGGCACATGAAGGTCACCGTTGATGAGGACAAGTGCTGCGGAGCCGGGCAGTGCGTGCTGATCGCGCCTGAGGTGTTCGATCAGCGTGACGACGACGGGATAGTCGTTCTCCTCGACGCGGCTCCGCCCGAGGAGCAGTACGAGGCCGTCCGAGAATCCGCCGGTGTGTGTCCTGCCGCTGCCATCCACCTCAGCGAGAACTAGCGCCGTGGCGTGGGGGCCCGCTTCGCTGAACCCCGACATGTCGTGGCCCGCACACCTGGTTGGTGTGCGGGGCGCACAGGTACGGAATTCAGCTACCGGGTACCACCGGCGCGCACCTCGAAGAACCGCTCACTCCATGGGACAGACCTGCGACACCGGCCGGAGGAACAACCGGATCTCGGTCCGTAGTTCTTCTGCGCCCACCAAGGCGGCGGTCACATCGGGGTGCATATCGGGGTCGGGGCTCTCGCCTTCCTTGGTCTCGGCCGTGTCGGCGAAGGCGGTGGCCTGCTTCTGGAGGGTGGACTTCACCTCCGGGTCGGTCGCCTCTCCGGCGGCGGTGTTCAGGTCGGCCGCCATCTGCCGGTAACCGGAGGCGAGATCCTGCGGGGTTCTCGGATCCCGCTCGCGCAGCGCGTCGTTCGCGGCGTACGCCTCGGCGCAGCCCGCAGGCGTGCCGTCCCCGGTGGCCGCCACCACCACGCCCGCGGCGGTCGCCGTCGCCACCGTGACCGCCGCTACGGTGAGGCCGGTCTTGGTGGTGACGGTGGCGGTGAACTTCCCCAGGAGACTTGCGATCTTGCCGCCGGCCGTCACCGCCGCCGGCGCGACGGGAGGGGCAAGGACCAGGAGGGCCGCGGCGACGGCGGCCTTGTCGCCTTGCAGGAGGTTGCGGGTCTGCTCCTCGGTGCGGACGTAGTAGGCACGGTCCTTGTCCAGGCCGCCGCGCAGCGCTGCGGCCTTGCCCAGGGCGTAGAGCTGCAGGGCGACCTGCGGAGCCCCCGCCGTGAGTGCGGTCGCCACAGCGGTCCGCACGAAATGCGAGGCCAGGGCCCACTGCCGGCCGGCATTGAGGACCTGCGCGACGGCCAGGAGGAGATACGGGTCCGGACGCACCGCCCCCTCGTCCGCGGCCAGGGCGGTCATCAGCCCCTCGGCGGCAGTGGCGGCAGGCGTCGGCGCCCAGTCCAGACCACGGACCGCGGCCGCCGCGTCCCCAGTAATCCGATACGCGCCACCGTCGTACGTGACCAGGCGCCGGTCGAAGAGCTCGGGGCCCACGTACATGTCGTCCTGGTGGCCGGTGACCGGCACGAACCACGAGGCGGCCAACGGCACTCCGAACGTCGCCAGCGCGACCAGGACGCGGCGGGCCGGTTCGCTCAAGGCGACGGCCAGGGCCTCGGCCTGGCGCAGCGGGCTCAGCTGCTCCGCGTCGACCGGCGGCGGCTGGTCATGGGGCTCCCTGGTACGGCGATCCCGCCATTCATCCGCCCCTTTGATGAACTCCGCGTACAGCCGCAGGCGTTGGGGCCTGCCCTCGGCCATCCGGTAGGCCCAGTCGAACTGCAGGTTCTGCAGACCGACCGGGCCGAGTTCCAGGCCCAGTTCGGAGCTGAGCAGCTCGATCGCGGCGGCCCGGCCCAAGGGCTGGACGTGGTGGGCGGCGGATGTGTCCGGCAGGGTGAGGTACGGGGACGTGAACAGGAAGGTGAAGCCGGGGAAGGTCTGCTGGAGTCGGCTCAGATCGTCCCGGCCCAGCGCGCCGTCGATGACGGTGATGTGCACATCGCGGACGTGGGCGACAGCTTGATGCAGCTCCGTCTCGTCGACCCCGCGCAGGAACTGCTTACCGAAGAGCACCGTGGCGAGGCGCTTGTACAACGTCTCCAGCGTGCCGGGTTCCTCGCCCTGCGGGCGCAGGACATGGCCTCGCTGCCCGCGTGCGGCCAGGCGGTGGTGCACGGCGTCGGCGATCGCGTTCTTCCCGACACCCTCGCTTCCGTACAGCTGCACACTCGTGCCCGCGATCAGCTGGGTGGCCACCTGGTCCACGAGTCCGTCCCGGCCGAACAGCCTGATGCCCGTCGGCGCGGCAAGCACCTCGGCCTGGCGCAGCGGCAGTTCGAGGAGGCTGTGGATCTCGACGAAGCGGCGCCCGTCGAACACCACGTTGAGGGCGTTGTCGCCCTGGCTGATGATGCCGTGGTTGTCACCGTGGACCACGATGGCCGACTCGACGTGGCCGGAGGGCTGTTCCGGTGTCGTCTCGTCCGATGTCGTCTCGTCGGGTGCCGTCTCGCCCGGTGCCGCCCCGTCCGGGGCTCCCGCCTCGGTGCTCATCGGCTCTCCCGGTTCACGATGTTCGTCGCGCCGTGTCCGGTCGAAACGATCCCGGTCACGCTCCCGCCCACGGCCACGCCGCCCGCTCCACCGGCCGGCGGCTCGGGCAGCAGCGCCGCCAGCTCTGCGAAGAGCTCCGGGGAGGCCACCAGGGCCTGCCGGATACGCAGGCGCAGGGCGGCCACCGCGTCCGGGTCACCGTCCGTCTGCGCGAGGTCCGTCACCGCCGCATCGATCGCCGCGGGTTCGGGGCCGCTGCCCCGCAAGCGGTCGAGCAGCCGCTGCCCGAGGCGCACGGTCGCTCCGGCGGCCTCGTCCTCGGCTCGGGCCAGCACGGCTACGCCGTAGGCACTCACCGCCGCGCCCACCGCGGGCACAACCTGGCTCAGTAGGGCTTCGATCTCCGGCACGTCTTTCCCCCGTGGTCACGGCAGCGGACGCCCGGCACCCGCTGCCTCAACTAACGCTGTTCGAGGGCGATATGGCGCGCGATCCCATCTGCTCGGCCCACTCGCTCCTCGTTCGCCGTACGGGGCGGACCCGGTGCGTCCGCCTCCCCCCGGGACGGGCGGAGCCGGCCCGGGCATGGGGCCAGTCTGGAGGACCGGTCGCCGGGTTTGTAAGGGGTTTCTAGAAAATTGTTCTAGAAATCTGAGTGTTCTACGCTGTGCTCGCGGGGATCATGAGGAAGCCGCCCGCACCACACCCGAGGACGGTCGCACGATGAGCCCCAAGCAACAGCGTGGCGAGGCCACCGTCGAACAGGTCCTCGAGGCTGCCCTTCGCGTGTACGCCGCCTCGGGCGATCAGGGCCTCACCGTCAGCGCGGTCACCAAGGCCAGCGGCGTCAGCCTCGGCAGCCTCTACCACCACTTCGGCAGTCTCGACGGCCTCGTCGCCTCGCTCGCGCTGCGCTGGCTGTCCCGGCTGCTGAGCGAAGTGGTCGGCGCCTTGGAGCGGACGCGTACCGCCCGCTCGGGCATCCGTGCCGTCGTCCGGGCCTACCTGGGTTTCGTCCGGGATCACCCGGACGCGGCTCGGCTCGTGCACTCCGTCCCCGCCGACCGATACGGCATGGCCCACGCCAAAGAGATCCGCGACTCCCAGGAGGCACGGCTGTCACCGGTCGCCGGCTGGATCCGGACGCGCATCGACTCCGGCGAACTCGCCCCGCTTCCCGTCCCCCTGATCGAGTCCTTCATCCTCGGCCCCGTCGTCGCCGTCGCCCGCCGCTGGCTCACGATCGGGGACGTCGACCTGGAGGAGGCAGAGCGCGCTCTCCCGGACCGGATCTGGCGCTCGGTCAGCCCGTAGGAGCAACCCTCACGGTCGACAGCGACAATCGCGCGTAGGAGTCCGGCGCACGCAGCCGTCAGTACGGCGAGGGGCGCCGCGGGTCTGACCGGCCCCGAGCGCGCGATCAGCTCGACGCGTACTTCTGCAGACCGGCCTGGACGTCGTCGAAGGTCATCACGGGGATGAATTCCACCTTGGCGCCGAGTTTCTGGAAGAGGGGTTCGGCAATGGAGGGGATGTCGGTCGGGTCCGCGAGGTCGAAGACGATGAACGCCGTACGCATCCCGTCCCTCGCCCCGAAGAACGCGGCCTCCGGCTTGACCCGGTCGAACACCGACTTCATTGTCTGAGGCAACGTGTTGTCCGTGATCGCTTGATTTGCCTTCTCGGTGTCCATCTCGACGGTCAGCAGCAGCCTCATGGCCTTACACCTCTCTGTGGCGTGACAGCGCAGAGCGCCTGTCTGCCGATCGTCGCCGCCGTTCCGGGCCTTCGCATCCGGAGCGGGCAAGGGGGTGGAGCGCAGCCGACATCAGCCCTGGTGGGCGGCCTGGAAGCAGTTTTCAACGGCATCCAAGGACAGCCCTCCCCCGAAGGGCGTCCCGGACGTGAGTGCCGCGTTTGCTATTCCTCGATCGTCGCGACCGCATCGACGCCGGCGTGGTGCAGTGTCCGCTGGATGTCGCGGCGGGCACCCCGGATGGTGATGGAGGTGTCTGCCGGCAGGGTCGTCGCCGCGCGGAGCAGCGCGTAGGCACACGCCAGATCTATCCGTTCGACGGCGCTCATCTCCCACACCCAGGTGTCGGCCTGGCGCAGACGTGGGCCGAGGAGTCGTTCTTCCAGCTCGCGCAGGGCGTGTGCGTCCAGAACGCCGGAGAAGGTCAGGACGGCGCGCCGTTCGTCAGCCGTGTCGATGGCCACGTGTGTGGCCTGCGGCGATGCGGGGCGGGGTTCTGTTGTCACGGCGACCTCCTCCACAGCGGTAAGCCGCGGGGCATGCGCCCCCTTCTCTCGGCGCATGCCTCCCGTACCGGGCCGCATCAGCAGCCTGGCGCAGGGTCGAGTAATCGTTCATTGCCCTTACGTACGACCCTGGGCTCATCCGCACGCTCCTACCCAGGCTAATCCCCTCCGGGCGTCTGTCTCCTGCGGGAATGTGCCGGGTCAGGAAGATTTCGCGATGGCGATCATGGCTGCGTCGTCACCGAGGTTCCCGTCGGCATGCCGGATCAGGTCGTCGTGCAGGTACCGCACGAGAGACTGCGGGCCGGACCCGTTCCACGAGCCGGCACGGTCGACCAAGGGGTAGAAGGCACCCGAGCGGTCTCGACACTCGATGACCCCGTCGGTGTACAGCAGGAGGAGATCGCCGGGTTCAAAACCGAAGGTCTCCGCCTTGTACTGGTCCTCCGGCAGCCCGCTGATGCCCAGAGGAAGCGCGGGCTCGCCGACATCCAGGGACCGCACCTGGCCGTCACGCAGCAGCAACGGCGGCGGATGCCCGCAATTCACCAGGGCGACGAACGGGCCGTCCTCCTGGATGTCCAAAACCAACGCGGTCACGAATGACTCATCGGCTTCCGAACCGCCATTGGCGAGATGAGCCGCGTTCCAGTACACGGCGTTCCCCAGGTGCGCCGCGATGCCGGGAAGCGACAGATTGCGGTAGGCGGACCCATGGAACGCCCCGACCAGCACCGATGCCTCTCCGATGGCCGGCAGGCCCTTGCCGCGTACGTCGCCGATGACGATGCGGGTCGCGCCCGGAGCGGGCACCACGGCGTACAGATCACCGCCGATCTGCGCCTCGGCCTCGGCTGCGATGTAGACGGACGCGATCCGCAGCGGTCCGACGCGGTGCGGCAGGGGCCGTAGCAGGACCTGCTGCGCCGCCACGGCCACGGACCGCACCTGGCCCAGCTGCCGCTCGTGCCGGTCGCGCGCGTACCGGAAGATCGTGACGAACACCGAGATCACAATGAGGGCGGCGATCTGCGCCTGGTGGTTCGCGGTCATCAGTCCGCCGTGGAGATGACCGATGACGGCCTGCGCCGCCACGGCGAGGGCTCCGATTGCTCCGGTGAGTCCCGGGCCGGCGAAGGAAGCAGTGATCGCGGGCGCCGCCACCAGGAACGGCCCCAGGTGGACCGTCGTCGGGGCGTGGATGTCGATCACAGTGACCACGACGATGAGCGCCAGCGGGACAGCGATCAACCCATAGCTCGGCCTCCAGGCCATGCCGAGATGAGTGAAATCGTGCCGGAAACCCATATCTCCTGCTTACACCCGGACCGGCCCATGTGCTGGGTAGGTGTTGATCAACGATGGGGCTTCTGCGGGAGCGGCAGGAACCGGTGCCCCTTTCGCGCTCATGACTCCTGTTTACGCCCGGCCCTCGGACTGTGCGACTCCACCCGCACGGCGGAAGTCAGGGAGCGGCTGGATCAGCTGTCCGGCAGATCGATCCCGCAGTCGGCATTCGACTTCCGGTGCCCATGGAGCCGGTGGCAGGGCTGAGCCCCTCCCCCGCGCGGCGGTGACAGCAGGGCCGGGCCGGAGCCGGACGGTGGTGACCTTCAGGCACGAGAGGCGATGAGGTTGCCGCGCCGCGAGGCCCGCGAGCAGGTGCATGCTCTGACACGGACCTCGCCGACATCACCGGCCTCATACGGTTAGAGACGGCGTACCCACGCAGCGATCCCATGACCGATCAGAAGGTAAATCACGGCAGCCAGACCGTAATTGAGGAAAACCCGCAGGCTTTCGACGTCCATGGTGAAGATGTCCTGGGACCAGCCGCTCAGCCAGTCGGCCACGCCCTGGACAAAGCCGACGA
The DNA here is from genome assembly GCF_044328065.1 of Streptomyces sp. NPDC017993. Taxonomy (NCBI): domain Bacteria; kingdom Bacillati; phylum Actinomycetota; class Actinomycetes; order Kitasatosporales; family Streptomycetaceae; genus Streptomyces; species Streptomyces sp. NPDC017993. The sequence continues at coordinate 197,918 of NZ_JBIRGO010000006.1, forward strand.
AAACATTTCCCTGGTTCGCTTCAAGCAGGTAGAGCAAGATCCACAGGCCCAGGAAGCCTGCCGCGACGTCAGCGATCGAATGAATGATCAAGGCCGTCCGGTCTGCGCCGGCACCCTCCCGACCGCGCCTGCGGGTATCCCGGTTGGGGTCATACGGGGTGTAGTTGTCGTTAATGGGCATGGGCTCATGGGGATTGTTCATGCTTCGTTGCTTGCCTCGCACGGATACCCGAAACCTCTTTCAAACCTGCGATTGCATCTCGATTTCCGGAACTGATGCGCGTTTTGCGTCTTACCGCAAGCCGATGCCCCAAATTCACAGGGCCTTCATATCGGGTCCAAATGAATTCCGCATCGGACAAACTCGGTTCATGTCCGTTCCGTCCGGCCCTGCGCCCCCTGCCGACGGCCCTGCCGTGCGGAGCGTTTCTCGGTCGTAGCGGACAACCAACGGGCAGGTTCCGGGCTCTCCCTCTCCGAGCCACGCCATCGATCGGAGACCACTGCATGCGCCCACGCACAGGGAACAGGTATGCACTACTGCGGCACGCGGCCCTGGGCACAGCAGTGGCCACGGGGTTGTTGGCCGTATCGGCGTGCGGCAGCGCGAGCACACCATCCGACGCCGCGCACGCTTCGCGCCCGGCCGGGGAACGTCCGGCAACCTCGCCCGCCTTCAGTAAGGCTTACGTGGCGGGATACGACCAAGGCGAGAAGCTGTATGACGCGGGGGGCAAGGGTGCCGCGATCCGCGAGGTCGTGTGGGGCGGCTGTGCCCGCCAGGCCCTTGGCGCAGGCTCCGTGGCCGACCAGGACCGCGGCGCCTGGGTGAAAGGCTGCCAGGACGGGGTCACCCACTCCCCTCGGCGTCCTCCGAGCCATCACCTGACCAAGCGGACGGCGAATCCGCGGCTCCTCAAGGACTTCCGGGCCTGGGCGCGGGCCGAGGGCGATACCGCGGCCGCCCGCCGTGCCGGCCGGGTCTTCACCGTCGAACTCACAGGCCCCGAGTACGACGTGGAAGTGTCCACCGACCACACCTCACGGAAAGCGGCCGCGGAGTTCGCAGACACCTTCGCGGAGTGGTGGGACGGAGACGACGGCCCCGGGGTGGCGAGAAGCCTCGTCGTTCTCGACCCGCAGCAGCGGCGCATCGCCACCATGCGCCTGCGGTGAAGACCCTCATCCGGGACAACCGCCCGCCGACCTCGCTCGATCAACTCCCGGATCCGACAAAGGAAATACAAAAAGGCCGGTTCCATGAACAGCGCCTCACCGGCAATGATGATCAGCCGAGCGGGGGCGCTGCAGACCCCCGAGGATCGCCGCCCGGCGGCTACGGATGTGTCTTGGGGGACGCATGAAGCGCATAGGGGTCTACCTCGCACACCCGCGACCCGGCAGTTTCAACCACGCCGTGTTCGATGCCGTGGTGCAACAGCTGCGCGACTGCGGGTGCCAGGTCCTCGCGCATGACCTCTGCGCCGAGGGCTTCGCGCCAGGGCTGTCCGCCGACGAGACGGAGACGGTCCAGTCGGCCACCGGCACCCACGATGCGCAGGTGGCGCTGCATCGGACCGAGGTGTCCACGCTCGACGCCTTGGTGTTCGTCCACCCGAATTGGTGGGGCATGCCACCCGCTGTCCTCGCCGGTTGGGTACAGCGGGTACTCGCGCCCGGCGTCGCCTACAAACTGGGTACCGCGGAGGGGGAGCCCGAAGGGCTGCTGAAAGCCGGCCGGGCCCTCATCCTGAATACCTCCGACACTCCCGCCGATCGCGAGGAGGGCGAGTTCGGGGACCCGCTGCAAAGGATCTGGGCGGCATGCGTGCTGCCGTACGTCGGAGTGACCGACGTACGCCGGGCCGTCTTCCGTACGGTCACCGACTCCTCCGAGGAAGCACGCGCATCCTGGTTGGGTCAGGCACGACAGCACGCCGCCGCGCTCGTGATCTGACCTCTACCCCTCCCCTGCCTCATGGGTCCTGACCGGCGAGGCTCCGGCATGCATGCGTACGACCAGTCCCTGGGCATGCTCAAGCATGCTGTTTAATTGCAAAGCACTCGCAATAGCTTTCGATCTTCATTAGGGGTTGGGCATGACGGTCCGGTCCATACGGGCAGTGGCCGCCGCGGCGGTGGCGGGCGCCATGACGCTCACGGCGGCGGGGTGTTCGACGCCGGACGACGGCCGAGGCCGGGCCGCCGGCGGCAAGGACTCCGCCGTCGTCGGAATCGCGTACGAGCCGGAGTCGCTCAGCCCGCTCCTGGGCTACGGCAAGGACGGCAACTCCAAGATCTTCGACGGGTTGCTCACCCACGACGCCGAGATGAAGCTCAGGCCCGCGCTGGCCGCTGCGCTGCCCAAGGTCACCGATGGCGGGAAGACCTACACCTTCACGCTGCGCAAGGGCGTGAAGTTCAGCGACGGCAAGCCCTTCACCGCCGAGGACGTGGCCTTCACCTACGAGACGATCCTCGACAAGAAGACCAACAACGCCTCCAAGACCGAGCTGGACGCGATCAGGACGGTGGAGAAGAAGGGCGACCACACCGTCGTCTTCCATCTCAAGTACCCGTACGCGCCGTTCGCCGAGCGCACCGTGCTGCCCATCGCCCCCCAGCACATCGCGGGCAAACAGGACGTGAACCACGGCCCCTTCACCACCAAACCGGTCGGCACCGGCCCCTACGTCCTCACCAACTGGTCCAAGGGCGAGAAGCTCACCTTCAAGGCCAACCCCTCCTACTGGGGCGGCGCACCGAAGGTGAAGAAGTTCACCATGTCGATCATCAAGGACGACGACATACGGGCCACACGGCTGCGCTCCGGGGATCTCGACGGCGCGATCCTGCCGCCGAATCTCGCCGCCACGTTCAAGGACGAGCCGGGCAAGAAGACCCTGACGGCGAAGACCTTCGACTACCGGAACGTCACTCTGCCCAGCGCCAACCCCGTCACCGGCGACCGCGCCGTACGCCGGGCACTGGACGTCGCGGTCGACCGGGAGGCGATGGTCAAGGGCATCCTGAACGGTGCCGGCAAGCCCGCCCACGGACCGGTACCCACCGACAGCCCGTGGTTCGCCAAGGGCACCGAACGCCCCCACGACCTGAAGAAAGCCGAGCGGATCCTCGACGCCGCCGGCTGGAGGAAGGGCGACGACGGCGTCCGGGAGAAGGACGGGCAGCGCGCCTCCTTCACCCTCTGGTACCTCTCCGGCGACAAGCTCCGTCAGGAACACGCACTCGCCTTCGCCTCCGACGCCAAGAAGGCCGGCATCGAAGCCAAGGTCGAGTCGGGCACCTGGGAGGCCATCGAGCCGAACATGAAGCGCGACGCGGTGCTCGCGGGCGGCGGCAGCCCGGCCGACCCCGACTTCGACCAGTACCTGTTGCTGCACTCCTCCCTCGCCGGTGACGGCTTCAACAACATGTCCCGGTACGCCGACAAGACCGTCGACGACAAGCTCGTCCAGGCCCGTCGCACCAACGACGACGGCAAACGCAAGGCCGCCTACGACGCCATTCAGAAGACGCTCGTCGACGACCCCGCCTACACCTTCCTGACGCACATCGACCACGTCTACGTGCTCAGCGACCGCTGGAAGTCCCTGTCCACACAGATCGAGCCGCACGATCACGGTCTCGCCTCGGGCCCCTGGTGGAACGTAGAGGACTGGCAGCCCGCCAAGTGAGTGCCCTGACAGCTCTGCCCTGGCGGCCGATGGCACGGATGACGGCACGGCGGGCGCTGCTCGCCGTGCCCGTCCTCCTCGCCGTCACCCTCGGGGTGTTCGCGATCGCCGCCGCCTCGCCCTTCGACCCGGTGAGGGCGTACGCGGGCACCGCAGGACTGACCGCGTCCCAGGAGAACCTCGACCAGATCCGGCACAACCTGGGCTATGACCAGCCGCTGCTCGCACGCTGGTGGGAGTGGCTGAGCAACGCTCTCTCCGGAGACCTCGGCGATTCCGCGACGCTGCGCGCACCGGTCTCGCAGGTCGTCGGCGAACGCCTGGGCTGGTCCGTGCTGTTGTGCGCCCTCGCCTTCGCCCTCGCGGTAGTCCTCGGCACCGTGCTGGGCGTGCTCGCGGCCCGGCGGCGGGGTTCGCTGCTCGACCGTGCCGTCACCGCCACCGCGTACGTTCTCGAAGCGGCCCCGCCGTTCTGGCTCGGCCTGCTCGCAGTCTGGCTGTTCGCCCTCAAGCTCGGTGTGCTGCCGGCCGGCGGACTGACCGACACCGGCAGCGAGGTCGCGACCTTCGGGCAGATCGCCGGGCATGTCGTGCTGCCCGCGCTGGTGCTGGCCGTATCCCAGCTCCCCTGGTTCGTGCTGTACGTACGCCAGGGTGTCGGGGATGCCCTGGAGGAGGATCCGGTGCGCGGGGCGCGGGCGCGCGGCCTGCGCGAGCGCACCGTGTTGCTCCAGCACGCGCTGCGCTCCGGTCTGCTGCCGGTCCTGACCCTGATCGGTTCACGGGTGCCGGAGCTCATCACCGGCGCGCTGCTGGTCGAGACCGTCTTCAGCTGGCCGGGCATCGCCGCGGCCACCGTCGAGGCGGCGACCGCCGTGGATTTCCCGCTGCTCGCCACACTGACCGTTCTCGCCACCGCCGCCGTCCTCGCCGGAAACCTGCTCTCCGACCTGCTGTACGGACTCGCCGACCCGAGGGTGGCCTTCGATGGCTGACATCCTCCAAGGCACCGGGGCCGGCGGGCCGTCGGGCCACAGGGCCTGGCACGCGCGTGACGCGAAGGCCGCCGGTGGAGTCGGCAGTCGCACCGTACGAGTGCGGGTCTCCGCCACGCTGGTGGTGCTCATCGTCCTCGCGGCGCTGGTCGTACCGCTGTTGGTCCCACTCGACCGGCAGGCCGTGGACCTGGCCGTCAAACTGCGGGCCCCGTCCCTGGCACACCCCTTCGGTACCGACGAGGTCGGCCGTGATCTGCTGCTGCGCTGTGTCTACGGGCTGCGTGTCTCGCTGCTCGTCGGCGTGGTCGCGGCCCTGGCCGCCACCGTCATCGGTACCGCCGTCGGAGCGCTCGCCGGAACCCTGGGCGGCTGGGCCGACCGGGCCGTGATGCGCGTGGTGGACCTGTTCTCCTCCGTGCCGCATCTCCTGCTCGGCATCTTCATCGTGGCGATGTTCCGTCCCGGCGTCGGGCCGGTGATCGTCTCCGTGGCACTGACCCACTGGCTTTCCACCGCGCGGATCGTACGGGCCGAGGTGCTCTCGCTGCGCTCCCGTCCCTTCATCGACGCGGCGGTCTCCGGCGGTGCGTCGCGGTGGCGGGTAGCGGTCCGTCATGTGCTGCCCGGGGTGCTGCCGCAGGCCGGGCTCGCCGCGGTGCTGATGGTGCCGCACGCCATCTGGCACGAGTCCGCGCTGTCGTTCCTGGGCCTCGGACTGCCCGCCCACGAGGCCAGTCTGGGCAATATGGTCAATTCCGCGCGCAGCTCGCTGCTGGCCGGCGACTGGTGGCCCACGCTCTTCCCCGGCCTGTTCATCATCGTCCCCACCCTCGCCATCGCGGGCCTGGCCGGCGCCTGGCGCGAGCGGCTCAACCCGCGCCGCCGATCGGAGCTGATGCTGTGAACGCGCCCGCGGACACCGAGCCCCTGGCGCGTACCGAGAGCCCGGAGCCCGTGCTCTCGATACGCGGGCTGTCCGTCCGCTTCCGGATGCGAGGTGGCCGGCACATCGCCGCCGTCAGTGACGCGGCATTCGACCTCACGCCCGGGGAGTGCCTGGCCTTGGTCGGGGAGAGCGGCTGCGGCAAGTCCGTGCTCGCGTCCGCGCTGCTCGGGCTGTTGCCCGGCAACGCGCAGACCGCGGGCTCGGCCTTGCTGGGCAGCACCGGCCCGACCGCGGCGGAGGCGACGGTGGACCTGCTCACCGCCACCGAGCGGCAGCTCGCCGGCACACTGCGCGGCCGCCGTGTCGGCCTCATACCACAGAGCCCCGCGGCCCACCTCACGCCCGTCCGCACCGTACGCGCCCAATTGGAGGAGACGGTGCGCGAGGTGACGCGCACGCCCCGCGCCGGACTGCGTGCCGCCGCGGAGCGCGCGGCCGGACGCGCGTCGCTTCCGCTCGACCACTTGGACCGCTACCCGCACCAGCTCTCCGGCGGTCTCGCGCAACGAGCGGCCACCGCACTATCACTCGTCGGGAACGCCCCCCTGCTGCTGGCCGACGAGCCCACCACGGGGCTCGACCGCGAGCTCGTCCACAGCACCGTCGATGAGCTCCGTCGACACGTGGACGACGGCCGCGCCCTGCTGATGATCACCCATGATCTGGCGGCGGCCGAGCGCATCGCCGACCGGGTCGCTGTCATGTACGCCGGCCGGATCGTCGAACTGGCCGATGCCGGGGCCTTCTTCGGCAAGCCCGGCCCCCGACATCCGTACGCCAGGGGCCTGCTCGACGCCCTTCCGGAGCGGGCCTTCCGGCCCATCCCCGGTAACCCGCCCGAGCTGGGCGCTCTCCCGGCCGGCTGCGCCTTCGCCGCCCGCTGCGACCGCGCCACCGATGCCTGCGACACCCTGCCCGAGCAGACCGGCGGTACCGCGTGCCACCACCCCGTCGTCGACGTACCCGAGGGGCGCGAGCAACCCGGAGTCGTCCGCGCGGCCGCCCAGCAGACGCACACCCGCCCACCCCTGGCAGGAGGGCCGCAGTGCTCGAACTAGCCGACATCACCGCCGGATACGAGCGGAGGAAACCCGTGGTCAGCGGAGTGTCCCTGACCGTCGCCGCGGGGGAATCCGTCGGCCTGCTGGGGCCCAGCGGCTGCGGCAAGTCGACGCTGGCGCGGGTCGCCGCACTGCTGCACCGGCCGGAGACCGGGACGGTGACGCTGGACGGGGAGCTTGCCGGTGGCTGGCGGCACCGGGCACCGCGCCGACAGCGCACTGCGTACGGCGTGGTCTTCCAGCAGCCCCGCCTCGCCGCCGATCCACGCCTTCGGCTGGCCGACCTCATCGCGGAGCCGCTGCGCGCGGCCGGCCGCCGCGCCGAAGCCCCGGCACGGGTAACGGAGTTGGCGCAGGCCGTCGGCCTCACGGACGAGCTGCTGCTGCGCCGCCCGCACGAGGTCAGTGACGGCCAATTGCAGCGCGCGTGTCTGGCCCGCGCGCTGGTGCTGCGGCCGCGCTGGCTGATCTGCGACGAGATGACCGCGATGCTCGACGCCTCCACGACCGCTGCGCTGGTGGCGGTGGTGGAGACCTACCGGGCGGAGAGCGGCGCCGGGCTGCTCGCGGTCGGGCACGACCGAACACTGCTGGAGCGGTGGTGCGACCGGACCACTCACTGGGACGACCTCACCTGCCGCACGCCCGCCTAGGTTGTGTCCGCAAAGTCCCTTCGTCCGCCCGGAGGGCGGGGCTCGCGGTGTCTGGTGCACTGCACTCGCTGCGCTCGCTCCGTCTCCGCTCCTCATTCAGCCGGTGGATGCCGAGCGCCCTCGCAAGGCGGAGGGCCTTCCCGGTACTGGGCGTACCGGGAAGATCCTGACAACGCAGCGGGGTGCGTGCCAGGCGCCGCGAGCCAGAAGGGACTTTGCGGACACAACCTAGGCCGTTTCGATCGGATCTTTTGTTCTCGCCCGTCAGCACGCCGCCGGCTCGGACTGTCAGTGCCCGTCGCTACGGTGCCCCTCATGACCGACACCACTTTTTGGACCTGCCCACCCGACCGAGAAGTTCGGGGGCATGGCGATGACTACACCCTCACTCTCCTCCTTCCCCCCTTCCCCGCGGGCACCGTGAACTTTTCTCCCCACGACTCGGAAAAAGCCCGCCACTTCGCCGAAAACTTCGACACCGTCGACGAGATCCTGGAAGAGCTACCCCCCGTCTCCGCGGGCGAGCACCTGGCTCTGAAGACGCGGGCGGACCTGGACATCATCAAGGTGGGCTGCTGGGGCGACGTCATCTCCATAACCGACCCGGCCCTGGCGGATAGCGTCGGCGATTTGCCACTGCTCGGGGCATCCACCACTCTCCGCAGGCGTTACCCCGACGCCTGGATCGTCGGATCGGCCAACGTCGACTGCGGCGAAGACCACACCGAGGACACCATCCAGCTTCCCGACGGTTTGATGCTGCACGCCGAAGGCTGGCCTGGCGTGGAGCAGTTGGAAGTCACCGGCGACCCTCAGGCCGTGGTGCGCGCCCTCGACATCAGCTCCCAGACCCTCGCCGAGGAAGCGATCGACCTGGACGAGGAGTCCGATGAAATCGACTGGCGGGCCCTGGGCCGGCTGGCGCTCGGACCCGGCGACCCCTGGGGCCGCGCGGACCTCCGGATGTCCGTCTTCCGCGTCCGCCACACCAGCAGCTCCACGTTCCGGATGGAAGAGTCCTGGTTCTTTTAAGCGGTAACGATCCAGAGGCCGGCTCCAGGTCGCCCACGTGTTTTGGCCGCCCACTCCAAGCCGCAGCCTGATCAACCCGCCGAAATCTCCGCAGACACAGCACTAGCCTCGGCCGCGGATCATCGACAACAGCAGACCGTGAGTCTCGGCGTCCGAGGCCACTACGAGCCCACGGCCTGCCTGCCCGATGGGAGCGCCGTCGACTCCGGTGACGACGCAACCCGCGGCCTGGCACAAAGCGATGCCGGCGGCGAAGTGCACGCTCTCGGCCAGATCACCGCCGTCGGTAACGTATGCGGCACGCCTACCGGCCGCGACCCAGGCCAACGCCAGCGTCGTGGACACGACCCGCGGCCGGAACCGCTCGACGAAGCCAGGGTGAGCGAGCAGATCCACAGCCCTGAACCCAGGCGCGCTCGGAAAGGGCGGATCCAGGTTCACGTCCACCAGCTGGGTGGTCGCCGTCGGCACCAGCTGTGTGTCGCCCCCGTCGCGGCGGACCCAAGCCGTCTCACCGTCGGTGAAGAACACCTCGCCGCTGAACGGATCGGCCACCGCGGCCGGACCGTTGCGCAGTGCCACGTTGACGGCCACCAGCATGTTCCCGACGGCATAGTTGAGGGTGCCGCACAAGGGGTCAACCAACCACTGGCGCACGGCGTCGGCCGCACCCTGCTGCCCGCCCTCCTCGCCGTGCACCGCATCCTCAGGCCGCGCAGCACGGATGACGCCGAGGATCGCTCCCTCAGCCGCCACGTCGGCATCAGTGGCGAAGTCCCCGGCGCCTTTGTCGATGCGGGCAAGCCGCAGTCCGTACCTGGCGCGCACGACCTCCGCCCCGGCACGTACCGCAGCTACCGCAACCTCAGCATCTTCAAGGCTCGCATGTGAGTTGACCACGGCGTGCAGAGTATCGAGGGCGCATCCCCCGCCGTGGGCGGAGCCAACCGACAGGCGCCACGCCGCCGCGCTCGCCAACCCGGTGAACCTGTGTCATCACAGCACTAGCCGAGCCAGACGATGTCGATGACGTACAGGCGGCCGGCGGGCCGGTTGATCCAGTAGACGGCCGTGAGCTGTCCGACCGAGGCCGCTCGGACGTCCTCGCCTTCGGGGTCCCGGCTGTCGAAGGGCGGGAAGCTCCATGGGTCGCGGGCGGCGATGTCCAGGACGTCTCGGAGCGTCTCGCGGGCGTGTCCGGGCAGCGAGTCCAGCGCGGTCAGTGCCTGCGGGGACAGCCGCGCCTGCCAGAGGGCGTCGCTCATGGGCGGGACCCGAGCGCGTCCTCCAGGGCGATCCCGTCGGAATCGTCCTTCCCGCAGGCGACGAACGCGTCGACGGCCGGGGCGGCGGAGAGGCGGGCCTGCCAGGTGCGGACGACGTCGTGCAGGGGGGTGAGGCTGTAGCTGTGGCGGGAGTCCTCCAGCGCCTTGGCCCAGTCCTGCTCGAAGGCCGGCCCCCACTGTGGGGCGCGGCGGTCGGCGCGGATCCGGGCGAGCAGCTGCGCGGCCGCGGTCGGAGCGGGGGCGGGCGACGGGACGGGCGCATACTCGGGCTGGGTGGTCATGGGCTCCTCCAGACGGTGCTCCTTGCCACGGTAGCCGTCGGCGCACGGACTGATGAGGGCTTCGGACGTGCTGATCCCGTCGCGGGTGACGGGTCGCGCGCGACCGGCCGGCCCCGGGCCCGATCCGGGGCATGCACGAGCGCGAAAGACCCGGGGCGCCGGTTCAGTTGAGGATCTTGAACAACGATGTCCAGAGGATCAAGAACCCCAGTGAACTCGCCAGTGCCACATACACGCGACGCATCTGGTCCCGCCGCCACGCCCGGACGATGACATAGAGCCCCAGATACGTGCTGATCAGGTTCAGCACCGCCAGCCAGAGCAGCCCCACATTCCGTGTCGCGACATAGAGGAAGATCCATGGCGATACCACGCCGAAGAAGAGCAAAGCGTTCCTGTGCCAGGTGTACTGACTCGGCGTAGGACCCTCGCGGGGAATCGGATCTCCCATATCGGGAAGCTCTGGCATCGTCATGCTGTTCCTTCGCGCTTTACCGGTTGAGGCTTTACCTCTCACGCCGCTCCGTGCCCGGCTTCGGCCGCCTCAACTGTCACCACAGCAACCATCCCCAGGAGACAGCACAACCTACGGCGGTTGTCGGGAAGTTCAGGTCCCGTCGGCTCATCACCTGCCGAAACGGAACGCTGTCAGTGGGCACCCCTACAGTAACGGCATGACCCCTGAGACTCAGCCGCAGAGCTCCCCACAGCATCTGCTGCAAAACTGGATCGGCGGCCTTCCGTATCAGCTGCTGCTTCTGGAGAAGGTGATCCTTCCCGACGATTTCCCCTTCGACTACTCCCCCAGATCGCTCGACACCCTGGAGACGCATCTGCTCGACCGCCACGACTCCCTCCAAGACCCCGATAAGCGAGCGGAGTTCGTGGCAAGTGCGACGGCATATCTCGGCGAGATATTGCTCGGCATCGCGGGCGGCTCCTGGGGATGGAACGCCCGGCCGGTCGACGATCTCCCGGGGCAGCCTGTCGTCTGCCCCGACCCGGAATTGGAACTCTCCCCCGTCGCACCGATGCTGCTGATCTCGTACGCCCTCCGGGTCCGTACCGGGACCGCGTTCGCCGAGGAGATCGAACGGCTGCGGCAGGCCGTGACGGCGCGACGACAGGCAGTCCCGGGGTGGAACCCGCTCAAGGAGCACACCCCGAGCGTGGACCCCAAGGAACCGCTTCCGGAGCATCCGGCGCTGACGGCCTGGCTGGCCGAGCGGGAGGAGGCGCTCAAGGCCTGGGCCGAGAACGCGTTCGAGGGAGCGTGGCGGTGGAATTTCCACCCCGACACACTGGACTGGCTGGAAGCCGTCGTGCGGCGCCGATTCGCCACGGTGGAGGAATTCGACGCTTCGCGAGACGAGCCGTTCGTGCAGGGCGCCTGCTGGTATATGGGCGAGGTGATCCGGCGGAACAAGGGCGCGGTGTGGCAGTACATCCCGTTCACCCCTGACGCCGAGCCCGGGTCCCCGGGGTCCAGGGAGAGCGTGTGGACCGAGGTCCCGTTCGTGGATCAGCCGGACAAGCGGGTCGGGGGCGCGGCGGTCCCACTGGGCTGCCTGCGTGAGCTTCTCCTTGAGAAAGAGATGGACGAGGAGCAGGAGGAGGGCCTGTGGGACACACTGTTCTGGTTCAGGCCGTCCTCGTATGCGTACGTGGGAGCAGTCCTCCAGCGGATGGACATGGTGACGCGGGAAAAGGTCGACAGCGTTCTCGCGAGATACGCCGAGTGGGCACACGAGGAGTTGCCGCCCCATGAAGTGCCCGACGCGCTCCAAGCGTTCGGTGTGGCGGTCTCGGCGCACGCGGACGATGTCGACTGCCTGGAGGAGAGCTACGCGGGCATCCTGGAGGAGGCAGCGGCACTCACCGACGGCGCGGTCACCATTACCGACGTCCGGCTGCGGGAGGACGAGGAGGAGGGCGAGATTCTGGAATTCGCGCGCAACGGCGTCCTGGTCACCCAACAGACCGACCATCAGTCGGACGAGTACCTCGACCAACTGGCGATCATGGACTTCATAGGCCACGTCGACCCCGACCCGGGAGACGACCCCCGCCGGTTCTACGTAGCCGACTACGTCCGCCTCAAGGACGCCAACTACGACAACTACTTCGTCTTCGCCTCGCCGGAACAGGCAACCGCGCTGGAGAAGCAACTCGGCCTGCAACTGCACTGAGCGAACCGAGCGGATCGGTGATCGGCCCCGGCGCGGGGTGGGGCCGATCACCCCAGCGGGCTCTACGGGACCGGGTGGGACGAGTCCAGGCCGGAGGCCCGGGAAGAGGCCGGCAAGCGGCCGCAAGAGTCAGCCCCACGATCGCGGCTCCCTCGCAGGGTTTCGACGAGCCAGGCGTACACCGGGATCAGGCCCGGTAGCACCTGCCAGCCGTTGACGATCCACACCAGCCGCCAGTAGCGGTCCACGCGCGAATCATGGGCTTCCGCGAACTGCTCGGCCATCCACTCCCGGAATTCCGCGTCGGGGGCGCGCATGAAAACTTCGGCGAATCGCCGCACGACATCGTCGACGATGGGCGTGGCCTCCTCACCGAGCGGGTCGATCCCCGATTCCGCGACCTCGGCGAGCTTGTGTCGGGTGAAGGCCATCAGATCGCTGCCCGCCCGGGTCTCGATGTCGAGCGTCCGCTGAGCGGCGTGGTGGCCGGCCGTCCGGCGCATACGGGCGCGGAAGTCCTCGTCACCGACCATCTCGGCCAGCTCCACCCACGCAGCGACCTGCTCGGTGGACGGATCGTCGGGGAGGTCAGGAGTGGCGGCGCGCACCATGGCCACCACAGCCGGGTCGGCACCTGACGTGCCGAAGGTGCCGTCCACGAAATCGTCGACAAGACGTCGGCGTTCGTCGCCGGACAACTGCGTAAGCCTGTGCATGAGCTTGGTCTCCTCGGGACTGGACCCGCTTTTGGCCACGACTCGCAGCACACTTCGACGCAGTTGCAGCATCCGGATCTGGACGTTCACGGCATCGGCATGCGCAGCGGCGACTTCCGCCATCGAGAGTTCGCGCTTCAGCACCCGCTGGACCGTGGCGAGGTCGATACCCAGCTCGCGCAGCGTGCGGACGAGGTCCAGACGAAGCAGTGCGTCGAGGTCGTAGAGTCGATAACCTGCGGGACTTCGATCGGTCGGTGCCACCACCCCCGAATCGGAGTAGAACCGGATCGTCCGCACCGACAAACCGGTCCGCCGGGAGAGTTCCCCGATCGAGAAGAGCGTTGTACCGTCCATGCCGCCATCCTGTGGTCTCCAGTCGGTGGAGACTCAAGGCCGGCCGCCGTTTCGGTGGCGCGAGTTGGGGCCGAACGCTGCTGCAGCAAGCCTTACCAGGGAGCGGAGGACCGAAGGGTGCAGCCGTAGGGCCGGGAACCGAACCGGAAGCGGACTTCGTCGTGTAGATCATGATCAAGACAACCAGCCTGACCGTTGACCAGCTCGCCGACGCCTGGAAGCACATCTACGGCACGTCCCCTGCGGACGAAGCGGACCCGCTCGTCCTGGAATGCGCCCGCAGGCTCGCCGCCGACCCGGGCGGGGAACAGGCCCGTGCGTGGGTTTCCGGGCTGGTGGCGATGTCGGGCTACCTCGCCTGGCGTCCCGGTGAGGAGGCCGAGCGCGCCGCCCTCGACGCCCTGAGCGCCGCGGTGAAGGCGCTGGGAGACCGGCCCTGTTCGCACGCCGATCACCCCTACGAGGCCGAGATGGACTCGTTGGAGGACGAGGTCTGGGCGGGCGACACCGGGCTGCTCACCGGCCAACTCGCGGCGCAGGACGATGACGCCGATGCCGACCGGGTGCTGTGCCCGCGCAATATCGCGGGATGGGCTCGTCTCGCGGCGGACGTGATCGCCCCGTTCACCGTCCGCCGTGTCCCTGTGGGAGCACCGAAATACCACGACAGCTGCATGAGGACTCTCTCGGGGATCGTGAACGACTATCCCTACGGCGATCCACATGACGACCTCATCGACGAGGCGGCCGCTCTTCCCACCCGGCCCACCCGCGGGGTGCTGGCCGGCTACCTCGTGACCATGAACGCGACCTGTTGGTACGCGACGTCGGAGAGGATCACGGACCGCTCGGTCCTGGACGCGATGCTCAAGGGCATCGAGGCCGCCGTTCCGCTGCTCGGCGACGAACGGTGCACCCACGACCCCGATGAACACCCCGACACCGCCGACTCGGACCATGCGAACCGGATCGGCTACCTCCTGCGCAGCCCGGGTGGCCGGGCCGAGATTGCCGAGTCCTACGGCTGGGACGAGGAAGAAGAGGAGGACCCGGAGGACGATCCCCTCGACGCCTGGGTGTGTCCCGCCTTCCTCCACGACCTCGCGGAGGAGACGATCGCCGAGCTCGAGGACGGCCTGGAGTCGTACGAGACGGCAGAGGCAGAGGGTGACGAGCCCGGCGGGGACGACGGCGGGCGCGCTTGATCGCTACCCCGGACGACCGGGGGCACTGTGTGCTCGACAGCGGGAGCGCCCCCGCCACCGCCTGGCCTGACCCATCGACAGCTCCTCGCGGTATGAGAGGGAGGAGCAGCAATCGTTTTCACGTTCGTAACGTTCCGTATTCATAAGATACTTGACCGTAGTCGTCAGCAAAAGGTTGACTCTTGATCCCCATCGCCGATGTGAGAGCGTGCCCCTTGACTGATGACCTGCTCACACCGCTCGACCTGGCGTTCTGGTGCCTCGAATCCCCTGAGCACCCGATGCACCTGGGCGCGCTCGGCGTTTTCACCGCCGACTCGGTCACGGCCGCGCAGCACGCGGCCGAACTGCTCGCCGCCCGCTCCGCCGCCGTGCCGGGGCTGCGCATGAGAATCCGCGGGGTCTGGGTGCCGGTTGGCGGCGCCGTTCGCGAGGCCGCGCAGGACTTCTCCCCCCAGGACCACGTCCATCTGGCTCCCGCCACTACGGACTACCACGGTGCAGCAGGCAAGCTGATGGAGCGTCCCCTCGCGCGGGAGCGGCCACCGTGGGAGGCCCATGTGCTGCCTCACTCCGATGGCACGTCCTTCGCGGTGCTGTTCAAGTTCCATCACGCGCTCGCCGACGGACTGCGGGCCCTGACCCTCGCGGCCGGCCTCATGGATCCGCCCCCCGCCTCCCCGACCCCCGCGGCCAGGAAAGCACGCGCCGCCGAGCGTGCTCCGGAGCCGACGCGGGGCTGGAAGCTGCCCAACCCGTTCGACCTGCCCGGTGTCGTACGCCGCCGCATGGGTGAAGCCGGGCGAGCCCTCGATATCGGCGCCGCCGTCGTCGGCGCCAACTGGGACGTACGCACCTCACCGGCGCTCACCGCACCCCCCACCGGCACCCGCCGCACCGCGGGCGTCGTCCTCGACCTCGACGATGTGCACCGCATCCGCAAGAAGGCCGGCGGCACGGTCAACGACGTGCTCCTGGCCGTCGTCGCAGGGGCCCTGCGCCGCTGGCTCGACGAGCGCGGCGACGGCAGCGAGGGAGTCGCACCCCGTGCCCTGATCCCGGTCTCGCGGCGCCGCCCGCGTACCAGCCACCCGCAGGGCAACCAGCTCTCCGGCTATCTGATCCGCCTGCCCGTGGGCGACCCCGACCCGCTGGGCCGGCTGCGGACGGTACGTACCGCGATGGACCGCAACAAGGACGCCGGTACCCAACGAGGCGCGGGCGCGATCGCCCTGCTCGCCGACCATGTGGCACCCCTCGGGCACCGGCTCGGCGGGCCCGTCATGGCGCAGGCGGCCCGGCTCCTCTTTGACGTACTGGTCACCAGCGTGCCGCTGCCCAGCCTCGGCCTGAAGCTGGCCGGATGCCCACTGATCGAGGTCTACCCCTTCGCCCCGCTCGCCCAGGGGCAGTCCCTCGCCGTGGCCATCTCGACGTACCGCGGACACGTCCACTACGGGCTCGTCGCCGACGGCGAGGCCATCCCTGACCTCGGGCGGCTCGCGCGCGCCCTGCAGGACGAGATCACCGAACTCACGGCGGCCGCCGCTGAGTGAGGATCCTCGCCCAAGGGACGACCGCCGCCACGTCCGGCCGGGATTTTGGGGAGCGCCACCTCCGGGCCGGACCGCGGAGGTGACGGGATCAATCGCTGCGCTCCCCGGCGGCGGAACGGCGGGCCTCGCGCCGGCCTGCGTAGCGTTCCTTTCGGTTCTCGCCCCTGGCCATCTGCTGCCGCTCCTTGACGCAGGCGCGGTTACTGCATCCGGAACAGCAGGTACGGCGGAACAGCAGTGCGCCAGGGTGTTCCCACCGGCAGCGGGTGTCCGGCTCCTCCTCCGTCGGATTCGGCGGCAGATCGCAGGCGCCGTGGCGGTGGTCGTGGACCGGCCGGGGGTGGTGCTCCGCGTAGCGCACCCACAACGGCTTCGTCCTGTCCGTACGGGACATCTCGTTCCTTCCGGAACCGCCGCCCGAAATTCCGGAACTTCCGGGCGGGCGGCTGGGTTCGCCCTTTCATGGCGACACGCTCCTTCCACCTGTCTGCGGCAACGCCGCACCCGTCCGGGCAGATCCGTACGATCTAGCACGCACGATCTACCGGCCGCCGGCGTCCGGCGCGTTCCCCTTCGCGGTACCTGCCGCCCGGTTGCGACCGCGACCCAGTAGCGCGCTTCCGGCGACCACCAGGCCGATGGCGACAACCTTCGCGGCGCCGTAGTAGCCACCCGCCAAGTTCTCCGGAGTGCCGGGCAGTCGGAGGAACACCCAGGCTGCCGCGAGACCTCCGAAGGCGATCAGCGCGACGGCCCCGAGCGTGCCGATCTCCGCCCACCAGGGTCCGGGGCCGTAACTCCGCTCGTCGGCCTGTTCAACGTCCTTGTCGGTCACGGTCGGTCTCCTGAGTGTGTGGGGGCTGTTGCGAAGGAGGATGAGGTCACGGTGCCGACGGTTCACCCAACCGCTGTTTCTGTTGGGCCGGTCGAGTCCGAACCAGCCGCAGGAGCTGCCGAACTACCGCAATTCGAGGAGGAGTTCGCGCTCTCCGAACTCCATCTCAGCAGTTCCGCTGCCCGGCCGTGCTGTACGGCGGCACCCGCGAACCCAAGGCGAGACCTCCGTTACTCATCAGCAGTTGGCCATTGATCCACTGCCCCTGGGGCGAGCACAGGAAGTCAACAAGGTGCGCAGTGTCCTGTGGCGTGCCGAGGCGGCCCAGCGGTGTCTGACGGACGCAGTGTGCCCGCACCTCGTCGGGCATCCAGCCCGTGTCCACAGGACCAGGGTTGATGACGTTGGCGGTGGCGCCGAGGTGGGCGAGTTCCTGGGCTGCGGCCAGGGTGATGCGGTCGAGGGCGGCTTTGCTCGCGCCGTAGGGAAGGTTGCCGACGGTGTGGTCACTGGTGAGGCTGATGATCCGCCCCGTTCCGAACGGGCCACGGAAGCGCCTCCCGTACTCACGGATCAGCAGCCAGGTGGCCCGAGCGTTGACGGCGAAGTGCCGGTCGAAGCTCTCGACGGTGGTGTCGAGCAGGCCGGAGTCCACCGACTCGCAGTGGCACATCACCAGAGCGGTGACCCCGCCGATCCGGCTCTCGGCAGCGTCGAAGATCGACGCTGGGGCGTCCTGATCAGCGAGATCAGCCTCGATCGCGGCGGTGGCAGCGCCCTGCACGGCCACGGATCCGTCGATCGCATCCGTCGCCCCCGGCTCGACACCCCAGGCCATGCGCGCGTCGTACGCAGGCCAGTAGGTGAAGGCGATGTCCCAGCCCGACGAGGCCAGTTGACGGGCGATACCCGCACCGATGCCGGCAGTGCGGCCTACGCCGGTGACCAGCGCCAGCGGACGAGAACGCTCGGATGGGTGCGGGCCAGCGCCATCACCCCGAACCTGATCAGCGGGCAGACTCATAGGAGCGGATCCTCCTGGATCGACCGACGGTCCGCCAATGGATTTCGGGTCGCCCGCCCCCGCGGATCGCGCGTAAGCGCTGGTCGCCGTCGAGGTAGCCGGGGCTCGTGGGCTGGGCGCAACTATCGGTCAGCGGCTAAGTAGCTGCTTCTGATACCCGGTTCTGAGTAGGTTTGAGTCCGTCGCTGACGTGGTGTCCATGGGCACCGGGCGAGCCGGGAAGAGGAGTTGTCGGGCTTGTGGCGAACGGCTGAGGCCGGGTGCCCGGCCCGATGCGGTGTTCTGCTCTTCGGCATGTCGTGCCTGGCAGTGGCGTACGGACCGGCGGTTGCGCAAGCGCTTGGCCATGCGGGACGGTGTGGGCGAGGTCGAGTGTCCTAAGTGCGGGGTCCGGTGGGTGGTCGGCGTGGATCGGCGGTCGAACGCCCTCTACTGCTCGCGCCGGCGTGTGGTGAGGGCCTGGAGATGCCGGAAGGAAACGTTCGGCGAACGTGCACAGCGACCGCATCGCGAACGCA
Organism: Streptomyces sp. NPDC017993; assembly: GCF_044328065.1. Taxonomy (NCBI): domain Bacteria; kingdom Bacillati; phylum Actinomycetota; class Actinomycetes; order Kitasatosporales; family Streptomycetaceae; genus Streptomyces; species Streptomyces sp. NPDC017993. The sequence goes on from NZ_JBIRGO010000006.1 coordinate 216,273, forward strand.
CCTGGAGCCTAACTTCGTTCAGAGTCAGGTCACTTGCGGTCATTCGTTGTGCTCACTGGATTTATGGTCTGACTCTCGGTAATGAGCGGGATCGTGTCCACATCACGGGGTGTCAGTTCCGTGCCCGGCCCGCAATGGATGGTGAAAGCCATGCCCGAGGAGATCGACAACGTCGGAAACGTCAGCCAGTCCCGCTACGAGCAGATCGTGGCCGAACTGCGGCAAGTCGTCGAACAGCAGACCCAGGGCCCAGTTCACGATCGGTGACCGGGCTCTGGAGATCGAGCCGGCCAGGTCTCGCGGCTTCCTCAGATGCCGCGGATACGCGACCAGTTTCAGAGACACGGGGGCTCCGGGGCCAGCCCGGTACGGGTGCTGGCCCACGGCCTGCTCGCGACTCGCGCCGCCGACCGGCAGTAGCACGACGGCGACAACCACTGGACCCGGCCGCAGACCGGTGAAGCTGAAGCTTTGCAGGGAGCAGATTCCGGCCTGAGCCTCGACCGCCGCCGCGCCGGGAGTATCCCCAACAGAAAGGCTCCGGCAAGGGCCTTGACGTGGCCGGAACGAACGGCGCCGCCGGTGCCCTGATCCGCGCGCCGGCCGGCGTTATCGCCCTCGTGACCTGGCGGGTAGTCCCCATCGACTGGCTCCCGGTCAACGACGAGGCCGCGTCCCGCATTCCGGGACCGGCCTGCGCAGGAACCGGAGGGTGGCAGAATTACGGCGGAGTCCGGGGGCGTTCAATGCCCCCTTTGATCCCGCAGCGGGTATACGTCCTGTCTACGGTCGTGGCGAGTTGGTGTGGAAATCGCCAATAAGGGGGGGAGCATGGTCAGCCGCATCGGCGTAGACAGGTGCTTAAAACGCCGGAGACTGCCGTCGTGCTGCGAGACGAGCCCCCCCCACCTCATCGCGCCCGCAAAACCAGAAAGCATCACATATGGGTCAGCAATTCAAAGTCGATACGGATCAACTCACTCAATTCGGCAACTCGTTGACGCACGCTCACACGGCCCTCAACGAGGCTCGCGAGGCTCTTGCGCACGTGCGGACCGGGCAGATCGGCACCAAAGAACTGGACGAAGCCTGCGACAATTTCAATATGCGCTGGCATCACGGTGCCAAAGAGCTCGGTGAGCGCGTCAAGGAAATATCGAAGGGTGTCCTGGCGAACCGGGACAACTACCTCGAAATCGAGAAGGCCCTCGATGCGGCGTTCAAGAAGCAGGGAGGCACCCACTGATGGCCGTCGCTGATCCGTACCCGCACCTCGGCTGGAACCCTGTCCCCGGCGAACTCGGGGAAATCCAGGCTCTCGCCTCCAAGATCAAGAAGTCTGCCGACGCCCTCGACGACGCCCATCAACGCATCAAGCGGCTCCTCGGCGAGAGCGACCAATGGCAGGGTGACGCAGCCAAGGCATTCCGCGAGGCCCTGGACGGCGATCTCCCGACCTACCTGATGAACGCCAACCACTCGTTGCGCAAGGCACTGAAGCAGCTGGACAACTGGCACGACGACCTGAACGGTTACCAGGAGACGGCCCAGAAGTACGACGACGCCGCGCGAGAGAAGAAGACCGCCCTCACGGCCGCGAAGTCCCACCACGAAGCAGCCAAGAGCAACCCGGACCTCAAGCTGGCCCACCAGCACTTCGAAAGCAAGGAGGCGCTCGACGCGGCACAGGCACGTCTGGACAGCGCCGGCAAGGAGCTGACGAACGCCGGCAAGGCAGTCGACAACGCCCAGGACGCCCTGGACGACATCATCAAGAAGGCGCACGAGCTGGAGTCCACCCACAGGGACCAGTCCTCGGTCGTCGCCAAGGGCCTCAACGATGCCACCGACAAGCTCGCCCCCAAGGAGCCGGGCTGGCTCAGTAAGGCCCTCAGCTCGATCGGGGAAGCACTCAAAGACCTCGGCTCATGGCTCAAGGAACACGCCGGGACCATCGGCGCGATTGCCGGCCTCCTGGCACTCATACCCGGCCCCTGGTCACCAGCCCTGCTGGCGGTCTCCGTTCTGTGCAGTGCCGTCCAGTTGGGCAACGACATCCAGGGCGGCGCGCTGAAGGACCTGGCGCAATGGCCTCCCAACATGAAAACGCTGGGCGCCGCCACCTCGATCGGCGGTGACGTGCTCGGCGTGCTGCCCGGCGTCGGCGTAGCCGCCCGCGCCGCCTCGGGAACCATCAAGGGCGCCAAGGCTGCCGCCGCGGCCGGAAAGGCGCTCTCGGCGACCGAGACGGCGGCCCAGTTCGGCAAGAACGCCGTCAAGGTCACCAGCCGTGTGGCTCATAGTGGCGCGTCTGGTGCCGGCGCCATGGAGCGGGGTCTTGCGGGAGGGGGCGCAGGCACCACCCTGTACGCCGACCTCGTGGAGCACAAGGTGATCGGTGAGAACGACACCCGCGACAATGCCAACCAGGTCGGCAACAGCGCCTCCACCTTCAACAAGCCGGCCTACAGCGGTGCGGTGGATGTCGCGAACGACGTCAAGAACCTGGCGACGGCGGTGTTCAAGTGACGGCGAACGATCCGTTCGGCTCGGTGGTGGCATCCGCGCCGCCGCAGGAGCCCGCCGCCGAGATGTGGTTCTGGCCGCCCGAGGGGTACTTCCCCTTCCCCCTGGAGGACTGGCAGGAGCCACTGGGGAAAATCTGGGAGGCCCTCCGGGAGATCCCCGGGACCGCCCAGGCCGATCCTTCCCCCCTTCAGCTGCTGGAGCTCTTCGGAGGCATCCTGGGCATGCTGGAGAGGCAGGACGTCATCCATCTCTCCATCGGCGCCCACCCGGAGGAGGACGGCTCCGCCTTCATGCTGTCCGTCCTGACGGTGTCGGAACAACCGCTCGGGGTGGCCAGGCCCGCCCTGGCCCTTGCCGGGGCGCTCGAGGCCCTGGGCACGGGCGGCGCCACTCAAGCGAACATGGTTGACCTGCCCTGCGGGCCGGCTCTGCTCACCGACGGCGTGGAACGCGCTCCGGCACCGCCCGCCCGTGACGGGACAGACCCCGACGACGCCGAGGACTCCGTCTGGCGCGGCACCGTACTGATCCCCAGCCCCACCGGTTCGTCGGTTTACCTCATGCAGCTCACCACGGCCGCCCTTGCACATGCGGCCGAGTACCGGGAGATTTTGCTGGCCATGGCTCACACCGTTACGTTCGATTCCCCGGACGGGCCGAGCCCGGTCGAGGATCCGGCCGCCATCCGGCGACAAGAAGTCGAGGAACACACGCGGAAGGCATTCGGATGAGCCTGAATCGCTTGCCGGCCGACGGCCCGCAGATACCGCCGATTCCGGGGAATGCCCTGGACGATCCGCGGATGCAGGAGATCTGCCGATCCCTGCGCATACGGGTGTGGACACGCCTGGTGCCGGCGATCCTGATCGCCGCCGCCGTCGGCGTACTCGCCGCCATCGGCTCCCGCCCGGCTCAAATTGCCGCGATTTTCGTGGCAATCGGCTGTTTCGTGATGATGCAGATCGCCATCAGCAATGCCTTGTGGCTGCGGCGCATCGAACGCGTTCTCCAGGTCTACCCCTGGGAGCAGCGCCCCGGAGTCCAACGCCTCGATACCAACGAGCGACGGCCCCGGAGCCCCCATGTCGTCAAGGTCTCCCGGGGCTCCGGCGGATGGTCCGCGGAGATGGTCATGAGCCCGGTCCTCGGCCACCGCACGTGGGAAGCGGACATGTCCGAGGCCATCTGGTTCGCGGGCGACGAACGCTTCGGCGGAGTGGTCGCCATTCCCGGTGGCCGGGCCCCGATGTTCACCAAGCCCCGGCAATGGGACCAGCTGGAAGCCCGCAGGGCAAAGGCCGGCGCCGATGAGGTGGGCCGCGCCCGGCGAGCCGGGCTCGACGGGAAGAAGTGGTAGGAGGCTTCATCGGCCCGCCGCTCTGTATCGCGCTCGCGCCTGCGGGCAATGCCGGATGCAGGCCTGGGCGGCATCGCACCCCAGGGTGACCCGCTGCCTGCCTGCGGCATGCGGCAGGCGGCAGGCGGCAGGCGGCAGGCGGCAGGCGGCAGGCGGCTGACCGACGTCCGGGACCACCCGCACGATACGCAACACGCGACAGTGGGCTCGGCACACGTCTACGGGTGAGCCGGACCGTGGCCGGCGGCGCTCCCAGAAGAACGAGCAGGATATGCGGGAGGCGCGCCCCACTCCGGGGCGCGCCTCCCGCACCATGTTGGCCACCGTCATTGCCCGGGCCTGGCCCGGCCACCACGACGTGACCAGCCAAAGGGGCGCCGGCCCCGGTCACCGTCCACCCTGACGCGGGCGCGACACGCCGGGGCAGAGCGTGAATCACGGGTGCTCGAAGCACCCGGCAGCGGCGCGCAACTACCCCTCAATGCAAGGGGTGTTCGAGGTGCACCCGAGGTGTTCGGCTACGGCGTTTCCGTAACGCCCTTCCGTGACGCCCGCCGCTGACGACAGGCCCGCACCCGGCAACGGTCCGAGCAGCACACCGCTGCCCTGGACCGCTCCACTCCCACCGTCTACGACTTGCCGCAAACCGGACACTCCGTCTGCACTCCCGCTGCATGCGATAACCCGCACACGGCTCCGCTGACGCCTCCGCCAGAGCCTTGACCCGCACCGCCCCCAACAGAACACCGCCTGCGCCGCCATTGTCTGCGGCAGCGGATCACCACACTTCCCGGCAGTACCGCAGAGCCGTCTCGCCAACCCCCACACACCAGATCACCCAGCCGTACACGCCTCTCGGCCAGGGATCAAAAACACCTAATAACGGTTCGGCCAGCGAAGGCCCGAAGCGCCGGCTTCACGCCGCGGGCGCTTCTGCCGTCACTCCGCGAGCCCGGCGCCGTCCCCCACGGCCCTCACAAATCCGCGTCGTCGCACCCATTGACCCCACCGGGTTCATCAACTTAGCCTCCATCCTCATACATAGACGCCGTCTACATATAGGGATCGCATTCATGGGGCAGATCAGCGTGGAGCCGAAAGACGTTGTCCAGCGGCTGCGAGACGGCATGGCCCACGGGGTGCTGTCCTTCCCGCTCACGTCCCTGCGAGGCGACGGCAGCCTGGACCTGGAGTCCTACCGGGCCTATCTGACCGCCCAGTTGGCCACGGCGCCGGGTGCGGTGTTCCCCGCCTGCGGAACCGGGGAGTTCTTCTCCCTGGACGAGGACGAGTACCGCGCGGTCGTCCAGGCGACGGTCGAGATCGCCGACGGCCGGCTCCCGGTGGTCGCGGGCATCGGCTACGGCTGGGCACAATCGCTGCGGTTCGCCCGCATCGCGGAAGAGGCAGGCGCGGACGCCCTGTTGGTCCTCCCCCACTACCTGGTCGGGGCCCCACAGGACGGTCTGGTGGAGCAGCTGCGCCGGATCGCCGCCGGCACGGGGCTGCCGCTCATCGCGTACCAGCGCGGCCAGGTCACCTTCACCGTGGAGAGCCTGCGCCGGATAGCCGAGATCTCCACCGTCATCGGCTTGAAGGACGGGCACAGCGACCTCGACCGACTCCAGCGCCTCACGCTCGCGGCACCCGACGGCTTCCTCTTCTTCAACGGCGCCGCCACCGCCGAGATCCAGGCGCGCGCCTACGCCACGGTGGGCGTCCCCGCTTACTCCTCGGCCGTCCACGCCTTCGCACCCGAGATCGCGAACGCCTTCTTCACCGCCCTGCGTGAGGGGGACGACGCAGGCATGAACAAGCTGCTGCGCGACTTCTACGTCCCCCTTGTCGAGCTGCGCGACCGGGTGCCTGGCTACGCCGTCTCGCTGGTCAAGGCAGCTGCCAGGCTGCGCGGCCTCCCCGTAGGTCCGGTCCGTGCCCCCCTCACCGACCCCTCTCCGGGCGACCTCGCCGACCTGGAGAAGGTCCTGGACGACGGTCTGAGTCTGGTCGGCGCGGTACGACGACCCGCCTGACGAACCTGACCGCCCTTCGCGCCCTGCAGGCGACCGCACGGCCCGGACGAGAGCCGGGGCCGTCGGCCACCGTCATCGGCTCCGACCGGGAGCCGCCCGCAACACGCACACCAGCAGTCGCCCGCGCCTCACGCCGTACGGCACATCCGGCGGGGTCTGCCGGCCACTTGGTCACAGTTCAAAGGGGAACTGAAATGCCACTAGTCGTAGTCGGGGTCAGCGTGGCAGTTCTGCTGCTCCTCATGACCCGGCTGAAACTGAACGGCTTCGCCGCCCTCCTGCTCGTGGCCGTCGGCGTCGCGCTGGTCCAGGGGATTCCCGCGGCAACCATCCCGGACGTCCTCTCGGCGGGCATCGGGGACCAGATCGGTGACACGATGCTGACCATCGGGCTCGGAGCCATGGTCGGCCGCGTCATGGGCGACTCCGGAGCCGCGCAGCGCATAGCGAACAAACTCCTGGACGCCTTCGGGCCGCGAGGAGTCCAGGTGGCCATGGTGGTCACCTCCATGCTCATCGGCGTGACCATGTTCTACGAGGTCGCCTTCATCATCATCGTGCCGATCGCCTTCACTCTGGTGCGGGTCACGGGGGCGAAACTGCTGTGGGTCGGGCTGCCCATGTCCATCGCCCTGTCCACCATGCACAGCTTCCTCCCCCCGCACCCCGGCCCCACGGCCGTCGCCGCGACCTTCCACGCGTCCGTCGGTCTCGCGCTGTTCTACGGCCTCTTCGTCGCGGTCCCGGTCGGTGCCTTCATCGCCCTGGCATGGCCGCGTCTTCCGTTCATCAGGCGGATGGACCCCGCCATCCCCAGCGGCTTGGTCAGCGACCGCGAATTCGGAGACGAGGAGATGCCGGGCCTGGGCTGGTCGCTGTTCGTGGCCCTCTTCCCGGTGGTGCTGATCGCCGGCGCGGCCGTCACGCACATGGTCACCCCCGATGAGAGCCCGTTCCTGCACACCGTCGCGTTCATCGGCTCGGCGCCGATCGCCCTGCTGCTGACCCTGCTGCTGGCGATCTGGGCGTTCGGGCCGCGGATCGGCCGCAGCCTGGCGGACGTCAGTGCCTCCTGCGGCTCCGCGGCCAAGGCGATGGCGATGATCCTCCTGGTGATCGGTGCCGGCGGCGCGTTCAAGAACGTCCTCGTGGAAGGCGGCATCTCCGACTACATCAAGACCGCCACGGACAGCTGGTCCATCTCGCCGGTCATCCTCGCCTGGCTCATCGCGGTCATCCTGCGCGTGGCGCTCGGCTCGGCGACGGTAGCGGTCGTCACGGCCTCCGGTGTGGTGCTGCCGCTCCTCTCCGGCAGCGGCGTCCAGCCCGAGATCATGGTGCTCGCCGTCTCCTGTGGATCCATCGCCTTCTCCCACGTCAACGACCCCGGGTTCTGGCTGTTCAAGGAGTACTTCAACCTCTCGGTCATCGAGGCGATCAAGGTCCGCACCACCTATACGACGGTGCTCGCGATCCTCGGTCTGGGCGGCGTCCTGGCCCTCGAAGGGGCCCTCAACGCCCTCAGCCTCTGAGGACACCCTCAGCCTCTGGACAGCCCGGTCACCAACCCCGGCCACCTCCCGATCAACACCTGATACTCCCCGCATACAAGGACGTTGATGAGCATGAGCAAGCAGCCGACCGTCACCGCGTTCTCCGTCTACCCGGTAGCCGGCCGGGACTGCATGGAGCTGAACCTCTCCGGCGCGCACGGCCCCTACTTCACCCGCAACGTCGTCGTCCTTCAGGACTCTGAGGGCCGTACGGGGCTAGGTGAAGTACCGGGCGGCGAGAAGATCACCCGGACCCTACGCGACGCCGAGTCGCTCGTCGTGGGCGCGAAGTTGGGCGACTACAAGCGTGTCCTGCAGGCGATCGGGGACCGGTTCGCCGACCGCGACGCCGGTGGACGCGGTGCGCAGACCTTCGACCTGCGGACCACCGTCCACGCCGTCACCGCCGTCGAGTCCGCACTGCTGGACCTCCTCGGCCAGCACCTCGACGTCCCCGTCGCGGCACTCCTGGGTGACGGGCAGCAGCGCGACTCCGTACGCGTCCTGGGCTACCTCTTCTACGTCGGCGATCCCGACCGCACCGACCTGGACTACTGCCGTGAGCCCGACTCCGCCACCGACTGGTACCGGATCCGGCACGAGGAGGCCCTCTCCCCCGAGGCGATCGTCCGTCAGGCCGAGGCAGCCTTCGACCTGTACGGCTTCCGGGACTTCAAGCTCAAGGGCGGCGTCCTGGAAGGCACCGAGGAGGTCGACGCCATCCGCGCCCTCAAGGACCGCTTCCCCCAGGCCCGCATCACCCTCGACCCGAACGGCGCATGGTCGCTGAGCGAGGCCATCGACCTGTGTGCGCCTCTGGTCGGCACTCTCGCCTACGCCGAGGACCCCTGCGGAGCCGAGGGCGGCTACTCCGGACGCGAGATCCTGGCCGAATTCCGGCGCGCCACCGGACTCCCCACGGCGACCAACATGATTGCTACGGACTGGCGGCAGCTGACCCATGCCCTGGCCCTGCAGTCGGTCTCCATCCCCTTGGCCGATCCGCACTTCTGGACCATGCAGGGCTCCGTACGCGTGGCCCAACTGTGCAATGCGATGGGCCTGACCTGGGGCTGCCACTCCAACAACCACTTCGACATCTCTCTCGCCATGGTGACCCACTGCGGAGCCGCAGCACCGGGCGCGTACAACGCCCTGGACACACACTGGATTTGGCAGGAGGGCCTGGAGCGGCTCACCACCGCACCGCCCCGCATCGTCAACGGCGAGATCGCCGTCCCCGACGCCCCCGGCCTGGGCGTGCAGATCGACATGGACCGCCTGCTCGCGGCCCACGAGCTCTACAGGGAAAAGGCGTTGGGTGCACGTGATGACGCGGCCGGGATGCGCTACCTCGTCCCCGGCTGGGAGTTCGACAGCAAGCGCCCCTGCCTGGTGCGGTAGTGCGATGCTCCTCCTGCGCTCCTGTGCTCCTGTGCTCTTGTGCTCTTGTGCTCTTGTGCGCCGGCGGGTGTTGCGGGGCTTCCAGGACGTCCGAGCCGGGTCCTGAAGATTTCTGGAAATTCACATCTGAACCACCACTTCCGAGGCTGCTCCTTTCCGTCGCCGGGGGCACCACGTCCTTGAAACCAGCTCTCCGCCCTCGACCGGCGACGCAGCCTCTTCACGATCCGGCCTCGCCGGCAAGCCCGTCGTTCGAAACCGAGGGCGCGGGAGGCGGCGATTGCCACACCGCCAGCGCGTCACCCTTGGTGATAGACCTTTTGACCGGCAATAGTGCGGAACATGAGTGAAAGCCGGGGAATCTGGGAGCGCCGGAAAGCCATCAATTACGAGAGGGGCCTCTGGGAGCTCAGGGAAGTCCTCTGTTCGCGCATCAGCGAACTTGAGGCGCTTCTGCGTACCGAGACGGAGTCGGAGCAAGGGCGCGCGCCCTCGGACGCGCAGACGCTGGCGGTGCAGGCGTTCAAGGAATTGGAGGAAGCAAGGAAGGCCCTCCGCCATGACCACCCCCGGCGTCTGCCTTCAGCTCACCTGGCGGTCGCCCAGACCCACTTCGACGTGGCGCACAGCCTCATGCTGCGGCTGTCGCCTCTGGAGAAGGTCAGTGCCATGATGCCGGGCTCCGTGGCGTACATCCGCGAGCATCTGCCCGTGAGCGACGAACGAAGGGTGCAGGTCGAGCAGATCGCCCTGTCCATTCGAGCCGGCGGCGTACTCGATGACGCGCAACGCGAAGTGCTCGTCGACGCGATGAGCGTCGCCCGCCAAGCACAACTCAGAGAGAATCTTCGGGTCCGCAGCTTCGCCCGGATCGTGTACGGACTCGCCGCCGTTCTCACGATCGTCGTCATTCTGGTCGGCATCTTCGGCGCGGTGTCACCGGAAACAGTTCCGTTGTGCTTCCAGCCCACCGGAATCGGAGTCGTCTGCCCCACAGCTAGTGAATCCTCCGAACAGATCCAGAATTCGCGACTGGATGTCGATGAACTCTACGCAATGGTGGCGTCTCCGTGGGACTACCCCGTCGTCGAGTTCATCGGCTTGGTGGCTGCCGCCGTCGCCGCGGCAGCCTCGCTGCGACGGATCAGAGGCACCTCCACGCCCTACAACGTGCCGGTGGCGCTGGCATTGCTCAAACTGCCGACGGGCGCACTGACCGCCCTGCTCGGGCTCCTGCTGATGCGCGGAGAGTTCGTCCCGGGGCTGCAATCCCTCGACTCCTCCGCCCAGATCATTGCTTGGGCGGTGATTTTCGGTTACGCACAGCAGCTCTTCACCAGGTTCGTCGACAATCAGGCCCAGACGGTGCTGAACTCCGTAGGCGGACCGAACGCCACCCCGAGCAAGCAGGCGCGCGACCCACAAGTCCCTGCAGCATGACGGATCACGACGAGTGGGGTTGACGGATCACGACGAGTCGGCCTTGGTCACGAATATCTCGAAACCAAGCCCGACTTCGCCGATCGTCGTCTCTGATTTCGCCATCAACATTTCACGTGCGTATGATGTAGTCAGCACCTGGGGCCTCGCCTGCATAACCCTTGAAACGGGCGTAAAATACCCTGAACAGATGAAGCAACTCCCCGGCCCATTACCGACTTCGAAGAAGATGCGGGGGCTTGGGGAGAGTTCTACCGTAAATATATGAGCACAAAAGAGAAGGCAACACAGGACACCTACTACGTAGTGAAGAGTGGCGATACTCTTGGTGCCATCGCACAGCATTACGGCACCACCGTGAAACAGCTTCAGGTCTGGAACAACATCCGAGACGTGAATGTCATCCAGATCGGACAGCGGCTCCTCGTCAAGAGGACGCAACAGCCGGATCCGGGACCCCAGGGCCCGACTCCCGGTTGTGAGCCCTTCCCCGGTAAGGCATTCTTCGCAAGCATGCCGAACGACCCCATCATCGGCAGGATGGCCGACCGCCTGATCGAAGAGGGGTGCTCCAGCTACACCGGGGACCCCGGCACCTGGTGGAGCGACGCACACCGACAGTCGTACTCCAAGTGGCAGCGGAAGCTGGGCTTCAGCGGAGCGGATGCAGACGGCATGCCGGGACAGGTGTCCTGGAACCGGCTCCGCGTTCCGATAGCCGACTGAGCGTCGACCGACAGAGATACCCGCCGACGGCCGTGCGAATCAACTCGCCACGGCGGTCGTCAGCTTCACCGTGAATTGCCGGTTGACCATGAATCCCCGGTCGACCGGCGCGACGATGAAGACCCCACCGACGCTGTATTCGGGCGCCGCCCGTTGAGCCGTATGCGAGTTCCATGTCATACGGGCGGGGGCGCCCCTGCCGCGCGGTCAGCTGCGTCGCTATCGCGGTGAGTCGCCGGACGAGTGGGCCGGGAGCGGGCTGAGGCCGGCGGTTCGGCACATCGAAGCCATCGTGTCCTGGTAGTTGGGCGACATGGTCCGATGCAGCCACACCCACGTATCGCTCGAGAGGTCCGCAAGGTCCGCAAGGTCCGCACGATCCAGGGGATCGGCGGTGCCGGCTGCACGGTGATCCGCGGGGGGCCGCGACGAACCGGTCGACGGAGAGTGAGAAGGCCAGACCAGTCGGCGCACCGGCCGCAGGTGGGCCGACAGGGTTACGTGACCGGGCGGCGGCGAGGGTCCCGGCAGAAAATGTGCCCTGGCCGCGTGCGTGGACGTACGGTGCCTTCATGAGCAACAACGGGGCTGAGCAGCGCGAAGAGCGACAGCGCGGGCATGTGCTGCTGATAGCCGGAGACCAGGCAATGCACCGCCGACGGCCCCAGGTCCTCCCCAGCCAGAACCTCACCGCCCTGACCGTCCTCCCCACCCCGGTGCTGCTCGGCAGTGACGTCCCGGCAGACGCCACCCACCTCGACGGAGTCCGCGACCAGAACAGCACGTTGCAGCGATTGCGCGTAGCCGCCTCGACACCCGGCCCCTTGCTGGTCTACCTGTCGGGACGCCTGACCACGGACCGCAAGGCGCATCAGCTCCACCTCGCCCTGGCCGGCACCACCGCGGCGAACGTCCGCTACACCGCCCTGCCGTGGCAGTGGCTGCGCAACGAGCTGCGCCTGCGCCCGCCGGGCACCTCGACGCTGTTGGTGGACCTCGCTGCCGACAAGGGCGCCTGGGAACAACTGCAGGCTGACATCGACGGCTTCACCGCCGGCTTCACGCTGTACGGGGTGGTCTGCCCACCCGGCTTCCCCGGGGCCGGCGCGGATGGGGTGAGTGACTACACCCGGGGCGTGATCGATGTACTGAGGCGATCCGCCGACCGGCCCACGCACGACCGGTTGCACGCCGAGGCGGTCGCCGCGGCGAGCTTCCCGCCCGGAACCCTCGTACTGCCCATGACGCCTGCGCTGTCCCCGACCCCCGCCGCGTACGAGGACGCTCCGGCGCGGCTACTGACACCCGCGCAGGAGCCGATGGAGACAGACAATCCGCCGGTCGGCCCGGATCCGGTCCCCGATCGGCAGGTCCCGCAGCCTTCTCCCCCGGCGGCGCCCCCGTACGCCGCTTCGGTGCCGCTCCCACCACCGCCTGCCCCCGAGGTTCCGCCGACACCCGCACACCAGCGGCCCGACGGTGCCCAATCTCCGGTACGGGCGCCCCATCCCGGACCGGGACTCATTCCGCCGCCGCCCACGATTCCGGTTCCTCAGCAGGCATCCGCCCCCCTCACTCCCCCTGTGCCCGCGCATTTTCGGGAGGCTCGATGGTCGGCCGATGTGCAGCATCCCGACGCACCGCCGGCGCCCGCCGAACAGCGACCCTCACCACCGCAGCCCCCCATGCCCCGACCGGCACCTGCCCTCGCGCCACCGGTCGCGGCGCCCCAGGAACCCCCGGCCCAGCAACTGCCGCCACCCACCCAGCCGGACCCCCGACCGCTCATCTGGCAGGCGGCCCAGGCCGGACGGCACTCCCAAGCCGCCGAGATGGCAGAAGCCTGGGAGCAACAGGCCCTGCAGAGGTACGGCTTCAACTCGCCGGAGGCGACGCAGTGGGCGGAGATCAGGGCGGATCTCGCTCGCATCGCAGGTAGCTGGGCGCAGGCCACGCAGCTGTGGGTTGCCGCCGCACACACGCGGCTCGGCCATCAGTCCGCGGAAGCCCCCGAGGTCCTCAACACGGCGAAGGGCGCGCATTACTGCTGGCTGCAGATCGAGGACTCCGACGAAGCGCTGGAAAACGGCCCGGAGCTACTCAACTTGCTTCGGCAGCTGCCCCAGCTGGACCCCCGGCACCTCTCAACTGCTCAGCAGCGAATGAAAACCCTGCAGTCCGAAGGGGTTGGCTGGGGCGGGCGCTGAGCGAGCATGAATCCGCCATTCCCCCACCTGCGGCCGCGTGTGAGGGCCACTGCCCCTCACGGTGAAAAAGGCCGTCTGCTAGCCCGCCTGCGCAGGCACCAGCCGCAGTTGAACTTCCTGCTCCTGATCTCCGGAAGTCGAACCGACGTCCTCCACGGTGAATACCGATGCCAGACCTGCGCGCAGGCGGTCGACAGCCCAGTAGCCGCCCTGGAAGGTGGCACTCACCGGCCCGGTCAGCCGACGGGGCTCTGCGGGGGCCGGGGATTGCGAGACGTCAACGGTCGCGGCCCACACGGTCGGCCCCGTCCCCGCCGAGCCGCGCGGTGCATCGTCGGTCGCCCGGTCGGAGCTGAAAACCGTGTTGAGTGCGCTGAAGACCGTATGGGCGTCCTCGGCTGCGCAGCCGGTGACCTCCACCTGAACCCGGGCCGCACCCTGATTTGTCTGTGCCGCCTCTTCCGCGTCCGACATTGTGGGCCTTCCTCTCCGAGTCGTGCTTGCAGCTGCGCAACCCGGCCTTTCGATGGACCGGGGAACGCAACGCGTTGTGGTGTGTGAGCTGCCTGGCGACGCAACCGCCACCCGGCACATGGGACCGCGTACCCGATCACCTCCCGCCTACAACCACGCCGGCGCGCCGAACATGGGCGGTCATCGTGACGCGCGCGAAGTGGCGCCTCCGCTCTCTCCTCCGCCGGTTCCGACGCCGGGTAAGGGAATCCCCCGGACAGCTCGGGCGGCTCCGGGCGCGCCGCTGGGCCGTCAGCGCCGGCGGTAGACGCTCTACGGGCGGCCCGTACGCTCACCCGACAGGACGGCCGCACCCTGGACCGGCGGGTACTGATGAGCGGATGCTCCCAGCGCGGCCGGCGACCGTCCGTAAGGCTCTGCCGCAGGTGGTGCGACAGTTCGACCGCGCGACCGCGCTCGCTTACCGTGGACGCGGGGTGACACGGCCCACCTGGTCGGGACGCCCGGATGGGGCCGCGGGTGCGACCGCCCAGACCGCGGGGTGCGACCGCCCGGGAAGGCCCTCGCCAACCGTCCGACGTATAACGGAAGCCCAACCCTGGAACCCTGGAGACGACCACGCAGGAATAAATCAGTCCGCCCGATTCGCTACGTTTGTATGGAGGATCGGACGAACCCTGCCGGCCCCACGGCCGCCCAACGCCGGGCCGCGAGTGAGCTGATCAGCGAGTCCCGGGCCGCCACCGCGCGGTTGATCGAGTCGTTGTCGCGCACGTGGGACGGCGTCGTGGAGGCATCGGCGCTGACCGCGAACGACGACGAGCACGACCCGGAAGGCGCCACGGTCGCCTTCGAACGAGCCCAGCTGAGAGACATGCTCAAGCAGGCCCGTAGCGACCTCGACGATCTCGACCGGGCCGCACAACGCGTCCAGACCGGCGACTACTGGGTCTGCGAAAGCTGCGGAGGACCGATCCCCGCGGCCAGGCTCACCGCGCGCCCGACGGCGAGGACGTGCATCGCCTGCGCGCGCACACGAAAGTGACTGCGCGCGGCAGCCGAGGCCGCCGCGCGCCAGGGCTCAGGCCGCTGTCCGCTCCACGGGGATCCACAATTGCGCTTCCGCCTGGGCCCCGTCCGCCGTCAACCGGGTGCGCAGGATTTCCGGTCCCGGCCGGCTCCGGTAAGGGTTGGACGGGAACCACTGCGTGAATACGTCCCGCCACAGGTACTGGAGCGCCTGCGGAAACGGCCCGGAACTCTCGAAGACGGCCCACATCCCTGCCGGGACGGTGAGCGACTCCATGTCCTCCGGTACCGCAGCGCGGGTCACCACCCCGTGGTAGTAATCGAGTTCGGTTCCTTCGGCGCGGCTCTCGTCCAGCTGGTCACTCACCGAGACGATGCCTTCCGGCTCCTGGTCGGACAGGCTCTCGATGCGCTCCAGCGTCTCTTGACCGAGGCCCCTGATGAAGGTGGCGATGGCCGGATTCACCCCCTCGTGCACGAGGGGCACCCGCGCCTTCCTGCCGACCACACGGAATTCGTCCTTTTCCTCAACCCGGTATCGCATACTGCTACTCCCTTCGACGGTGAGACGGAAGGTCAACCGCGGCTGGGACTGCAGACTCCCACCGGACCGTCTGGCCTCGCCGGGACCGACGCCGTGCATGAGGCGGAACGCACGCGCGAACCCTTCCCCCGAGGCGTAGCCGTACCGCACCGCGACCTCCAGCAACGTCCGGTTGCCCGCGAGTACTTCCGCCCCTGCGACGGTGAGTCGCCTTCGCCGGATGTACTCCGACAGCGGTATCCCCGCCAGCGCGGAGAACAGCCGCCGGAAGTGGTACTCCGACGTCACCGCAATCGCCGCCAGGTCGGCCACCTCGATCCGCTGATCAAGGTGGCACTCGATGTGTTCCATGGCTTGGTTCAGCCGCTCCAGCACCGTGGCCTCCTTCCCTTTCGCTCTTTCACGTTAAGGAGGGACCCCCTTACCGGACCCGACATCTTGTGCCCGGTCCGGTCGGGTACGCATGTGCCCGGTCCGGTCGGGTGCGGCAGGTCGCCGAAGGCCCGCACCGTTCACACCCTGGGCTCGCCGTAACACTGCGTCTGTGCCCGCGATCACGACACTTCGGATGCGCCTTACTCGTCATGCCGCGTGCATCGGCATCCACATCTCCTCCATCAGCGAGGTGTATTCCTCGGTGTGGCGGACGCGGAAGACGGATACTTCAAGCCCGGTGATGCGCCCACGGCCACAGTGGTCGAGGACCACCGCTCCGAGCATCTCCCAGTTGGTGAGGTGTGGTTTTCCGCCCAGGGCGAGGTCATCGCGATCTTCCTCGGTCAGATCGGCCAGGTCGATACCGAAGGCGTTCAGGATGGCGTGAGGGTCGCCGTCGACGTGCCACGGGGTTTCGTAAGCAGGCGACCCGGACGCGAAGAGCATCGAACCGTCGGGGAGACAGATCACGTCCTCCGTGTGCGTCTCGCCGAAGTCGGGCGAAGCAGACCCTACGACGAGAGCACCCGGGTAACGCTCGTGGAGGCCACTGACCTCGTCCAGGACCGGAGTTCCACAGTCGTACGCGGCGAGGGCCGGATCGGATATGCGGGTCATGCCGCCCCAGCACCCGATCGTGATCAGATCCAGGTCCGCGCGCGTGTCCGCAAACAGGGTCTCGGACGCCGGCATGGGAGGAAGTTCTTCCAGTACCGCGGCAACCGTCGGGAAAGCCTCCGCGAACGCGCGTGCCCGCCCTCGATCGTGCGGCGGCGACACGGCGGTGCTCTCGGGCAGAGGCGGGTCCAGGAGAGTGATGGTGTATTCGCCGGAATGCGAACTGCGGACGGCCGTGTCGGGCGGGTGGTTCCAGAACGAGGTCTCGATCACGAAGGCCACCATAGCTGCGGCCTCTGACAATGGCGTGCTTCCTGTTTCTTGACGAGGCGTCACCATGAACGGAGTCTCAGCAACGGGCGCCGGCGGGGAAACTCACGCCCAATCGTCCGTCCAGTCTTGGCCGGGCTTACGCACCATGAATACGTCCACGGGGTTCTCGGTCTCGACCGTGAACCCGTGCCGCTCGTAAAGCCGTCGGGCCGGACTGCCCTGCAGCACGTTCAACCTGACGAGGACACCGTTGCGGTCACACCGCTCCAGCAGCCGGCGCAGTACGCCCGAACCGATGCCACTGCCCTGAAGGTGCGGGGCGAGGTAGAAGTGCTCCAGCCACTGGGCGTCCTCGGCCCGGTCGCAGCGCCACGCAGCCTGCGAACACACCACCCACCTCGATCACCCAGGTGTGCACCGGGTCGAATCCGTCCCGCAGCCGCTGCCGCACCCGTTGCTCGTCGTACCGCCCGAGCCCCTCCAGATCCGCACGCAGCACCACGGCACGCAACTCGGCCACGGTCTCGACGTCCGACACCGACGCCGGGCGTATATCCCAGTCCACCATGATCGCCACGCTACCGCGCCGGGGTTTTCGGTTTCAGGTCCGCCGACTTCCGGAATCATGCCGTGATCATTTGTCAGAGGGGGCCTATAGCCTGAGCGGATGGATGAACTCGACGGAGTGGAGATCATCGCCTTCGCGGACGCCGAGGCGTTCGAGAGCTGGCTGGCAGAGCATTACACGCGCCACGAAGGCGTGTGGATCAAGATGGCCAAGAAGAGATCCGGCATTCCGACGGTCAGCGATGACGAGGTGGTCGACATCGGGCTGTGCTACGGCTGGATCTCCGGGCAGCGGCGTTCTCTCGATGAGCAGTACTACCTGCAGAAGTATGTGCCGCGTCGGCCCAAGAGCCTGTGGTCACAGGTGAATGTCGACAAGGTGGCCATGCTGGACGCCGCTGGACGGATGCGCGAACCGGGGCTCGCCGAAGTACGCCGGGCGCAGGAGGACGGGCGATGGGCGCGGGCCTACGAGTCGCAGAAGAAGGCGACGGTGCCGCCCGACCTCGCCGCGGCGCTCGAAGCGCGCCCTGAGGCCAAGAAAGCGTTCGAGGCACTCGACAAGACCGGCCGCTACCAGGTCATCCTGCAACTGCTTCAGGCGCATACACCCGAGAGCAGGCAGGCGAGGCTCGAAAGGGCACTGCAGACGCTGACGAAACAATGAGGGACCGAGGCAGTGCTCCGAGGTCCCGACGGCGCCCTCTTCGTCCTCGCGACTCTGATGACGTATGCGCACCCCCACCCGCGATGGCGCAGGCACTCACCATCGAGCCATGCCCGGTTCCGAGCCGATCGCGGACTGCGTCAATTCACTCGGCGGCTCCGTACCGGCGGACGCACCGCCGCTCTATGGGTGATTAGGGCCAACAGGATCTCGTACCGGCTGCGCACCGGGATGCCATGGCGGGATCGGCCCGCACGTTTCGGTCCGTGGAAGACCGTGTACGAGCGACACAGACGCTGGTCGGCGGACGGCACGTGGGACATGATCTTCCCGGCTGTCCTGGCTGACGCCGACGCGGAAGGTCGGATCGACTGGTCGATGGTGAGCGTCGAGTCGACTACTTTCCGGGCCCACCAGCACGCCGCCGGGGCCCGCAGGAGCGTGCCCCGGCTGCCGGGAAAGACGCACGCCCCGGCAGCACCGACCCGACGAGGGACTCGGACGCTCCCGGGGCGGCCTGAGCTGCAAGATCCATATCGTCGGTGAGGGCGGGCGTCGCCCGCTGGCCCTGCTGGTCGCCCCGGGCCAGTGGGGCGATGCCCCGCAGCTCATCCCGGTCATGGAACGCATCCGCGTCGGCCGGCCGGGCGGCGGACACCCGCGCACCCGGCCCGACCACCTCGGCGGCGACAAGGCGTACTCGTCCCGCCGCAACCGTCGCTACCTGAGACGACGCCCAGAAGCACACCATCCCCGAGCCGCAGAATCAGCGGGCCAACCGGCAAGCCCGTGGCAGCAAGGGCGGCCGGCCCGTCGGGCTTCGACACGAGGATCTACAAGCGCAGGAACGAATTGGAGCGGACAATCGACGCCCTGAAGAACTTCCGGGCTGTGGCCACGAGGTTCGACAAACGCGCCTACATCTTCCACAGCACCGTCATCGTCGCCTCGATCCGACTCTGGCTCCGCTCGTGTTCCGCGACTGGCTAGACGTCCGAGCCGGTAGCCGACGGTGGTACCTCGACGACGAAGAACAGGAAGCAGGTCTTGGTCGAAAGGTCATGGAAGCCGTCGGGGAACAGTTCACGGGCGGCCGGGTCGGGCTGCGGCTCGCTGATGACGGAAAGGCGGAAGCCGGCGGTGGTGAAGGCATCGGTCATCGCGTGCAATGGCTTGCGCCAGAACCTCATCGGGACGGACTGCCCGTTGAACGTCCAGTCGAAGGTATAGCTGGTGGTCGCGAAGTAGTCGGGCCGAGGATCCTGGATCGTGTAGGCCACGAAAGGGTGGTCCACCGACGCGATCAGCCGGCCGCCGGGCCTGAGCACTCGCCGCAACTCGGCCAGCGTCGGCCCCCAGTCCTCCAGGTAGTGCAGCACCAGCGACGCCACCACGTCGTCGAACGCACCGTCATCGAACGGCAGGCGGTCGCTCAGGTCGACCACGTGCAGGGCCACGTCGTCACCGAGCCGCTGCCTGGCCAGCGCCAGCATCCCGGCGCTGGCGTCGATGCCGGTGACGACCGCACCGCGGTCGCGTAGTGCAGCGGACAGGGGGCCCGAGCCGCAGCCGGCGTCCAGGATCCGGCGGCCGGCCACGTCTCCGGCGAGGGCTAACATCGCGGGCCGCGCGTAGTACGCGTTCACGAGGTTGTTCTCGGTTTCCGCCGAGTACGCCTCGGCGAAGCTGTCGTAGTCATTCACCCCGGCCGGATCTGCGGACTGGGCGAGGCTCTCGGGCACATCGGTTACTCGGTCCATCGTCGCAGCCTAGAAGTCAAATGATCCGCCGGACAGGCCCTGGTCTCCTTCTGCAGGGCTGTCAGATTCATGGGTAAAGATTCAGGAGCGATGACGCAGATTCCGGAGTGTGGCCTGTGCGGTGGAACCGTTGCGCCCGACGGCCACTGCTGGGACTGCGGTGCAGCGCAGCCGGCGTTCCGGTCGCATGTGGAGATCACGGCAGACGGCGGAGCGGCGGGCGTCAGCGACCGCGGTACGCAGCGCGGCATCAACGCCGACGCCATGGCCTTGGTCATCGCCGGCGGGTGGACGATCGGTGTCGTCTGCGACGGCGTTTCCCTGTCGCCCCGATCGGAGCGAGCAGCCCAAGTGGCCGCAGAAGTCGGTGTGGCATCCGCGGCGGCGCAGCTGAGGGCAGGTGTTCTGCCGGAGACGGCTATGAGCCGAGCCGCCGTTGCCGCGGCACACGCTGTCGCGGCCTTGGCATCGTCGCCGGACGCCGCACCGGCCTGCACGTTTGTTGCGGGCATCGCCGGCCCGGAGGGCGTCTGGAGCGCTTGGATCGGGGACAGCCGGGCGTACTGGCTTCCGGACGAGGGGCCCGGGATGGCGCTGACCGAGGACGATACGGGCGAGCATGAAGCTCTCGCCGCGTGGTTGGGAGCCGATGCCGACGAGCCGGCACCGCAGGTGCGCAGCTACCGGCCCGCCACGGCGGGCCGCCTCCTGCTGTGCACCGACGGGCTGTGGCGTTGCATGCCGGAGGCCGAGCGACTGCGCGCCCAGCTCTCCCGTCATCGCCCCTCGCCATCGGCCGGTAGCGGGCTCCTGCCCGAGGCGCGGGCGCTGGTTACGTATGCCCTCGATGCCGATGGGCAGGACAACGTCACCGCGGTGCTCATCCCCGTCACAAAGATGCCCGTGTGAGCGGACCCGGCTCCAGTGCCGTTTCGCCCCGTCGCCGATGGCCGGCAGACTCAAGAGGGCGGCAACCACCGAGGTAGTTCGCACGCCCGTCGCCATCGGCCTCGAAGGGCCTCGGAGAGATGACGCAGAATGCATTCCCTTCAGGATCGGCCGTGCCTGCGGCGAAATAGGTGCAGCGGCGGCGGGTGTGCCGTAGTACTCCTGGAGGGTCTCTAAGACATGTCGTTCTCACCTGGAGTCGTCGATGGCTGTTCGTCGTGTCATGCCCGTCATCCCGTCAGAGGCCGCACAGGAAAGCCGCGAGTTCTACGGGCTGCTGGGGTTCGAGGAGGTCATGAACCACGGCTGGATCATGACGCTGGCTTCCCCGTCCGCTCCAGCGGCGCAAATCAGCTTCATGACCAGCGACAAAACCGCACCGGTCGCCCCCGACATGAGTATCGAGGTGGACGACGTGGACGCGGCCTACGCGGTCGTGCGGGACAGCGGAGCGGAGATCGTTCACCCCCTGCAGGACGAGGAGTGGGGGGTGCGGCGGTTCTTCGTCCGCGACCCCAACGGCCGGGTGGTCAACGTGCTGAGCCACCGCTGACATCGCTCCCGCTCGGCCGCGAGGGTGCCGTTCACGGCCACTCTTGTAGGACTGCGTCGAGCACCGTCGCCTCGTAGGGGATCGCCAGTTGTCGCAGGCGTGGCGCCGGCTCGGGGAAGCGATGGAGGCCGTTGAGCCCGCGCTCGCCCGCGTGACGCTCCTCCGGCTGAACGCGTGCCGCTGGTCGCGGGGTCAGCGCTGTCGTGCGCGGTACAGATCGCGGATCAAGGCGATCTCGGCTCCGTGGTGCAGGACCTCCTGGTTGACCCACCACACGATGTCGATGAACGGGTCCTCCGGGTCACTGCCGTGCGGGTAGGTGCAGTATCCGACGGTGTCGAGCGCGGCGTCGTCGATGCTCAACAGCGCCTTCCGCCAGGCCGTGGCGCCGGCGTCGAAGGCCGCGACCGCACCTGCCACGTCCCCGCTGATGGGGTAGTCGTCCCGGGTGAGGCTGCGTCCGCCGGCCGTGTGATCGGCCCGGAGGGAAAGCATCTCGCTGAGGTGGCTCAGACGCCACGCGATGGTGGTGAAGGGCGGCGGCCAGGGGTGCGGGTAGGAGGCCGCATCGCGGCCCCAGTCACCGGCGCCGGCCAGGAGGGTCGCGCGCGGGCCCGGTCCGTCCGCACGTCGGCGAACCGACCAGCAGTCCGGCACCGGCTCCCAGAGGAACTCCTCATCGGTCATGGGGCAGACCGCGGTTTCCGAACCGTCGCCGCTGTCCATCACCGGACCCGTCATGCGGCCGGCCAGGCGCTCACACGCGAAGTCGAACTGCTCGAGCAATGGGTCCAGGCGAGGCGCTGTCACTGACACTCCCATAGCGAGCCGGTAGGCGTTGGGCGGAGGACGAACTGAGGACGAAGCGAGGATTCGCCAGCGTGGCACAACCGGCAGCAACCGGCCTCTCTTTTACAGCCGCCGGCCCCTTCCTTTACCGATGAGTCCTCGCCGCGATGTGGCTGGGCACCTGCTGGTCCGCTCAAACCCGATCTGCTCCTGAGGGGCGGCCCGCCGACATCGGGCCGAAGCAGCAGTCCAGGCGACGCCAAATGCCACAACGGCCCCACTTCCGCCTGCGTATCGTGAGGCTCGCGACGACCTTGTGGTCGCTTCGGACAGAGAGGCCCCCACGTGCAACCCCAACCCCTCACCGTCGACTCGACGGTCCCCTCGATGGTTGATGTCCCCGGTGGCGTCGTGGATCTCCGCGACGACCGGCGCGGCACCCGCTGGCAAGCGGAAATCGCTCCTTTCCTGCTCGGGCGGTACCCCGTGACGACGGATCTCCACCGCGCCGTCACAGGGGTGGACCTCGATCCCTCCGGGAGCGGAGCTTCGCCCGTGACGAACATCAGCTGGCTCGACGCGATCGACGTATGCAATCGCATATCGGCCGTCTCCGGACTGAACCAGGTGTACTCCCGCGACCCGCAGAGCGGGGAGGTGACCTGTGACCGGTCGTCCGACGGCTACCGCCTGCCGACCGAGGCGGAGTGGCAGTACGCCTGCAAGGCCGGGACCAGCGGGTACCGGTACGGAGAGATCGACGACATCGCCTGGTACGCGGAAAACTCCGATGGCCGGGTCCACGAGGTCGGCGGCAAGGCACCGAATCCGTGGGGGCTGCACGACATGCTGGGCAATGTCTGGGAGTGGTGCTGGGATCTCTACGACGAGGAGGTCTACGGGTCCTACCGCATCTTCCGCGGCGGGGGCTGGGCTGAGTCGGCGCGCGGCTGCGGTGCCTCGGTACGTCGCCGCAGTCACCCCTCGTTCGCCATCGACGATCTCGGCTTCCGACTCGCGCGAACCGTGGCATGAGGGCCGGTTGCTCGCAGGGAACTGCCGTCGTCCGGGAGAGGTTCCGGGAGGAGTTGGGGTTTCGCATCGACCCGTGTCGCAATCTTGTACAGAGACCTTGTTCCCCATCAGATGACCGAGAGGGCGGGTGGTCGCATGGTGGCGCAGACGCCGGCTGAGCGGGCTCTGGCTCGCTCGTACACCACCGGTGACGGCCGGATCAGCTTCCGCATCTCGGATCTGTTGGTCGAGCATCACCCCAACCGCAGCCTCACGCTGACCTACTGGCTCACCGTGGTGCGTCCGGATCACCAGGACGAGCGCTGGGAGTTCACTCTGCCCTGGGAGGACAAGTCCTTTGCGGATATCTTCACTTCCCCCTCCCCTGATCCAGATCGGCTTGGTGGGCTTGTGCACCTCGTCCACGCCTTGTTGGAAGAGTGGTGGTACACCAAAGGGCGGGAGCGGCAGTCGGCGAAGATGGGGCGCCGACTGCTGTGATTTGTGGGCCAGTTGACTGCCCTGCCCTGCTCTCCTGTACGACCTGCACGACCTGCCCGGAGCCCAGCCCCCCGACCATCCCGGGGCCTGCCCTACCGCGTACCAAGGGACACCAATGACAGAGCCCGGGAACGGCTCGGCCCCGGCCTTTGAGGTCCGCACCGGCGATGAAGAGGCGCCTGGTGCCCCGTCTCCGCAGCGAGCTGCCACGGTCAAGGCTGCCTTCGACGCGCTGCTGAACATCCGGACATTGATGAACGTGGAGGCCGCCGAGCCTCTCGCCACGCCCGCCGAATGGGAGCGGCGCCAGCCGGTGCGCGCCATCGCACTGTGCCTGGAGGCCGCCGGAATTCCGCCTTCGGCAGTGGGCGCCGACGGGCAGCGGGTCACCACCGGCTACCGCGTCGCGTCGACCGGGCCACCTGCGGTGGCGCGAGTCGAATGGCTCGGCCCTCCAGGGAGCGGCGCCGCTCACCAGGAACAGGAAGAACTGCGACGCTGCAGCTCTGTGCTGCGGCCGCTGGGGTGGCAGGCGCTGGAGTACCGGGGCCCACGTCGCCACTGGTATCTCGAAGTCGAGCCCCGGTAGCAGGAGCCGTCGGCCAGTTCGGGCGTGTCCGCCGGCCAGGGGCTGTCCGGGCGATCTCCGTGGAGTGTGTTCCCCCGATGCCGAGAGAGGGGCGGTCACCCTGCCAAAATGAAGTTGTAGGTGCACCTGTGGTCCGCTTGGGTCGGTGATCGTGACTCTCTTGGACACCCTCATACGCCCCGACCGCTATCCGCGCTCGTCCCGCTATGACCCGGCCTGGCTGCTCTCGCTGGACATGGGGCCCCACCCGTTGTGGCTGCTGGAGGACCTCGCGCAGAACCTTGATCTGCGCCCGGGCATGAAGGTGCTCGACCTCGGCTCCGGCAAGGGGGCGACGTCGGTCTTCCTGGCCCGCGAGTACGGAGTGCAGGTCGTCGCCTCCGACTGGTGGATCGGTGCCGACGAAGCATCAGCCGTCTTCGCCGAGGCCGGCGTCAGCGACCGGGTGGCGGCTGTGCACGCGGAGGCACATGCCCTGCCGTTCGAGCAGAACACCTTCGACGCCATCGTGAGCATCGATGCCTTCGAGTACTTCGGCACCGCGGACGGCTACCTGCCCTATCTGGCCCAATTCCTGCGCCCTGGCGGGCAGCTGGGCATCGCCACGCCCGGGATGACCCGCGAGGTCCGCGAGCTGGGTGCGATCCCTCCCCACATCAAGGAACTGGTCGGATGGGAAGCGATCGCCTGGCACACGGCGGAGTGGTGGCGCTTCCAATGGGAGATCACCGACCTGGTGACGGTCACGTCCGCACGACTGCAACAGGACGGCTGGCGGGACTGGCTGCTCTGGGCCGAAGCATGCGCCGACTACCGGCCGGACGGCCGGACATCGAACCAACCGGTGATCGACATGCTCACCACGGACGGCGGAGAGTTCCTCAGCTTCGCCCTGATCACCGCGCGCAAGAACTGAAGGACCTCGCGCGAGGCGGACGGCATGGCAAGCCGCTGATTCGAGGCGCAGGAGAGCAAATCCGCTACCGCCGGCCAGGGATGCTGTCGCGCGAAGGTGTTGATTACTGTGGAATCCGTCGTCCGGGCGACCTGCGGACGAGCCGTCCGCCCTCGCGAGCCGCCCGGGAAGCCCGAGGAAAGGTGCGCAGATGGCAGCCGACAGGACGAACGTGCAGGGAATGTCGCTGGACCTCCCCACCCCGGACGGTGTCGCCGACGCCTATCTCGCCCACCCTGACGACGGCCGGCCGCACCCCGGGGTCCTGTTGTACATGGATGCCTTCGGACTGCGGCCGTCCTTGGAGGCGATGGCCAGGCAGCTGGCCGGGCACGGCTACACGGTGCTGGTGCCCAACGTCTTCCATCGCTCCGGGCGTGCACCGCTGGTGGACCTGCCCGACCTCATCGATCCCTCCCAGCGGCCGGAGATCTTCGAACAGCTCGGTCCGGTGATGGCGGCGCTCACCCCTGCATTGGCGATGCGGGACGCCGGCGCCTACCTCGACTGGCTGGCTGCCCATCCCCTGGTCGCCGAAGGGCCGGTCGGCACCACCGGTTACTGCATGGGTGGCGTCCTCGGGATCCGGACCGCCGCGGCCTACTCCGAACGGATCGCGGCCGCTGCATCCTTCCACGCCGGGCGCCTGGCCACCGACGCCGAGGACAGTCCGCACCGGCTCGCCGATCGCATCACGGCGGAACTGTTCTTCGGCCACGCCGACCGGGACCCGTCGTTGCCGGCCGACCAGATCAAGAGGCTGGAGCAGACGCTCGACGCCGCCGGCGTGCGCTACCGCAGCGAACTGTACGAAGGCGCCCACCACGGTTTCACCCAGACCGACACTGCCGCGTACGACGCCAACGCGAACGACCGTCACTGGCACGACCTGCTGGAACTCTTCGGGCGCACGCTCTGACACCGATGGGCGGCCGAAGCCCGGACATCCCTCGCCGGCCGAAGACCGGACAGCCGTTGCCGGACGGCTGTCGTTCGGCCGAAGGCCACGCCGTTCCGTCAGAAGGGTCCCTGCATTCCCGCTGAGCCGCCGGCGGGGGAAGAGGGGCAGTAGTGATTGATGAGACCGTCGTGTCGGTTGGTCCGAGCGGCCCTGTGCGCGTCGGGGTGATCGAGCCGAGGACGGCGCCCGTGCAGCAGGAAAGTGGCGATGCGGGAGGGCAGGTGGGTGAAGGTGTCTTTCATCGGTCCTCCGATCGAAGCGTCCATTGCGGCGAGTCTACGAGGTACGGGCTGACGCGCACGGCGGTCTGAGCAAGACCTGAGGTTGAGGCTCGGCAGGGGCGGCCGGGAGAGGGCACAGCGGTGGACGGATGCTGCGTCGCGCCGCCTAACTCCCGCTTCAGAAAGGTGAGTTCACCCAGTTCGATCAAGCGGTGCGGTCACCGCGACATGTGTTCCCTCAGCAGATCCGCGATAGCGGCGTGGCCTGTCTCCTTCTCCCACGACGCGCCGCCTCCGCCCAACGCAGTGACGGTGAACACGACCAGTTCGGTGCCGTCGGGCCGCGGGGTTCGGGAGGACTCGCACGTGTCGTCCGGCCCGATCTTCGCCTGCCCGCGCAGCTCCGTTTCGATGTCCTTGCCACACCACGTACTGGCCTGGTCCAGGGCCGTGCGGCCTTGCTTGTCGGTTCGGTGGGCGTCGGCGCCGTGGCGCAGCAGGTCCCGCACGATGCCTGTTGCTCCGAATTCGGCGGCGGCCATCAGCGGGGTGCGGTCGCCACAGCCGGCGTCAGGGTCTGCGTTCGCTTCCAGGAGGAGATGGACGGTGTCGTGGCGACCATTGGTGGCCGCCCAGAGCAGAGCGGTGTAGCCGGTGCCGTCATCCTCCCTGAGATTGGGGTCGGCGCCGTGGGCGAGGAGTTCGCGTACCGCCTCGGTGTGGCCCCAACACGCCGCCGCGCACAGCGGCAGCCCTTCCGTCCCGGGCTCGCCCCTGCTCTCCGCGTCGGGCGACGCTCCTGCTTCGAGGAGCAGGCGCACGATGTCGGCCGCTCCCGATACCGCAGCCAGGTACAGGGGCGGCGTCTCACCATCCGCGTCGGCCGCACTCGGGGAGGCCCCCTTGCTCAGGAGTTCCTCCACTCGATCCGGCGCCAATTCGTAGATGGCGTCGATCAGCTGATCGGTCAGCGCGTTGACCACACCGCCCCTTTCCTCGTTCTTGCCTCTTCCGTACCTTCCTTGCGCACGGCGTGGGGACGCGGGAGAAGACGCTCTCCACACTGCCGACGACGCCGGGCCGGTAGGCATGCCTCCAGCCTGGCACCACTCCAGCACTACTTCGTCAGACCGGAGGATGTACCTGCATCCGACTCCGGGAGTACGAGGTGGCCCCCGACCACTACGGGACGGCCGAGCCCAGGGAACCCCTGCCCACCACCGCGCACCCTCAGCTCGGCACCCTGATGGCGACGGCGCTCGCGAAGTCAGCGGCGAGGCGGCACAGATCTCCTCCCGCACCGTCGCTGACCCGAGCGGCGTGCACGAGCGCCTGACCGAACGACGTGGGCCACTGGACCACACAGCCGTTGTCGTTCCCACTGGCCTTGGCGGACGGGACACCCGCAACCGATATCGGCGTCGGCTCCGGGGACACGGGCATGTCCTTCGCATAGATGAGCCGGAACGTGCCGGACGCCGTGGTCCCGGAGCCGTAGAGCCCCCAGGTGCAGATCCTCATAGGGGATTCGCCGTTGCCGACGCTCTCGGGCCGGCCCCCGCCCAGGCCCCACTGCCTGGCCATGGCGGTGTCGACCGCCGTGCACGGGTCAAGAGCGGAGCCCGGTACGGCCGACGTCGTCGACAACGGTTCGGTGGCGGACGGTGCGCCGGACGGCATGGTGCCCGGGAAACCGCCCATGGGATCCGAGCTGTCGTTGCTGCCATCGCTCGCCAGCTGCCAGATTCCTCCACCGGCCGCCGCGGAGAGCAGGACCACGGCGATCGCCACGATCAGCATGCGCCGGGATCTGCTTCCTGGTGGTGGAGCGTCCCGGTGAGCCGACTCAACCCAGACTTGCCTGTCCTCATCCCATTGGTTCATGCCGACTACCCCTGATTTCCAAGGAGTTGCGTGATCTGCTGCACGACGACCGCCGCGGAGGCGAGGGAGGCCGCGGCAGTAGCGCCGAGGTCGAGACGCTCGCGCAGCCACTGCAGGCGGTCACGCCGCACCTGCCCCACGGCGCCGATCTCCTCCTCGGCCTCGGCGAGTTGGGTATCGACCTCGGAGATCTCGTCACTGGGGCTGAGCAGGCGCAGTTGCTCGCGCAGGGCCCCTACTGCCATGAGGAGTTCGGGGGACGCGTCGATCAACTGCGTCGAGGCGTCGAGGGCTCGGGCGTGCGGGCCGGAAGCCGCAGCACCGCCGGCCATGAGGCCGATGCTGACGCCGCCGGTGACAGCCGGAGGCACCACGGGCGGGCCCCCGCTCTCGCGCGAGGACGGCAGGGGCGCCGGCCGGCCGACGCGCCGCGAGCGGTCCTCGGCGGTGGCCCCTTCCCCGGCCGCCACCGCGCCGCCGGTCAACACGCCGACACTGATGCCACCTGAACCCGTTTGTGGCGACGTCGAGTTGGCCGACGCGGCGACGGTCTCCTCGCCCTCCTCCGGCTCTTGCGTCCCCGTTGTCACAGCCGACCACCCTTCGCGTCCACAGCCGCATCCACTTGCTTCGCCGAAGCCCGCTCGCCCGTCGCGACCGCGCCGCCGCTCATCTCCCCGATGAACACCCCGCCCCCGCTCACGTTGACGATGTACTGCTCGAACTCGCCCATCTCGTAGCCCTTTGTGTGCAGCGCTTCGCGCACCCCGCTCGCGATCCGGTCCTGCAACGTCTTGACGTACCGGCTGATGTCCATCTCCTGCAGCAAGGAGACCTCCTTCACGCTCCCCAGCTCCCGCACCGACGCGGCCGGCCCGTCCGGCAGTGCGTACTGCGGCATCGTCAACCAGGTGCGGAAGACCGAGACGGCGGTGTGGAGGAGGGAGATCCCGGCGGCGAAACCCGCCGATGGGCTGGTGAGCAGGCTGCGCACGACGTCGCGCAGCGGCCCCGCCGCATCCCCCGCCGCGATCACGTCCACCGACTTGAACTCCGGGCGGACCGGGGTGAGTACGTGCGGTACGACCTCCAGGACCAGCATGCCGCCCTGGGTGTGGACGCGGACCAGGAGGGAGACCCCGACCTGTTCGTCCCATGCCCCGACGCGGACACGCAGGAAGTGCCGGCGCGCCTCGCCGCCCTCGCCGACGGCGCCGTCGAGGTGTTGCCGGACGCTGGCGGGATCGTAGTCGATGTGACCTCGCTCCCTCCCGACCGGCAGGAAGACCATTTCGTCGATTTCGAGGGAGCGGAGCCGGTCGCGGCTGGTGGCCGCCGCCGACGTCCGCAGGGCCTCCAGGCGTGGCTTGATGAGGTCGATGACCTCGCGCCCGGTGAGCGGCACCTCGTCAGCGCCGGCCTCCGCCCCGGCGTCGGAACCCCGCGTCGGGTCCAGGTGCTTCTCCGGCGACTCCTGCGGCGTCCACTTCAACTCGATGACGAGCGACCACGGTTTGTACGGCTCGCCGGCTCCGACGAAGGGCCTGAAGGGGTCGTAGATCGCCAGGCTCGCGTACTGTTCGCGGTCGATCGCCGCGCCGATGCGCCGGTACGAGGCGCTGTCCGGCAGCTCCTCGCGGGGCGCCTCGGCATAGGCACCGCGACTCAACGTGTCCCGCATGACGGAGACGATGTGCACCCGGTGCACCCACACGGGCGGCACCAGCAGGGCAGGAAAGAACACGGCCGCCCATGCGTCACCGCCGCTGAACAGCGTGAAGAGCACCGCCGCCCAGTAGAGGAGCCCCACGGCCGACGGCACAACAGGCAGCACCGCCTTCAGCCGGCCGCGCGTCGCCTCCTTGAGCACGGCGCGTCCGAGGGGGAAGACGGATCCCCTGCCCCCGCGCACGAACCAGGGCACGAAGCAGACCAGCCCGTACGCCAGGAACCACGGGATGGGCAAAAACGTCGCCGAGCCGATCCCGGACAGCCCGAACACGATGAACACCGCCCAGATGCCCAGCAGCACGATCCCGATCTCCGCCTCCCGGCGGCGGGCACGCAACGCATGCGCCAGGACCGGCAAGGCATCGATGCCGAGCGAGGGCGCGATCGGGCGCTCCTCGTGCTCGACGAGCTGCTCGATGACGCGACGGCGGAACTCGCTGTCGAAGTAGACACCCGCGCACAGCAACCGGGTGGCCTCGCTGCGGGTGTGCTGCGGCGCCGGCCTCGAAGGCGACGCGGCAGTCTGCTCAGGCACGGTCATACATCCCCCGATGGACGAACTCCGCTCCCTTTACGGGTGGGGAGCAAGTTGCGATGGATGGCAGTATGACGGCCACCTCCCTGACCTCGGAAGGGAATTTCGGCATTCTCACCGTCTATTTCCGGCCGGTGAGAATGGCTGCTGAGCGTGTACAGAACCACGCGCAGTCCGACCGCGGAGACACAGACCCGGGGAAGCACCGGTCACGATCTTCCGGGCAGTCGGCGATCTCGGCGAATCCGTCAACTCGGAATGCCACCTATTCGATTGTCGTCCCCTCGGTGAATTCACCATGAAATAACGAAGACCCGTTGGCCAGGGGGCCACTGGAGGGAACACGGGCGCCCGGTCGGGACTTCACCGTCGGCGCGCCCTGCCCGCATCGTCCGGCAGAAGGCCGCCTGCCTGAGAGAGTGTGCGGTTATGTCGACAATGAGGTTGCGTGCCACGGGCCGAGCGGCAGTGGGAGACGTATGGGAGCGCTACGCGCTACCCGCGAAATGGCCGAGCTGGTCTCCCCAGATCCGCAAGGTGAGCACCTCTCGGGAACGTATCGCTCCCGGCATGAAAGGGGAGGTCACGTCGTTCTTCGGAATCACCGTCCACTTCCTTGTCGAATCCGTCGACGAGACGCGTCGGCAGTGGGCGTGGCGGGTGCGACTGGGGCCGGTCCGGTTGCGTCTGCGCCACAGCGTCCACGCGGAGGAAGACGGGAGGGTCACCACGGGCCTGCGCATCGAAGGCCCTTTCCCTGCGGTCATCGCCTACGCCTGCCTCGTTCAGCCGGCCTTGCACCGTCTCGTCCGGCCGTGAGCGCTGCCCCTCCCTTCTCGACGGCGCCTCAGTCCGTCGTGAGGGGCTGCGTGCGGGCGATGAGGAGGGCGACGTCATCGGGATCGTCGGGGCGACGTAGTTCGCGCAGGAGCCGGTCGCAGGTTTCCTCCAGAGAGCGGTCGGGCGCGTCGAGCAGGTGGCGGAGGGCTTCCAGGCGTTCGTCGATGGCGTCGCGGCGGGTTTCGACCAACCCGTCTGTGTAGAGGACGAGTTGGTCGCCGGGAGCCAGGGGGATGGTGGTGGTCTCGAAGGGGACGCCCCCGACTCCGAGCGGAGTGCCGGTGGGCAGGTCGAGGAGGACGGGGCGCGCGCCGCTGCGTACGAGGACCGGGGGCATGTGGCCGGCGGTGGCGATGCGGCATTCGGCGCGGTGTGGGTCGTAGACGGCGTAGACGCAGGTGGCGATGTAGTGCTCCAGCCCTGAGGTGATCTTGTCGAGATGCTGGAGGATCTCGGCGGGCTCGAGGTCGAGATCGGCGAAGGCGCTGGTGGCGGTGCGCAGGCGGCCCATGGTGGCGGCTGCGTCGATGCCGCTGCCCATGACGTCGCCCACGACGAGTGCGGTCTTCTGGCCGTCGAGCGGGAGGACGTCGTACCAGTCGCCGCCGATCTCATAGGTGGCCTGTGCGGGCCGGTAGCGCGAGGCGATCCGCAGTCCGGGCAGGTGCGGCGGGTGATCGGGAAGCAGGCTGCGCTGCAGGGTCTCGGCGGCGTTGCGCACGCTCTCGTGGGAGCGGGCGTTGTCGATGCACACGGCGGCGCGGGAGGCCAGCTCCCCGGCGAGGGCAAGGTCGTCCTCGCCGAAGGGTTGCCGGCGACGGGCACGGCTGAGCCCGAGGAAGCCGAGGATCTCGCCGCGTGCGGTGAGCGGGACCAGCATGTAGGAGTGCACCCCGGCGCGGGCCAGCATCCTGGCGGCGTGGGCATCGCGGGCGATGTGTGCCAGGTCGTCGTCCGTGACGTGGGAGATCAGGATCGGTCGGCCGGTGCGCACGCATCGGGTCGCGAGGCGGTCGGCGGCGTAGGTGACGATGCGGCCGGGCGGGTCGGCGGCGTACACGGCTTCGGTGGGGTAGGCGGCCTTCACCGCGAGGGCACGGAAGAGGGCGGGGCCGTCGCGGGTCGGCGCGCGGTGCTCGTCGAGGGCGGAGTCGAGCACATCGACGGTGCCGACGTCGGCCAGCTCGGGAATGGTGACCTCGGCAAGCTCCCGGGCGGTCTGTCCCACTTCCAAGGTGGTGCCGATACGCGCGGCGCCGTCGGCCATCAGGGCCAGGCGCTGCCGGGCCTCGGCGGCCTCCGTGGCCGCCTGATAGCGGTCGGTGACATCCAGCACCAGATCGGCCACGCCGATCACACGCCCATGGGGGTCCTCCAACCGGTACAGCGAGATCGACCAGGCGTGCTTGTACGGGTCGGCGGGGGTCCGGCCGACGATCGTGGACTGATCGACCATGGGGGTCCCGGTCTTGAGCACCTGGTGCATCGCGGCCTCGGGGACCTCGAACTTCGAGGAGGTCATGATCTCGCGGTAGTGCCGGCCGAGGTGTTCTTCGGCGGGGATGCCGTGCATCCGTTCCAGGGCGGGGTTGACGGCCACGTACCGCAGGTCGGTGTCGAGGATCGCCAGCCCGATGGGCGACTGGGAGATCAGCCGGGTGGAGAGTGCGACATCCCGCTCGACCTCGCGAAGGGTCGGTGAGTCGGTGGCGAGTCCCAGGACGTAGAAGTCGCCCCGGTCGTTCAGCAGCCGCATGTTGCGCAGCTCCACCAGCCGGGTGCTGCCGTCCTTGTGCCGTACGGGGAACGCGCCGCCCCAGCTCTGGCCCGTCTCCATCACGGAGGCGAACTTCCTGATCACCAGGTTCCAGTTCTCCTCGCGGATGAGCAGCGGCGCGGCGTACTGCCCGAGGGCCTCCTCGGCGGTGTAGCCGTACAGGTCCTCGGCCTGCGGGCTCCACAGGGCGATCCGCCCGTCCGCGTCCAGGAGCACCGCCGCGACACCGAGCAGGTCCATCAGGCCGCTCGGCTGCCCGCTCCATGCCTCGGGCTGCTGTGGCTCCGACCGGGGCCGCTGTGCCGTTCCCTCCGGCCGCGACGTCCGTGGCTCGGGCTGCCTTCCCGCGGGCCGACCGGTGTCAGCCCGGTGCCCTTCGACTGTGGTCACCCCGGCGCTCCTTCCACCTGGCAGGCCCACGCCGGCCGTCCCCGTACCGCCGTGGCCCGTCCGCTTCCCCCTCTGCGGCCTGCCGTCTCTCTCCCGTGCCCTTTCGGTGCTCCGTCGAGTGCCCTTATCCGGCCTGTCCCGTCCCTCGTCCGGTAAGGGCTTCGACTTCCATGGTCCTCCTCGATCGGGCGACCGCACACCCTGAGGGGCGGGCGCACTCCGGGCGAAGGCTGTCCGGAGCGGCGGGGCGGATCGGGGTGCGCTGGAAGAGCGGCACCCCCACCGTTCGGGGCATGGTTTCCGCCGGTAGCCGGGCCCGTGTGCACTTCGGTGACAGAGGGTGTCAGGATGAAGCCATGAGCAACGTGTTTTTCGACATCACCATCAATGGCGAGCCGGCCGGCCGGATCGTCTTCCAGCTGTTCGACGACGTGGTCCCCGAGACCGCGAGGAACTTCCGTGAGCTCGCCACCGGCGAGCACGGCTTCGGCTACGAGGGCTCCGGCTTCCACCGTGTCATCCCGGAGTTCATGCTCCAGGGTGGCGACTTCACCAACCACGACGGCACGGGCGGCAAGAGCATCTACGGCCAGAAGTTCGCGGACGAGAACTTCAAGCTGAAGCACACCAAGCCGGGTCAGCTGTCCATGGCCAACGCGGGCCCGAACACCAATGGCTCGCAGTTCTTCATCACCACGATCGTCACCAGCTGGCTCGACGGCAAGCACGTCGTCTTCGGTGAGGTCGTCGAGGGCATGGACCTCGTCAAGAAGATCGAGGGCCTGGGCTCGCGCAGCGGCGCCACCTCGGCCGACATCAAGATCTCGAAGTCCGGCGTCGTCGACGCCTGAGCTTCACCCGATCCCTCCGCGCGGTAATCGCGCACTCCGAGCCGGGCCGGGCAGCACCACATCAGTGACCGGGCGACCAAAGCCCAGGTCACCGGGCTGCCCGGGCCGGCTCGTCCGGTCCCGGGAGCACGCAGGCCGACCCCGGCATCCGGCCGGTGACCATCCCGGAACCGCCGCGAACTCCGGATCGTCAGTCATCACGTGAGTGATCAGGACAGCAGCGATCAGGACAGTCTCGTAAGTGATCAGGCCAGTCTTCCGGACGTCGACATCGACGCGTTCGTCAGTGACCTCGGCAGTACCCTCCACGGCTACCCCATCGGCAACCCGTACGCGGCGGTTGACGGTTGCGTATACGACCTCGAAGACGACCTGAACAGTGACACCACCGTCTTCTGGCTCCTCGGGGTGGCCGCCTCCGGCCCGTTCACGGTCTGGCGCGATCGGCGGTCGGACATCGACCGTGCGAGGAAGGCGCTGACAACGGCGCTCGGTGCCTTCCACGATCGCGCGGGCGCCTGTACGCACGATTCGCATCCGTGGGACGGGGGCGACGTCCACCACCCGGACGATCCCCTCGGCTTCATCGAGCTGATCCATGAAGCAGACGAGTGGCTGGACGACCCGGAGGACGAAGAGCCGTACGACACCAGCTTCACCGAGCTCTGGCGTTGCCCCGTCAACCTGGCCGCGATTGCCCGCGACACTCTCGAATACCTCGACCGTGAAGCGCCCGGGACGGCGAGATCGTCAGCCCTTGCCACTTCGTGACGGCATCGCGCGACTCCTCGGCCGCGCCGGCTCCCGTCGTGGCAGCCGCCGGCAGCCGGCGTCCGTCCGCCTCCGCACACCGGCCCGGTCGGTGCAGCGGATCGCGTCTCGGGTGCCCGGCTAGCCGACCACACCGCGCCGGGTGACCATGGAGGACGGGACCGGTCTCGGAGGGTCAGGCGCTGGGAGGCACCCGTGGCGCGCACCCGAACTACTGACGTACTCATCGCGGGCGCCGGCCCGGTCGGGCTGAGCGCGGCCGCCGAACTCCGCCGCCGGGGAGTGGAGTGCCGTCTAATCGACCGACTGCCGGCCCGCCTCCCGTACGCCAAGGCCGTCGGAATCCAGCCGCGCACCCTGGAGATCTGGGACCGGATGGGTCTTGCCCGCACCGCCCTGGAAACCGCCGTTCCGCTGAAGGGGCAGCTGATCTACGTCAACGGCCAGGAGCAGGCGCGGTTCCACCTCGAACTCCCGCCCGAGGTCCCCTACGGATTCGCCGCGCTGCCGCAGTACGAGACCGAGCGTCTTCTGGAGGAGTACCTCGCGAGCTTCGGCACGGCCATCGAACGCGGCACCGAGCTGCTGTCCTTCGCCCAGGACGCCGACGGGGTCACCGCCCAGTTGGACACGGCCTCGGGCGGCGAGGAGGTCCGAGCGCGCTACCTGATCGGATGCGACGGCGCGCACAGCGTCGTCCGCAAGGGTCTGGGCCTCACCTTCGAGGGCGGCGCCTTCGCCGAGGAGTACATGCTGGCCGACGTCGAGGCGGACTGGGACCTCCCGCACGGATACGCCATACGCTCCCTCCACCAAGCCGACGACGGCTCCACCGACGATCTGCTGGTCTGCGTCCCGCTGCCCGGCGCAGGCCGCTACCGGATGTCGATGCTGGTCCCGCCCGAACTCTCCACCCGGGCGGAGGACGGGGCGCCCGGGCGGGGCGACGGTGTCGCCCACGGCATGGAGGGCGGCCGCGCCCCGGAGCCGGCCCACGTCCAGGCCGCGGTGGACCGCCTCGCTCCCCGGCCGACCACCCTCTCCGGCATGCGCTGGTCCTCCGTCTTCCGCATCAGCCACCGCATCGTCGACCGCTACGCCGACGGCCGGGTTTTCGTCGCGGGCGACGCCGCCCACATTCACCCGCCCACCGGCGCCCAGGGCATGAACACCGGTATCCAGGACGCCTGCAACCTGGCCTGGAAACTCGCCCTCGTCGTCCGCGGAGAGGCAGGACCCGCCCTGCTCGCCAGTTACGACGCCGAACGCCGCCCGGTCGGCGAGGAGGTCGTCGGCCGGACCGTCCGCCACGCCACCCACGGCATGGAGGCCGACCCCGACGACCCACGGACCCTGATGCTCCGCGAGGCACAACTGCTCGTCGACTACCGGGGCGGCCCGCTCTCCAGCAGCGAGTACGGGCCGACCGATGCCCCGCAGCCCGGCGACCGCGCCCCGGACTGCACCGGCCTGACCGCGCCCATCGCCACCTACCCGCTGCGCCTGCTCGACCTCCTGCGCGGCCGCACCGGGCACGTGTTGGTGCTGTACGGGGCCGACCCTGCCGACCTCGCCGAAGCCGCCGGGGCCGCCGGAGCGCTGCGGATGCCTGACGGGAGCCCGGCCTCCTTCGACGGGGCCCGCCTGCAGACCGTCGCCCTCCTGGCCCACGACGCCGCGCCGACCGCCCTCGACGCCCTGGGTCTCCCTCAATACCGCGACGCCTCCGCGGAGTTCGCCCGGCTCTACCGCCCCGACGGCCCGACCGGCTTCCTCGTCCGCCCGGACGGGCAGCTCGGACCCCGTTTCCCGCTCACCCACACCGCGGCGGCCCTGTCCGGCTACCTCACGGCGCTGTCCGCGCCGGTCCCCTGACGGTTCGTGAGGATCACGGCTGCCGGAGGACAGCGGCTGCCGGACTACCCGCCCAAGCTCCTTCGCCCCTCCCGTACCGGCGGCGCGTCGGGCACGCCGCGTCGGTGTGGGGTGGCTCGCGGGTTACCGTCGGCGCATGGACGCTGATCGCCGGGGGTGGCTCCCCTGTGTGCTCGGCGGGGCGGTGTTTGTCGTATGCATGGCCGGCACCACGCTGCCGACCCCGCTCTACAGCCTTTACCAGCAGAAGTTCGGGTTCTCCGAGCTGATGGTGACGGTCGTGTACGCCGTGTACGCCTTCGGGGTCATCGGCGTGCTGCTGCTGGCGGGCAACGCCTCGGACGCCGTGGGCCGACGGCCGGTGCTGCTGGCGGGCCTGGGGTTCGCGGCGGCGAGCGCCGTCTGCTTCCTGTGCGCCACCGGTCTGGGCTGGCTGTACGCGGGGCGACTGCTGTCGGGCCTGTCCGCCGGCCTGTTCACCGGGGCCGCCACGGCGTACATCATGGAGTTGGCGCCTCACCGCGGCTCCCCCCGGGCCACGTTCGTGGCGACCGCCGCCAACATGGGCGGGCTGGGATGCGGCCCGCTGCTCGCCGGGGTGCTCGCGCAGTACGCCGACTGGCCGCTGTACCTGCCGTTCGCCGTACACCTGGCCCTGGTCGCCGGCTCGGCCGCCGTGCTGCTGTGGCTGCCGGAGACCGTGCGCGAGCGCCGGCCGTTCAGCACCGTACGGCCGCAGCGCCCCGGCCTGCCTCCCCAGGTGCGGGCGGTGTTCGGGCCCGCGGCGATCGCCTCCTTCGTGGGGTTCGCCTTGTTCGGGGTGTTCACCTCGGTCAGTCCGGCGTTCCTCTCGCAGTCCCTGGACGTGGACAACCACGCCGTGAGCGGGCTGGTCGTCGCGCTCGCCTTCTTCGCCTCGACAGCCGGGCAGCTGGTGGTCGGCCGCGTCGGGATGGAGCGCTCGCTGCCCCTGGGCTGCGCCGGGCTCTTCGGCGGGCTGGCGCTGCTCGCGGCCGCGCTGCGGTGGGACATGCTGCTGCTCGTGGTGCTGAGCGCGCTCGTCGGCGGCTGCGGGCAGGGGCTGGCCTTCCGCGGGGCCATGGCCGCGGTGGCCGAGGCATCGCCCCCGGACCGTCGCGGGGCGGTGATCTCGACGCTGTTCGTGGTGGCGTACGCGGGTATCTCGGTACCGGTGATCGGTGTGGGCGTCCTGACGGGCCCGCTCGGCCTGGAGGGCGCGGGGCTGGTGTTCATCGCGTGCATGGCCGTTCTGGTCACGACCGCGGCCGTCTACCTGCTCCGGCGGACGGTACGCACGAGGACGTGAGGACGTCTGTCCGGTGGTGACGGACCCCCCGCCCACGGGCCGGATCGGCCGGCTCAACGGCACGATCCGGACCCGCATCGCCTCGGCGACCACCGGACAGACACATCCGGGCAGCCGGCAGTCAGAGGGACGCGCTCTCGTACAGGGTCGGCCAGGCCCTCCGTACCGTCGAGGCGCAGCGAGACGAGCAGGCCCCCGGGGCGGAGCGTGTTCAGGGAACGGATGCGGGTGTCGCCGCCCTGGGTGTCCAGGACGACGTCCACGTCCCGCACGGCCTCGGCGACGTCAGCATCTGCATGCGGCGATCGGCGTCTCCCCCGTGCCCTGCCGGCGCACCTTTCGCACGCGCGAGGCGGGAGCGAAACCCGTATAGCGGCGTCCCGCAGACACCGGAATGAGTCCTGGTGTGAGGGCCGTCGGCCGCTGCCGTTCGCACCGCGGCCGACGGCCCTCGACAGCGTCAGCTGACCTTCTTCCACTCCTCGCAGCCGTTGGTCTCGAATATCTCGCCCTTGTTGATGGTCACGCGAGCCGGACCTTGCGGTGTGCCGTTGGCGATGATGCTGTCCAACTCTCCGGAGCTGTCCTTGTTGCGCGCCCAGTAGCACAGGGGAATGTCCGAGTCGGAGGGGCCGCCGGTCCGGTAGGTGCCGGCGTCGACGTCCTTGCCGACGAGGTAGCTGCCCTGACTGATGGTGGCCTCGGGGGCGTCCTTCTTCGGCTGTTCGGCCGGCTCGGCCTTCGTCTTCGGCTTGCCGGAAGCGGCCTGCTGCGTCTTCGGCGTCCTGGC
This sequence comes from Streptomyces sp. NPDC017993, assembly GCF_044328065.1. Taxonomy (NCBI): domain Bacteria; kingdom Bacillati; phylum Actinomycetota; class Actinomycetes; order Kitasatosporales; family Streptomycetaceae; genus Streptomyces; species Streptomyces sp. NPDC017993. Next base: position 255,191 of record NZ_JBIRGO010000006.1, read on the forward strand.
TTCCGCCGTGACGGTGACGGTCACTGTGGGGGCAGGCTTGGCCTTCACCTTCGCCTCGGTGTTGCCGCTTCCGGCTGCTACTCCGACACCGAAGACCAGGAGCCCACCGACGACGCCCGCCGCAACCTTGAGTGCGGTGTGCTTCCTCTGCGGCTGCGGCGGGTACGGGTGCGGACCGAACGGCGACGGTGGCTGACCGAATGGCGACGTGGGCTGATGCGGATGCGACATGAACGCCCCCCTAGCGCTGTGCTGGTGGTGTGAAGACAGCCACTCGCCGTTGAAGGTTGTACGGCATTCGTCTTCGGCGCGGGGCGGAGCAGTGTCTGCGCCGACTCCTCCGGGCTCAGCCCTCCGGGCCGCTGTCGTCGGGGATCCTCCTCGGCGCCGGGGCCTGCACGCCTGCCTGCATCTCCGCTTGTTTCGGTGACGGCACCTGCGCCTGCTCCCTTGTGGCATCGTCCTGCTCCGGCAGAACGCATGACGGGACGTCACCCTGCCCGCACCGGGGCGCACGGAGGGTCCTTACCTGCGGGGACAGCAAGGCGGCAGCGGTGGCCAGCACCACGAGTGCGGCGCACCCGGCCAGGGCGTGTCCGAGGCCCACCTTCGTCGCGACGGGCCCGGCGACCAGCAGGGCGAGGGGTGCGAAGGCCAGAGAGCCGAAGGCGTCGTACGCGCTGACGCGGGACAGCGTCTCCTCGGGGACCTCGCGCTGGATGGTGGTGACCCAGAGCACGCCGAAGATGTCGGTGGCGATGCCGGCGCAGAACATGGCGAGGGCGATCAGCGGAACGGGGGCGCGGGCGGCGAGCAGCGCGATCGGCAGAGCGATCGGGAAGGTGGCCAGGACGGCGACCAGGACGGGCCGCCGGACTTTGACCTTGGCGGCCAGGCCGGCTCCCGCGATCGTCCCGAGCGCCTGGGCGGCGACGATCAGCGACCAGGCCCGCGCACCGCCCAACTCCCGCTCTGCCACCAGCGGCCCCAGAACTCCCACATTCGCATTGATCGCGGCCACCACGACCGAAAACTGCGCGACGACGACCCACAGCCACTGCCGGCCCGCGAACTCCCGCCATCCGTCCCGCAGATCCGCCCACCCGGAGGACGCCTCGCGGGTCCGCACGGTGATGCGCAGGCCGCGGATGAGGGCGGCGCTCACCAGGAAGGAGGCGGCGTTGAGGGCCAACGCCCATCCCGCCCCGACCCATACGACGCATACGCCGGACAGCGCGAGACCCAGCAACATCGAGCTGTTCACGCCCACCCTCAGCAGCCCGTTCGCCTGCTGGAGCCGTCCCGCGGGAACCAACAGCGGGAGGACGCCGTCCATGGCGGGCGTGAACATCGCGGTGGCGATATCGGCCGACACCGCCAGGGCACACATCGCTGTGAGCGGTGCGTGTCCGCTCAGCACCATCGCCGCGAGCCCCGCGTACGCGGCGGCACCGACCAGGTCCGCGGCAATCATCAACCGGGAGCGCGAGACGCGGTCCGCGATCACACCGCCGACAAGAATGAACAACAGCTGGGGCACCGCCTGGCACGCCAGCACCAGCGACAACTTGCCCGGCGTGGCGCCGGGTAGCGCCAGCACCGCGAAGGCCAGGGCGACCCGGGCGAAGCTGTTGCCGAGGACGGAGATGGTCCGCGCGGAGGCCAGCAGCGCGAACCTCCGATCGCGCCAGAGAGACGGGGGACACGGAAGCCTGAGAGACCGTCACGGCAGGCAGCTTAGGCACATGGAAGCGACTTGGGCCGGTCGTTCGGGCACCTGCGGACGGCGCCGAGCGGGCGGGCAGGAACCCCGGTAAGGGTGCGCACGCCCCAGAACAATTGACCATTCATGGGCCTGCGAGCGGGGTTGATTGAATGGGCAACTCCCGCGGTCCGTCACCCATTTCCGAGATCAAACAGTCGACTCTCCGAGAACATGCAGTCGACGGGAAATCCTTCTAGCGTTGTGGTATGAGCACTCAGGAGAAGACGCAGGATAAGTACTACACGGTAGCCGCAGGAGACACTCTCTCCTCCATCGCAGAGCGGTTCGGAATCACGGTGGCACAGCTTGCGGCCTGGAACCACCTCACCGACCAGGGTATGTGCACGATCGGGCAGCGGCTCATCGTCTCGAAATCGGAGCAGCCGGGACGCAGCGGCTATGTGACGTTCCCCGGGCCGGATTGGTTCACAAGCATGCCGAACAGCCCCATCATCCTGATGATGGCCTACCGGCTGATCGACGAGGGATGCTCCCACTACAGCGACCACGCCGAAGGCCCCTCACCCAGGTGGGACGAGCAGCACCGCCAGTCCTACGCCGCGTGGCAGCGAAAGCTGGGCTTCAAGGGAGCGGACGCGGACGGCATACCGGGACGCAAGTCCTGGGATCAGCTGCGCGTTCCGTATCCGGACGAGAGCGCCGGCTGAAGTCGGGCCAAATCAAGTTCACGAAATCGCAGCCTCAATTTACTTGCGTCACCGGTAATTTCGGAGTGCACCCCAACGAGAGAAGAGCGGGTCCCGTGAGACGACGCATAGGGATTTCCCTTCGCCGCATCCGGGCCTCTTGCCGTTCGAACAGCAACGACAGCTCGCCCTTCCTCATCCCGCTCCCCTGACAGCGGCACGCCTCCGGCACGCCCCAGGACACTCATCCTCCTTCGCGGCCGCCCAGGACGAGGATCTGGATGGCAAGTACCGCGGCGCCGCGGGCCCAGTCGTGAAAGTCGGAGACCTTGGTTTCGAGGTCGAGCGGGCGCGCGGCGGGATGGCGGTACGCGGCGAGGGTTGCGGAGACGGTGTCGGCGGCGGCGTCCATCAGACCTACACCCTCACCGGCGAGCAGGACCTTCTCCGGGAGCGCGAAGTTGGCGATGTTCGCGAGGAGGATGCCCAGCGCGCGGCCCGCCTCGGCGATGACGCGGGAGGCCAACGGCTCTCCGGAACGCGCGCGTTCGAGGATGGTCTCGTACGGGATCCGGGTGCCGGTGGCGGCGTGCACCTGGTATTCGATGCCCGGGATGGACAGCATCGACACCGCGCTGCCGCGCTGCCCTTCAGGGGTGAGGGGGCCGGCGGGATCGATGATCCAGTGCCTGCCGAGGCCGTACCCCTCGTCGGCGGAGCGGACCGGCGTGCCCCCGATGACCAGGCCGTATCCGATCCCGGCGCCGAGTGTGAGCACGGCGAAGCGGTCGAGGCCGCGGCCCGCGCCGAACCAGGTCTCCGCCTCGACCAGCGCGGCCACGTCGTTCTCGACGACGACGGGTAGCTTCGTACGCCGCTCCAGCAGTTCCGCGAAGGCCACCTCCCGCCAGCCGAGGAACGGGGACTCCGCGACGACGGAGCGGTCGCGCACGCGGCCGCCGACGCCCACGCCGATACCGGCCAACCGCGGGTGATCGCGGGCGAACTCGTCGACCAGGGAGCACGCGAGGGCCGCGACGGCCTCCGGGTCGAGGTCGGTGAGGGGACGCGTCTCGCGCCGGACCACGCGGCTCTTGAGGGTGGTCACCACTCCGTACAGCGCATCGCCGGTGATCTTCAGCCCGATGAAGTGCCAGGGGCCTTCGACGATGTCCAACGGCTGGCTCGGCCTGCCCTGCGTCGGGGGTGCGGCCTCGGCCGGCACTTCCACGAGCAGACCCGCGTCGATCAGGGGTTTGGCGAGCCGGGTGAGGCTGCCCCCGGACATGCCGAGCCGGCGGGCCACGGCGCTGCGCGAGAGGGGTCCGCCGGTCAGTACCTCGATGGCCACCGCGCGCTCCGCAGGGCTCAGGGGACGCCAGCTCGGGGTCGGGACGCTCATGACGAGGAGGGTAGCGCCCCACACCCAGAACTTCCATACGGAAGTAAATACCGGGAGACTCTAAAGAATATTGGTCGGTCACACCCCCTTGACCGCCCATTAACTTCGACGCAAAAGTAAGTGGCGCCCAGACGGACGAAGGGGCCCGCCCATGGCTATCTCCTCAGCACGACCGGCCGCACCCGCCGCGGCCACCGAACGCCGCGGCGACGGCCGCATCGCCGCACTCTTCCTCGCACCCGCACTGTTCGGCTATCTCGCCTTCCTGCTGTGGCCGACACTGCGCGGGATCTACCTGAGCTTCACGGGGTTCAGCCTGCTCGGCGCGGCCCGGTGGACCGGGCTCGACAACTACCGGCGCATGGTCGGCGACCCCGTCTTCTGGGACTCGCTGTGGGTCACCGTCCAGTACGTCGTCATCAACATCGGCGTACAGACGGCCGTGGCACTGCTGATCGCCGTGCTGATGCACCGCCTCACCCGCTCCACCTTCCTGCGCGGCGTGGTGCTCGCCCCGTACCTCGTGTCGAACGTCGTCGCCGGCATCGTCTGGCTGTGGATCCTCGACACCCAGCTCGGCATCGGCAACGAGGTGCTGGAGTGGCTGGGCGTCGGACGGATCCCGTTCCTCGCCGACGCGGACTGGGCGATCCCGACGATCGCGCTCATCAACGTGTGGCGGCACGTGGGCTACACCGCGCTGCTGATCTTCGCCGGTCTGCAGTCACTGCCGCAGTCGGTGTACGAGGCGGGACGGATGGACGGCGCGAGCGAAGGACGGCTGTTCCGGTCGGTGACCGTTCCGCTGCTGCGGCCCGTGCTGGCGCTCGTGCTGATCATCACCATGATCGGTTCGTTCCAGGTCTTCGACACGATCGCCGTCACCACCAGGGACGGCGGCCCGGCCGGCGCGACGAACGTGCTCCAGTTCTACATCTACGACCTGGCCTTCGGGCGGCTGCAGTTCGGCTACGCCTCCGCCCTCTCGGTCGCGCTGATGCTGCTGCTCGCCGTGATCACGCTGATCCAGTACCGGCTGATGCGTGCCGGCCGCTCCGACCTCGACTGAGCCTTCCGACTCCGATCAGGAAAGGGGAATCCCGATGGCGGCAACCGCGCCACCGGTCGCCAGGACCGCAGCGCACGGCTCCGTGCACAGCGGCGGCGACGAGCCACCCCTCCGCAGGCCCCGCAAGCGACTGCTTCCCTCCCCCGGGCGGATGCTCGCCTGGGTCGCGATGGGCGCGATCGTCGCCCTCACGCTCTTCCCCTTCTACTGGATGCTGCGCACGGCGCTGTCGACGAACTCCGCACTCGCCGGCGGTGCGGCGTCCGCGCTGCCCGTCGAGCCGAGTGCGGGCGGCTTCCTACGGGCGCTCGGACTGCAGAGCACCAAGGAGGCGCTGGCCGAGGGCGGTGCCGGCGGGTCACTCGACTTCTGGCGCTACCTCCTCAACTCGGTGTGCGTCTCCACGCTGATCACCGTGGGCCAGGTGCTGTTCTCCGCGATGGCCGCCTATGCGTTCGCGCGGCTGCGCTGGCGCGGCCGGGACAAGGTGTTCGGCTTCGTGCTCGCGGGACTGATGGTGCCGCCGGTGTTCACGCTGCTGCCGAACTTCGTCCTCATCAAGGAACTCGGTCTGGTGGACACGCTGGTCGGCGTCGCCCTGCCGACGATGTTCATGACGCCGTTCGCGGTGTTCTTCCTGCGGCAGTTCTTCCTCAACATCTCTCGTGAGGTGGAGGAGGCCGCGCTGCTCGACGGTGCCGGGAAGATACGGGTGTTCTTCCGGGTCATCCTGCCGATGGCATCCGGGCCGGTCGCGACGCTGTGCATCCTCACGTACCTCACCGCGTGGAACGACTACTTCTGGCCGCTGATGGTCTCCTACAGCGACAGCTCGCGGGTGCTCACCGTCGCACTCAGCGTCTTCCGTTCGCAGGACCCGCAGTCCGGCACCGACTGGGCGGGCCTGATGGCGGCCACGGTCATCGCCGCGCTGCCGATGATCCTGCTCTTCGGCGTGCTGGCGCGGCGTGTCCTCAACTCCATCGGCTTCAGCGGGATCAAGTGAACGGAGGTGCGGGTCGGATGAGACGAGCCGTACGGAAGGCGAGGACCGCCGGCGTACTGGGCGCGGCCTGTCTGCTGGCAGCGGCCGGCACCAGCTGCGCACCGCAGACGGCTCGGAGCGCGGCGGAGGGGCGCACCGTGACGTACTGGATGTGGGATGCCAATCAGCGGCCGGCGTATGAGGAGTGCGCGAAGTCGTTCGAGCGGGAGAACCCCGGGCTGGCGGTGCGGATCACCCAGATCGGCTTCGACAACTACTGGACGAAGCTGATGGCGAGCTTCCTCTCCGGCACACAGCCGGACGTCTTCACCAACCACCCGGCGAAGTACCCGCAGTTCGCGAAGCTGGGTGTGCTGAGCCCACTGGACGAACTCGGCCCCACCGAGCACATCCGCTCCGGCGACTACCAGCCGGGGCTGGCGGACAACTGGATCGGGCAGGACGGGCACCGGTACGGCGCGCCGAAGGACTGGGACACGGTCGGTCTCTTCTACGACCGCACGGTCACGCGGAAGGCCGGGATCGGCGACAAGGAGCTCAACTCGCTGTCGTGGAACCCGCGGGACGGCGGCAGCTTCGAGAAAGCCCTCGCGCGGCTGACCGTGGACGCCAACGGCCGGCGCGGCGACCAGCCCGGCTTCGACAAGAACCGGGTGGTGCGCTACGGACTGGCGACGAACGACGCGGGCACCGCGGACGGGCAGACCCAGTGGAGCGCGTTCACCGGCTCGGCCGGCTGGCAGTACACGAACCGCCCCACATGGGGAGAGCGCTACAACTATGACCGGAAGACCTTCCAGGAGACCATCGGCTGGTATTTCGGGCTTGCCAAAAAGGGCTACATGGCACCGTTCGAGGTCTTCTCCGACTCCAACCCGCCCGAGGCCCAACTCGGTTCGGGACAGGCGGCGCTGGCCCTGAGCGGCTCGTGGATGGCCCGTACGTTCGACGACCTCAAGGGCGTCGACACGGGCATCGCGCTCACTCCCGAAGGCCCGAGCGGCAAGCGTGCCTCGATGATGAGCGGGCTCGCCGATTCGGTGACGAAGAAGGCGCGGAACAAGCAGGACGCGGCGAAGTGGGTGGCCTACCTCGCCTCCGACAAGTGCCAGCAGAAGGTCGGCGAGGACGCGACCGTCTTCCCCGCAACCCGCAAGGGCACCGAAGCCGCCATCGCGGGTCACCGCAGGCGCGGACTCGACGTGTCCGCGTTCACCCGGCAGGTCGAGGACCGGACCACGTTCTCCTTCCCGGTCACCGATCACGCCTCCGACATCACCTCGATCATGACGCCGGTCATGCAGGACGTGTACGCCAACGACGCGCCGCTGAGCACCCTCACCGACGCCAATCGGCAGATCAACTTCCTTTTCCAGCAGGACAAGCAGCACGGCCGGTAGAGCACGCGCGCCCAGCAGGCGGGCGCGGCCGGCACGGCACTCGCTCACCCACCCAGAGAGGTTTTCCCATGTCCTTCTCCCTCGGCATCGTCGGCGCCGGGCAGTTCGCCGGGCAGTTCGCGAAGCTGTTCCAGCTGCACCCGGGCGTCGGTCCGATCCGCGTCACCGATCTGCTGCCCGAGCGCGCGGAACAACTGGTGGCGAGCCACGGTCTCGCGGGCACGGCGGGGTCCTTCGAGGAGCTGCTGGCGTCCGACGTCGACGCCGTGGCCCTGTTCACCCAGCGTTGGACGCACGGGCCGCTCGCCGTGCAGGCACTGCGGGCGGGCAAGCATGTGTACTCCGCGGTCCCGATGGCCGTCTCCGAGGCGGAGATCGCCGCGATCATCGAGGCGGTACGGGAGACCGGGCTGACGTACATGATGGGCGAGACCAGTCACTACCACCCGGCGACGGTCTACGCCCGGCAGCAGCTGGAGAACGGCGCGTTCGGCAGGGTCTTCTATGCCGAGGGCGACTACGTCCACGACATGGATCTGGGTTTCTACGAGGCGTATCAGTACAGCGGCGGCGAGAACTGGAAGGCCACCGCCAGCTACCCGCCGCTGCTCTACCCGACGCACTCCATCGGCGGGGTGCTCGGTGCGTGGCAGACGTACGCGACGAGCGTGAGCGCCATCGGCGTCGTGGACCAGCGTGGGGACGGGGTGTTCGACAGTGAGGTGAGCCAGTTCGGCAATAACCTGTCCAATGCCACCGCGCTGTTCGAGGTCGCGGGCGGCGGCTCGTTCCGTACGAACGAGTTCCGGCGCGTCGGCTACCCGTGCCACATCCGGGAGTCCCGGTTCCGCTTCTTCGGCACCGAGGGCAGCTTCGAGCAGCTGGCCACGGTCAGCCTGTGGCAGGACAAGAAGGGAGTGACGGACGTTTCGCAGCACCTCCAGGCCCAGCCCTCCCTGCCGGCCGACGACCCGTCACTCGCGGAGGTGGCGCCCGCCCTGCGGGACGCGTTCGTGTCGGGCACCGCACCGGTGCACGACGCCGGCCGGGCGCGGTTGCCGCGCGAGTTCGCGCACGCCCCGAACGGTCACGAGGGCAGCCACCACTTCCTCGTCGACGACTTCGTCACCGCCGTCAACGAGGGCGTCCTGCCGTCCGTGAACGCCTGGACTGCCGCGCGCTACACGCTCCCCGGAGTGATCGCGCACGAGTCCGCTCGACGCGACGGAGAGCGGCTGACCATCCCCGACTTCGGCAACCCGCCCCACTGAGCCCTTCGAGGCGGCCCGGCAAGTTCGCCTCCGCCTTCCCGGGCCGCGCCTCCGGCCCCGGCGAACGCGGCACCTCCTACGCGCGCGGCGCCTCCGGCAGGGTCCTCCCCGCCGGAGGCGCCGCCTCATTGTTCGTCCGACCCACACCTGAAACGGCAGCCATTCGCCTGGCCGCCGTTCCTGGGCGATGCTGAGGGCTGACCGAAGACGCCGTCCACCCCTTGCAGAGGGCGAAGGAGAACATGACGTGACCGAGCTGACCGATCGGACGCAAGCCCCGTTCCTGGCCGAAGCGTTCCTCCGCGACGGCCACTGGCACCTGCGGGTGACCAACTGCGCCGACGCACCCGAGGTCGCCGATCTCGAAGGGCTCACCGTCACGCTGGCGGCCACGGAGGAGGAGGAGGAGGAGGAGGAGGAAGGCTTCCCCGAGGCGTCACTCAACCGCCGACTGGCCGAGAACGGATTCACCCTCGCGCCGCCGGAGCACTCCGGCCCGGCAGTCGCGGGCACGTGGCAGCGCGTGGACGAAGAGCAGCCATGGACTGTCGGCTGTTATCCCCTTCCGGAGGGGACTGCCTGACTTCCGGCCGGATCGCACGGCGCGGCGACGTGCCCCGGGACCGTGTGCTCCTTCCCGGCCCCGGGGGACGCGCCGCGTCGCCCTGCTCCGCTCTTCGGCAGTCGTCTCTGGCGCACCTTGCTGACTTCGTCGGATACAGCACGGACCGTATCCGCACCACTTCCCAATGTCTACTGTCGCCACGACAGATTTGCTTCGCGTCGGAGGTGAGGTAATCTCCGTCCGTCCCTGGCGTGCGATCCTGCGCAGGCACCGCCTGCCCAACCACCGGAGCCAGGGGCACGCCAACTGGACAGTCGCATCGAAGGAAACGGGTCACGATGAGCAGCAGCGCCGTTCGCGGCAAGAACAACGTCGTGGAGATCGGGCCCGAGGACGGGCCCGTGGTGATGCTCGCGCACGGCTTCGGCTGCGATCAGAACATGTGGCGTCTGGTGGTCCCGGAGCTCGCCAAGCGGTTCCGGGTGGTCCTGTTCGATCACGTCGGCTCCGGCCACTCGGACCTTTCGGCCTGGCAGGAGGAACGCTACTCCTCCCTCGACGGATACGCGGACGATGTCCTGGAGATCTGCCGTGAGCTGGACCTGCGCGAAGTGATCCTCGTCGGGCACTCGGTGAGCGCCATGATCGGTGTGCTGGCCGCGAACCGTGAACCGGACCGGTTCGCCAAGCTGGTGCTGCTCACCCCCTCCCCCTGCTACATCGACGACGACGGATACCGCGGCGGCTTCAGCCGCGAGGACATCGACGAGCTGCTGGAATCCCTGGACAGCAACTACCTCGGCTGGTCTGCCGCGATGGCGCCGGTGATCATGGGCAACCCCGAGCGCCCCGAACTCGGGGCGGAGCTGACGAACAGCTTCTGCGCCACCGACCCCCGAATCGCCCGCGTCTTCGCCCACACCACGTTCCTGTCCGACAACCGGTCCGACCTGGCCAAGGTCACCGTCCCCACCCTGATCCTGGAGTGCGCGGACGATGCCATCGCTCCGCCAGAGGTCGGCGCGTACGTCCACGCGCAGATCCCCGGCAGCCACCTGCTCACCCTGGCTGCCACGGGGCACTGCCCGCAGCTCAGCGCACCGGAAGTCACCAGCGACGCCATCGCCTCCTTCGTCACGGCACCCCGGTGATGAGCCGCACCGGCCGGTCTTCCGATCCTCCCGAGGACAGCGCCGAGAAGGGCCGACGGGACGCGGCGTTCACCTCACTGCTGGAGGACAGCGCCGAGGACCTCTACGAGAACGCCCCCTGCGGCTACCTGTCCACGCTGTTGGACGGGAAGATAGCGAAGGTCAACACCACGCTGCTGAGCTTGCTCGGCTACACCCGCGAGGAGCTGATCGGCCGCCGGAACTTCACGGACCTGCTGACCGTCGGCGGCCGGCTCTACCACGAGACGCACTTCGCGCCCCTGCTGCGGATGCAGGGCGAGATCAACGGGATCGCCCTGGAACTCAAGGCCGCCGACGGCACCCGGCTGCCGGTACTGGTGTCCTCCACCCTCAAGACCAGCTCCGACGGCCGGCCCCTGCTGGTCCGCACCACGATCTCCGACGCCCGCGACCGCCGCGCCTACGAGACGGAACTCCTGCGCGCCCGGCAGGAATCCGACCGCGAGCGCGAACGCCTCCAGCGCGTGGTCGCGACGCTCCAGCGCAGCCTGCTGCCGCCGTCCCTGCCCCGAGTGCCCGGACTCCGGGCCTCCGCTCACTACCACACCGCCTCCCCCGATCACCTCGGCGGTGACTTCTACGACCTGTTCCCCCTGGGAGGGGGACGCTGGGGCTTCTTCCTCGGCGATGTGTGCGGCAAGGGTCCGGCCGCAGCGGCTGTCACCTCGCTGACCCGCTACACCCTGCGCGCCGCCGCGATTCACGACCACGACCCCGTGGCCGTGCTGAATACGCTGAACACGGCCCTGCACGAGAACTACGCCGGGGACGACCCGCGCTACTGCACCGTCATCTTCGGCGTGCTCGCCCCGCGCGGCGACAGCTTCACCGTGACCCTGGGCAGCGGTGGCCATCCGCCCCTGCTGCACCTGCGCGCCGACGGCACCGCCGACTACCTGCCCACCCCCGGCGGGGTGCTCGTGGGCGCCCTGCCGGAGGCCCACTTCACCACCGCCAGCACCGTGCTCTCCCCGGGCGACACCCTCCTGCTGTACACCGATGGACTCACCGAGGCCCGCGCCGGGGCAGGGGCGGCGCGCTTCGGGGACGAAGCGTTGCACGCCTTCGCGAACGAACTGGCCCCCGCCGGCGCCGAGGCGGCCACTACCGCCGTCGCCGCCCTGCTGGAGAGCTTCGGCGGCGGTCTGGACGACGACACCGCCGTCCTCGCGCTCGGTGTGCCCGCCGCGACGACCGAAGAGACGGAATGAGCGCACTGACCGTCACCACCCGCGAGACCGCCGCCGGCCTGGTGCTGGAGGTGGCCGGTGGACTGGACTACGACACCGCTCCCCATCTCCGCGGGGCCCTTCAGCACATCGCACTGTCCCCCGGACACCTGCTGGTGCTGGACCTGGCCGACTGCGCGTTCTGCGACTCCAGCGGCGTCAGCGCCTTCCTCGCGGCCCGCAACAGGGCCCTGGCCTGCGACGCCGGCATCGCCCTCGCCGGCGTCCCCACAGCTATCGCCCGCACGCTGCGCACCGTCGGCCTCGACCAGGTCTTCTCGTGCCACCACGACGCCCACGCAGCCGCCGCTGCCTGGGCGTCACAGTCCAAGGACCGCGAACCGGGCCCGGTCGGGGGCACCCTCGGCACGAGCGACACCCCCGCACCGGGAAAGCAGGTATCGGGGTCTCACTGAGCCCGTCAGCTCACTCGGTGGTGAGCATCGCGGAGCGCAGCCGATCAAGGCAGCGGGACAGCAGGCGGGAGACGTGCATCTGGGAGATGCCCATCGCCTTCCCGATCTCGGCCTGGGTCATCTCCCGGCCGAAGCGCAGTTCCAGGAGCTGCCGTTCACGGTCCTCCAGCCCGTCGAAGCAGGGCTTGAGCGCGTACAGGTCCTCGAAGAGGTCCAGGTCCTTGTCGCACTCCCCCATCAGGTCCGCGACGGGCGCCTCGTTGCCGCCCTCGTCGTCGATGGGTGTGTCGATGGAGGCGGCGTTGTAGCCGTTGGCGGCGATCTGCCCCTCGACGACCTCTTCTTCGGTGATCCCCAGGTGCTCGGCGAGTTCGGCGACCTTGGGCTCCCGGCCCAGGTCGTTGATCAGCCTCTCCGTCGCGCGGGCGAGGTCGACGCGCAGCTCCTGGAGCCGCCGGGGCACGCGGACGTCCCATGTCGTGTCGCGGAAGAACCGCTTCATCTCGCCGGTGATGTACGGGATGGCCAGGGTGGTGAACTCCACCTCGCGGGAGAGGTCGTAGCGGTCGATGGCCTTGATCAGACCGATCGTGCCGACCTGCATGAGGTCTTCCATCTCCTCGGCGCGGCTGCGGAAGCGCCGGGCGGCGAACCGCACCAGCGACAGGTTGATCTCGATGAGGGTGTTGCGCGCGTACTGGTACTCGTGTGTCCCCTCCTCCAGCGTCTCCAGCCGCTGGAAGAACAGCTGCGTCATGTCGCGGGCGTCGCTCGGTGCGACGCTCTGCGGATCCTCGACGACGGGGAGCGGAGCCGCCGCGGCGGGAGGTGCGGCGGGTGTGGCCTCCGTGCCCTGCACGATGTCAGCTGCCGTTGCGGTGGTCGCACCCATGTCCTTCTCCTCCTGTGCCGACGGAGCCCTTGCTGAAGGAGCGCCTGCCCCGCGACCTTCGTGGCATGCACACCAATGTGCGCGTCTTCGCAGGTCGAGGGCGTGGGGCCGAGCGGGCGCAGGGCCGGCCATCCGGCGGACGGTTGGTCCGCGGGTCCGTTACGGAACGACGGACTCGATGAGCTGCGCGAGCGCCTCGACAGCATCCTGCTCGTCGTCGCCGTTGGCGAGGATGACGATCTCCTTGCCGTGTTTCATCTCCAGCCGCTGTAGATGAAACAGGCTCTTCGCGCTGGCTTCCCTGCCGTCGACCACGAACGTGATGTCCGCGGAGTACGCCTTGGCCTCCTGCACGATCCGCGACGCGGGCCGCGCCGAAAGGCCATGGAGCGAGACCACGGTTGCGGTTGTCCGAGCCATGCGCTGTCTCCTCGATATCCGTACCGGCCCGGCTCGACAGGGGGCGGGGCCTGGTGGGGTGTTCTCACGTATGGGGGTCGACCGTGTCCGGATTCCCCAACGTACAGGGGAAATCTCCGGAATCTCCGGCAATGCGGGAGGTCGGCTCCCATGTTGGGACGGTGCTCCAGCTGGTGCCGGGCCGGTCCGTGATCGGGCTCCCCTCCCTCACCAGCCGCCACGCCCACCACAGGAGCATTGTGGGGCTCCTGCCGGGTTCATGGTGTGAAGTGCTCAGGCGTCGCCGGTGTGCTGCGCGGTCTCACTCTTCTCAGGCCGCCCCCCTACGCAGCACACCGGCGGCCTCGCCCGGCCCTCGGCGTCCCGTGAAGCTCTCAGCGCCTTCCTGTATGTGCGCGTACTTCGGCTCAACTTGCACCCAGCTGCTGCCGGCATGGCGCCCTCCTCGTCGCGGCAAGCGGACACTCGCCCTCGCGTGTGCCCACAGCCGGTCAGCCGACGCATCAGGCCCGGCCTCCGCTTCCTACGTCGCCGGCCAGCGGCTTCGAGGAGGTCCCAGCAACTCGGCAGTTATGCCGGATAACCGGATGCCTCAGCTCCGCAGGCCCCGAGTCCCCCAGCCCGTGAGCGCCAGTACCTCGCGTCCGATGTCGACGACGCCCCGCCCGTCGGTCCCCGTGTAGATCAGCCTGCGGCAGCCGAGCTGAGCGAAGTTCGCCCAGACCGCGGTCAGATTGCGCTCGGCGATCTGCGCACGGCGCGGATCGCCTTCCGGCGCGGGATGCACCTGGGCCATGAAGTCGCCCTCGATGACGACGTGTTGGACATCGACAGCACGCAACTGCGCCGAGACCTCCCACCCCACCGTCGTCTTGCCGACACCCGCACGCCCCGCGATGAGCAGGACCTCCGCACGCTCCATCGAGGCAGCGTGCCAGGTCATCCGCGCAGGACGCGGGCGGGTATTGGACTCGTCAGGGGCTCGGCCGAGGCACCTCGTGAGCGAGGGGAGCGGATCCCGCCCCCTCCCCTGACTACTACTCGCCGGTCGAACCGACCCCACCGGCTGCCCCGCTGGAGCTGGTCGCGTCGGTGCGGCAGGCGGGGTGGCCCCATCCGTCGGGATTCTTCGCGATCGATTCGCCGGCCGCATACGAGCGCCCGCAGCGGCAGCGGCCGGGGAACTTGGCCTTCAGGGTGCGTGTCGAGGCCGCGGACCGCGGCTTCGACGCGGCAGAGGTCTTCGCCGCCGCCCCGGTGGTCCGGCGCCGTGTGCCACCGGCTCGTACGACGTCAGGCGCCTGCGGAGGGGGCGGCGAGCCATACGCGCTTCCCGCGGCCTCTTGGGCGATCGCCGCCTGGCTGGCGGCACGGTCGGCGAAGTCGTTGAGGGGGTCGCCGTCCACCTGGTGCGCGGGGACATACCGGAACTCGACGGAGCGCCCGGCGAGCAGAGCGTCGATGCTCATGACCAGATCCTGATTGGCGACAGGCTTGCCCGCGGCCGTCTTCCAGCCCTTGCGCTTCCAACCGGGCAGCCAGGTCGTGACGGCCTTCATCGCATACTGGGAGTCCATCCGGATCTCCATCGGCACGTCCGGGTCGGAAGCCGAGAGCAGGCGCTCCAGCGCGGTGAGTTCCGCGACGTTGTTCGTCGCCGTACCCAGCGGGCCGGCTTCCCAGCGGGTGGGGGCCTCCGTGCTGTCGGCGATGACCCAGGCCCAGCCGGCGGGCCCAGGATTTCCCTTCGACGCCCCGTCACACGCGGCGATAACGCGTTCAACCATGCCTGCGATCATGCCAGGGCGCAGACCCGGCCGGCACCTCCCCTCCCCTCCCCCCGGTCCGGCCCGCGTTGTCAGTGCCGGGTGCCAGACTTTCGGGCATGGGCGACGAGGTGCAGCTGAGGGATGTCGAGCGGGCCGATCTGGAAACGTTCTTCGAGCAGGAGCACGATCCGGAGGCAGTGCGGCGATCGCTGTTCGCTCCCCGGGATCGCGAAGTGTTCATGAATCACTGGACGCGGAGAATTCTCGCGGACCCCACCGTCTTTGTGCGGACGGCGACGGTGAACGGCGAGCCGGCCGGCCATGTGGTGGCCTGGTGGGAGGAAGACCGGCGCTTCATCGGGTACTGGTTCGGCCGGCAGCACTGGGGGCGCGGCCTGGGCACTCGCATACTGACGCTCTTCCTGCAGCAGGAGCGAACCAGACCGCTGCACGCCGACCCCTTCGCCGGAAACACCGGCTCGGTGCGGCTGCTGGAGCGACTCGGCTTCCAGCGCTCCGAGTCGGTTCGGCACGGCGAGAACACACACATCTTGCTCATGCTCGGCGCGGACACCTGACCACGCGAGCGGGGAGGTCGAGGGCAGGGGCGCTCCCCGGGCGCCCGGTGACCGTCGGCATCAGCGCCTACCGCGATGTTTCAGCGCGCCCCGCCCGGAGAACGCGAGTCGACTCGCGGTTCTCCCCGGCGAGCGAGCCGGTGAGCCGCGTATGGACGATCATGTGAACGTCCCGATCGCGACGAAGAGGGACATACTGACGCCCTGAGGAGGGTTCTCCATGTCGAAGCCACCGCTTCCGGACGCAGCAGCCGCCATGCTGGCGAAGGCCAATCCGTCCGTCATCTCCACCCTGCGGTCGGATGGCCAGCCGGTGTCCACCGCCACCTGGTACCTCTGGGACGACGGCCGGATCCTGGTCAACATGGACGAGGGCCGCAAGCGCTTGGAGCATGTGCGAAACGACCCCCGGGTGACCCTCACCGTGCTCGACGAGGGCAACTGGTACACACACATCAGCATCATCGGCAGTGTCTCCGAGCTACGCGTGGACGAGGGTCTGGCCGACATCGACCGGCTGGCCCAGCACTATCTCGGCAAGCCGTATCCGCAGCGGGACCGCCGCCGTTTCAGTGCCTGGATCGAGATCGACCGCTGGCATGGCTGGGGCACCTTGAAGGACAACAGCCAGGCCGGCTGACGACGGGGGGCTGACCGCCGGCGGGGTGAGCCCAGGGGCCAAGTGCACCGCCTGGAGACGCCGAACGCGACCCGGGCAGGCCGCCCCGAGGGCGGACCATGCCGACGGGCGATGGGTGTGGGGCGTTCCGGCCTCGTTCACCTTCGGGTCACGCGCACCGAGCAAGCTTTCGGAGTGAGATATTCCGCTTGGTGACACCGCTGTGGCCGGGTCCGCCCGCCACGGCACGGAGGGCCGCATGGCCGGTAGTGAAACCACCACCAACCGTCGTCAATTCCTTCTCACCTCCGGCGCCGCCGTGGCCGCGACCGGCGCCGCGCTGGCACTCCCGGGTCAGCGCGGCAGCACGACAGCCCCGAGCGCCGGGCCCGCCAAGGCCCACTCCAGCCCCTCGCCGATACGGCCGAGCGTCCGGCGGGCAGCCCCGTACGGCGTCACGACGCTGGAGACCGCGGCACGGCTCACCGGCAGCGGCGGCTACCGTCGCCTCGACTCCGGCCCGGGATGGCCCATGGTCGTACGCTCCGAACTGGCCGCCGCCGGATCCGGCCGCCAGGACCGGCGGACGGCTTTGGCGTGCTTCGTGCAGTTCACGGACCTGCATGTGGCCGACGTACAGAGTCCCTTGCGCAGCGAGTTCTTGCGTGCGCGCAGCCCGGCGTCGTGGCGCGCGCACGAGGCATTGACCGTGGCCGGCGCGGTGTCCCTGGTGGAGCAGGTCAATGCGCTCGGCGGTGGACCGCACACCGACCGGCCGCCTGCCTTCGTCATGTCGACGGGCGACAACATCGACAACCACTCCATGGTGGAGCTGGAGTGGTTCCTCACGCTGATGAGCGGCGGCCGGATCACCCCCAACACCGGTGACCCGACGTCGTTCGAGGGCGTCCAGAATTCGGGCCTCCCGCTCTACTGGCATCCGGACGACACGCTGCACGACCAGGACAAGAAGCGCGGCCTGCCGCAGATACCCGGCTACCTCGAAGCCGCCATGCGGCCGGTGACCAGCCCCGGTCTGCGCGTCCCCTGGTACTCCACGCCCGGCAACCACGACGATCTGCCGGGCGGCTGCCTGGCCCCGGAGGACCCGGTCCTGCGGGACTACATCACGGGGGCCCGCAAGCTGTTCGCGGTACCTGATGCCGACGTGGCCGCCTTCGACAGAGCGGTGTACACGGGCGATGACCCCAAGAGCACCGTGCTCAAGGACATCCTGCTCCACAACGCCGCCCGCGCGCGGACCGTCACCGCGGATGAGCGGCGCCGCATGGTCACCCCGGACGAGTACCTGCGTGCGCATCTGGATCCGGCCGTCGCCGGGGCGGGGCCCGTCGGGCACGGCTATACCGAGGATCACTTGGACGGCGACCGGATGTACTACTCCTTCGCCGTCGCGGAGGGTGTCATCGGCATCAGCATCGACACCACCTACCGCAGCGGTCACTACGAAGGATCCCTGGGGACCGAGCAACTGCGCTGGCTGGAGCGGACGTTGAGTGCCCACAGCTCCCTCCACCACGACGCCGACGGCCGGCTCGTGCGCAATGCCGCGGCCGACGACGCGCACATCCTGATATTCAGCCACCACCACAGTCCGAGCATGACGCGGCGCCCTGACTCGGCACGCACCGAGGAGGAGCGCCACGACGGCGAGGAGGTCATCGCGCTGCTGAGCCGGTTCCCGAACGTCGTCGCGTGGATCAATGGCCACAGCCACGTCAACCGCATCACGCCGCACGGCCATCCGACCCCCGCCCGCTCCTTCTGGGAGGTCAACACCGCCTCCCACCTGGACTATCCGCAGCACGCGCGACTCATCGAGCTGGTCGACAATCACGACGGGACGCTGTCCCTGTTCACCACTCTCATCGAGTCCGCCGCCCCGCACCGCACCCACTTCGACGACCTCTCGGCCGTCGGCCTCGCGTCCCTCTACCGCGAGGTCGCCTACAACGCGCCCGGCCTGGCCGCCGGGATGTCCGCCGGCGTCAATCACGTACGGGTGGGCGCCGCGGCGGACCGCAACGCCGAACTCCTCATCCGCCGGGCCTGACACACGCCCACCGGGTCGACAGAAGCGCGGCTCTGCCCCCTCCGGCCACGGCCGTACGGACGACGCGCAGCCGTCGGTTCCACTTTCAGCCCGTTCCACCTTCCACCGCGGTGTACCGTCTCGGCCGAGACCGGCCGCAAGCAACGAGGACCTCGGTCGGTGAGCCCCCATCCGTCCCTGATGACTCAGCCGAGGACCGCGATGCGAAAAATCATCTACATGACGTCGGTCTCCCTCGATGGCTTCTTCGAGGGGCCGAACCGCGAGATCGACTGGCACCAGGTCGATGACGAGCTGCACCGTCACTTCAACGAACAGCTCAGGACCATGGGCGCCTTCCTCAGCGGACGCGTCACGTATGAGCTGATGGCGGAGTTCTGGCCGACCGCCGACAGCGATCCCGCGAGCACCCCGCCCATGGTGGACTTCGCCGGCATCTGGCGGGACATGCCCAAGGTGGTGTACTCGCGGTCCCTGGAGCGGGCCGACTGGAACACCACGATCGTGCGGGACGTCGTCGTCGAAGATGTCCTGGAACTCAAGGCGCAACCGGGTGGGGACCTGGTGCTGGGCGGCGCCGATCTCGCCTCGGCCTTCATGCGGCACGATCTGATCGACGAGTACCGCCTCTACATCCATCCCGTCCTGATCGGACGGGGCAGGCCGCCGTTCCGGGAGTCGGACGCCATGCTCCCTCTCCAGCTCACCGAAACCAGGTCCTTCGGCAACGGCGTCGTCCTCCTCCGCTACCAGCGCCCGAAGGCCACCTCGGCTTGATTCACGGAGCGCCCCGAACGGCCTGAACGGGGCGGGGGTCTCACCCGATCGACGGACCCGCGGCTTCCTCCTTCCGCGTGCCCGTCTCCTTGACGGTGGGCACAGCGAGTGGGGGCCACGTCGAGGAGTGCGACCATCTGTCGGAGCGTGATTCCGCACCGTCGCAGGAGGCAACACATGTCCCGTCCGGTCACCATCGTCACCGGTGGCAGCCGAGGTATCGGCGCGGCATCGTGCCTTCGCCTGGCGGCCGACGGGCACGATCTGGCGCTGGGATACGTCAGCAACGCAGCAGCCGCCGAGGAGGTCGCGGCCGTTGTGCGTGCAGCGGGGGCGCGCTGCGTCACGGTGCGGGCGGACACGTCCGACGAGGGGGACGTGGAGCGGCTTTTCGATACCGCGGCGGCAGAACTCGGGCAGGTCACCGGACTGGTCAACAACGCCGGAGTGACCGGCCCGCTGGGCAGACTCGCCGACGCCCGGACCGAGGACCTGCGGCACGTGGTGGAGGTGAACCTCCTCGGCTACCTGATGTGCTGTCGGCGAGCCGCACGGGACATGGCGGCACTCGGGTCCGGCGCCATCGTCAACATCTCCTCCGCGGCCGCCACTCTCGGCAGCCCCGGCGATTACGTCCACTACGCCGCCACCAAGGCGGCCACGGACGCCCTGACCGTCGGCCTCGCCAAAGAGCTCGGCCCGGAGGGCATTCGGGTCAACGCCGTTGCCCCGGGCCTCATCGAGACCGATATGCATGCCGCGATGGGCGTTCCTGACCGGCCGACTAGAGCGGCCGGTCAGATCCCGCTGCGGCGGCCCGGTGCGCCGGCCGAGGTCGCCGCAGCCGTCGCCTGGCTGCTCTCACCGGACGCCTCTTACACCACCGGTACGGTCCTACGGGTCGCCGGCGGCCGGTGAGCCTGCGCAGCTGGGCCGGGCTCTTCAGCCGCCCGGCGCCCGGAGATGCGCGTCGGTCGTGCCGCCGGGGCAGGCGAACCCGGCGATGTCCCAGCCGGCACATACGGCTCCGGCCTGGTACGCGCTCTCGTAGAAGGCCAGGACCGCGGCGCGTGGATCGCTCTCGGCACGTGCGGAGTCGTACGGCAACACCGCGAGGTGGCTGTCGTTGCGCGCGACCCATTGCGCCGATGCGGGGCTGAGTGGCTGTTCGGCCAGGCCCGCGGGTTCCGGGGCGGTGTACGAATAGAAGGCCGGCGCGCTGAACGTGTTGTCACCGAACCAGAAACCAAAGCTGATCAGCTCCCGGGAGTAGGCTTCCCGTGTCACCGGATCGACCTGCGCCGGCTGCTCGATCCGACGGCCGGAGAACCGGCTGTGGGCGATGTCGAAGGTATGCCAGAAGTGGTGCACCGGACTGGTTTTTCCTGAGAAGCCGGCGGCGAATTCCTCCAGCACCAAAGCCACTTGACTGAGAACCCACCAATAGCGGCGCGCATGGGCGGGATCGTACGTCGCGTGCTCGTGGTCCTCGGCGAACGGCCGGCTGCCGTCGGGCAGATCGAACGGTCGGGGAATGGCGATATCCACCTCAACACCCAGGGCCGCCAGTGCGTTCAGCGTCTTGGCCTCGAACGACGCCACCGACTCTCCCAACAGCGGAAAGGAGACCGCCCTGCCGTCCAGTGTCGTGACGGCCAGTTTGTGGTCGACGAAGTCGAAGTCGATCGTGAAGGCCGGATTGCCGTCGACCTGGCCCATCGGGCGTGTGGTGATGCCCCGGCCGGTGAGATGAAACGGCACGTTCCACCAGTGGTTGCGCCGGGGGCTCGCGGCGAGCCGGATCTTGCCGACGATTTGTGCGAACCGGTGCAGCGTTTCTTTGGTGTCCTGCCACTCCGCGAGGGGTATGGGCGGGAACAGCTCCATTGCATTCCCCTTCCAGCTTCGCGTTTGTTCCCGGGCCGGTCTGTTCCACGGGGCTTTCAATAGAGAATGGAGGGCAGGTACGCCCCGGCGGGTTCGTTGTAGAGCCCGATGGTCATCACGCTCATGAGCTGTAGCACCTTGAGGCCGCTGCGGAGGCACCACTGGAGCAGGGCGCTGTCGCTCGCGGGGACGAGGATGCCGGGGCCCCCGAAGGCAGGCGCCGCAGCGATGAGCGCTCTGACGTCCTCGGTGGTCTCGCCGACCGTGTGGCCGAAATACGCCATCTCGGTGGTGTAGCCGGTGATGCGGCCGTCGTGCTCGGTGACACGGGCCGTACCTGCCTTGACGGCGTCGGCGAGCTCTCCGCCGCGATCGACGCCGTGGACACTCCGGCAGACCTCATTGCAGGCGGCCAGATCCGCGGCCTGCGCAGGCCGCGTCGCGTACCCCGGGACCGTCCCTCCGATCGGTGGCCCCTGCAGGCAGGCGGCGGTCTCCCGGAACTCGAACCCGAGATCGGCGTAGAGCGCGAACGACCGCGTGTGGTAGCCGCTCTGCAGCAGCCGGATGCCGGGGGCTTGCCGCTCCGCGGCCCGTTCCATGACGTCCTGCATGAGCATGCGCCCGATTCCGGCGTTCTGAACAGCCGGATCCACGGTGATCGGCCCGACACCGGCGATGGGAGACCGCTCATCGAGGAAATTGGTGCCAACTATCCGGCCATCGAGCTCCGCTACGACGTCGTAGAAGTCGGGATGCCGCAAGAGCGTCTCGAACAGTCCCGCACCGACCTCAGCTGCCGGAATGTCCGCGGGGAAGCCGTGAGCGGCAGCGATCCCGGAGAACGCTTCGAAGCAGATCCTGCCGCCTTCCGCGGCGTCCTCAGGCCTTCCCCGGCGCAGTACGACCTTCATCGGTGCCCCTTCCCGGCGGACGTCGACCTTCGGCCCATTTCGCCACCGGCTCTCCCTCCATCGAACGCGCCCGCCACGCCCCCGGCAACCGGGCCATGGAGCCAGGCGATCCGTGGCACTCCCCGATGAGGCGGACGGACCGCTCACCGTGCCGCCGCCTCTCGCCCGCTGCCCGCTCACCGCCACTCGCGAGGGCACGCCCAAGAGGCGAGGTCCGATATGCCGTATATCTGAGATGCTGGAAGCGCGGCCACTCCTTCGCCGAGACAGGAGTAAGGGAGGACGGCATGGCCTCTCGCAAGGACGACGGGAACCGGCTCTCGGGCTCGGCGAGCGGCTTCGTCGACGCGCCGGCCGACGACGTATTCGCGCTGGTCACCGATATCGAGCGGCTTCCGGAGTGGAACGCCGCCGTCGCGCGTGTGAGCGAACGGCCGGCGAGACTCGAGCCGCCCGCCGAGTGGGTCGTCACGATGAAGCCGGTCGGCTGGCCTGCCTGGCCGAGTCGGTCCTGGGTGGAGGAATTCGATCCGCGACGGCGCATCTTCCGGCACGGCTCGCAGTCCGATGACGGCAATCCCTCGTACGCCGAGTGGCAATGGCAGGTGGACGAGGAAGCAGGCGGCTCGCGCGTCACCATCAGCTGGGAACTCCACCCCCGGACCTTCTGGCGGAAACTGCTCGCGGCCCCCCTCCGGCAGCGACGGCTCTCACGCGCCGAGGTGCCGAACTCCCTCGCCGCGCTGGCACAGCACTTCGCTTCACGGTGACGCCAGGGGCCGCCTGGACGTTCCCATTGGCATGCTCAGATCAATAGATGACGGCGACGTCGCGGCCGGTGAGAGAGCCTGCCGCTCACAGACACAAGAGCCGGTCCCCTTCCACTTCTGGAGGCAACCGCGATACCCCTTCTTCAGGGCCGTCCGAGCCTTCACGGCCCTACGGGTTCTCCGGGTTCCGCGAGCCCTGTGAGATGCACCGGTACCTGCCACACGAGAAGTGAGTAGCCCCTTGAACAACGCCCGCACCCCTCGCCCCGCTTCGGCCGACGGAGCCGTCGAAGACGGCTGGTTCGTGGACGATCGCTGCACGAACTGCGACGTCGCCAGGCAACTGGCACCGGACCTGATCGTCGAAGTCGACGGACGATCCGAAGTGCTCCGCCAACCACGCGGCGACGCGGAGACCCGCCGGTTGAACGCCGCCGCGTTCGCCTGCCCCACCCGATCCATCCGCCACAGCGCTGAACGGCTCAATCCGGCCGCGGACCCCTACCCCCTCCCCCTCGACGACAACGTCTCCCTCTGCGGGCACAACTCACCACACACCGCGGGTGCCAACTCCTACCTCCTGCGGCGACCCTCAGGCACCGTGATGATGGTCGACACGCCCCGCTGGAGCCGCGCGCTGGCCGCCCGGTACGAAGCGCTCGGCCCCGTCACCGATGTTCTGCTCACCCACCGCGACCACGCCGCGCACGGCCGCCAGTACGCGGACCACTTCGGCGCCCGGTTATGGATCCACGAGGGCGACCTCGACGCCAGGCCCGACGCCGACCACGTACTGCGCGGCACCCGGGCGGTCGACATCGACGAGGGAGTGCGCGCCTACCCGCTGCCAGGTCACACCCAGGGAAGCGTGCTCTACGTCGCGGACGAGCGGTACTGCTTCAGCGGCGACAGCTTCTACTGGTCGCGTACGACGGGCGATATCGAGGTGGCGGAGCACGTGACCTGGTACTCCATCCGGGAGTTGGCGGCTTCGCTGGCACGCACCGCCGGCCTGCTCCGCTTCGAGTGGCTGCTGCCGGGGCACGGCGACCGCAAGCGCCTCCCCCTCGAAGAAACGGCGGAGAGGATGCGGCAGTTGACGGCTCGCACACGCGAACTGGAGCCTCGGCCCATCGACTTCACCGCGACGCGCTGGTGAGACGCACGAGGTTCGACCGGCGCACGGAAAGGCCGAGCCCGCACGGTTTGTAGCCCGGGGGTCTTGGGGTACCCGCTGCTCACGTGCGGAGATCCGCACGCGTGAGGACCCGCTTTGTGCGGCAGTCACCCCGAAGGAGGCGCGCAGTAATGAGCAAGGTGAAGGAGTCGGTGGAGGTCGAGGTCCCCGTTCACACCGCCTACAACCAGTGGACGCAGTTCGAGGAGTTCCCGAACTTCATGGAGGGCGTCGAGCGCATCACGCAGATCGATGACCGCCACAATCACTGGCGCACCAAGATCGGTGGTGTCCGGCGCGAGTTCGACACGGAGATCGTCGACCAGCTTCCGGACGAGCGGATCGCCTGGCGCAGTACGAGCGGTGACACCAAGCAGAAGGGTGTCGTCAGCTTCCGGCGCGTGGATGAGAAGCACACCCGGGTGGAACTCGTGATGGACGTGGAGCCCAGTGGGGCCGCGGAGATGACCGCTGACGCGACGGGCCTGATCGACCGGCGGGTCAAGGGCGACATGCGCCGCTTCAAGGACTACATCGAGCGCCGCGGCAGCGAAACCGGAGCCTGGCGCGGTCGCATCACGCCTGGATGACCCGTGCCGGCTGTCGGCCCGCCGGGAGTGAGCGGCGGCCCGTTCGACAGCTGGGCGGCAGCCGAGAGATATACCGATGGCCCAGTCCGGCCTCGAGCCGGGCTGGGCCATCGGTATGCGCGAGGTGTTCAGCCGGAGTAGCGGAACGACGGAACGGCGCGAAGGCGTCCACACACTGCAGTCCCCGGCGCCCACAGGGGCACCATCTGTCTCAGTCGTCGCTGAGGCTCCGATGCGCGGGGCTTCCGGGGGCCTAACCAGAGCCGTCCAAGGGTCTCTTGCCAACAGACGTCTCTGTCGACGGTGGGGCTCTTCGGTTTCCTGGCGTACTGACCATTTTCCTCCCGATTTGCCACCAGTCAAGGCTGCAGCGGCGAAATCTCGGGCGGGCGGGACCCCGGAGCCGAAGCCGGTTCGGATCAGCCTTCGGCTCGAAGGTGGCTCCCACGGTGGGGAGCCACCTCACAGGGTGACGGCGCCGCCCTGAGACGTCAGGGGGTGCTCGGTCCAGATGGTTTTGCCGTCTCGCCCGTAGCGGGTGCCCCACCGCTCGGTGAGCCGGGCGACGAGGAAGAGCCCGCGCCCGCCCTCGTCGGTGTTCCGGGCCCGGCGCAGATGCGGGGACGTGCTGCTGGAGTCGGTCACCTCGCAGATCAGGCTCCGGTCGCGGATGAGCCGTAGCGTGATCACCCCGTCCGCGTACCGGTAGGCGTTGGTGACCAGCTCGCTCACGATCAGCTCTGCGGTATAGGCCAGCTCCTCCAGCCCCCACTCGTTCAACTGCTCCGTCGTCAGAGCCCGAGCCCGCCCGGCGGCCTCCGGCCCGGAGTCCAGCCGCCACGTCGCGACCTGCTCGGCTGCCAGGACACGGGTACGCGCCACCAGGAGCGCCACGTCGTCGGCGGGCCGGTCGGGAAGCAAGGCGTCCTCCGCCGTCTTGCAGGTCTCCTCCAGTGAGCCGACCGGCACGGACAGCGCGCTGAGCAGGCGCGACAGGCCCTCGTCGGGGTCCTGCCCGCCCGCTTCGATAAGGCCGTTGGTGTAGAGGGCGAGGAGGCTGCCCTCGGGCAGTTCCACCTCCGTGGACTCGAACGGCAGCCCGCCCAGCCCAAGGGGCGGACCGGCGGGCAGGTCCAGAACGCGGGCGTGTCCGTCGGGGCTCACCACCGCCGGCGGGGGGTGGCCCGCGCGGGCGAAGGTGCAGCAGCGGGACGCCGGGTCGTAGACCGCGTACAAGCAGGTCGCGCCCACGACCTGGGGCGAGTGTTCGTCGGTCGGTTCCTGCTCAGCGGCCAGCCGGTCCACCAGTTCGTCGAGGTTGGACACGACCTCGTCGGGGGTGAGGTCGAGGTTGGCCAAGGTGTGCACCGCGGCGCGCAGCCGCCCCATGGTGGCAGCCGCGTGGATGCCGTGGCCGACGACGTCGCCGACCACGAGGGCGACGCGCAGCCCGGAGAGCGCGATGACGTCGAACCAGTCGCCGCCCACGCCTGCGGCGGGATCGGCCGGCAGGTAGCGATGCGCGATTTCGACGGCCGGATAGTCGGGCACCTCGCGCGGCAGCAGGCTGTGCTGGAGCGTGAGCGCCGCCTGATGCTGCTGGGTGTAGCGGCGGGCGTTGTCGATGGAGAGTGCGGCGCGGGAGGCGAGTTCCTCGGCGAGCGTCAGGTCGTCCGTCTCGAAGGGCTCGGGCCGCTCCGTCCGCCACAGACTCAGCAGCCCCAGCACGAGCCCACGGGCGGCGAGCGGCACCATGATCAGCGAGTGGGCCCCTGCCGCGGGTTTGTTCGCGTCTTCCGCCTGGTCACCCCGCTCGGCGGTGCTGTCCAGGTGGGTACTGAGCACCGGACGCCGTTCCGCCAGACACTGCGCCTGCAACTCGTTCGGGGTGAAGCGGAGCGCGCCTTCCTCAGGCGTCGGCTGGTGCGATTCGGGAGAGACGCCGTGGGTCGCGATCCGGTACACCGCGCCCGAGGTGTCCGGGGTGGGTTCCGCACCACGGGTCACCGGCTCCAAGAGATCCACCGAGACGAAGTCCGCGAGTTCGGGCACCGCCACCTCGGCCAGCTCCCGTGCCGTTCTCTCGACGTCGAGCGTGGTCCCGATCCTGGATCCCGCCTCGCTGAGCAGAGCGAGCCGACGCCGGGACCGATAGCGATCGGTGACGTCTTCCACCGTCTGTGTGACGCCCAGGACACGGCCCGCGGGATCCTCCAAGCGGAACGCCGAAACGGATACCACCAGCTCCTGGCCGGGATCCTGCCGTAGTCGGCACGGCTGCTCGGCGAAGATCTCGGACTTACCCGTCCTGAGGACCTCCCGCAGCTTGGCTTCCGACGTCTCACTGTCCGTCGGAATGAGAAACTCGTTGATGTCGCGTCCCCGGTGCCGCTCGGTCGAAATACCACTGAACCGCGCGATCGCCCGGTTCACCCGCAGGATGCTGAGGTCCGGAGCGTGCACCGAGAGGCCGATCGGGGAGCGGCGGAAGAGGCCGTCCAACACCGAGCGGTCCGTCTCCCACTGGATGACCTCTGCCGCGGGTGCGGCGACGACGAACCACTCGACCTCGGTGTCCGTTCTCCTGACGGCCCGCACCCGGCAGCCGACTTCCACACGGTGCCCGTCGCGGTCCCGTACGGGCACGACCCCGAACCATCCGTCGTCGCCGACGCACCTGGCCGCGGCGTCCGAGACGAGCCCGAGATCGCCCGGATCGACAAGGAGGCCGGCCGCATCCCGGCCCAGCGCCTCCTGCGGCGGGTAACCGAGAAGCGCCTCGGCCCGCTCACTCCAGCCGACGATCCGCCCCCGGCGGTCCAGGACCGCTGAGGCCGCACGACGCACCGCGAACGGGTCTTCCGGCCCTTCGCTGAACGTCTTCGCCGAAACGTCCATCCCACCACCCTCGCACCTGACGAGTGCGCCTGCCAGAGGGGCGGAACGCCGGGGTCCCCCGGGCGGGCACGCTGGAAGCCGCTGGTTCCAGTATCGACCAGTGGCGTACGAAGAGGTTGCCCTGTCCTTTGGCTGACGGCCCCGAACACCGTCGTCAACGCCTACCGCGGCGGCCAAGGCGTCGGCTGAAGCGCTACCGCGCACCGACGCGGTCCACGGCAACTGTCACCAGCACCGGCATCAGTGCGGAATCCGGGATATACACCCAGGTCAACGGCATGCTCGGTACGCTTTTCCTGCCGCTGCCAACCCAGGTCGAGGTCGTACGCGACGCAATACGGGGGGTTTCACATGTTCGGAATCGTCAGGCCCTGCACACATCGCCTGTCCCAAGGGCTGAAAGCGGAGTGGATGGCCCATCTGTGCGGCCTCTGTCTCGCCCTGCGCGGCGATCACGGGCAGTTCGCCCGCGTCGTGACGAACTATGACGGGTTGATCGTCTCCGTCCTGACCGACGCTCAGTCCGGCAACACCGAGGACCGGCGGCGCACCGCCGGCCCCTGCCCACTACGGGGCATGCGGACCGCGTCCGTCGCGAAGGGTGAGGGCGCGCGGCTCGCCGCGTCGGTGTCCCTCGTCCTCGCCTCGGCGAAGATTCGTGACCACGTCGCGGACCGTAATGGAATGCTGCGCCGCAGGCCCGTTGCCGCCGCCGCACGCAAGGTCGCCGCGGGCTGGGACCGCGCCGGGGCCACCACCGGCGCCGCGCTCGGCTTCGACACCTCCATACTCGTCGACGCGGTCGACCGGCAGCTCGGCATCGAAGCACTGGCCGGCCCGCACACGCCGCTCACCACCATCACCGAACCCACGGAGACGGCGACCGGTGCGGCCTTCGCCCACACCGCGGTGCTGGCCGGCCGGCCGGGCAACGCCGCGCCACTGGCCGAGGCGGGGCGCCTCTTCGGGAGGCTGGCCCACCTCCTCGACGCCGTGGAGGACCGCGCGGCCGACGCCGCCGAGGGGTCCTGGAATCCGCTCACCGCCACAGGCGCCTCGGTCGCGCAGGCCCGTCGACTGTGCGACGACGCGCTGCACGGCATCCGCCTCGCACTGCGCGATGTGGAGTTCACCGACGCGGCTCTGGCGCATGTCCTGTTGGTACACGAACTTCGGCGATCGGTGGACCGGGCCTTCGGAACGACCGCCTGCTCCCACACGGGCCACGGAGCGCCAGGACCGTACGACGGCCGGCCTCCGCACCACGGCCGGCCCTCCCCGTACGGGCCGCCTCCCGAGCACGGCCAGGTGTCGGCCGGCGACCCTTACGCCCATGGTCCGCAGCACTTGAACGGCCGGCAGAGCCCTTACGGGAACGGCCCGGTGCCGCCCGGTGGTTCCGGTGGCGGCCACGGGGGTGGAGACGGCGGAGGTGACGGCGGCGGGCCGCACTTCCCGCACCAGCCGAAGAAGCCCCGCGGTTTCCTCGCGGGCTGCGCGGTCGCCATCGGGCTCTGCTGCACCTGCAAGCTGTGCTGTGCGAAGGAGTACGAGGGGCCGTGGTCGCGCAAGAAGCGGGAGGGGTGCTGCCGCGACTGCGACTCCTGCGAGTGTTGCGATTGTTGTTGCTGCGGCGACTGCTGAGCGAGACGCGGAACGACGCCCGGCGCACGCCGGCGAGGTTCGGCGCGCCGGCCGTGCACCCGCCGGGCGGAACGACCGTCGCGTACTCAGCTGACCGAGGCGACCGGAGAGCCGGCTCCCTCCCGGTCGGCCACCGGCTCCTCACCTTCCTGCTTCGGTCCCGCCGCGGCCCCTGCCCCGGGAGGCTTGGGTCCGGCACCAGGAATATGGGCCATGGCAGTGCTCGATATGCGGTACCTGCCATTCGGCACCTCGTCGGACCTGACGACATGCACGGTGAGAGGGCCGGCCCACTCGTAGCCACGATCCGCCGCGTGCCGGGCCAGGACGTCGACCAGTCCCTCCCCTATCTGCCCACCGTGGGCAGCCAGCTCGTCGTGCACCGCACCGGCGAGTTCGACCGTGTAGGCATTCGGGACCAGGACTCGCTCATGGCTGCACACGACGGCGTGCTCGTCGCACTCCCTCCGCAGCTCCTCGAACAGTTGGACAGGTTCGGAGTGGAAGACCTTGGCGAGCAGGGCGCTTTCGCAGTCTTCCACCACGCGTTCCAGACGCATCAGCATTCCCATGACACAGCGCGTGCCCTGACGTGTCCTGTACATGCAGCGGGCGGGTCCATGACCTCCGCATTGCCCTCGCGCGAGCACCCGGGAGGGTGCCATCGGCTCGGTGATTCGCCGCCCTTGCCCAGGCGGGAACACTTCCCGCTTCATTACCAAAAGTAATCGAATGATTGCTTATGGTTATCCGCATGTGCTTTGACGCCTGCCACGGAGGTCAGGTGACGCCCACTCCGCTACGCCGGTCGCCGGCTGCCTGCAAAAGGAGCACCCGAGAGTGAAGCATCAGCGGATGAGCGGCCCGCGCACCCTGTCGGTAGCCACGGCGGTCGCCTCGGGAGCCCTGATCCTGACGGCCTGTGGTGCGAGCGACAGCTCCAGCTCCGCCGACGCCTCCCCCACACCCACCGCTGCCGCCGCGACCAGCGATGCCGACGGCATCCCGTGCGGGAAGGCGGCCACGCTGCAGGCTTCCGGCTCGACCGCGCAGCAGTACGCCATGCAGAACTGGATCAAGAACTACACGCGAGCCTGCCCCGATATCAAGATCAACTACGAGGGCAACGGCTCCGGCGACGGCCAGGACGATTTCCTCGCCGGCAAGACCGCCTTCGCGGGCTCCGACTCCGCGCTGAGCACCGAACAGGTCTCCCAGTCCAAGAAGACCTGTTCCGGCAAGGGTCAGGCCGTGCATCTGCCGATGGTCGGCGGGCCCATCGCGCTTGGCTTCAACCTCCCGGGCGTAACGGAGCTGACCCTGGACGCCTCGACTCTCGCCAAGATCTTCAACGCACAGATCACCACGTGGAACGATCCCGCCATCGCGAAGCTCAACTCCGGCGTCAAGCTGCCGTCGACGGCGATCCAAGCGGCGCACCGGTCCGATTCCTCCGGCACGACCGATGGCTTCACCTCCTACCTGAGAACGGCCGCCCCGGACGCCTGGCCTTACGAGCACAGCAAGGAGTGGAAGGCCAAAGGAGGCCGGTCGGCCGAGAGTTCCGCGGGCCTCGCCGACAAGGTGAAGCAGACCGAGGGCTCGATCGGGTACTTCGAACTGTCCTACGCTGCCGCCCGCAAGATTCCGACGGTCGCCCTCTCCACCGGCGCGCCGGCCCCGGTGCAGGCCAGCATTCTCTCCGCCTCCAAGTCGATCGCCGACTCCAAGATCGTCGGGAAGGGCAAGGACCTCACCCTCCAGCTCAACTACGCGACGAAGGCGCCCGGGGCCTATCCGGTCGACGTGGTCACCTACGAGATCGTCTGCGACAAGGGCAACAAGCCGGCGACCTGGCCCGCGACCAAGGCGTTCCTGACGTACGTCGCCGGCAAGAAGGGCCAGGAAAACCTGAGCTTCCAGGGCTACGCGACACTCCCGGCCAACGTCGTGAACAAGGTCCGCAGCACGGTCAACGGGCTGTCCTGAGAGGCTGGTCGGCCTGCCACCGGGGCATGCCCGCCGTACCCGGTCCCGGGCCGGACGCGCCTACGCCTCGGCCACGCCCATCCACGAGGCTTTGAAGAGGCAGAATGGCCGCCTTCACGAGCATGCGTTTCCGCCCGGAGCAGCGGTGCGCCCCTACACCGCCGGTGCCATGCTGGAAATCGAGAACCGGAGGTCGTGATGGGGTTCTATGACGAACGCGTGCTGCCCCGAATCATCAATGTCCTGTGCGGAGTCAAGCCGGCGGGGCCGCTGAGACAACGGGTCTGTGAAGGTCTCCAGGGTGACGTCATCGAGATCGGATTCGGTTCCGGGCACAACGTGCCGTTCTACCCGGACACCATCACGCGCGTAGCCGCGGTCGAGCCGTCCGATCTGGGGTGGAGGCTCGCCGGCAAACGCCTCACGAGGACACGGATCCCGGTGCAGCGGGCCGGCCTGGACGGCCAGTCACTGCCGTTCGACGACAACAGTTTCGACGCCGCCCTGTCGACGTGGACGCTGTGCACCATTCCGGACGCCGATGCCGCGCTCCGCGAGATGCGCCGCGTCCTGAAGCCCGGCGGCGCCCTGCATTTCGTCGAGCACGGCCTGGCGCCCGCGGAAGACGAGGACGTGCGGCGCCGGCAACGCCGCTTCGAGCCGATGCAGCAGCGGCTCTTCGGCGGATGTCACCTCACCCGGCCGATCGTCGACATGCTGACGGCCGCCGGGTTCACGATGACCGCACTGGACGTCTTCTACGAGAAGGGCGCACCGAAAATCATGGGCGCCGACTCCCTCGGTACCGCGCTGGCGCCCTGATCGGCGCTCCCTGCTGGAGCCTGTGACGGGCCGTTGTCAGTGCCTGCCGGGCGGCGCCCACATGGGGAAGGTCGGAAGAACCACGCCCCGGCCGATTCGGAGCGGGTGCGCAATGCCATTTTCTGCCCGCGCCGATTCGAGAAACCCAGGAAATCCGTAGGGTTCCGCAGCCTCGATGCCGACCTGATACCCCATGTCGCCCGAGCCGGCGACGGTCAACCGGCTGAGGGGTTTCCGGCGTCGTCGAGAAGATGGCGCAATGGCCTGCGGCTGAGGCGAAGGCTCCTCCTGCAAGGGCGTCAGCCCGCCGAGGAACCGTCGGCAGGGGGTGTAACCGGTCGCCAGGTGACGCCGGAAGGTTGCTGCAATCGCCGCCTGTCACGGCCCCCTGAGCAGGGCACGACCGAGGCGGCCTGCCCCTCAGCAAGAGCATTTCTCCGCTCAGGGTTCCTGGGCGGGCCGCCACATCGTTGACGCCACCACGGGTGACGTGTCCGCCAGATGGAGGGTGGGCGGGCAAACGGGCGGACGTACCGCCTCGGTCTCAGCACACCGCCGCCGCCCGATGGGTGGTCAGATCCCCAGGCCGGCTGCCCCCGCCCGGGCGGCCCCTCTGCTCGGGGTCCCCCGCTCGGGGCAACAGCTGATTCGGACTCAGCCCAGGGCTTCGGCCCCTTTCTTGGTCAGTGAGGGCCGGGCCGCAAGGCGCCAGGCCGATGAGTGCCCCGAAGCTGATGGGCCGTTCGGCCTGCCCCCGGCGGCCGGGCTCGGGAGGCGGTCACTCCGATGGGCCGGGACCGGTGGCCGTTGCCCGCGGGGCTGGTGACCATGGCCAAACCCGATCAATTTTCCTTCGAGGAGAGTGCGTGGTGTCAAGAGCACCCCGGAGCCGAACCCAGACGCCCACCCATGGCGGAGGGACTTTCCGGCCGTGGCCGGCTGAGCAGTTCAGCCGGCGGGCCGCGGCACCGACTGACACCGCCGAGGGCGGGTGGGCGATACGCATGCCCCTCGTGAGAAACCTCGGCCGGTGAAAAGCACCTGGCCGGAGGCGGGTGAGAAAAGTTGTCCCGGCCAGTCGGGCTCGGGCGAAGGAAAGGTGACGTGATGAACACGATCAAGAAGACCGCGGTACTCGCTGCTTGCGCGGGTGTCATGGCAGCAGGAGCCGGCATCGTCTCGGCCGGACCTGCGTACGCCGACACCTCCCGCTGCTCGGACAGTCGTCCGGCTCATACGAACGGGAACCTGCCGAACGATGTTCCCCAGCAGGCCAACGCGGGCCTCGGCGCGCTTCTCGACCTGGTGAAGTGCACGGTGACCGGGGCCAACGCCGGCCTCAACGGTGGTGGACGCGCTCACCGCTGAGACAGCACAGCCGGACAGCACGGCTGAACAGTACAGCTGGACACACGCTCCGGCCGGTCCTCCCACCACTGCAACAGTGGTCGGGAGGACCGGCCGGAGCGGTTTTGCCACCGCGCTTGCCCATGGCCCACCGGACGCGGAAAACCCCGGCTGGACGGGGGAGACCAGCCGGGGCGTCTGGGATGGTGCCGTACAGCACCATGGGGTTCCGCTGGGAGGGGCGACCAGGGTCTCCCCCTCCGTCCTGCTTCCCGGCGCGCCGCCGGGGTGGAAGGCCGCCTGCACGGCCGCTCACAGTCCGAGTGCCCGGAGAGCGGGCGGGAAAACCTCTGCCCGCAAGGCTGTTCCCCCACCTCCTGTGGCGGCCGGCCCACGACGGCTATTCGCGCGACTCGCCTGGCGCAGCGGCGTCCGTGGCAGGTGCGGGCGCCGGCGCCGTGCTGCCGCGCGGGATCAGGCGGGTGGGCAGCACGACGTGCCGCTCCTGGTCCGCGTCCGGCTCGTTGATGAGGGCGAGGGCCAGATCGGCTGCGGCGCGTCCGATGTCCGAGGGGGACTGGGCCATCGTCGTCAGGTCCGACCACTCGGCCATCTGGTGGTCGTCGAAGCCCACCACGGACATCCGCTCGGGCACGTCGACATTGCTCCGGCGCAGTGTCCACATCACCGAGACGGCTACCTCGTCCTGTTCCGCGAAGATCGCGGTGGGTGGTTCGCGCAGGCTGAGCAACTGGCCGATCGCCTCCATCGTGCCGCGCTTGTCGCCGACCGCGGTGTCGACCACCAGGTCGTCATCCGGGGCGATGCCCGCCTCGTCCAGCGCCTGCTGATAGCCGATCAGCCGCTCGTGGGAGCTGAAGGTGAAACCGCTGGCGCCGATGGTCTTGACGAAGGCGATCCGGCGGTGGCCGAGATTGAGCAGGTGCTGGGTGGCGCGGTGCGCGCCCCGCACGTCGTCGACGTACACGCTGGGCCGGCCCTCGGCGTGCTGGCTGATGTAGATCACCGGCATGTTGAGGTCGTCCAGGCGCGCGCTCTCCTCCTTGGAGAGGTCGAAGGAGAAGACCAGCAGCGCGTCGGCGTTACGCCGGGCCGGGAGGCGCTCGAAGAAGGTGGACCGCTCGTCCATGTCGGGGGTGACGTAGACCAGCAGCTCCAGGCCGGACTCGCGCAGCACCGGGCCGAGGCTGGAGAGCGCCGAGCCGATGAACCAGGAGTTGAGGGTGGGCACGAGTGCCGCGACCACGCCGGTCTTGCCGGTGACCAGGCTGGAGGCCTGGCGCGAGACGACGAAGTTCATCTCGCGGGCGGCCTGCTCGACCCGGGCGCGTACGTCGGGAGAGACGGTCGCGAACCCGCGGAGCGTGCGGGAGACGGTGGAGGCGGAGACCCCGGCGCGTTCGGCGACGTCGGCCAGAGTCGGGTGCCGCTGAGCTGGTGGCATGACGGGACGGTAGCACCAAGCGGCCTCACCGCGAACCGTCTGAGACAGCGCTGTCACGGGCGGCATCTGACAACGCTGTCCCGCTGCAATTCCGGGGCTTTGCGGCAGAAAGGCGCCCTGAAAGGTGCACAATACAGGCGCAATAGCGGCAGGTTACCGGCACGTAACACGTTGACTTCACCTTCACGCGCTCTTAGCTTGCAAGCGTTGTTACGGAGTGATGGGCGTTACCCGCCGCGATTGCATCTCCGTACCGCTGACATTGGGTGTACCCCCCACCGGCGGTGAGACAGCGCAGTCATTCAGCTCCATCACGTGTGTTTCCCTGGCCACCGCGCGGCGCACGGCCCCTCCCGGGCCGCACGACGACGCCGCACCTCGGCCCTTTCTCCGCTTGCACCGTCCGGCACCTCCCCTGCCGGTGAAGGGACCCGCATGACAACTGTCGGTTTCGAGAAAGTGACCCGGCGCTATCCGGGCGGCGATCGCCCCGCGGTCGACGCCCTCCATCTGGACATCGCCGACGGCGAATTCCTCGTCCTGGTCGGACCGTCGGGGTGTGGCAAGTCCACCAGCCTGCGAATGCTGGCGGGCCTGGAGGACGTGGACGACGGCGTGATCCGCATCGGCGGACGCGATGTCACGCACCTGCCGCCGAAGGACCGGGACATCGCCATGGTGTTCCAGAATTACGCCCTGTACCCGCACATGAGCGTCGGCGACAACATGGGATTCGCCCTGAAGATCGCCGGGGTCGGCAAGGCCGAGATACGCCGCCGCGTGCAGGAAGCCGCCAAGATCCTCGACCTGGAGCCCTATCTGGAGCGAAAGCCCAAGGCGCTCTCCGGAGGCCAGCGGCAGCGCGTCGCCATGGGCCGCGCCATCGTCCGCGAGCCGCAGGTCTTCCTGATGGACGAACCGCTGTCCAACCTGGACGCCAAGCTGCGCGTCCAGACCCGTACCCAGATCGCCGCGCTGCAGCGGCGGCTCGCGGTCACGACCGTCTACGTCACCCACGACCAGGTCGAGGCGATGACGATGGGCGACCGGGTCGCCGTGCTCAAGGACGGGCTGCTCCAGCAGTGCGCCGCCCCTCGCACCCTCTACGCGGAGCCGGCCAACGTGTTCGTGGCCTCCTTCATCGGCTCGCCGACGATGAACCTCCAGGAAGTGCCCATCGAGGGCGGCGCCGCGCGGATCGGTGACGCGGCCGTCCCCCTGAGCCGCCGGGTTCTGGCCGCAGTCGCGGACGAGGGCAGCGAGAAGCTCGTGCTCGGCTTCAGGCCAGAGGCGCTGGAGCCGGTCGGCGCCGGTGAACCGGGCCTGTGCCTGACCGTGACCATGGTGGAAGAACTCGGTTCCGAGGCCTACGCCTACGGTGACCTGAGCGGCCACGAAGGAACCCCGGCCGCCATCATCGCCCGCGTCGATCCACGCACCCCGCCCGCCAAGAGCGAGCGGGTCACCCTGCGCATCCGCCCGGGCGGGGAGTACTTCTTCTCCGCCAAGACCGGTCAGCGGCTTCCCACCGAGTGATCTGCGGAGCCTCATCCGCTCCGCATCAGCAGGAGAGACAGTGAAGAGCAGGACCAGAAGAGCAACACAGAGCTCGGGCGCGGTGCTCGCAGGGCTCGCCGCCGTCGCCGCGTGCGCCGCCCCCGGGGGCGGCACGGCCACCGGCACGTCAGGACCCACCACCTTCGAGGGGCGCGGCCCCATCACCTACGTCGCCGGTAAGGACAGCACCGGCAGCGTCCAGATGGTGCTCGACCGCTGGAACAAGGCGCACCCGAAGGAGAAGGTCACCTTCGTCCAGCTGCCGACCGACCCCGACGCGCAGCGTCAGCAGATGATCCAGAATGCGCAGACGAAGTCCGATGCCTATACGGTGCTGGCGCTCGACGCCGTGTGGACCTCGGAATTCGCGGCGCACAGGTGGGTCGACCGACTGCCGGAGGACCGGTTCCCGCTGCGGGAGATGTTGAAGCCGATCGTGGAGACGGGGAAGTACCGAGGGGGCGTGTACGCCGTCCCGGCGAGTTCGGACGGCGGCATGCTCTACTACCGAACCGATCTGCTGAAGAAGGCCGGCATCGCCGAGCCGCCGGCCACCTGGGCCGAGATGAAGGCGGACTGCGCCAAGGTGAAGAAGCTGCCGGAGGCGCGCGGCATGTCGTGCTACGCCGGGCAGTTCCAGAAGTACGAGGGGCTGACGGTCAACTTCGCCGAGGCCGTGAACTCCGCGGGCGGTGTCGTCACCGACGCGAAGGGCAAGCCGCACGTGAACTCCCCGGCGGCGAAGGCGGGCCTGGACTTCCTGGTCGGTTCGCTCAAGGACGGCACGATCCCGAAGGACGCCGTCACCTACCAGGAGGAGGACGGCCGCCGGGCCTTCCAGGCCGGGAAGCTGATCTTCGAGCGGCAGTGGGCGTACATGTATCCGCTGGCGGCCAAGAAGGACGGCTCCAGCAAGATCGCGGGGAAGTTCGGTGTCGCCCCCCTGCCCGGCCGGAACGGCCCCGGCTCCTCCAGCCTGGGCGGCCACAACCTTGCCCTGTCGGCCTCCGCCGAGAACAAGGCCACGGCGATCGACTTCATGAACTTCTTCGCCGGCCAGAAAATCCAGCGGTTCACGCTGTCCCACGCGCCGGCCGCGCCGACCTACGCGGCGCTGTACAAGGACCCGGAGCTGATCAAGAAGTATCCGTACCTGCCCACCCTCAAGCAGTCGATCCTGCACGCCGTGCCACGGCCCCGTGTCTTCCAGTACGGCGATGTGACCGCGGCCATCCAACGGGAGTCCTACGCCGCCATGACCGGTAGCAAGAGCAGCGAGCAGGCACTGGAGGACCTCCAGAAGGCCCTCCGGCAGCAGCCGGCGGCGAAGTGAGGAGACCGTCATGATGAAGACGCACAACCCACCCGGGACCGACGAGGGCAGCCAGGGCGACGCGGAGGGGCCTGCCCCTGGTGCTCCGGGCCGCGGTTCGTCGGCTCAGCCGCCGGTACCGCCCAACGGCCGCCGCCGACGCCCCCGGGCGACGTCCGGCACGGGACGGCTCGCGGCCCTGCTGATCTCCCCGACTCTGCTGGTGCTCGCGATCGTGGTGCTCTACCCGACGATCGTGGCCCTCAAGGATTCGCTGTACGGGACGCCGGGTCTCGACCCCGAGACCGGCTTCGTCCGGGAGAGCGACCCCTTCGTGGGCATGGAGAACTTCACCGCGATCTTCGGGGAAGCCGGCGAGCGGTTCTGGAACGCCTTCTGGAACACGACGTTCCTCACCGCCACCACGGTCACGTTGGAGACGGTGATCGGCGTCGCCATGGCGCTGATCATGCACCGCGCGTTCCAGGGCAGGGCCCTCGTACGGGCCAGCATCCTGGTGCCGTGGGCCATCCCCACCGCCGTCACCGGTCTGCTGTGGCGCTGGATCTTCAACACCGACGGCGTGGCCAACGCCCTCATCGGCCAGCAGGTGCTGTGGACCACCGAGGGGTGGCACGCCAAGCTCGCGGTCATCATCGCCGACGTGTGGAAGACGGCACCGTTCATCGGCCTGCTCGTGCTGGCCGGCCTTCAGGTGATCTCCAAGGAGGTGTACGAGGCCGCCAGGATCGACGGGGCCGGCCCGCTGAGCCAGTTCTGGAACATCACCCTGCCGCTGGTGAAGCCCGCCCTGCTGGTCGCCGTACTCTTCCGGACACTCGATGCGCTGCGCATGTTCGACCTGCCGTACATCCTCATCGGCGCGCAGAAAACCTCGGTGGAGACGCTGTCCATGCTCGCCCAGGACGAGGCGTCGAACGTACGGTTCGGGCCGGCCGCGGCGTATGCGCTGATCCTCTTCGTGTACGTCTTCCTCATCGCGCTGGCCTTCGTCCGGCTGCTCGGCGCCAATGTCGTCGGGGACGACGGGGCCGCCCCCAAGCGCCGCCGACTGCTGCCGCGCCGTCGCACGGAGGTGGCGGCATGACGCTCTCCCTGAACTGGCGCAAGTGGCTGCTGTACGCGGGTGTCGCCGGGGTCGTGGTCTACTGCCTCGCACCGTTCTACTGGATGCTGGTGTCGAGCCTGCGGCGGACTTCCGACATCTTCGAGAACTCGCCGTTCCCCACCCGGATCTCCTTCGAGAACTACCTCGCGGTCCTCGACCCGTCCCAGGGGTTCAGCCGGGCGCTGTTCAACAGCGTCGTCGTGGCCGGCATCACCACCGTCCTGGCCCTGATTCTGGCCACCTTCACCGCCTACGCGATGGCGCGGCTGGAGTTCCGGCTCAAGCGGCTGGTGCTCACCCTGATCATCGCCACCTCGATGTTCCCCGTGGTGTCGATCGTGGTGCCGCTGCTGAAGATGTTCGTCGGCTTCGGCTGGATCAACACCTACCAGGCGATGATCGTGCCGAGTATGTCCTTCACCCTGCCGCTGGCGGTCTGGAACCTCACCGCGTTCTTCCGGCAGATGCCGGACGAACTGGAGCAGGCCGCCATGGTGGACGGCTGCACCCGCGGCCAGGCGTTCCGCAAGATCATCATCCCGCTCGCCGCGCCGGGCATGTTCACCACGGCGATCATCACGTTCATCGCCGCGTGGAACGAGTTCCTGATCGCCCTGACGATGACGAACAAGCCGGAGATCCAGACCGCGCCGGTGGCGATCTCCAAGTTCTCCGGCGCCTCACAGTTCGAGACGCCCTTCGGCAGTCAGATGGCGGCAGGCGTCCTCGTCACCATCCCGCTCGTGATCGTGGTGCTGCTCTTCCAGCGCCGGATCGTCGCCGGGCTCACCGCGGGTGCGGCCAAGTAGCGCCACCACCCCGCTCGCCCTACCCAGCTCCCCCTTCCCTCTTCATCACGCTCCGAGGAGTACCCAGCTCATGTCCAGCACCGCCCCGTGGTGGCGCAGCGCCGTCATCTACCAGGTCTACATCCGCAGCTTCGCCGACGGCAACGGCGACGGCATCGGTGACATCGCCGGCATCCGCTCCCGCCTGCCGTATCTGAAGTCGCTCGGTATCGACGCCATCTGGATCAACCCCTGGTACAAGTCGCCGATGGCCGACCACGGTTACGACGTGGCGGACTTCCGTGAGATCGACCCGCGGTTCGGCACGATGGCCGAGGCCGAGGCGCTCATCGAGGAAGCACATCAGCACGGCATCCGCGTCATCCCCGACATCGTGCCCAATCACGTCTCCGACCAGCATGTGTGGTTCCAGGCCGCGCTGACCGCCGGGCAGGGCAGCCC
This sequence comes from Streptomyces sp. NPDC017993, assembly GCF_044328065.1. Lineage (NCBI taxonomy): Bacteria > Bacillati > Actinomycetota > Actinomycetes > Kitasatosporales > Streptomycetaceae > Streptomyces > Streptomyces sp. NPDC017993. The sequence continues at coordinate 295,034 of NZ_JBIRGO010000006.1, forward strand.
CGAGCGGGACCGCTTCGTCTTCCGGGAGGGCCGCGGCGCGGATGGCGCCGAGCCGCCCAACAACTGGCTATCGTGCTTCGGCGGACCGGCTTGGACCCGGCTGCCCGACGGGCAGTGGTACCTGCATCTGTTCGCGCCCGAGCAGCCGGACCTCAACTGGGAACACCCGGAGGTGCGGGCGGAGTTCGAGGACATCCTGCGGTTCTGGTTCAACCGCGGCGTCGACGGATTCCGCATCGATGTGGCGCACGGCCTCGTCAAGCACCCCGACCTGCCCGACCTGCCGCCCCGCCCCGACGGGGGCGCCGTGGCCCCGCAAGGCGGGCTCGACCACCCGCACTGGGACCGCGACGAGGTGCACGAGATCTTCCGCGCCTGGCGCCAGGTCGCCGACGAGTTCCCCGGCAACCGCAAGTTCGTCGCCGAGGCCTGGGCACCCAGCCCCGAGCGGCTCGCCCGCTACGTCCGCGAGGACGGCCTGCACACCGCGTTCAACTTCGACTTCCTGATGACCTCGTGGGACGCCAAGGATCTGCGCGAGGTGATCGACAGCTCCCTCGCCACGCTCGGCTCGGTCGGCGCACCGGCCACCTGGGTGCTCTCCAATCATGACGTCACCCGCCACCCCAGCCGCTTCGGCCGCACGGTGGTCAAGAAGTGGGTGGCCAACGAGCCCTACCGCCCCGAAGGCCCGCTGGACTTCGAACTGGGCACGCGGCGGGCCCGCGCGGCCGCCCTGCTGATGCTCTCCCTCCCCGGCGGCGCCTACGTCTACCAGGGCGAGGAGCTGGGGCTGCCGGAGGTCGAGGACCTGCCCGACGAGGTATTGCAGGACCCCTGCTGGGAGCGCTCCGGCCACACCGACCGCGGTCGGGACGGCTGCCGTGTGCCCATCCCGTGGTCGGGGCAGGACGCGCCGTTCGGGTTCAGTCCCGAGGGGGCGACCGGCGAGCCCTGGCTGCCGCAGCCGGCGCTGTGGAAGGACCACAGCGTCGAGGCGCAGACCGGCGACGACACCTCCATGCTGGAGCTCTACCGCCGTGCGCTGCACCTGCGCCGCGACCTGCCCGCGCTCGGTGAGGGCGGCATGACCTGGCTGGACGCCCCGGCCGGAGTGCTGGCTTTCACCCGTGAACCGGGCTTCGTCTGCGTCGTCAACCTCTCGGCCGAGCCGTACGAGCTGCCGGAGCACACCTCGGTGCTGCTGGCCAGCGGACCGGTCGAGGACGGCCGGCTGCCCCAGGACCAGGCGGTGTGGCTCGCGCGTTAGCGCACGACGGCCGGGGCCGGGAATGTCTCCGGGCCCCGGCCCGCGGGTCAGTGGTCCAGGTAGGAGAGCAGCTCGTGGGCGGCCGGGCCCGGCCTGTCGCCCGCCGGAAGGGCCACGGACACCTCCCAGGTCTGTTCCTCCGCACCCGTCAGCGGCAGCGCGCACAGCGTTGCCGCCTCGGGCTTGCGGGCGATGGGCCGGGGGACGACGGCGATGCCCAGCCCGTGGCGTACGAGATCGATCAGCGTGTGGACGTCGTAGACCTCCAGGGCGACATGCCGGTCCGTGCGGCCCGCGGCGAAGGCCCGGTCGGTGAGGCGGCGGGCGCCCCAGTCGGGGTGGAAGTCGACGAACGTCTCACCCCGCAGCTCCGCCCACTCCGCCTTCTTGCCGCCCGCCAGGCGGTGATCGGGGTGGCAGAGCAGCACCATCGGCTCGCTGCGGACGGGCAGCAGACGCACCCCGTCGGGCGCCGGGCCTGGCAGCGATACGAAGGCCAGGTCCAGGCGCCCGCCGGCGATGTCGTCCACCAGCACGACCGAGCCGGCCTGGCGCAGATGCACCTCGACGTCCGGGTGCTGCGCGCGGAACCGTGCGAGCAGCGCCGCGACGTCGACGGTCACGCACTGCTCGATACCGACCGAGAGGCTGCCGCGCAGCAGACCTTGAACGGCAGCCACGGCTTCCTTGGCGGCCCGGGCACCCGCGAGGGTGCGGGTCGCCTCCTGGAGCAACGCCTTTCCCGCGCCGGTGAGTTCGACGCTCCGGGTGGTGCGGACGAAGAGCGGGGCGCCCAGTTCCCGTTCCAGGGCACGCACCGACGCGGAGAGCCCCGACTGGGAGACCAGCATTCGCTGCGCCGCCCTGGTGAAGTGACGCTCCTCCGCGACGGCGACGAAGTATTCGAGCTGGCGTAGTTCCATGATTGAGAAGACTAACTGCTGAATCCGTCCGCTTTCTTCTATTGGACGGATGACGGTCGTCCGCGACAGTCTGAAGGCCGCGCGGGCCGGCCGGCCCGCGGTAACCCGATGCACAGTGCTGACAAGGAGATACGACGGTGGAGTACCGCACTTTGGGCCGGAGCGGATGCAGTGTCTCGACGCTCGCGCTCGGCACGATGACCTTCGGCAACGAGACCGATGAGGGGGGTGCGCACGCACAGCTCGACCGGTTCGTCGAGGCGGGCGGCACCTTCATCGACACCGCCGATGTGTACAGCGCGGGTGCGTCCGAGGAGATCGTCGGGCGGTGGCTGGCGAGCGCCTCCGCCGAGGTACGCGACCAGGTCGTCATCGCCTCCAAGGGCCGCTTCCCGATGGGCGGGGGCCCCAATGACGTCGGCCTGTCACGCCGGCACCTCGACCGCGCGCTGGACGCCTCGCTGCGCAGGCTCGGCGTCGAGACGATCGACCTCTACCAGGTCCACTCCTGGGACCCGCTCACGCCCGTCGAGGAGACCCTGGGCTTCCTTGACGACGCCGTGCGCCGAGGAAAGATCCATTACGTCGGGCTGTCCAACTTCACCGGCTGGCAGATCCAGAAGACCGTGGACGTCGCCGACTTCCGCGGGCTGGCCCGGCCGGTGACGCTCCAGCCGCAGTACAGCCTGCTGTCCCGCGAGATCGAGTGGGAGATCACTGCGGCCTGCGCCTCCGAGGGGCTCGGGCTGCTGCCGTGGAGCCCGCTCGGCGGCGGCTGGCTGACCGGCAAGTACCGGCGCGACGAGCGGCCGACCGGCGCGACCCGGCTCGGGGAGAACCCCGAGCGCGGCGTCGAGGCGTACGACCGGCGAGGGCGCATCGAGCGCACCTGGGCCGTGGTGGACGAGGTGCGGAAGCTGGCCGAGGAGCGCGGTGTCTCGATGGCGCAGATCGCCCTGGCCTGGGTGGCCGACCGGCCCACCGTGACCTCGGTGATCCTCGGCGCGCGCACGATCGAGCAGCTGACGGACAATCTCGCCGCGGCCGGGCTGCACCTGTCCGAGGAGGAGCGGGCCCGGCTGGACAAGGTCAGTGACCCGGGCGCCGCGGATTACCCGTACGGCGACCCCGGTCGGGAGCAGCGCAGCCGCAAGGTCACCGGCGGTCGCTGATCTGCGCGACGTCAGGCGGAAGTTGTACGGCGGCCGGGGTCTCCCCGGCCGCCGCGCGGCGATGAGCGGGGCGAGGACCGTACCCGTCGGCATGCCCGCCCTCGCCTTGTCCGGCAGGCTCATGGACCGCGGTGGTGAATCGGCGCGTTGTGGGCACACGCCCTAAACGATCTTCGACTCGCCCCAAGGAGACAGCCGCACATGGTCACACCCATACGCCGCTCGCGCATCGCGACAACCCGCCCCGCGAATCGCCGACCCGCCTTCAGCATGCGGCAGTTGACGTTCTCCTTCGGCATTGTCGTGATCGGCGTCATCGGCGTCGGCCTGCTGATCAGAAAGGCCGTCGAAGGGTCAGGAGTGCGCCCCGGAGCGGTCGTCCTGATCGGCGTGGTGGCGGTCGCGACCGCCGTCGCCTACGTCAGGCTCAAGGGGCGCGGGCGCAGCGCCCCGAACTCCGCTACAACCTCGGTCGTCGGCCGGCCGGTGGAGCCGGTGGATCCCGCGGCATCGGGTGCGCCGGGTGATTCGGTGGAGCCGGCCGAGCCGGGTGATTCGGCGGAGCCGATCGACGAAGTGCCCGCACAGGCGGTGGAGATCGAGGACTACGCGAGCATGGACGCGGACCAGTTCGAGAACGCGGTGGCCCGCCTGTGCGAACGTGCCGGGTGCGCGGACGTCAGCGTGGTCGGCGGCGCCAACGACCTGGGCGCGGACGTGCTCGCGACGGCGCCCGACGGGCGCGTTCTGGTCATCCAGTGCAAGCGCTACAACGACGACAACAAGGTCGGCTCCCAGGACGTGCAACGCTTCGGCGGGACGTGCTTCGCCGTCCATCAGGCCGAGATCGCGGTGGTCATCACCACCAGCGCCTTCACGGAGCCGGCGGCCGAGTACGCAGATCAGTGCGGAATTCTGTGCTTCGACAACGACGACCTCATCGCCTGGGCGGCCGGCCTCGGACCGGCCCCCTGGCAGTAGCCGACCGGACTAGGCCGGGGGGGCGGCGCCGCCACGGCGTGGACGCTCGCCCGTTCGCGGCAATCTGACGCCCCTTCCGGCCGCCCGCCAACCACCCTGGCTGCCGTGACCGGCAGGGGAAGAGACCAGCAGCCCCGTCGGCTCCATGTCGGCGGCACGAGGTGGATCCGGTCGGTACGTCACAGACACCGCGAATGCCGCGAGGCCCTCCCCCTTCATCACCCTGAATCCAGGACGACCCTTCGCCTCGTCTTCCCCCGGGCCCGGGCGCCTGATCCCCGACGGTTCCCTGCACACACCGGCGCGGCCGCCGGCCCCGCGGCGACGCGCTCAACCTCCGTGAGCCGGGAGTCGTCCGCTGGTTCCTCGACGAGGCAGTCGCGCGCGGCATCCTGCCCACCTCCCGTACCGAGAGGGAGAGCGACGGCCGGGCGGGGCTGAGGCCGCCACGGATGAGACGGTTCGCCGCGCCGCTCAGGCTGCTCGCCCCGAGGGACGGGCCGACCGGCGCACGGGTGGTCAGGCCGCGGAATTCGTCTGTGGGACGGAAGAGCGGGAAGGGACTACAGGTGCCTGATGTCACCGACCCTCTGCTGGATCTCGTGCGGCGGCACCGGGAGCCGGTGGTCGCCCAGACGATCCGGTCGACCGTAGCCGCCGTCATCGCCTACGTCGTCGCCCTGGTGCTGAGCAGCCAACCGGCGCCGCTGACCGCGCCGCTGACCGCGCTGATCGTCGTCCAGGTCACCCTGTTCGCGACACTCACCACCAGCATGCGCCGGGTGAACGCGGTGGTGGCGGGCGTGATCATCGCCATCGGCTTCAGCTCCATGGTCGGCCTGAGCTGGTGGAGCCTGGGGCTGACCATCCTGGCCTCGCTGGTGATCGGCCGCTTCGTGCGGGCCGGCGAGTTCGTCCCGGAGGTGGCGATCAGCGCCATGCTGGTGCTGGGTGTGGCGCGGGTGACCGAGACGGCCTTGGACCGGGTGCTGGAGACACTGATCGGCGCGGTCGTCGGGCTTCTCTTCAATGTGCTGTTCGTGCCCCCGGTGTGGGTCCAGCCCGCCAGTGAGGCCATCGAGGGTCTCGCAGGCCGGATGCGGGGCCTGCTGATGTCCCTCAGCGAGGAGGTGCACGGCCACACCTCCGTGGCGGAGGCCGCCGAGCGGCTGCACGAGGCGCGCCGGTTGGACCACGACATCGTGCAGGTGGACGCGGCCCTCCGGCGGGCCGAGGAGAGCCTCCGCCTCAATCCCCGCGTCAAGGAGGGCCTGCTCTCCCGCGTGGTGCTGCGGACCGGCCTGGACACCCTGGAGATCGCCGCGGTGGTGCTCCGTACGCTGACCCGCTCGCTGACCGATCTCGCCAAGGCGCGGACGGATGAGCCCCTGTTCGCTCCGGAAATCGCTGCCGCCCTGAGCGAGCTGTTCGTCCACATGGCCCGTTCGATCGAGAGCTTCGCGGTCCTGATCACCACTCAGGTCAGCACCAGCGCGGAGGAGGCGGAGGAGCAGCTCGTCAGGGAGCTGGCCGCCTGCCTGGACAGCCGCGAGGTCGTCGCGCATCTGCTGCTCGACGGTGTGAAGGAACATCCGCGCCAGTGGCAGCTGCACGGCGCGCTGCTCGCCGAGATCGACCGGATCCTCGACGAGCTGGAGGTGGAGAAGAGGTCCACACGGCTGGTGGAGGAGTTGGACCGGCAGTCCCGCGAGCAGCGGGAGAAGTACCCGTTGGTGGACAAGCTCCGGGGGCGGTTGCGCCTCGGACGGGATTGAAGTTCTCTCCCCTGTAAACGGGGAGATTCCTACCTACCTTGCGGTGATGGGTTTGACGCCGCGTGTGCGCCTTGCGACTGCCCTTCCGGCAGCCGGGATGAGCGCGTGGCCCATCCGATACAGGTGCAAGACGTTCCGGGCTGCGTTCCAGTCGGCGTTGCCCGACCATCCGCAGTCCGGGTTCTTGCAAACGAACGTGGCCTGTCCTTCTCGGCTGCCGGGTGTGATGAATCCGCAGGCGGAACAGCGCCGGGAGGTGTTCGGGGCGGGGACCTTGTGGAGGGTGCCGCCGTACCGGGCGGTCTTGTACGTCAGCATCGTCACGGTGCGGCCCCATGCCTCTTGGGCGATGGACCGGTTCAGGCCGGACTTCTGTGCGACGTTCTTCCCGGGTTTCTCAAGGGTGCCCTTGGCGGACTTGACCATGTTCGTGATCTGCAATGCCTCCACCACAACGGTGCCGTACTGCTTGGCGATGGTGGTGGTGGTCTGGTGCTGCCAGTCGATGCTGCGGCGCGTGGCTCTTGCGCGAAGCGCTCGGATCTGGTCGTAGGTGTGGTGGAGCCGCTTGGAGGTCTTCTCCTTGGGATTGCGGAAACTCTTGCGGTGCGCGGCCCGCTGCTCCAGCCGGAGCAGCTTGGCTTTCTCATCCGGATTGAGCCACTTGTCCCGGTCGGCGGTGCCGTCCGGGAATCGGGGCGCACGTCCGTGGTCCTGGTGGTTCCCGTCGGACAAGGCCAGCGGCAGGTTCACCCCGGCGTCAATACCGATCTCAGGGCGGGTGTTCGGGACGGTCTTGGGCTCCAAGGTGGTGACACGAAACGCAATATGCCAGCCGAGCGAATCCTTGATCAGTCGCGCGCCGGTGATCCGGTTGTCGCTGTTCCCGGTCTTGCCGACGGGCAGGTCCTTGGTCCAGCGGAAGCGGACGCGGCCGACCTTGGGGACGTTGACCATGCCCCACCGGCGGTGGACCCGCTTAATGTGCAGGTCCCGGCCCTGGGGAATGTCCACCGACATCACCGACCGGATACGGGTCTTGAACGTCGGCTCCTCGGCCCGCCCTTCCCAGCAGTTCTTCCACGCCTGGAAGTACGTCTTGAGGACTGCCTGCGCGGCCTGCGCGGGCAGGACCGCGTACCAGTCGATCTCCTTGCGGGCCTGCCGCAAGACGACATCCATACGGGCCAGCGATCGCTGACACTTCGGCGTCATCGTCCACAGGTCATGCAACTGGTTCCACATGGCCCGCGCAGCGTGCGCCTGATCATCCATGAGCCGAACTCGCGCAGGCGTCAGCGCCAGACGGGCACGATGCCCGAACTGCCGTTTCTCCCACACAAGTTCGCTACTCATGCGATCACCATATCGTTTGATTTGTGCCACCCCGATGGCACCCAAACCCCGATGTTCGCACAGGACGTCACGTCGTCTACGACCTCCACGTCCACTTGGTTTTCGTAACCAAGTGCCGACGCTGGGCCTTCACGGACGAGATGCTGACCAGGTGCGAGGAGATCATGCGCGAGGTCTGCGCGGACTTCGAGGCTGAGCTGAAGCAGTTCAACGGCGAGCAGGACCACGTCCATCTTCTGGTGCACTACCCGCCCAAGGTCCAGCTCTCCAAGCTGGTCAACTCCCTCAAGGGCGTCAGCTCCCGCTACCTCCGCCAGGAGTACGACAGCCACGTCCGCCGATACCTCTGGGGCGGACACTTCTGGTCCGGCTCCTACTTCGCAGGCTCCTGCGGCGGCGCACCACTGCCCGTCGTCCGCCAGTACATCGAAAATCAGCAACGACGCACCTGACTGTTCACCGAGAGACGCAGAGAACTCCGGCGCTCCGCGCCTCCGTGCCAAAGATGCGCTTCACCCCCACCCTAAAGGGCAGAGCACTGCGCAAGATCAGAGGTAGAACCGCTCGGGTCGGCTCGTGCGGCGGGAGTTGAGGGGTGGCGGCGGCACGGCGGCGTGCGAGGGTCGGTGGGCCGGGCGGGGTAGAGCTTCCCGGTCAGCTACCTTCCCGGGCGAAGGTGCGGTCGAGGAAGCCGTCGAGGGTGCGACGGGCCGTGTCACCGTGCGGTCCGGCGAAGATCTCGGCCGCGTGGAGGGTGCCGGGCAGGACCTTGACCTTCGCCTCGGGGAATCCCTTGGCGACCTGCCTCAGCCGGTCCTCGTCGGCGAGCGGGTCGTCGACGGTCCCCAGGAGGAGCAATTCGCCGTCGTAGGACGTGCCCTCGCCCGAGGCGTAGCCCCCCAGCGAGGCGAGCGGGCTGATGCCGGCGACGCCGGCCGGGCGGTCGGTGCCGTCGGCGCCACCGGTACGGCCTGTCAGCATGCCGAGCATGAGCGTGCCGCCCATGCAGCCGCCCACCCACGCGACCCGCTCGGCTCCTCGGGAGCGCAGCAGCCGAGTCGCGTCGGTGACCGTCCGGCGGCGGTCGGTGCCCCAGTCGAAGGTGGCGACGCGGTAGCCCGCAGCGGCGAGCCGCTTGGCCTCCGCGGCCCACTCGCAGGCGTCGCCCCAGGAGATGGGGGCGAAGGCGACGCCACGGGGGCCGGATCCCAGGGTGACGAGGCGGCCGTCACCGGAGGAGCCCGGCAGGTGATACGCGGCGGCGCCCCGGACGCCACGGAAGCAGGAGGGCAGCGGGGCCGCCGCGGCGCTGAACTCTCGCATTCCGGCTGCTCCTTCCTCGGCGGGGCGCCGGATTTCGGCCACCTCGCCCTGCTTCGGCGCCCTGACCGTCTCCCCGCCGGCACAGGCGGTGACACCGGCCAGAGCCAGGATCACCCCCATTGCCCACGCGCGTCTCGACTTCGGCTTCACCATGAGGTAAATATACAGAGAAAGCATTCGAGAAAGCTATAGTAAAAGCTTTTCACGGTGTCTACATCTGACGAGCACATGGTCTCCCCAGGTCAGCCCATGCCTAACTGGAAGGTGAGATACCTTTGAACTGAGCTACCGGAAGAGGAAAGGCGGTTCACAGTGGAGCCTGACCACGTAGACGAGATCATCTCGGCGTGGGGGAACGAACTGCCGGAAATCGCCGGTCTCCCTCTGGAACTCGCCAAGCGATCCGCGCTCCTCGTGTCCGCCTTCGACGTCGCCGCCGGGGCCGAGCTGGAGAAGCTCGGTCTCACCCAGGCCGAATACGGTGTGCTTGCCACCCTGAGACGGATCGGCACCCCGTATCGCCTGAAGCCGACCGACCTCACGCACGCCCTGCTGCTGTCCTCCGGCGGCACCAGCAATGTCATCAAGCGTCTGGTGGCCGCCGGCTACGTGACACGCGCGGCGGCCGAGGACGATGCCCGCAGCAGCTGGGTGCAGTTGACCCCGAGCGGGGTGGCGACCGCCGAGACGGCGGTCCGCGCCACCACCGCCGTGCACGCCCGGCTCGTCGAGCGCATTCCCGAACGGACCGCCAAGGCCCTCAGCGAGCAGCTGCGCATCGCCCTCGCCGCCATCGAGGACGGCGTGCTGATCCGCCGTTGAGGCGACGACCCGCGCGGCATCAGCGGCCGGACGGCCTGCTGCGCAGCTCCTCCGCGCGTGCCAGAAGCCGGGGCAGCCCGGCGTACGACAAGCGCCCGTCCCGCTTGACGATCCGTCCCGCGACCAGCACGGTGTCGACGTCGGCGCGGTCCATCGACGACACGACGGCCGCGGTCGCGTCATGCAGGGGCGCCACCCCTGGCCGGTCGGTCCGCAGCACCAGCAGATCGGCCTGCTTGCCCGGGGTGAGGGAGCCGGTGAGGTCCGCCATCCCCAGCGCCTCCGCGCCGCCGATGGTCGCGAACTCCAGAACCTCCCGCGCGGTGAGCAACGGCGCGTCGGGGCCGGCGTGGCCTTGCAGGGCGGCGAATCGACCGACCTGGAAGGCGGCCCGCATCTGCGTGAACATATCGCTCGGCGCGGCGACTTCGACGTCCACGCTGAGACTCGGCCGCAGGCCGGCGGCCGCCGCCGCGGCGAACGGGGGCAACCCGTGGCCCATGGTCATTTCGATGGCGGGCGCGATCGACAGGGCCCCACCGCTGTCACGGATCAGGGCCAGCTCGCCCGCCTCCATTCCGGTGCCGTGGATGAACACCGTGCCGGGGCGCAGGACTCCGAGACGGCTCAGCCGGGTGACCGGTTGGCCGCTTCTGACGTGCAGGGCGGTCGGCAGGTCCAGTTCACGGGCCAGCGCCCAGCTGCGCGAGGTGGCCTCGTCCCCGCCGCTCTCCGCGTTGAGGGCCATGGTGATCAGACCGTCCTTGGAGTGCAGGCGGTCCTTCCGCACGCGCCGGGCGTCCTGCGCCGAGCCGTGTCCGTAGGCGAAGACGGTGCGCAGGCCGGACTCCGTCAGGGCGTCCAGCAGCGCGTCGGTGTACTCCTCGGTGGGCTTGGCGACGTTGGAGATGTCCTGGACGGTGGTGACCCCCGCGTCCAGGGCGCCGAGGGCGCTCAGCAGGTTCCCCAGGTGGAGGTCCTCTGCGGTGAGCCGGGGCGCGAGGGTGTGCAGCACGGTCGCGAAGTACTCATCGAGGGTCTGGTCGGCGCCGCTGCCGCGCAGCGCGGCCTGCCACATGTGGCGGTGGGTATCGATGAAGCCGGGGAGCACGACGCAGCCGTGCGCGTCGATCACCTCCTCCACGCCGGTGGCTTCGATCCCCTGGCGTACGTCGGTGATCCGCCCGTCCTCCACCAGGATGTCGGCGTCGGGCAGTTCACCGAGGGCCGGGTCCATGGTGAGGACGCGGCCACCGGTGACCAGCGTGCGGGCAGCGGTCATGCGGGGGTGCCCCAGCCCTGGGGCGGCTCCAGGCGCCCCATTTGGAGGTTCCAGTACTCCGTGTTGCGGCGGCAGCGCCCGTCGCGGGCGAAGAGCAGGATGTTGGTCTCCAGGAAGGTGACCCAGTGGTCGCCGTCGGGGTTGATGGCGGGGGCGCGCAGGGTGACCCAGAGTTCGACGGCCGCACGGTCGCCGGTGACGACCGGGGTGCCGTGACGACCAGTCATCTCGCTCTGGCCCGCGGTGATGTCGCGCCAGTAGCGCCCGATGGCGGCGCGGCCTCGGAAGGTCTGGTCGGGCACGCCGGGCACCGCCTCGTAGACGGCGGTCGGGGTGAACAACTGGACGGCGGCCGTGTCGTTCTTGGTTCGCCACGCCTCCAGGTAGGCGTCGGTCCAGCTGGACACGTCGGCGGTCGTGAGCCGGCCGGTCCGCTCGGCGGCGCGGGCGGCCGGTGCCACTGCCGCCAACGGCAGCGCGGCGAAGCCGGCCCGGAGCAGGGTCCGGCGGTGGGTGCGGGTCATGGGTCTTGAGTGCCCTTTCCGTGTGGGTCGGTGGGTGGGTCGGTGGGTGGGTTGGCCGGCTCGGGGGCCGAGCGGTCCGAGGAGCGCGGGTGCGGTCCGTCAGGGCGGTGGTCGGTGTGTGGGCGGGGACGCTCGGCCGGGCGGCGCCGCGGGCGGTGTGCGCGGTCGCCCCTCCGGCCAGAGCCGGGCGCCCAGGTCCGGACGTCCGGGGTCCGGGCCTCCGGGGTCCGGCCGGAGCGGGGCGTCCGCGTCAGCATCCTGCCGCGCCACCGCCCGCGCGTCTCAAGGGGCTTGCCGAAGGCGGAGGGAGAGTTCGATGCCGTCGCCCAGCGGGAGCGGCTGCGAGAGATAGCCGCCCCCAGGGGCGCGGACGTGGTCGATGAACTCTCCCGGCAGCATCGGCAGGTTGTCGGACACGACCATCGCGCCGGTGCGCAGGGCGGGTTCGAGCACCTTGAGGACCGGCAGGTAGAGCTCCTTCCACCCGTCGAGCAACAGCAGATCGATCGGTGCCGGCAGCCGGGCGAGCTGCTCGCGGGCGTCACCGGTCCTGATCTCGGCGTACGCGGCCAGGCCCGCACGCTCCAGGTGGCCGCGCGCACGGTCGGCCTTGCCGGGGTGCAGCTCCGAGCCGATGACGCGGCCGCCGCCGTTGTCGCGCAGCGCCGCGGCCGCGTAGAGCGTCGAGGCGCCGAACGAGGTGCCGAACTCCACGACGAGAGCCGGCCGCAGACTCCGCACGAGTTGATACAGGAAGACGCCGACCTGGGGGTGCACCGGCAGGGCGGCCTGCGCGCACAGCTCGGCAGCCTGTTCCGCGGTGGGCGGCTGCGGCCAGTGGGCCGCGGTGGCGTACGCCCGCTTCATCACGTCCGGGTCGGTGGACTCGGCGGTGCGCGCGATCTCGTCCAGGACGGCGGCGACCCGTTCGTCACCGAGACCGGCGGTCGCGATGGTCATGCCTGGGCCCGCCCTTCCCATGCCGCGGTCAGCAGGTCGGGGTCGAGGTAGCTCTGGGCGTTGTAGATCGTCCGGTCGGTGTCGAGGATCTCGCGGCGGCCGTGCATCACCCGCGTGTTGTCGATCAGGGCGACGTCCCCGTCCTGCCAGTCCAGTTCCTCGGTCAGCTCGGCCGTGAGCCGGCGGAATTCGCCGATCAGTTCCGCGGGGATCTCCGTGCCGTCGGCAAAGGTGATGCGCGGGGCCTCGTAGTTGTAGGAGGGGCCGAAGACGCTGTTGGCCCACGACGGGCGGGTGCCGAAGAGCGTGGGGTGAACGGCTCCGATGCGGTACGCGTAGTGGATGGAGGCGTCGTCGTTCAGCTGGAGGGTGGTGGAGACGCCGCCCACCAGCTCACGGAGGTCGTCGAAGGTGACGTCGGCGATGCCCTTGCGGCCCTCCGTCTGGTGGCAGACGAGCGCCTTCCACTTGGCCTCCTCCACCCTGCGGCTGTACATGATGTCCTTGCTTCCGAAGACCTCGCGGGCGGTGTCGCTCGCGGCGTCCCACACCCGGTAGCCGTCGCAGACGGTGGTCTGCGAGCCCCGGGAGGCCGCCTTCTCGCAGAGGAACCAGGTGAGGTCGGGGCCGAACGGGCTGTTGCCGTTCTCCAGGTGGAGGCCGACGGCGGTCGTCCCGGCGTCCACCTTCTGGGCGACCTCGCCGTGGAAGGAGCGTGCCGGGTCGAGGGTTATCCGGCTGGAGTGGGCCTTCACGAAGGAGGTGAACTCCTCCAGGTCGGCTCGGAAGCCACGGAAGAGCAGGAACCCCGCGTCGGCGAGCAGCGTGGTGACCCAGGCCGGGTCCAGTGCGCCGAGCGACGTGGCCCGGCCGGGCAGGACGAGCCGGCCGGTGGCGGCGCCGTAGGGGTGGACGTCAGCGATCGTGGTCATGCGTCTGCTGCTCCTTCGTGGGTGTTGAGCGTTCCCTGGGACAGGGCGGAGAGAACTGCTGCCCGCATCGGTCGGCCGGTGACGGTGAAGAACCTGCGGTAGAGGCGGTCGTCGGCGACGGCGATATGCGGCACGGCCACCCGTTCCACCTCGGAGAGGTGCTGTTCGCCGAACTCCTTGACGGCCGCTTCGGCCAGTGCGACGTCGGTCGACTCCTCGATGAGGAAGAGGCCATGGAGGGCGGTGAGTCCGTCGCCGACGACGGCGACGGCGCGTACGAACGGGAGTTGTGCGTACTGCGCCTCGACCCATTCCGGGGCGATGTTGCGGCCGGCCGCGGTGATGATGACGTTCTTCTTGCGTCCGGTGATGGTGATGAACCCCTCCGCGTCGAGGCCTGCCAGGTCCCCGGTGCGTAGCCAGCCGTCGGCGTCGAGGATGAGGCTTGAGGGGTCGTCGCGGGTGTAGCCGGCGAACAGCGAGGTGCTGTTGACCAGGAGTTCGCCGTCGTCGGCGATCCGTACCCGGACGTGCGGCAGCGGGCGGCCGACGGTGCCGATGCGGCGCGCCGCCGGGGTGTTCCAGCTGACCACGGAGCTGTTCTCGGACAGCCCGTACCCCTCGTGGACGGGGAGCCCGTGGTCCTCCAGACGGCGCAGCAACTCGGGGTGCACGGGCGCCCCGCCACAGCAGAGGAGCGGCGCGGCGGGAGTGCCGAAGAGTGCCGGGGCGACCGCGCGTCCGCTGCCGGCGGCCTCGTCCGCGGCGGTCAGGAAGGCGTCGACCAGGGCAGGCGTGGCGACCATCGCGGTCGGGCGGGCGACCGTCACATACGGCAGGACGTCGGTGGCCGCGGCCGCCGCGGTGCCGACCAGGGCCTTGCCGGGCGGCAGTTGGACGAGGGTCCCGCCGTCGAGCAGCACCATGTACAGGCCGGTGACCTGCTCGATCAGCAGGCTCAGCGGGACGACGGAGAGATAGCGGGCGAAGGCGCCGCGGGGCATCACCGCGCGCAGCGATCCCAGCAGTTCGTCCAACGCCTGGGCCCTGATCCGTACCCCCTTGGGACGCGAGGTGGTCCCGGAGGTGTGGATGACCTTGCACTCCCAGCCCGCGTGGCCCGGCCCGGCCTGCCCCAGGGGCGCCGTCGGAGCGGGGGTGTCCGTGGACAGCGGGAGCACCTCGCAGTCGGAGCGCAGGACTCGGCCTCGTCCCCACTGCGACAGGCGCGCCTCACCGGCCGCGTCCACCACGCACAGGTCGCATTCCGCCAGCAGCCCGGCGGCCTGCTCGGCGGAGAAGGCGAGCGGTACCGGCACCTCGACCGCGCGGGCGACGAGCAACGCGAGGTCGGCGATGACGAATTCGGGGGTGTTGCCGCAGACCACGCCGACGCGCAGCGGCCGGCCGTAGCCCTGACCGAACCGGGCGACGAGCTCCGCCGCCCGGCGCGTCACCTCCTGGTAGCTGAAGACCCTCGCCGGGGCGCCGTCCTCCCCCAGGACCTCGATGAGCGGCCGTCGCGACTCGGCGTGTTCGGCCAGGCTCTGCTCAATGACCCGCATGCGTGGCCACCCCCATGGCGCTGATGCTCAGTTGCAGGTCGGTGACGGAGTAGCGCCCGGTGGCGTCGGAGAACAGCCGGTCCAGGGCGTTGAGTGCGATGACGCCGACCTGCGGATCCTGGTCGTAGTAGGAGCCCCACTGCGCCGCCTCGGCGGGCGACAGCCGGTTCGGGTCGGCGGGCCCGAACGGTGTGAAGCAGATGCCGGTCCGGCCCAGCGTCGTGATCAGGCTCTTGGTGGCGGTGCACAGGATGTACTCCATGCCCAGGCACCAGGCGATGATCGGGGTGGCCCGGATCAGTTCCCGGCCGACCGAGGCGCGGCGCGTGGCCAGTGCCCCCACCTCCACCACCCGCCTGCGGTCGACCTCGGCCCCGAGGTGGGCCGTGACGGCGGCCTCGACGGTGATGTCGAGGTACCGCTCGGAGAACAACGGCTGGTCCCCGCCGAAGGTGAGCCCTGCGCAGGCCAGTGGTGCGCAGGGCTCCTCCGCCCCGCCGCGGGCCGGGCGGGCGACGATGAACGAGTCGGGCCGGGGCGCCACATCGGCGCCGTATGCCTGGGCGTACACCTCGCGCGCGAGGTCCGCGGCCGCCAGCCATGAGCTGGTCGACCGGTGTGCCAGATCGATCTGCACGGTGATTCCCCCCCCTTCCGCGGCTGTCGGCTCTACTTGGTGCCGACGACCAAGGAGACGGATGAGGGGAGCGCGATGCGCTCGACGCTCGCCATGCCCGCGCCGGTGAGCCACCCGGAGATCTCGGGCAGGCTGTAGGTGCGGTCGCCGGAGCAGGCGTACATGGCCAGCGAGAAGGCCGCGTTGTGCTCGTCGAGCTGCTCGCCGCGGACGTCCTCCAGCACCACGAGCTTGCCGCCGGGGCGCAGCGCCTTGACGGCCCGTGCGACGAGGTCGCGGTTCTCCTCCTCGGTGTGGTTGTGCACGATCTCGAAGAGGAAGACCACGTCGTATCCGGTGCCCAGGTCGCCGCTGAGGAAGCTGCCGCGCTGGAGGGCGATGCGGTCGGACAGGCCGGCCTTCTCGATGGCGGTGCCGGTGTCGGCGAGCGCTTCGGGCAGGTCGAGGATGGTGGCGGAGAGTGCGGGGTGGCGCTCGCACATGGCCATGGTGTGCAGTCCGTGCGAGCCGCCCAGGTCGAGGAGGCGGCGGGCCCCTTCCGGCACCGGTACGGCGTCGACGATGGACTGCACGGTCAGACGCGACTTGACACGCATGTACGCGGAGAAGTCGCGCCCGGCCTCGGGGTTGTCCGCCCAACGGTCCCACAGCGACTGGGCGGGCTTGCCGTCCCGTACGGCCTGCGGCAGCTCCCACATGACGTTGGTGAGTTCGTACGCCCACAGCAGCGCCGGGGTGAAGTCGTATTCGGCGTTCTTGCTCAGCCAGCGCTCGGCGAGCGGGCCGTTGCCGTAGCGCCCGTCCTCGAGGGTGAGCCAGCCCAGGACGGCGGCGACGTCCGCGACCGCTCGGGTGCCGTCGCTGCTCGCCTCGATCGCCTCGGCCAGTTCGTCGAGGGTCATCGGGCCGCCCTCCTCCAGGGCCGTGAAGATGCCGAGCTTGGCGGCGGTGGTCAGCGCGGCGTAGCGGATGGTGGAGCCGATCACCTCGTCGATCGGGTTGCCCGCCAGCTCGGCATCGGTGGTGGTCTTGAACATGGCTGATCTCCTCGGAGAGTTGGCAGGGGGCGGCCGCGCAGGACGCGGCGGCCCGGGATGTGCCATGCACGCGGAGTGCCGCGGACACGGTGAAGGTGGTGAAACGCGCGGACGTGCGGGTGCGTCAGCCGGCCGGGGCCGGGGGGAGCCGGTGCGCCCAGGGGCGAGCCCGCTCCAGCTGCGCCGCGAGGGCGAGCAGGGTGTGTTCGTCGCCGTACCGCCCGGTGAACTGCACACCGACGGGCAGGCCCGCCGGGTCGCGGTGGAGGGGTACGGACATGGCGGGCTGGCCGGTGAGGTTGGCGAAGGGTGTTTCGTGGGCGAAGCCCAGCGCGCGGTCGAGCTGCTGCTCGGCGGTGCCGTGGGCGAACGCGCCCAGGGCGGGCGCGGGACGGGAGGTGACGGCGGACAGCAGCACGTCGTACCGCTCGTGGAAAGCGGCGACGCTTCGTGCGGTGCGCTGGAGGTGGCCGATGGCGAGGAGGTAGCCGGCGGCGCCCAGCGTTCGCCCCCGCTCATGGAGCCACCAGGTCAGCTCCTCCACGCTGTCGGCGTCGGGCCTGCGCCCCGCGACGGCGCTCTGTGCCGTGAGGGCGCTGGAGACACCGGCCGCCCAGACGTCGAGGAACGCCGCGGCGACGTCGGGCATCACCGGGCCCGGCGCGTCTTCGGTCACCTCATGTCCGAGTTCGGCGCAGAGCCGGGCCGCGGACTCGACGGCCTGTACGCAGACGGGGTCGAGCGGTTCGGTGCCGGGCCGGGTGGTGAAGGCGACGCGCAGGGCGCGCGGCGGTGCCGTCAGGGCGTCGGCGAACGGTGCGGGCAGCGGCGGCGCCGGATACGGGTCCCCCACCGCCGGGCCGGAGATGAGGTCCAGGACGGCCGCGCTGTCCCGCACCGAGCGGCTGACGACATGTTCGCTCGCCAGGCCGTTCATGAGGTCCCCGATGTCCGGTCCGAGCGGGGTGCGCGCCCGGGTCGGCTTCAGGCCGAACACCCCGCAGCAGGAGGCCGGGATGCGGATGGAGCCGCCCGCGTCGTTGGCGTGGGCGACCGGAACCAGTCCGGCGGCGACGGCGGCCGCGGCGCCTCCGCTGGAGCCGCCGGCGGACCGGGTGAGGTCCCAGGGGTTCCTGGTCGGGCCGTGGTGCAGCGGTTCGGTCGTGGGCAGCACGCCGAACTCGGCGGAGTTGGAGCGTCCGAGAATCGCCAGACCGGCGGCCTTGAAGCGCTCCACCAAGGTGCTGTCCCGTGCCGGAACGAAGCCGGCGAGGAGCCGGGAGCCCTGGGTGGACTCCAGCCCCGCGCACCCCGCGCCCAGGTCCTTGAGCAGGAACGGCGCCCCGGCCAGCGGCCCCGCCAGGGCGTGTTGTCCGGCTGCCCGCTTCAGGGCCGCCTCATAGCTGGTGATGGGCACCGCGTTGACCGTGGGCCGGGCCGCCTCGATGCGGGCGATCGCCGCTTCGAGCAGCTCTTCTCGGCTGACGGCGCCACTGCGGACCAACTCGGACTGCGCATGCGCGTCCAGCAGCGCCAGGTCCTGCCGGCTGTTCATTTCGGGTCCCCCCCGTCCGAAACGCCTCAGGTGATATCGCGGCAGGTCAGCCGGCGACCTCCTGGAAGTCGACCGCCGCGCGGCCGGCCCGGTGAATGTGGGCGGTCTCGGCGATGCGGCGGCCGAGGACCTCGGCGGTGCGCAGGTCGCTGGGGCCGGGGGTGACGTCGGGGCCCTCGTCGTTGTTCGACTGGGACATGGCGCCGAGCCAGCTGCCGAGCCGGTTGATGTCCTCCGGGCTGCCCGCGGAGGTGTTCCAACCGCCGTACTCCGCGAGGCCGACCCAGATCATGCCGTGCTGGGCGGCGAACAGCGCGATGTCGATGAGCGAGTTGAGCTTGTCCCCCGCCATGTTGCCGCTGTTGGTGAAACCACCGGCGATCTTGTTCTTCCAGCGCATGTTGTCGCCCCAGACCTGGCTGGTGGCCTCGACGAAGGTGCGGAAGACGGCGCTGCTGCCACCCATGTAGGTCGGCGTGCCGAAGATGATGGCGTCGGACTCCTGGAGGACGTCCCACAGTTCGTCGTTCAGCTCGGCGAGGGAGACCAGACGCACCTGGGTGTCAGGCACCTTCTCCGCGCCGGCCGCGACGGCGGCGGCCTGCTTTGCGGTGTGGCCGTATCCACTGTGGTACGCCACCGCAACCTTGATCTGCATTCTTCTCCCCCACCGGAGTGACCGCTCGGAATGTTTAGCTTTCACTAAAGCTGTCCTGAAAGCTTTAGGCGTTGGTCACGCTATCCATGCCCGGACATCCAAGGCAAGCGCCTCCGGCCAAGCCCCTGGAAAGAACAGGTAAAGCCACTGGCCGGACGCCTCACGCCGCGGCCGTGACGCCTTTCACCCCGGCGCGTCACGCCGGACAGCGGGGCGCCGGACCCGTGACAGTCCGCACCCGCGGCGCCGCCAGGCGAAATCGGGCACCACGGCACACTTCCTGACGAGACCAGCAAGCCCCTTCCGCAGAGCCGATGTCCCGTCAAATCACTTTCAGGACAAGGGACTTCACCGCATTCGGCGTGAACTGCCGCTTCGGCGAACCCGACGGCGGGCGCCGGCGGTCAAGTGCCGCTCGGGTCCAGGGACGGGATCGCCGGGACCTCCGGAGCGCCGTCGATGTCCGCCTGGGTCATCCGGAACTCGGCGGGGTACGACGCACGCCGGGTGCGGCGCGCCGGTTCGATGGTGCGCCACATGTACAGGCAGCGGACGCTCTGCAGGACGTCCCAGGCTCCGGGGGCCGGGAGGTGGCGACGGCCTCTACGGTGCCGTGCGCACAACGGGGGCAGATCATGGTGGACTCCTGACGGTCGTGGGCGCGTCAGCGGGCGGTGATCAGGGACTTCAGGCGGTCCACCCGCTCCGCGGCCTCCGGCAGATCCGTCCGCACGCCACTGGAGTTCCGCGCGGACACGCTCGGCACCAGGCCCTCGGCGACGCAGGTCCGGCCGCTGCGGCGTCAGGGCGCGCCGGTTGCGTATCGCGACCGGCCCTACGCCCCGCGGGCGCGCCCTGTTCGCATCGGCTCACTCCCACCGCACCACACGCGTACACCTGCCCAGCAGGCCGAAACCCCTCGGAAGGCTCGGGCTGTTGCGCCGTACCGGGACCGTGCGCGGTGCATGGGGACCCCCGCAGCGCGTGTGCACCGACCCCGGCGGATGCGCCCTCACAGACGCCCCCGAAGCGGGCAGGCGGGAACGGCGCACACGGATCTCGTACCTCCGTCCCCGGGCATGCGCCCCTCCTCGGCGGACCGGCACGTCCTGCGCAGACTTCGCCGGTGTCCCGGCGTCAAGGGGACAGGCCGGGATTCGAAGGCGCTCCTGCGCGCTCTGCCGGTGCGAACTCCGTCCGTGGTTGTCTCCTCCTCGTCACATTCCTGCTGCCGGGCGGATATCACGTACGACATGCAATTCGACCGCACGGAACCGCAAAGGCAGCCATTCCGAACAGCCGCCGCAGCACGGCGCGGCAATCGACGGGAGCAGAGCACATGGGATTTCCTCAGGTATCGCAAACGACCGCTCGTAGCGAATTCCGGGGCCTCGGGGCCCGGGGCGTCACGGCGGCGGCGGTCCTGTTGGCGGCCGGCACGCTGAACCTGGCAGCCGAGGGGACGGCCGAGGCCGGGAGCGGTGGGACGTGGGACCGCCTGGCCGGGTGCGAGAGCGGAGGAAACTGGCATATCGACACCGGGAACGGCTTCTCGGGCGGGCTGCAGTTCACCGACTCCACCTGGCGCTCCTTCGGCGGCGGCGCGTACGCGTCACAGGCGTCACGGGCGAGCAGGGAGCAGCAGATCCAGGTGGCGCAACGGGTCTTGGCCCGGCAGGGCTGGGGCGCCTGGCCCGCCTGCTCGAACTCGCTGGGACTCAACTCGGCCACCGACGGCGGCACGCCGCGCCGGCCGGCCACCGCGCCGGACCGCGACCGCGTGCGGCGCCCGCTGCCCCAGAAGCAGCACAAGGCGCGGCCCCATCCGGTCCGCGGCGGCTCGGTCGTCGTCAATTCCGGGGACACCGTGAGCGGTATCGCCTACGCCCACGGCTTGGGCTGGCGGGAATTCTACCGAATGAACCGTCAGGTGATCGGTGCGAACCCGCATCTCATTCACCCCGGAATGCGACTGGCCGTACGACATTCCGGCGCCGGCTGAAATTCTTCCGGGCACCCGGAATCGCCATCGCCCGCCGGCTCGGGAATTCCAGGGTGTTCCCGAGCCGGCGGGGCAGGCGGGGAAGCGCTCCCAGGAGGGGAAGGCAGGCCGTCCGCGGATCCGCGGACGGCCTGCCTCGCGTGACGCCACGCCACGTAGAAGCCGTGCGCCCCGGCCGTAGTGGCTACGCCCGCCGCTCCCGCTCCTGACGCACAAGAGCGTTCGCCACCTTCTCCGGGTCCTGAAGATCGCCGAGCGCCACCCCTTCGGTGTCGGGATTGAGGACGTCGTGCAGCTCAGGGCCGCTGCCCTTCTCCCCCTCCATGACCTCCAGGTGGCGTGTCAGGCAGGTCACCTGCTCATCCCGGGGGCGGCTCTCCAGCCACGCCCTGTTATCCGGGGTGAGCAGGTCCAGAAAGCCATCGATCGCGTCATCGGCCACGTCGCTTCTTCTCCTTCGGTGCAGGGGCCCTGGTCGGTTCGCCGCTCGCACTCCGGACGCCTTGCGGGCGGGCGAGCGCAGCCGGCGCTCCACGGCTCAGGGCAGGTGGACGGCCCACAGCCTGCTCCCACGGGCTCCCGCACGCGAGGCAACTCGCCGCAGCTCCCCTGCTCACGGCGGGCGGGCCCGGCGGCAGGCCGCCGGTGAGGTGCGGGATAATGCGGCCATGCGGATCTCAGCCAGAGCGGACTATGCGGTGCGTGCCGCACTGCAACTCGCCGCCGCCCGGGAGGCCGAGCCCCTCAAGGCCGAGGCCATCGCCGACGCTCAGGACATTCCTCACAAGTTCCTCGAAGGCATCCTCAACGACATGCGCCGGGGCGGCCTCGTGGTCAGCCAGCGGGGCGGCAACGGCGGCTACCGGCTGGCCAAGCCCGCGGAGTCCATCAGCATCGCGGATGTCGTCCGGGTAGTGGACGGCCCCCTGGTGTCGGTACGCGGAGTAAGGCCGCCGGAGCTCTCCTACACCGGGCCCGCGGAATCGCTGCTGCCGCTCTGGGTCGCGCTACGGGCCAATGTGCGCCAAATCCTTGAGGGTGTGTCACTGGCCGACGTCGCCTCGGCCGAGCTGCCCGTACGGGTATCCGCGCTGGCCGAGGACCCGGCCTCCTGGACGAATCCCTAGGCGCGCATCGCGCACGCTTCCGGGGCGGAGTCCGGATGCCGAGATCGGGTCGTCCACGCCTTGAGCACCCTCTTGATCGAACCGGGGCACGGGAGCATCATCATTCCCTACTAATTCAGTGGGAAAACTAGGGAATCCGTGAGGTGGTCGTGAGAGCGCGCATCCTTTCCGCCCCCGGGCTCAACGGCCCGGCCGCCGCGTCCGCTTCGGTCCGGACCGCCCGTCAGACGCTCTCCGCGTGTCCCGCCGGCGACGGCCCTTCTCCGGCCGGAGGCCATGAGGCCGTCGAACGTCACCCGAGGCTCGGCCGGTCGGACGAGCAACCGGCCGGCGGCTTCCCGGCACACCCCACTGCCCCACCCCACCCCGCCCGGGGCTGCCTCGGCCTCCCCCAGCGCCAGACACACCCGACAGGATGGTGACCGGCGCCATGCCGAAGCAGCCCACAGTCCCGACCAGCTTCTCCCCGGCCGACCTCCGGGCAGACGAAGCAGACGAAGGGATCTGGCCGCGCGTCACCCGGGAAGTGGCGGATGATCTCGCCGCCGACGCGCTCGCCCGCGACCGGGCCGGCAAGCCCCCCTTCGACGAGATGTCCCGCCTGCGCGAGGCCGGTCTGCCGGCCCTGCTGATGCCGCCGGGCCCGTCCCCGCACGGCAGTGACTGGCGCACGGCCTGTGCGGTGATCCGTGAGATCGCCACGGCCGACAGCTCCATCGGCGAACTCCTCGGCCGCCACTACGTGCTGTCGTGGAGCGCCCGCTTCTTCAGCACCCCCGAGAAGGCCGCCCGTCTCGAATACCGGGCGGGGTCCGAGCAGTGGCTGTGGGGCGGCGACACCGCCGTCCTGGAAACCGAGGCCGGCCCCGATCTCACGCTGACGCCGACCGACAACGGGTACGTTCTCAACGGGCGACGGGCCTTCGCGAGCGGTGTGGCCGTCACCGACCGGCTCGCCCTCGCCGCGGTGTGCACCGACACCGGCGAGTCGCTGCTCGTGGTCGTGGACCCCGCACATCCCGGCGTGCTGGCCGAGCCGGCGAACGACCGTCTCGGACAGCGGCTCGCGGGGGCCGGCAGCATCGACTTCGACAATGTCCCGGTGCACGCGGATCATGTCCTCGGGCCCGTCCCGCGCGACGAACACGCCATTTCGCCCTTCGCCTCGCTCGCGCCGCTCGCGCTCCGGCTCGTCCTGCTGCACGTGGGCCTCGGAATCGCCGAAGGCGCGCTCGCGGAGGCACGGGACATCAATCGCATCGCGCCGCGCAGCTGGCCGCATGGGGGCGCAGAGCACGGCGAGTACCTGGACCGGCCCGGAGGGGACCCGTATCTGCTCCTCGCCTACGGGGAGCTGGTGACGGCCGCCCATACCGCGGCCGCGGTCGTCGAGCGGGCAACGGAAGCGCTCACCCAGGGGCTGCTCACGGGGCGGGCACTGGGCATTGACGCGCGTGCCGACATCGCCGTGCTGGTCGCCGCGGCCGAGGCGGTCACCAACAGGTCCGTCATGCACATCACCACGCGCATCCTCGAACTCACCGACGGCGCCGACTCCGCCGCCGAGGGCCCGGGATTCGACAGGTTCTGGCGCAACGCGCGCGTCCTGACGGCACATGGCTCCCCGTCCCACAGCCTTCGCGACATCGGCGATCACTATCTGAACGGCATGCACCCCGCGTTGACGCTGCGTGCCTGACACCCGTTCTCCGGCCGGCGAACGGCCAGCGGACGCCAAGCGGCGCCCCGCCACCCGGGGGACGGGGCGCCCGTGCAGCGATACTGCCGCTGCGGTCAGCCTGCGGTGGTGCTGTGACGCCGTTGTCACGGCACCACCGTGATGTCGAGTTACCTATTGACGCACCTGTTGCCGACCGCCGGGTTCAGGGCCCCGAAGAAGTTGACGGAGTTCCCACAGATATTGATCGGGATGTGGAACGGAATCTGGATCACATTGCCCGAGAGGAATCCCGGTGACTTCTTGGCACTGCCGTGGGTCCCGGAGTCTGCGACGGCGCCGCCGGCACCACCGAGAATCAAGCCGACGGCCAGGCCGGTGGCCGCGACAGCGGTTCGGATACGCATATGTGGTCTCCCATTGGTTGGGTGGATCGGACAGCTAATCCGACAACGGGACAGATGCGCAGGTGGTGCATTGGTCCGCGCGTGGGCGCGGCGACAGGGCGGGCGGCAGGGCGCGCGATGGCCGTCGAATCGATGTTCCCTCAGCCGTCGGCCGGCCGTCTCGGCTTCGGGCCGTGGGCCGCCGCCAGCAGCTGTCCGCCCCGGCGCGGCACCGCACGAGGCGGTCAGGGGATCAGAGGGTCAGGGGTAGGAGACCACGGTGGAGGGGACCGTCGACGTCCCCGAGGTGGGAGCGCCGATGTTGTTGATCACGTGCTCGTACTGGCCCTTTCCGCCGAGGGAGACGACGAGCAGGTTGTTGAACTTCACCGCCGGGGTGTTCGGCGCCTGGAAGCCGTGGTCCTGGCGGATGGTGGGATCCACGTTGTAGTAGCAGTAGCTGCCCATGCCCCACCCTTCGTGGGTGGTCACCGAGTCGGCGATCTTGTATGCGGCGTAGCCCTTGATGCTGCCGTTCTGGATCGCGGCCTGGTTGGGGGCGTCGTACGCCTTCTCGTTCTGGAAGAAGATCGTGCGGCCCCCTTCGCCGTGCCACTCCACGTCGTACTTGTTGAAGTGCTCGACGAACAGGCCGGTGGCCAGGACCCCGTCGCCGTTGACGCGAACGCCGTAGTCGGCCCGGTTGGTGTCCCAGCCGACGCCGTCGCCGTGGTCGGCGCGCCAGACCCAGGTGTGGTCGACGATGGTGTCGTTGCTGTTGATCACCATGCTGGTCGTCGCCTTGCCGGGGCCCGCGCCGCCGATGCGCACGAAGACGTCCTGGACCGTGGTCGGATTGGCGGCGTGGTCCCGGGAAGCACCTTCCGGGCCGATCTCCAGCAGTGTGGTGGAGTTGACCGTGCCCGCGTCGATCAGGAGTCCGGCGAGCCGCACGCCGTCGACATCGGCGACCTTCAGTGCGGTGACACCGTTGTCCGGGATGACGGTGGCGTAGCCCAACCCGAGGACCACCGTGTTCGCGCGCTGTACGTCGATGGGGCGGTCGACGTGGTAGATCCCCGGCGTGAGCAGCAGGTGGAGGCCCTGTTCCAGGGCGGCGTTGAGGGTCGCGGCGTCGACACCGGGCTTGGCCACATAGAACTGGCTGAGGGGCAGGGATTCCCCCCTCGCCGTTCCATTGCCCCACGTGGTGCCCCGGGCGTTGGTGCGCTTCTCGGGCAGAAAGACCTTGTACTCGCTCCCGTCCAGGTAGAGGAAGGGCTTCTCGCGGGAGACCGGAGTGCGCTCCAGCGTCGTGTACGGCGGGTCGGGGAAGGTCTGTCCGGGGGCGCCTTCGACGCCGGAGAACACCATGTTCCACACGGCGTTGCTCCAACTGCCGACCGAGCTGTCGCGGGTGTACCACTGCTGCTGGGAGTACGGGCTCACCGCGCCGTCGATGCGGCTGTCGGCGATGTAGCCGCCGCTGGCCCAGCCGTAGCCGTCAGGCGCGAGATTCAGGCCGCCCTTGACATGCATTCGACGGAAGGGCGCGGCTTGTGCGACCGCCCAGCGGTTGGTGCCGTTGACCGGGTTGAGCGCGAGGTTCTCGGCGGAGCGCCAGAAGTTCTGCGTCGCGTTGCCGTTGAACCACCCGGCGTCCACGGTCACATCGCCGTTGAAGGTGGTGTCGTCCGGTGACAGGCCCAGACCGGCGATCGAGGTGTAGAAGCCGAGTTGGGCGTTCAGGCCGTTGTAGGTGCCCGGCTTGAAGAGGAGGGCGTATCTGCCGGTGCCGAACTGAGCCGACTCCTGCTGCTTGAAGATCTCATCGAGCTTGCCCTGGATGTTGGGCGTGGACGGGTCGAAGACCAGCACGTTCGGGCCGAGGT
This sequence comes from Streptomyces sp. NPDC017993, assembly GCF_044328065.1. Classification (NCBI taxonomy): domain Bacteria; kingdom Bacillati; phylum Actinomycetota; class Actinomycetes; order Kitasatosporales; family Streptomycetaceae; genus Streptomyces; species Streptomyces sp. NPDC017993. Next base: position 320,891 of record NZ_JBIRGO010000006.1, read on the forward strand.
CGCCACCGCCGGGCAGCGCCTTCGCGGCGGGTGCGGCGTACGCGGGACTGTCGCCGAGGGCCAGGAGGCCCGAGACGGGGAGCGCGGCGGCCATCGCGGCCAGAACTCTGCGGCGGGAGGGGCCCGGCGTGCCTGTGGTCGTGGCGTCGGTGGGGGGTGTGGGCATGGAAGCTCTCCTTATTCAGGAAGTGAACGATTGAAGTTCAAGGGAGCGCTCTCTTGCCCGAGGAATGTTCATCGTGTGTGAACAGTGCGTCAAGTGTTGTGCCCAGAGTCCTCGATATTCTCTGGAGGTCTGCCCCAAGTAACGTGTCTTTTGCGGCAGTTGGTAGTCATTGCTGACCGGGAAGGGTGGCTTCGCGCGTAACGAGCCCGCCTTCAGGAGGTGTTGAGACACGCAGAGGGAGATGCCGGCCTGACAAGGGAAGGACGCCGGGCGGGTCACGTACGCGCGCCGCCCGCCGCCCCTGCGTGACAGGGGTGGCGGGCGGCAGCGACCGCAAGGCGGTGGGAGGGCCGTGGGAGCCCGGTCAGTCGCGGGAGATCACCAGGCCGTCGGTGAGTAGTCCTTCAGGAAGCAGCCGTAGACGTCCTCGCCGAGTTCGCCACGGACGATCGGGTCGTACACCCGGGCCGCTCCGTCGACCAGGTCGAGCGGGGCGTGGAAGCCCTCTTCGGCCAGGCGCATCTTGTCGGGGTGCGGACGCTCGTCGGTGATCCAGCCGGTGTCCACCGCGGTCATCAGGATGCCGTCGGTCTCCAGCATCTCCGTGGCGCTGGTGCGGGTCAGCATGTTCAGCGCGGCCTTGGCCATGTTGGTGTGCGGGTGGCCCGCGCCCTTGTAGCCGCGGCTGAACTGGCCTTCCATCGCCGATACGTTCACCACGTACTTGCGGCGTGCGGCGGCCGCGGCCATCGCCGGGCGCAGCCTGCTGACGAGCAGGAACGGCGCGGTCATGTTGCACAGCTGGACTTCCAGCAGCTCGACCGGGTCGACCTCGTCCACCTTCTGGATCCAGCTGTTCGACGCGTGCAGGTCCGGCACCAGCCCACCAGCGTCGATCGCCGTGCCCGCCTCGATCCGGGCGGGCGAGGCCGAGCCGCTGGTCAGGGCGAGGGCGGTGAGGCTCTCGGCGCTCAGCGCGCCCTGGCCGGCCGTCGAGGCGGCGGGCAGGGCCGCCGGGGCACCGCTGCCGAAGTGACCGATGACAAGTGAGGCGGGCAGCTCACCGGCGGGCAGCGGCGCGGACTCGGCAGTGATCAGCTGGCTGTAGGCCTCGGACGAGCGGCGGACGGTCTGCGCGGCGTTGTTGATCAGGATGTCGAGCGGGCCCTCGCTGCTCACCGAGTCGGCGAGCGCGATGACCTGGGACGGGTCCCGCAGGTCGATACCGACGATCTTCAGCCGGTGCAGCCAGTCCCCGCTGTCGGGCATCGCCTTGAAGCGCCGGATGGCGTCGCTCGGGAAACGCGTGGTGATCGTGGTGTGAGCACCGTCACGCAGCAGCCGCAACGCGATGTACATGCCGATCTTGGCACGACCGCCGGTGAGCAGCGCGCGCCTCCCGGTGAGATCCGTGCGGGCGTCGCGGCGTGCCAGGTTCTCCTTGGCACAGGGGCGGCAGAGCTGGTGGTAAAACGCGTCGACCTCGACGTACCGGCTCTTGCAGACGTAGCAGGACCTGGGCCTTTCCAGGATTCCGGCTATCTCGGATGTGACGGAGCTGCTGAGGGCCAGGCCCAGGGTCTCGTCGTCGATCCGGTCGGCCGCCCCGGTGGCCGTGGCCTCGGTCACCGCCCGGTCGTTGGCCGACTTGGCCGCCCGGCGCTCCTGACGGCGGCGCTGCTTCACCGTCCGGTAGATACCGGCGGTGGCCCGCCGCACGGCGATCGCGTCCGGGTGGTCGAGCGGCAGCTGGTCGAGCTCTTCGAGCACGCTCAGGCAGACCGCCATCCGCTCCGAGTCGATACCCGCGCCATCGGCCCGGCCTTCCTCAGTCACCGTCATCGCCGCTGCCGCTTTCCTGGGATCGTCTGTTCTATTCAAGCTCCGGCGGAACTTTACGTAAGCGCAGGCGCCTCCGCCAAACCCGCCCGGAGCCCTGAGGGACGCCGCTCGCCGCGCACGAGTCCGCCGCGCATGCGGCCCGTCACTGTCCGCTGTTTCGACGGAGCCCGGCCTTCCCCGCGCGGACCGGGTTCGCCGGGGTGGCGGCGATCACGAAAAGTGGCCGCCGCCAGGGCCGGGCGGCGGCAGAATCCGCGCATGAATGCTGGTCTCGCCGCGCTGCTCGGCCCCGCCATGGGCTCTGCCGCCACGCCGGACGTCGAGGAGAAGGGGCGGTCCTTCCGCTCCCTATCCGGCCACCCCCGTGTCGGCCAGCTCGGCGATCACCTGCGCGTGGCACGGCTCGGGCAGGCACCAGCAGCCGAGCCGTCGCCCGCGCAGTTCGGGCAGAAGCGCCAGGAGGTCGGGGCGTTCCAGGAGGTACGCGCGGTACTTCTCCAGGACCTCGGTCCGGCTGCCGTCCGGCCCGGGGCGGAAGGGGCTCGCCAGCGGCGATGCCTTCAGGTGCCAGCCGCCCCGGTGCATCGCTCGGCCTACGTAGACCACATCGGCGTACTCCGGATCATCACGGTGGCCCTTGAGGTTGACGACACTGGTGCTCATGCCGCCATCTTCGCGCTGCCGAGCACGGACGGCATCGCGAACCCACCCCGCCGCGCCACGGACAGGACGGTGAGCAACTCCGCGGATGTCCCACCTGACCGCCGGGGCGACAACCCGACAGCCGGCCGGATACGACGTGAACCTCTGGGTACGCGGCTTCGCAGGAACGCAGATACCTCCGGAGAAGGGAATCCAGCATGTCGTCCTCCCTGCTTGAGTCCGTTGACATCAAGGCTCCCGTCGCGGTGAGTTGGGCGCTGTGGAGCGATGTCTCGCTCTGGCCCAAGTTCCTGAGCCATGTCCGGGCCGTCCAGCGCATCGACGAGCACCGCTTCGCCTGGCAGCTCTCGCTCCCCGGCGCGGACAAGGAATTCGTCGCCGAACTCACCGAGGTGGTCCCGGAGGACCGGATCGCCTGGAAGACGACGCAGGGCGTGCATCACGCAGGAGTGGTCACCTTCCACCGTCTCAGCGACGAGATGAGCCGGGTCACTCTCCAGATCGAGTACGAACCGGAGGGGTTCGTGGAACATCTGGGCGCTGTGACCAACCTCGACTCCGCACTGACCAACTACGACCTCGGCGAATTCCAGAAGCTGGCGGAGGCCACGGCGGCGGCCTGACCTGTCACCGCCTGCCGGCGTGGATCAACGCCGACACCACCGGCAACGGCACCACCGGCGCCCGTTCACCGCGGAGTTCTGTGCGGAGGACGGGCGCCGGTGCAGTGGGCGCGCGGGGAAGGCACGCTCGACCGATCGGAAAGGGCTCAAGAACCGGCGGTTCCGTTGATCTTCTCGATCGCCTGCCGAGCCTGTTCGCCGGGAGAGCGCGACGTCAGAGGTGTTCCACCGCTGGGAGCGACTGCGGGGAGCGGCCGGCCCTCCTGGGGTGCCGAGGTCTGGGGTGCCGCGGTCTTGGCGTGGGCCGCCTGCGGCCGGGTGCGCAGCCGGTGGCTCGCGGCCTCGTCCAGGGTCACCGGGCGCTGCAGCTGGGCGGCGAGCCGCCCCGCGGCCTGGCCGAGCGCCGCGACGTCCTCCCACTGCAGGCGGAGCACCAGGCGGATTTCGGCCTCCCCATCGGGCAGGCCGCGCAGTTGCGGCTGGTTGGAGTCGTTGCGGAGCGCTGGGTTGCCGGGGTCGCTCATCGGCCCCTCCTCACGTCTCGGAACTACGCCCCCATGGGAGCGTCCGCTCCGGGCCCGGAGCGGACGCCGGGGGGTACGCGTCACCGGCCGGCCCCGTTCATCGTGCGCGGCCTGTTGTTTCGCCGGTACAAATATCGCGCTGCCCCGGTACGAATCTGATTCCCTCTGCTATCCGCCGATGCCGCCGGAGCCGGGGCTGGACGCACGGCTTGCCGGGGCAATCCGCTCTCCGCTCGGCGCCCGGGGTTGTCCCGATCGGGAGGGGGGTAGTGCGATGGCCGTGCTCTCCTTACCTGACTTCTCCCCTGATCTGCGCGCCCGTTTCGCGGCGGACTGCTACGTGCCACTACCCCAACTGGTCTGCCCCGACGGCCTGTCGGCTCTCCGGACCGAGGTGCGGCGGCTGGAGAAACTCGCTGTGCGGCGCGACTTCTCCATGGCGTCCATGGGTCACTCGCCCCGCCACATGACCACCCTCGGCGGGCACCTGATCGCCGAGGAGTCGAAGCTGATCGCCGGCGTGTACCGCGACGGTCAACTGATCCGCCTCGTGGGCGCGATCGCCGGATGGGAAGCCGTCGGGGTGCGCGACCCGCTCGAACGGCACGTCATCAACATCCTGCATCAGCGGGGCGATACGCACGGCGCGCACACCGACGACTATCCGGTGGCCCTGGTGCTGTTCATGGAAGCACCGGACGACCCGGCCGACGGCGGGCTCCTGGAGCACGTACCGCACGCGACGGGTCTGGAAGCCCTGACGACGGGCGCGGCCCGCGTGGCCCACCATCGGCCTGGTGACGGGTATCTGCTGCGCAGCGATGTCTCCGCCCACCGCGTGACGCCGCTGCGCCGCTCCGGTCTGCGGCGTACGGTCCTCAACTTCGCCTACACCACACAGGACCGGCAAGCGGCGATCACCCCGTCCGCGTCCGAGCTGTACTGATCGCTTCGCCCGCTACGCGTGGTGCGGGCGGTAGGGGAAGTGGGCGCCGCTTGTGCGGAGCGCGTTCACAGCAGCAGGAGCAGCGCTGCGCCGCCGGCCTTCTTGATGTCGGTCATGTCCTTCACCAAGCCGACTTTGACCCCCCAGCCTCGCCAGACCGTGCCGTCCTCCTTGATGTGACCGGCCTTCTCTCCCCATCCGCGCCAGATGGTGCCGTCATCCTTGACCTGGCCGACCTTCTCGCCGAGCCATCCGCCACGTCGGACGGTGCCGTCCTCTTCGACCTTGCCGGCCTTCTCCCCCAGCCATCCGCCGTGCCGGACCGTGCCGTCCTCTTCGACCGAGCCGACCTTCGTCCCGTTCCGGTACACATCCATCGAATTGCCCCCCGCCCTTCGATCCCACCAGAGGACTGAGCGTACGGCGCATCTCCGCGAGGCCGCCAACGGAATCCGCCGGAGCATTCCACCAACTACAGGTGATCTTCGTGTAGTTGGGAAACGACGTCGCGGAAAGGGCGTCGAACCCGGCCGGCGAGGCCACGTTCCGAGGGTGCGGATCCACGCCTCGGACGGAGGAGGTGAACGGATGAGGGGGGAATTCCGGTCACCGGCTCGGCGCTCCGGATGCGGAGCGGCACGCTGGTGAGCGAGGGTGGCTACGTCCGCGAGGGGACGGCCGGAGCCGCAGGAGGCGTGCCGGGGCTACGACACGAATTTTGTGACGGAAGTGACGCCTGCGCAGGTGGCCGCGCCCTTGACGCTCCTTGCCGCGGAACCGGCTCCGGTGCCGTTCGCGAGGCGGGCCAGCGTGTTTGCGGTCCGGCAAGCCCACTGACGGTCCCTCACGGCTGCCAGACGGACACAGCCCGAAGTCGGCTCATATTTGTCAGTAGATGTAAACAACGGGACACAAGAACACTCAAAATAGGTAAACCGCAGCAGGTGCCCGCACCGTGCTCTAGCGTTCACGTCCAATACCGAGGCGGTGGCGAGCTGGGGGCTCGCCACCGCCTCGTAAGAGTTGGGGACGACCAAGTGGGGGGCCATGGGGTTGTTCGAAGCTGCCGGATCACGGGTGATCGAGTCACCCGCCGGGACAGCCAAGCTGCACCGCGCGTGGGAACACGAGAAGAGAGGTAGACACAGGCCGGCATTACGGGGACTGCTCCAACTTGCTCTGGTCGTGGACGTGTTGGGTGCCGCAGTGCCGGTCGGCGTGCTCTGCGCCGCGACCCGGCAACCGCACCCGCTGCTCGCCGCGACACTGGCCGGCGCCGCATGGCTCGCCGTAGCAGCAGCAAAGAATCGTTACGTCAAGGGTTCGGTGGGAGACAGCGGGTCGGTGCTACCGGTCTTCCGGGACTGGCTCACCACGGTGGGCGTGTTCGCCGTCGCCTGTCTCGCGGCGCGCGTCGAGATCTCTGCCGAGGTCTGGGTGCTCGCGCTGCTGCCCTGTCTGGTGGTGACCGTGGTCCGGCGCAAGCTCATGCACCGGTATCTGCTGGCCATTCGCCGACAGGCACAAGGGCTGCGCCGCGTCCTGATCGTCGGGGAGTCGGGCGCCGTCGATGCCGTGCTCGCCGAGCTGGCACACCGCACCGATCACGAGTACATCGTCGTCGGCAGCTGCCTCGTCGGGGAGGGCGCCACGGACGCGGCGCTGCCGCTGCCTGCCCGGCTCGCCGTCGACGGTGCCGCGCCGGAAGGGGCGGACGACGGACAGACCGTGCTGCGCAGCGCGGTCGAACTCGACGCCGATCTCGTCTTCGTGGCGCCGGGTCGGCAGATGACGGCCGAGCGGATTCGCCGCCTCGCCTGGGCCCTGCATGACGAGGGCCGGGATCTGGCCATTCTTCCCGGCCTGATCGACGTCTCACAGCACCGCGTCAGGCTGGCCAAGGCGGCGGGCCTGACGGTGATGCACATAGACCCCGCGGCGCGGCGCGGATTTCCGGTGCTGCTGAAGCACGCCACCGACCGGTTGGGGGCCTTGCTGCTGCTCGTGCTGCTCTCCCCCGTCTTCGCGGTGGTGGCCGCGGCGATACGGGTCTCCTCCGCGGGCCCGGTGTTCTACTGCCAGATCCGGGTCGGCAGGGATCAACTGCCGTTCCGTATGTGGAAGTTCCGCACGATGGTCGTCACCGCCGACCGGATGCGGGCCGCGCTGGAGGCGGCGAACGAGCACGACGGGGCGATGTTCAAGATCCGCCGGGACCCGCGGGTGACACGGGTGGGGAGGCTGTTGCGCCGCTTCTCCCTGGACGAGCTGCCGCAGCTGTACAACGTCCTCGTCGGCCATATGTCCTTGGTGGGCCCGCGGCCCCCGCTCCCCGAAGAAGTCGAGCGCTACGACGGGACGGAGATCCGCCGCTTGGCCGTCAAGCCGGGGCTCACCGGACTGTGGCAGGTCAGCGGACGGTCCGATCTCTCCTGGGACGAGACGGTCGCGCTGGATCTCAGCTACGTCGACAACTGGTCCTACGCCCGCGATATCGACGTACTGGTGCGCACCTTGCGTGCCGTGGTGGACGGGCGCGGTGCGTACTAGATGAGTGAGTTCGACGTCGCGTCGTCCGCCCGTCGGGTGGGCCGGGAGGGTCCTGGTGCGTGCGGTCGCCAGGCGGCTGAGAGCGTCGACGCGGAGCGTCGGCGACCGACGACGCGGGGCGCGCTCGCGCCTCGCGCCTCCCGGCAGGCGGGACTTCGGACTCACTCGTCCAGCCACAGTAGGCCGCGGGGTGCGGCCGGTGTCCTGCCACTGGGCGGACGCCGACCGCACCCCGAGGGCACGGCGGGATCAGACCGGTGCCGGCTCCGACCGCCACGCCTGATAGGTCCGGGCAATGCCTTCGGCGAGCGGAATGGTCGGCGCCCAGCCCAGGGCACGCAGCCGGCTGATGTCGAGGAGCTTGCGCGGTGTGCCGTCAGGGTGGGAAGGGTCGAAGGAAATGAGGCCCTCGTAGCCCACGGCGGAGGCGACGTGGGAGGCGAGTTCGGCGATGGTCAGGTCTTCGCCGCATCCGACGTTGACCGTCTCCTCCGCGTCATAGCCGCGCAGCAGCAGCTCGCAGGCGGCCGCAAGGTCATCGACGTGCAGGAACTCGCGCCGGGGCGTTCCGGTGCCCCAGAGCGTGATGTCCGGCAGTTCCTTCTCCTTCGCCTCGTGAAAGCGGCGGATGAGCGCCGGCAGCACATGCGAGGTGGCGAGATCGAAATTGTCGCCGGGACCGTACAGATTCGTCGGCATGGCGGAGATGAACGAGGCACCGTACTGCCGGCGGTAGGAGCGGATCTGGATCAGGCCGGCGATCTTGGCGATGGCGTACGCCTCGTTGGTGGGCTCCAACGCCCCGGTCAGCAGCGCGTCCTCGGTGATCGGCTGGGCGGCGAGCTTGGGGTAGATGCAGCTCGATCCGAGGAAGAGGAGCCGGCGCACCCCCGCTTGGTGGGCTCCGGCGATGACACTGAGCTGAATGCTCAGGTTGTCCTCGAGAAACTGCACGGGGTAGGTGCTGTTGGCCATGATGCCGCCGACCTTCGCGGCGGCCAGGACGACGGCATCGGGCCGGGCCGCCCGGAGATACGCGGCGGTGGCGTCACCGTCGCGCAGGTCGAGATCGGTGCGGGTGCGGGTCAGCACCTCATAGCCGCTCGCGGCCAGGCGCCGGGCCACGGCGGATCCCACCAGACCGCGGTGGCCTGCGACAAAGATTCGTGCGGGTGTGGGCAGCAAGTCATCCATGGCGCGGATTGTGCCAGTCAACCCGATACGTCCACCGGCCATTTCAGGAAATGCCTGCCGCTCTCGGCTCTCGACCGCCGGGCACCGAGCGGGTAGCGTCCCTCCGCCGGAGATCTCCGGCGGAGGGGAATTCACCGAACAACCATTGAGCGCATCACTTCTCGTGGGGGGAAGCCATGTCAAAAACCGCTGTCATCACCGGTATCACCGGCCAGGACGGTTCGTACCTCGCCGAATTGCTGCTGAGTAAGGGCTACACCGTGCACGGGCTGATGAGACGCTCGTCCAGCTTCAACACCGAGCGCATCGACCACATCTACCAGGACCCGCACACCCCCGACCGGCGGCTGCTGCTCCACCACGTCGACCTGTCGGACGGTGTCGCACTGGTGAACCTGCTGCGGGACGTGCAGCCCGACGAGGTCTACAACCTCGGCGCCCAGTCCCATGTCCGGGTCTCCTTCGACGCGCCGCTTTACACCGGTGACGTGACCGGCCTGGGTGCCCTGCGGCTACTGGAGGCCATCCGGGCCAGCGGCGTGCAGACCCGGGTGTACCAGGCCTCCTCCTCGGAGATGTTCGGCGCCACCCCGCCGCCGCAGAACGAGTCGACGCCCTTCCATCCGCGCAGCCCGTACGGCTGCGCCAAGGTCATGGCGTACTGGTCGACGGTCAACTACCGCGAGGCATACGGTCTTTACGGGGTCAACGGCATTCTCTTCAACCACGAGAGCCCCCGCCGCGGCGAGACCTTCGTCACCCGCAAGATCACCCGCGCGGTGGCCCGCATCCAGGCCGGCCTCCAGGAGCACCTCTACCTCGGCAACCTCGACGCCGTCCGCGACTGGGGTTACGCGCCGGAGTATGTGGAAGCCATGTGGCTGATGCTCCAGCAGGACGAGCCGGACGACTACGTCGTGGCGACCGGTGTCGCCGCGACCGTGAGGGACTTCCTGCGAGCGGCCTTCGACGCGGTGGGGCTGGACTGGGAGCGCAGCGTGCGCTTCGACCCGAAGTACGAGCGTCCGTCCGAGGTCGACGCGCTCATCGGCGACCCGTCCAAGGCCAAGAGCCTGCTGGACTGGTCCGCGAAGGTGCAGTTCGACGAACTCGCCCGGATCATGGTCGAGTCCGACGTCCGCGAGCTGGAGGACGAACTCGCCGGCCACCGGGTGCGGGTGGACCGATGACCGCGCCCGTCACCGCCCGCCGGCTGCGCGGCTTCAGCGGCGCGGGCTACGACAAGGGCCGCGGTCTGCTGATGCAGGCCGCCTGGTTCGCCGCGCTCAACGTGCTGTTCGTGAAGTGGTGGTTCCCGCCGCGCCTGCGGCCGGCGCTGCTGCGCGCCTTCGGTGCGCGTATCGGGGACCGGGTGCTCATCCGCCACCGGGTGCGCGTGCAGTGGCCGTGGAAGCTGACCGTCGGCGACGACGTCTGGGTGGGCGAGGATGCCTGGCTGATCAACCTGGAGCCGATCAGCCTCGCGAACGACGTCTGCGTGTCCCAAGGCGCCGTCCTGTGCACCGGAAGCCACCAACGCCGCTCCCCCACCTTCGAGTTCGACAACGCCCCGATCCGTCTGGAAGCCGGAGCGTGGGTGGCCGCCCGCGCCATCGTGCTGCGCGGCGTCACCGTCGGGGCGGGCGCGGTGGTCGGCGCAGGGGCGGTCGCCCACCACGATGTCTCCCCGGGGGACGTCCTGACCACCGGGGGCCGAGGATGAAAATCACCCATGTCGTCACCCTGGTCAGCGATGACGGGGCGTACGGGGGGCCGGTGAGTGTGGCCACCGGGCAGTTGGGCGAACTCGCCGCGCGTGGCCACGATGTGGAGCTGGTCTCGCTGTGGCGCGGGCGGAAAGCGCCCCCGCGCACGGTCGACGACGTTCCGCTGCGCGCGTTCCGGGCCCGCACGCTGGTGCCGGGACAGGGGTTCCTCGGCCTGTTCCACCCGGCGCTGCTGCCGGCTCTCTGGCGCCGGGCGGGCCGGTCCGATGTGTGGCACATCCATGCCGGGCGCGACCTGGTCTCGCTCGCGGCGCTCGCCGTGGCCGTGCTGCGGCGCCGCCCCTTCCTGGTGCAGACGCACGGGATGGTCCAGCCTCGCCGGTCGGTCGTGGCCGCGCTCTTCGACAGGGTGTATGTCCCGCTGCTGCGCAGGGCGCGCGCCGCCCTGGTCCTGACGGAGGAGGAGGAAGCAGGGCTGCGCCGGGTGCTGGGCAGGGACGGACCGCGTCTGGTCCGGCTCGCCAACGGGGTGCGCGCCCGAGCCGACACTGCGGAGAGCAGCGAGACGGACGTGCTCTTCCTCGCCCGGCTGCAGACCCGCAAACGCCCCGAGGCATTCGTGCGTATGGCCGCACTGGTGCACCGCAAGCGCCCCGACGTGTCGTTCACGCTGCACGGATCGGACGAGGGACGGCTGGCCGAGGTCCGGAGCCTGATCGCGAGCGAGGGCCTCGACGGCGCGGTGACGTACGGCGGTGCGCTGGAGCACGACGCCGCGGTGGAGCGGACGGCACGGGCCACCGTGTATGTCCTGCCCAGCGTGGACGAGCCGTTCCCGATGAGCGTGCTGGAGTCGTTGGCGGTGGGCACACCCGTGGTGTGCACGCACAGCTGCGGCATCGCCGCCGAACTCCAGCGCCGGGAGGCGGCGTTGGTGACGGACGGCTCACCGGAGCAGCTGGCCGACGCGGTGCTGCGGCTGCTGGAGGACCGTCCGCTGCGGGAACGCCTGACCCGGGCGGGCCTGAACGCCGTCGACACGGAGTTCTCTCTGGCGGCGGTCACCGACCGGCTGGCGGAGTGGTACACCTCCGTCAGCCGGCCCGCCGCGAAGTGACCTTGTCGGCGGCTGCCGGGCGGATGCCCCGCAGCCGCCGGCGGATCACGACCCGTCCCCTCCGGCGGGGCGCTGCGCGAGGCGCAGGAGTGCGGTGATCCGGTCCAGACCGGCCCGGCTGCTGAGCTGCCGTTCTGCGTAGCGCGGGCCGTGCGCCCCCAGCCGGGAGGCGCGCTCCGGGTCGTCGGCGAGCGAACGGATCTCCGCCAGCAGCGCCTTGGGGTCCTCGGGCGCCACCACCGATCCGGCGCCCGACCGCAGCACCTCCTTCGCGGTGCCCCCCTCGGCGGCCACCGACGCGATCACCGGCCGCCCTGTCATGAAGTAGGACGTCAGCTTGGACGGCAGGCTCATGTCCAGTACGGACGCCTTCTGCGTCACCGCGAGCACATCCGCGGCGGCCAGCACCTCCGGGAACTCTTCGGTGTCGGCCGGCGGCAGGAACGACAGTGCGGGGACGTCCGCGGCGAGCTGCTGGAGACGCTCTCGTTGATTGCCGTCGCCCATCAGCACCATGCGTACGCCGGCGCCCTCCTGCTCGGCGAGCCGGGCGGCTTCCACCAGAACGTCGAGTCCCTGCTTGAGCCCCATGTTTCCGGCGTGCAGCACCACGGTGTCCCGCTCGGACCAGCCCAGCCGTTGCCGCGTCAGCGCGCGGTCTCCGCTCGGCCCCTTCACATGCGCCCAGTTGGGCACCACGTGCACGCGCTCACGCGGCACGCCCATCGCCGTGACACGGTCCACGAACGACTCGTGCACCACTCCCACGACGGTGGCCCCGCGCAGCACTCTGCCTTCCAGCCCCCCGGCCAGGCCGGCGACCCTGCCGCCACCCTGGATGCCGCTCTGCTCGGCGGCGGCACCCATCAGATCCTGGACGATCACGACATGCGGTACGCCGGCGCGCCGCGCCAGACGGTCGCCCAGCACGCCCCCGGCCAGGCTGGGCATCTGCGTGAGGACCACATCGGGACGGACCCGCGGCGGCGCCAGGATGCCGTGGGTGAGGATGCTCGCCTCGAACAAGGCTCTGCGCAGGGCGGTTTGACGTGGCGGAACGGTGTGCCGCCGCCGGTGGATCGTGACCCCTCCCCGGACCTCGCACATCCGCCACCTGCCCGCATAGCCCTCCCCCACCCGCCATGCCGGGTAGTGCGGCATCCCGGCGAGCACGTGGGTGTCGGCTCCCGATGCGGCGAGGTGTTCGGCGATCTGGGTCGAGTACGGACCTATGCCGGTGTGTTCGGGTGCGTAGTTGGTCGAGACCACGAGCACGCACCGGCCCGCTAACGAGTTTTCCACGACTGGGCCCCCTCTGGCTGTGCGGTCATCGTAGGAGTCGGCGGATGCCCGCGACCGCGATTTGGATTGCGATTGTGTCCCGAAGACGACCTTGTGACCCGACGTCCCTTAGATTGTGGACGTTGGTGGGGAGTTGGGGGGAGGTGGGCCGCTCATGCCCGGAGGGCCGCGCACTGTCGTGCGTGCACGCGGCATCGCCGCGCTCTGCTGCTGGACGCTGCTGTTCGTGGTGTTGCTGCCGGTGCTGATCCTGCACTCGCTCGACGCCCGCTTCGGCGCGGCGCTCGCCGTGCAGGGCGTGGTGGTGGTGCACTCGGGCACGGCGCTGGCGCGGGTGCTGACCGACGTCCGGGCGCGGGTGATCGCCTTCGGGTTCTGGCTCTTCACCTATGTATGGCTGGGCCTCGCCCCGTTGGCCATGCTCGCCACGGACGCGTATCCCCGCGGTTTCGTCGTCGACGCGCACACCGCGTTCCTGTCAACCGCCGTGGTGGAAACCGGACTTCTTGCCTACAGTGCCGGTTCCGCTCTGGCGTCCTGGCGCTCCGCCCGCACCTCCACGTTCCTCGAACCGGTTCTCGCGCGACGGTTGACGTCCGGCCGGGTGCTGCTGCTGTGCGGGGTGGCACTGCTGCTGGCCGTCGTGCTGATTCCGGGCCAGGGCGGGCTGTCGGCGTTCTTCCTCAGCCGGCAGGCGGCCAACGAGGCGGCGGCACAGGCGGCGCCGTCCGGGTCGGCGGACCGGGCGATGGCGGCGTGGGTGCTTTCGGTGCCCGCCTTCTGGGCGCTGGTGGCCCTCGTGCACGTACCCCGCTTCCGGGCGGGCGACCGCACCCTGCGTGGCGTGCGCTGGATCCTGCTGCCGCTGCTCATCGTCGTCAACGCCGTGGTCAACAACCCGATCAGCCAGCCGCGTTTCTGGGCCGGGACGGTGCTGCTCGCCCTCGTCTTCAGCGCCTCCGGGCTGCGCGGGCCGCGGGCGTTCCGGATCGGCGCGGCCGCGGTCACCGCCGTGGTGCTGGTGGTCTTCCCGTACAGCGACTACTTCCGCTACGACAAGCGCGAGCCCGTCCAGGTCCTCTCGCTGGCCGAGCAGTTCACGTCCAACGGTGACTACGACGCCTTCCAGCAGATCGAGACGGGGATGGACTACGTGCGCACGCGCGGGTTCACGCCGACCTCCGCGCTGGGTCCGCCGCTGTTCTTCGTGCCGCGCGCGGCATGGCCGGGCAAGCCGGCCGACGCGGGCATCCAGCTCGCCCGGCACGCCGGCTACACGTTCGAGAACCTCTCCGCGCCCCTGTGGATCGAGACGTACATGTGGGCCGGATTTCCCTCGGTGGTCGGGGTCTTCGCCCTGATCGGGGCGGTGGGGCGGCGTATCGATGACATCCGGCACCGGCTGCGGCGGCATCGTGGCACACTCGCGGCACTGCTGGTGCCCGCGTTCGGCTTCTACCAACTCGTCCTGTTGCGCGGCAGCCTCATGGCCATCGTGGGCCCGCTCGCACTACTGCTGTTCATCCCGCTTCTGATCACCCGCAAACCGGGGCGGCAACTCCCGCCGCCCACCGGACAGCAGTCCGTGTGCGCGCCCGCTGCCGATGCGCGCGCCGTCGCTGTGCCGTTACCCACAGGAGGAGCACGTACGTGAGCGTCTTCGACGAGCCCTCGGAGGAGCCGGACCAGCTGCGTGATCAACTGCGCCAGCTCTTCCGCTACCGCGCCTTGCTCCTGCTCGGCCTGGTGCTGGGCATGCTGGGCGGCGGCGCGGTGTACCTGTTCGGTGGCTCGACCTACACGGCGACCGGCGAGGTCGTGGTGCATGCGATCAGCACCGCACCGTTCGAGGCGGGCGGCGTCTCGGTGGACAAGCAGATCAGCATGGGCACCGAGCGGCAGATCGCGCAGAGCGCGTCGGTCGCCGCGGCCGCGGCCAAGGCTCTGGGGGACACCGCCGAGCCGGCCGTGCTCCAGCGCGATCTGCGGGTGAGCAACCCGCCCGAGACCCAGACCCTGATGTTCGAGTACAGCGCGGACTCCCCGCGACGCGCGGCGGCACTGGTCAACGCGTTCGTGCACGCGTATCTCGACTACCGCCAGAACGCCGCGACGCAGCGGATCGAGACCACCGTCAGCAAGCTCAGCGACGAGCTGAAGCCGCTGACCGACCAGCGCAAGGTGCTGGACCGCCGCATCGCCAACGCCGGCGGTGGGACGGCGCAGGCCACCGACGAGTCCGAGCGCAGCAACATCATCTCGGAAATAGCGGATCTGCAGGGACGGATCTCCAGCCTGAAGTCCCTCGACACCACGCCCGGCGACATCGTACGCAAGGGCGACCCGCCGGCCTTCCCGTCCAGTCCCGGCCTTGCCCTGCTGATGCTCGCCGGCGCGGTGGCCGGCCTGGCACTGGGGATCCTGGCGGCCTGGATCCGCTCGGTTCTGGAGCCGCGGGTGCGGTCGGTGGCGGATGTCCAGGACAACCTCCGCGCGCCGGTGCTCGGCATACTGCCGCGCCGACGGGGTGGTGAGGCGTTGCTGGAGGTCGGCCGGGCCGGGCGCGGCAACCGCGCCGAGGCCTATCGCACGATCGCCTTCCGGCTGGTGCACGACCAGCGCTTCGCGGGACGCGGCAGCCTGCTGATCGTCGCCCCCCGCGAGAATGCGGACGCCGTGTCCGTCGCGGTCAATCTGGCCGGCGCCTTCGCGGAGATCGGCAACGACGTCCTGCTCGTCGAGGCGAACCTGCGCACCCCCGAACTCACCGGGCGGCTCCCGCTGCGCCCCGGTCACGGCCGACCGGTGCCGGGCAGTTGGTCCGACGGCGAGCGGCTCGCGGTGGAGGCCGGCGTCGACGGACGCTTCGACCTGCTGCCCGGCCGGGAGGTGCCGAACCCTGCGCGTGCCCTGTCCTCCCCGGACTTCGCCCGGCTGCTGAGCACCCCCACCGATCCGAACGAGAACGTCGTCGTCGTCACCGGGCCGCTGCTCTCGCACGCGGACGGCCTGGCCGTCGCCAAGCAGGCGGCCGGCGTGGTGGTGGTCTGCGATCTCAACGAGGTGCGCAGGGACGACCTGGACCGGGTGTGGGAGCTGATCACCGGGGCCGGCGGGCACATCCTGGGCGCGGTTCTGGACAAGGGCAGCCACCGGCGGCCGCTGCGGGGTCTCACGGACGGCGGTCCGACGCAGCGCAAGCACGGCCGCAACCACGCCCGAGCGCCTCTTGCCGCACCGGTCGTCACGCCGCAGCCACCTCGGGCGGGCCACCCGCCGATGGGCGGGGCGCCCGCCGACGTCGACTCCACCTCACTGCGCGGATGACGGCACTCGGTCCCGCCGGGTCCGGCGCGGCGCCGGCGGAGCAGCGCCCCGACACCGGCGCGGCCGGGCGGCGCGGAGTCGCCACGACCGCGCGCGGAGGCGCGTTCGGCCTCGCTGGCTCGGCCGCGAACGCCCTGTTCGGCTTCGCCCTCGTCGCCGTCGTCACGCACGGCCTCGGAGCGCGCGGGGCCGGTGCGGTCTTCACGGGAGTAGCGGCGTTCACCATCCTCAGCAACGCCTTCAAGCTCGGGGCCGACACCGCGCTGGTCCGCTTCGTCTCCCGCGATCTGGAGGTGACCGGGGGCGGTGGCGTGCCGGGGCTGTTGCGGACGTCGGTGGTGCCGACCCTCGTGGCGAGCGCCGCGGGGGCGGTGGTGATGTTCTTCTCCCCCGGGCTCGCCGGCTGGCTGCTTCCCGACCTGGACCCCGGCCGAGCCACGGTGATATTGCGGCTGTTCGCGGTGTTCCTTCCGGTGACGACGGTGTCGCTGGTACTGCTCGGCGCCACCCGGGGCTTCGGCTCGGTGGTGCCGTTCGTGGGCGTGGAGCAGATCGGCAAGCCGGTGCTCCGGGTCCTTCTCGCGCTCCCCCTGGTGCTGCTGGCGCCGAGCGTGGTGGGTGTCTCCGCGGCGTGGCTGGCACCCGGTCTGCTGGGGGCGGTGGCGGCCGGTCTGTCGTTGCGCCGGTCCTGCCGGGCACATCCGGGCAGTTCGCGGCCACCGTCGCAGGCGCGGGAATTCTGGGCCTTCGCCGCTCCTCGGGCTGCCTCGTCGGTCTTCGACATCGCCGCGGTGTGGATCGGTGTGATCCTGCTGTCGGTGCTGGGCACCAGCGCTCAGGCGGGCGTGTACACCGCGATCGGGCGCCTGGTCACCGCCGGGACGCTGCTGCAACTCGCGATCAGGCTGGCGGTGGCGCCGCAGATCAGCCGGCTGCTCGCGGGGGGTGATGAGCCCGCGGCGCATCACCTGCACCGGGTCTCGACCCGATGGATCGCTCTCTTCTCCTGGCCGGTGTTCGTGGTGCTCGCCTGCTTCCCCGGCACGGTGCTGTCGCTCTTCGGACCGGGGTTCGGTGGTGGCGCGGCGGGGCTGCTGGTCCTCTGCGCCGCGTGTCTGATCAACGTCGGCGCCGGCAACGCGCAGACCGTCATTCTGATGGCCGGACGGAGTGTCTGGAATCTCTGGGTCGCCGGTGCCGCGTTCCTGGTTCAGCTGGGCACGGGCGTGTGGCTGGTTCCGCGCTACGGGGTGCTGGGTGCGGCGGTGTCGTGGGGTCTGGCGATCGTGGTGGACAACGTCGCGTCGGCCCTGCTGGTCCGCTACCGCCTCGGCTTCCGCACGGTCGACCGCGGCTATCTGGGGGCGGCGCTGGTCGGCGTCGGCGTGGTGGCGCCGCCGGCGTTCGCCATGCGGACGTTTTTCGGCGATAGTTCGCTAGGTGCGTCCTTGGGAATTGTTTTAGCCATTGGGGCTTTCTGCGCCTCCGTCTGGCGCTATCGTTTGCCGCTGGGGGTAGGGGAGTTCTTCGGAGCGCTGCGCAAGCGCAGCTCGGAAAACTCGCGATGAACGCTGGGCCCATTTCCGCACAGAACTCATCTCGGTTCCGCTTCTCATCCTGTCAATTTCGATCGCGCTGTGCTTCCAGGGGGGACCTGTGCGCCAAAGAAGCAGACACATCAATCTCTTGCTCGCCGCTGCCGTACTCGGCACCGCGTCCACGGTGATGGCCGCCGGGCCGGCGCAGGCCGCCGGCGAGCCCACGCTGACCGCCGATCCGCTGAGCACCTGGCAGACCGACGGCATCGTCTGGGCCATGGCGTACGCCAAGGGCATCGTCTATGTGGGGGGCACCTTCACACACATCCGGCCGCCGGGGGCCGCTCCCGGCACCGGTGAGCTGGCCCGTACGAACTTCGCGGCATTCGATGCGAAGACCGGTCAACCGCTGTCGTGCGCCCCGGCCTTCACCGGCGGGACGGGCACGATCCGGGCCATGAAAGCCTCGCCCGACGGCTCGCTGATCTACCTCGGAGGTTCGTTCAGCAAGGCCGGATCGGTCGGCCGGTCCAACACCGCCACCCTCAACACCGCGGACTGCACGATCGGTTCGGCGTGGAAGCCGACGGTCAGCTCCACCGTGCGGGCCATCGACGTGACCGCCGACACGGTCTACGTCGGCGGCGGTTTCGACACGGTGCAGGGGCAGACCCGCGAACGGATCGCCGCATTGCGGCCGACGGGCGACCTGCTGCCGTTCAAGGCCACGATCCGCGGCTCGTCGGTCTCCAACGACCCCACGCCCGCGGTGAATGCGATCACGGTCGCGCCCCAGCTCAACAAGGTGATCATCGGCGGCCGTTTCACCTCGGTCAACGGCAGCCTGTTCGGCGTGCACGCGCTGGCGGGCCTGAACGCGACCACCGGCAAGACCGTTCACAGCTTCACCGGCTGGATCCCCAACAGGTCCGCCGTGAAGGCGCTGGTCAACGACGGCACGAACTTCTATCTGGGCGCCGAGGGATCGGGCGGCGGTGTCTTCGACGGTCGGGCCGCAGGCCGGCTCTCCGACGGCTCGCAGGTCTGGAAGGACACCTGCCTGGGCGCCACCCAGGCCGTCCTGCCGTACAAGGGCGTGCTCTACAGCGGCTCGCACGCGCACAACTGCTCCTCCACCCCGGGCGGCTTCCCGGACATCGAGAACCGCCAGCACTTCCTGGCGCAGTCGATCTCCGACAAGACGATCCTGCCGTGGTTCCCGGACACCAACGACGGCATCGGCGAGCAGATCGGCCCGCGGGCGCTGACCATGGCGGACGGCATCCTGTGGGCCGGCGGCGAGTTCACCACCGTCAACGAGAAGGCCCAGCAGGGCCTGACGAGGTTCGCGGCCGCGCCCGACACCGGGGCCCCGCAGGTGCCGATCCTCAGCGGGACGAGCTCCTCCCGGGGCAAGATCACGCTGAACTGGAAGGCTTCCTGGGACCGGGACAACGGCGTCCTGACGTACAAGATCTACCGCGACGGCGTCTATCTGACCTCGCGCAACCAGGATTCGCGCTACTGGAATCGGCCCAACATGAGCTTCACGGACACCGTGGATCCCGGCACGCAGCACCGCTACTCGATCGAGGTCACCGACGGCACCAACGTCTCCGGGCGCAACGGCCCGGTCTACGTCACCGCCAAGAGTTGATCGCACGCCGAGTGGGGGGTACATGACGCACCGAGTAGGTTACGCACCCGGGGTCTACGACCTATTCCACGTCGGGCACTTGAACATTCTCCGGCACGCCAGGAGTCAGTGCGACTATTTGGTGGCGGGTGTGGTGTCGGACGAAATGGCTGTACAAGCCAAGGGAAAGGCGCCGGTCATTCCGCTCACCGAGCGGTTGGAGATCGTGCGCAGCGTGCGATTCGTCGACGCGGCGTTTGTCGAAACCGTGCCCGACAAGCTGGAGACGTGGCAGCAGGTGCGCTTCAACGTCATCTTCAAGGGCGACGACTGGAGGGGCACGGAAAAGGGCGGCAGACTGGAACGCGACTTCGCGACGGTGGGGGTGGAAGTGATCTATTTCCCCTACACCGTGCACACGTCGAGCACCTTGCTGCGCAAGGCACTCGACGGGCTCGCGGCTTCCGCCTGACCTGACGAATCGGCCGTCCCCGGCGCCTCAGCGCCCGGGGGCGGCCAGTTCGCGATACCACTTGGCCAGGAACGCCACCATGAAGAGAACATGCGCGGCGAGCAGGACGCAGTAGAGCGTCACGAACAGGTCGCGGCTGCCGAACGCCAGGAAGATCGCGCAGAACACCCCGTAGTCGACCGGCAGCAGTGCGACGGAGCGCAGGGTGGACGCGGGGGCCACGACCGCCGGCGCGCCCGCAGCGCTCTTGAGCCGCTCCGCGCGCTTGAGCTGTTCGGTGAGGATGCCGCCGAAGAAGACCATGACCGCGGCGAACTGGAACGCGACGGGAACGAGCAGATACACGGGGGCGGAGAAGTCGAAGTGGCGGTAGAACGAGATGAGCACAGCCATGTGGAGGGCCAGCATCTTCGCGCAGTCGACCACGTGATCGAGCCACTCCCCGGCGGGGCTGCCGGTGCCGGTGAGCCGGGCGAGCTGCCCGTCGGCGGAGTCGAGTGCGAAACCGAGGACCAGCGCGACGAAGACACCGAGCGCCACGGCGGGCGAGGGGCCGAGCGTCGCGATCAGTGTGCCGCCCAAGAGGGTGAACGCCGCACTGATCAGGGTTATTTGATTGGGCGTCAGCTTCATGCTGTAGCCGACGGCGGCGAGTATCCGGCCGGCCGGCCGGTTCACGTAGCGCGAATACAGAGACACCCCCTTCGCGGATTTCTGCGCCGCGGAAAGCTCTCTGATCGCGTAACCGAACTGGCTCATGTCCCCCACCTGATGACTGGACCCCCCGAAGGAGCAACATCATGGCAGGAAGGCTCTCCCGGTCAACCGGCGGCGCCACCCGCAGGGCGGTGCTGGCGGGTACGGCCGCCGCGTTGGCGGCCGGCCTCGCGGGCTGCGACTCCCAGGAGTCCCCGCCGTCCCCGGATCCTCAGGACGACGCCAAGGCCCGCACCGTGACCGGCCGCAAGCCCAAGGGCAAGGACGTCGTCGACGTGGTGGCGGACTTCGGCGCCAAGGGAGACGGACGCACCGACGACAGCCGCGCGTTCGCCCGTGCGTACACCTACGCGGCGGGCCGGGTGTGGGACCACATCGGCCGTACGGTGATCGACGTGCCGGCAGGGACCTACCTCATCCGGGAACCCAATGCCCTGATCAACGCCGGCGGCGGCAAGCTGAAGGCCAACGGTCTCCGGTTCCGGGGCGCCGGCAAGCGGATGACGCAGATCCTGTTCGCTCCGGCGCGGGCCGAGAACGCCTACCTCTGCCGCAACGAGGACAGCTGGGCGAACATCATGTTCGAGCAGATCGGATTCCGTTCCGGCACCCCCGGCGCCTCCTTCTTCTACTCCTACTCGACCGGTCAGGCGCAGGACTACCGCTTCACCGCCTGTGAGTGGACCGGTGAGTGGACGTACGGACTCGCGCTCGACGGGAGCAACACCAACTCGGAGATGCGCTGGGACGCCTGCCGGGTGGGCGGCGCCTACCGAAAGGCGTTCCTCTACTCCGGGCTCTCCCAGAAGTCGACGGATCCGCGGCAGCAGGACCAGTTCCTCAACTACTGGTTCAACGACATGAAGGTCGAGTACGAGTGGGGCAACTTCCTGGAGTTCCCCTACGGCGGTTCCATCACCTGCCGCGGCGGCTCGTACATCATCACCGGGCGGCGCCCGCAGGCCTCCAGCCCCTACGGGCGCACCAGCACCTTCTTCCGCTTCCCCCGCGGTCCGCACCACGACTCCGTGCAGCGCTTCCACGCCGAGGACATCCGCTTCGAGGTGCGCGACCCGGAGACCGTCGTGATCGACTGCGCCTGGGACAGCGGGACGGTCCACTTCAACGACTGCGACGACACCGCTCAGTCCTTCAAGCCGTTCGCGAAGGGGACCCGGCCCCACCGCTACCACATCGGCGCCAGAGGCCCCCTGGTGCGCTATGACTCCTGCCAACTGTCCGGGCAGCACGTCTACGAACAGAAGGACCCCGGCGGCTCCGGCACCCGCGCCCGCTACGACATGTGCCTGCTGCGGAATCACTCCCAGAAGAACTTCGTCAAGGGCGCGGGCGGCCGGGTGACGTTCGTCGACTGCATCGGCAAGTGAGCTGACCCCTCACCCGGACCACGACACGGACTCCGGCCGGTCACAGGACCGGCCGGGGCCCCTGCGGATCGGCCGGTGTCAGGAGTTGCGTTCCGACGAGGATCGGGTATGCGAGGAACTCCGCACCTCTTCGGTGCGGGCCCTTCGGCCGGTGCGCCAGGGGCGGGCCGGGATGCGCCACGCTCCGTGGTTGCACACGGTGGAGGGTGTACGCATCAGCAAGATCTGGAGTGGTCATGGGCAATGAGGAGCACCGAGAGCAGCAAGGCGCCGAGCCCGGCGCCGCCCAGCGTGAACGCGATCAGGCGGACGCGGCGCAGCGGAAGGCCGCCCAGGAGGACGCTCCGCCGCTCACGCCGCCGCGCCACGAACCCATGGCGAAGAAGCCTGGCGATCAGCGCAGCGCCGACGGCGGGACGGCATCGCCCGTCCGCGACGACTCCCGGGAAGAAGACTCCCAGGAGTGACCGCCGCACCCGGCTCCCGACGTACTCGATCACGCCGGCGCCGCCGCTGAGGGCATCTGCCGTGCCATACGGCGAACGGTCCCCCCTCAGGGCAACGAGCCTCTGTGGTGGGGCGCCCTACCTCAATGGGCGACGTTGAGCCATTCGTGGTGTGATCGAAGGTGGGGGTCAGCAACGAACGCTCCGAAGGCTGGAGGAATCATGGCCAAGAACCTGCGAGCCCGGGACATCATGACGGACGGGGTGCAGTGCGTCGGCGCGCACGAGACGCTGTTCGACGCGGCGAAGATGATGCGTGATCTGAAGGTCGGCGCTCTGCCGATCTGCGGGGACAACAACAAGCTCATGGGCTTGATCACCGACCGCGACATCATCATCAAGTGCGTCGCCGAAGGAATCGACCCGTCCACGGTCCAGGCGGGGACCCTGGATGGAGAGCTGCACTGGATCGATGCCGAGGCGGATGCCGCCGAGGTCCTGCAGACGATGGAGAGCCACCAGATCAAGCGCCTCCCGGTGATCGACGTGGGCAGTGGCCACCGCCTGATCGGCATGATCACGGAGGCCAATCTCGCGAAGAACCTCAGCGACGAACAGATCGCGGAGTTCGCGAGCCGCGTGTACGCGGCCGCGGGCTGACCCGCCGGGCGCCGTACTTCACCGTGTGAAGTCGCCGCAGTTGCACCGCGGTTCGGGGTGGAGCTGCGGCTCTTCCGCGTCCGCGTCCGTGGCGGTCCGATCCTGGCGGACCGTGCGGAACAGGCCCGCCCACAAGAAGGGCTCGCCGTAGTGCGGGGATTCGGCGGGCTCGTCGTGCATGCGACGCAGCTCGACCTCGGCAAGGTCGGAGAAGATCCGGCGCAGGGAATCCGGCGTGTAGGCAAGACCGCCGTGAAGGCGGGACTCGCGGTAGTAGGCCGCGTCGGGGAGTTCGGAGCCCATCTCGCCGGCCGCGAAGCAGGTGAGCCCGAAGTGACCACCAGGGGCCAGGAGGCGGTCGAGCAGGGCGAGGTAGCTGATGCGGCGGTGGGGCGGCAGATGGTGGAAGCAGCCCGAGTCGTAGATCAGGTCGTAGGTCCCGCCCAACTCGGTCTCGGTGAGGGCGAAAGCGTTGGCGCAGTGGAACCGGATGTCGACTCCGGCCTCGCCGGCGCGCTCTTCGGCCCATGCGACAGCGGTCGGCGAGAGGTCGACCGCGTCCACCGCGAAGCCCAGGGATGCCAGATGGAGGCTGTTGCGTCCCGGCCCGCAGCCCAGGTCGAGGGCCCGGCCCGGCGTGATCAGGCCCCGGTCCAGGTACGCGACCAGGTTTTCGTCAGGCTTCGCCACGAAGAACGGCACCGGCTTGGAGCGGTCGTCGTAGAAGCCGTCCCACCAGGTGGCTGCGTCTGCCGTCCAGCGATCTGCATCCGGCGCGAACAGGCCGTCGAGGAGCTCCAGCACGTCGTCGACCGTGCGTATGTTCCGGTCCATCCGATCCCCTTCCACGTGCCCGGGACGCTAGCCCCAAACCCGGTAAATGCCCAGTTCAGAGGTCATATGGCGAGGCCGCTGACGAGGTTGACGGCGCCTGCGCGCGCACGGAAGGCATCCCGCTCCCGACCCTCCCGCACGGGCGCGCACACCCCCGTTGAGAGCCGCTACGGTGGCTTGCCGGACATACCTGAGGCACGTTTTTCAGGTGCTCTCGTGGCCGGTCAAGGCTTCCCGGCCGCTCTCCCGCTGCTGCCTCCCCGCTACCTCTGCCCGGCCACTGCTCACCGGTCCCGGAAGCAGTCCATGGCCAGCCTGACTTTGGCCGCAGCCTCGTCCAGCGCCCTTTCACAGGTGGCCAGTTCGGCCGAGGTCGCGGCACTGGTGCCTGGCTGCTCCGCGGCCCGTCGGCACAGAGCGGCGACCGGATGGCTGAGAGCTCCGATGGTGTTCGCGACGGCGTAGAGCACTTCGTGAGGCGCGTCGGTCTCGGCGATGTCGTCGACCAGCGCCATGCGCGAGGCGGCCGATCGCAACTCCGCGGCGAGGGACACGGCGGCACTGGACACGGCGACTCCTTCTCGTTCGCACCTGCCGGCATGGGCCGAGGAGGCCCGCCCCGGTAGTGCGGGTCACCGGCCCGACGCGAAGACCGTACGACACGACCAGGTGCGCCCGAAGGACCGCTCACTGCTCACCGCGCCACCTCCCCGAGATCCTCATCTGGGGTAAAAGGGCAGGTCAGGGAGTCTCGGGCAACCCGACGGGCGAAGCGGTCGCGACGCGAGGAAGACGCGGGAAGACGTACGGGGGCGGGCGTGTCCTTGCCCGCACCTGGCCGGCCCGCTCGTAGCTCTTGAGTCTCCAGCCGGTGGAAGGACGAGACTCCCTCCCATGAGCGACGCACACCCGCAACTGCTGACCATCGGGCAACTCGCCCGGCGCACCG
Organism: Streptomyces sp. NPDC017993; assembly: GCF_044328065.1. Lineage (NCBI taxonomy): Bacteria > Bacillati > Actinomycetota > Actinomycetes > Kitasatosporales > Streptomycetaceae > Streptomyces > Streptomyces sp. NPDC017993. The sequence goes on from NZ_JBIRGO010000006.1 coordinate 345,512, forward strand.
GTCTCGCCGTACGCACCATCCGTTACTGGTCGGACGTCGGCGCGCTCCCGCCCGCGGGCCGGTCCGAGGGCGGCTACCGGCTGTACGACGCGGGGTGCGTGGCCCGCCTGGAACTCGTTCGGACCCTGCGGGAGCTGGGCATCGGGCTCGGGGACGTACATCGGGTCCTGAGCGGTGACAGCACCGTCGCTGAGGTCGCGGCCACGCATGTGGCAGCACTCGACGCCCGGATACGCGCCCTCAAGGTCAGCCGGGCCGTCCTGTCCACCGTGGCGAAGCGCGGGTCCACCGCAGAGGAGACAGCCTTGATGAACAAACTGGCCCGACTGTCCGCCGCCGAGCGCCGGCAGATCATCGACGACTTCACCGCCGAGGTGTTCGACGGCCTGGGAGTCGCGTCCCGCATCAGCGAGCGCATGCGGCGCAACCCGATCGAACTGCCCGACGACCCCACACCCGAGCAGGTGGACGCCTGGATCGAGCTGGCCGAGCTGGTCCAGGACCCGGACTTCCGCTCGCGGATGCGCACGCTGATGACGCTCACCACGGCAGGGCCGGGAGAAAAACCCCCGCCCAGCGCATCCGTCTGGTTTGCGGGCCATGCCGTACAGGTGGTCGGCGCGGCACGCTCCCGCGGGGTGGACCCGGTCGGCCGGGACGCGGCCGCCGTACTGGCCGATCTCTTCGGGGACGCCGACCGGGCAGATGTATTGCGAGGGCTCCGGGCAGGCATGCTGGCCGAAGCGCAGAGGTACCGGCGGCTCGTGGCGATCGTCCGAGGACGCGAGCCGCAGCCGGCGTACACGGAGGAACTCCACTGGCTGGAGCGTGCCCTGCAGACCGAGGTTCAGCAGGCCCTTTGAGCGGCCTTGGCCCCGCCTCGGCCGCTCACACGTCGCTCGACCACCACACCCCGCGCGATCGTGCAAGCCGGCCTGACCGCGGATGCCGGGCGGAGGACCACCCCCATGGCGGTGTGCCGCCGTCCGGCTGCCCGGCCGGCGCGGCGGCTGCCCCGAGGTGATCAGGATTGTCATTACGGGCTTGGCCTGGTGCGCCTCGCTCACCTCGCCTCCCCGGGCGGATCAACCAGCGGCCGGTTCACCGCCCCCTCGCGCCCCGGCTGATGTCCTGCGGCGCTCTACGGCAGGTGCCAGACTTGAAGCACTGCGCCTGGCCGCCGGCCGGGGCCCCGCCGCCGAGGGGGAACACATGACCTGGGCCTCCTGGACCACCATCGGAATCCACGCACCCCGCGGTGCTGTGCGCACCGTGGAATCCGGCGTGATGGAAGGTGACCTGACCATCCACACCACCTGGTCCGACGACGAGGCGCACGTAGCAGTCCAGTACACAGGCGCCACGGAGTGGTACACCATGGCCGGCAGCCCCGTGCCCTGTCATTCCGAAGAGGCCAGCCGCAACTTCCATCAAGCCGTCGTCGAAGCGGTACGGGGCGAGGACGACGCGCCCTCTCTGCGCGACCTCTTCCACCAGTAGGGCGCACGACCGGGCGCGGCGGCGTCTGGCCCGGCCCGCCTCCTCACATTCGCACGCGGTGCGTGGCTCGTCGGCTCCTCGACTCGCGCCCTCAGCGGCGAGCCGCGAAAACGGCGGTCCACCACGGGCCGTGCCGGCCACCCTGGACGCCCACGCCCGCGTCCCGGAAGGCACACGTCACCAGGATCGTGTGGTGCTTGTGGCTCTTCCGCCAGGCCCGGACCACGGCCCCGGGGCCCCGCTGCCCCCGCGCGATGTTCTCGCCCGCCCGGCTCCACCGATACCCCTGGTCCGTGAGCCGACTGCCCGGATCGGTGCCGGTGCTGCCGGTGTGGGAGAGGGCCTGGACACCGGCCATGTGGTCACTGTGGCTCTGGGCGGCTCTCGACAGCGCGGGGTTCTCTCGCACAGGCGGACAGTCGGCCTCCGCCCGTACCCGGTTGATCAGCCGGAGCACGCGGTGTGGCGCACCCCGGAGCGCGGCCGGCCCACGCCACGGAGTGTTTCCGGCGTGCGGGTCGGCGACGGGCGGCCGACGGGCCGGGGGATGCTGGTGCCGCCAGGCCCCCTGCCACACCGCGGCGAGAGCCGGTGGCCGGTCTCGGTGCGTGGGCGGTGCAGGAGCGGCGAGGAGCGAGCCCTTGCGGAAGTGGTGAGGCGGAACGGCACGGCTCGCGGGCTCGTCGCCGCCCCATCCGGCCCCGGTGAGGGCCGCCGCCATCAATACGGTCGCTACGGCCCGCGTGCCGGAGTTCACGTATCGTCCCGAACCGCTCCCCATAGGCGCTCTCGCTCTCTCCCCGTGCCGCACCGTGTGAGCCGCACCGTGTGGATAGCTGCTGCCTACCCGTGGGACGCCGAGCACCATCCGGGCACGGGCGCATGTCATCCGAAAAGTGAAGGGATGACGGGATAGCCGGATGGTCGATGGCGTGTGCGGATCCCGCCGTGCGCACCATGGAAGGCCGCCATCGCCCGCTCAACAACTCCGCTTCCCCGGCAGGGAGATGGCGTCCCACCCAGCTGCGCCTTATGTTCACCCGGAACGACGCAACTCCGGCCCGCGCCAAAGCACTTGCTCTGAACGCCGTCGGCGCTCACCGGCCGGCGCGCGAGTTCACCTCGCGCTTGCCCGGGCATCGCGTAACGGACGCCCGGCCGTCACGGCGCGGTCCCAGGCTCACGCTGTTCGCCATGTCCCCGACACACAGGAGTCGCTCCAGTGGCCAGGTACCGTCCCGTCCCTGCACTCGCGGTAGCGGTGAGCGCAGCCCTCGTGGCACTCACCGCCGCAACCGGGCCCGCCGACGCGAGCACCGGCACCCCCACCGCACTGCCCGCCGTCACACCACGGGCGGAGACCCCCGCGTTATTCGACGACGAGGCGGGCGGCAACGCCAACGCCGACGACCCCGCGATCTGGCGCAACGCCACCGACCCGGGCCGCAGTCTGGTGATCGCCACGGCCAAAGAGGGCGGGCTGCGGGTGTACGACCTGGACGCGCGGCAGGTCCAGTCCCTCCCGGCTCCCCCCGCCCCCGGCCCGGACGACGCTCCCGGCCGGTTCAACAACGTCGATCTCGTCTCCCGGCTGCAACTCCCCTCGGGGCGTGCCGACATCGCCGTGGCCAGCGACCGTGGCCACGACAAGCTGCGCATCTACCGCATCGACCGCGACCGCCCCGGTGGTCCACTGACCGATGTCACGGACCCCGCCGCGCCGACCGTCTTCTCCACGGGCCAGGACGAGATCAACGAGCAGCAGACAGCCTACGGACTCGCCACGTGGACCGATCCGGCGACCGGTCGTTCCTACGCGCTGGTCAGCCGCCGCAATCGCACCAGCATCGCGCTGCTTGAACTCACCGCCACCCCGCGCGGCACCGTCGGCTACCGAACCGTCCGCACCCTCGACCTCCCGTCGTCGTTCCGGCTGCCCAACGGCTCCTCATGGACACCCTGTGCGGAACCCGGTGAACTGCCGCAGGTCGAGGGCATGACCGTCGACCCGGCCGCCGGGATGCTCTATGCCGGCCAGGAGGACGTCGGCATCTGGCGGATCCGCGCCGACCTGACCAGCAGGCCGCAACTCCTGGACCAGGTCCGCGAGTACGGGGTCCCGGGTGTCTACGACGAGGAGACCGAGGAGTGCACGGCCGGCGCCGACCCCGGTTACGGCGGCTCGCACCTGGCGGCCGACGTCGAGGGGCTGACGGTGCTCACCGAGGCCGACGGCGACGGCTATGTCCTGGCGTCCAGCCAGGGGGACAACACCTTCGCCCTCTACGATCGCGAAGTCGCTGACCGCAACGAGTACGAGGGCGGCTTCCGGGTGTCCGCCTCGGGCACGGTGGACGGTTCGGAGGAGTGCGATGGCGCGGCAGTGCTCAACGCCCCGCTCGGCAGGAAGTACCCGCACGGCCTGCTCGTCGTCCAGGACGGCCACGACACCCCGGCGGAGGGCGAACGCGAGGCCACCGGCTTCAAGTTCGTGGACCTCGGCGAGGTCATGGACAGCGTCGACGACTGAGTGCGGTTGAGCCGTCGTCGACGGCTGGGTGCGGTTGAGCCGTCCCGCAGCTGTCCAGGGACGAGCGAAGATCTCTGGTACATGACGCGATAGCTGAAGGACCGGTCGGCCAGTGGGCCGACCGGTCCAGGAACATCCGGCTTGAAACCGAAGGCAGAGAAGGAGACTGCCATCGGTGGACCCGTGCCGGCGCGCGGATCGGGTCCACGGGAGAATCCGGCCCGGAACACTCAGCTTTCGGCGAGGAGCCCTTCGCGCAGCTGATTGCAGGCACGGCTCAGCAGACGCGAAACATGCATTTGCGAGATACCGAGTTCGTCACCGATCTCGGACTGTGTCATTTCCGCTCCGAACCGCATTTGAAGCAGAGCCTGGGCACGGTCGTCGAGCTTTTCGATGAGCGGCTTGAGCGCCTGAATGTCCTCGGCACGGGCGAGCGCGGGGTCTTCCTTGCCCATCAAGTCGGCGACAAGTCCGGTCTGCTGCTTGCCGCCCGTCGCCTCTATGGGCCGGTCGATCGAGTCGGCGCTGTAGCCGTTGCAGGCGACGAGTCCCTCGATCACCTCTTCCTGCCCGAGGTCCAGGTGCTCGGCGAGCTCGGCGACACTCGGGTCGTGAATGCCCTGCCCTTCCAGGTCCTCCCGGGCGCGGGCGAGATCGACGCGCAGTTCCTGCAGCCGGCGCGGGACATGTACGGACCAAGTGGTGTCGCGGAAGAAGCGCTTGATCTCGCCGACGATGTACGGCACGGCGAAGGTGGTGAACTCGTTCTCCAGCGCGACGTCGAAGCGGTCGATGGCCTTGATCAGACCGATCGTGCCGACCTGCACGATGTCTTCCATTTCCTGCCCACGGCTGCGGAAGCGGCTCGCCGCGTACCGCACCAGCGAGAGGTTCATCTCGATCAGGGTATTGCGGGCGTACTGATACTCGGCGGTGCCTTCCTCCAGCAGCGCCAAGCGGTCAAAGAACAATTTCGAGAGGCGGCGGGCGTCGCGCGGAGCGACGCGGCGGGCGTCCCCAACCGGCGGCAGAGGGGTCTCCGGCCGAGCATCCTGGGCAACCTCTGCCCGGTCGGCCGTTGGCAGATCCTTCACCGCTGCGGTTTCCATGTCCTGCTCCTCTCTGCTAGCCGGAACGTCATGCCTCGCCTACCCACTGGTCATGCGAAAAACCTCTTACCCGTGGCTCGTTGACACTCTTTCTCGCCCGTCGGTGCTCCCTGACGGGTCCGGCACTGCCGCAGCACCGTGTGAATGACCATGGCGTGCGGATGAGTGAATGCGCCGCTCCCGCGGGTGACGTCCCGGCGCAGGCAACGGCTCGCGGCGCGGAGCAGCCGTTGAAGTGTGCCGGTGAGCCGCCGTCCGCAGGTCGCGGGGCCGCGTTCGCATGTCCGTCATTCCTGACCGAGTTCCTGGAGGCTCCGTGTTCGTACGCTCCCGCCGCCGCGCCGTAGTCCTGACCGCCGTGACCACTGCTGCCCTCGCGATCAGCGCCTTCACCTTCGTACCGAACAGCGGTCCGGCCAACGCGAAGCCGGAGAGCAAGAGCAAGAAGAAGACCGAGTGGATCGCGGTCAAGAAGGCACACACCCAGCCTCAGCATCTGCAGCCGGGCGACAACTGGACCATCTACCTCGACCTGCGCAAGAACGACAACGGCAAGCCGGGGCGCATCGTCGGGGACGGCAGCGCGCAGTGCAGCGCGGTCGACGTGAGGCCCCAAGGCGCCATCGTGCAATGCCAGTACGTGCTGCGCAATGATCACGGCACTCTGGCACTCACCTCGTTGATGGACCGCTTCGGCCCGGGCCCGCACTCCGCCGGAGCGTCGGTCAACGGAGGGACGCGCGCCTACGCCGAGGCCGAGGGCGACGCGGTCGTCACCATGCACGACGAGCGCGTGACCTTGCGCGTCCGCCTCGGCGACTGACGACGCGCGCCCCCGACCGCCACACGCCCCGCACAACCGCTCGTTGACGGACGGACGGCACGGGGCGGCGGCGGGCGGCGGGCGGCGGGCGGCGGGCGGCGGGCGGCGGGCGGCGGGCGGCGGGCGGCGCGGAACTATGCAGCTCCCGAGTGCTCTCAGCCCAGCCGAAAGCCACACCGGCCACAGGCGCCCCCGTCCCCACGGGGGCGCGCCGAAAAGCCATAAAATGCCACTGGAACCTCGGCCTCACCGAGCAGTCTCAGCCGTGCGTCCAGGCCGACAGGGCCGCCGCGAGGATCGTCACCACGGCGAGGCCGATTCCCGCCGCGCGGAGCGGGCCGCCCGTGGCCACCCGCAACGACGACGGGCGTTCCGCCGTCCGCACCCAGGGGGCGGGTCCGTAGTACGGGGTGTCCAGCCAGTACGCCCCCAGCAACTCGGCGTGTGACAGCGGCTCGTCATGCTTCATCTCAAAAGGGTCCATATCACCGCCAACGAGAGACCCTGGCTTCGGCAACGAGACACGCGCGCACCGCAACCTGATCGTCATCGACGCACCCTGTGCCGACGACATCCGCCGGGCGGCCCATCCCTCTAGACGGTGCAGACGGTGAACAGGCCCCCGTCGGGATCGCGGATGACCGCGCGGGCACGGCAGGTGCCGCTGTCGGTCGTCGGCAGTGGAGTGACGGTGCCTCCGGCTTCGACGGCGGCCTCGGTGGCCCGTGCCAGGTCGTCGACGGGGAAATCAACGCTCCACCGGGGCCGGACCCTGGGATCCGGGTCGGCGGCGATGCCTCCGCCGCGCAGGGCGGCGACGGTACGCGCACCGTCGCGCACGACGACCTGGCCGTCCTCCTGGATCGCGGTGCAGGTGCCCGGCTGTTCCGAGGAGGACCAGTCGAAGACCTCGCTGTAGAAGATGGCGGCGTCGGACGCCGTTCGCGTCCGCAGCTCGACCATGGCCGGTGCGTTGCCCTGTCCTACCGACCATGGCAACACCTCGCCTTCCCAGAACCCGAAGACCGCGCCGTCGCGGTCGGCGGCGAGCCCCGCGCGGCCCTTGCCGAGGGCGAGTGGCCCCACCGCCATGGTCGCGCCCCGCTCGCGGATGCGGTCCGCGGTTCCGTCCGCACTCTCGACGGCGAAGTACGGCGTCCATGCCACCGCCACCTGAAGGCTCTGGGCGAGGGCGCCGATGCCGGCGACAGGCTGCCCGTCGAGCAGGGCGACGGAGAACTCCTCCCCCAGGCTTCCGGGCCGGTAGCTCCAGCCCAGGACCGCCGCGTAGAACTCCTGGGTCGCCCGCAGGTCGCGGGTGACGAGGTTCGCCCAGCACGGGGCACCGCGGACCGGCGTGCTGTGCGCTGTTTCCGACATGACGTCCTTCCCACTCGGTTGGCCCCTGCCCGGCGACTGCCCGGCTGTGCGCAGCGCAATCCCCGCACGAGGCAGAGGCGTTGCCGAGGGTCCGAGGGGTCGGCGAAATGACGGACGAGCGGACGCTCAAGTTGAGTGCGCGTCGAGCGCCCGACGGCCGGAGGCGCGCCGCGGGCCGCCCGCCCGCAGCGCCTGTCCGCCTCGCTCAGCTGCCGTCAGTTGATGTCGCAACCGATGCCGTCGCCATCCGCGTCGAGTCGGTGCGGGTCGTCGTCACCCACCCACACGGGCCCGTCGAGGTCGGGGCAGTCGACGTCAGGAACACCGGCGGGCGGTCCCGGGGGATACAGCTTGCTGTTCTCGTCATTCGGTGTCTGCCCTGGTGCGGTGTCCTGCGGGCTGGGCGTCGAGTCGCCCAGCTCCTCTATGGCGGCGCCGGTGATGACACCGCCGCTGACGGTGTAGCTACCGGCGTATTGGCGCACGGTCCCGTCCGTCTGGAGTGCGTCGAGGGTCACCGACACGGTGTTGCCGCTGACGTCGACGATGCTGACGCTGTCCCGGGCCGTGTCCGCGAAACCCGCCTGGAAGGACTCGAAGGAGCCGCCGAGGCTCTTGCCGCCCAGCTCCCACGCCCGTCGGAAGTCGCGCGCGTTGACCGCCGCGAAATACGCCTTGACGGTGGACTCGGCATCAGCAGGCGGCTTCACCGTCTGTTTCGGCGGGGCGGACGGCGGCGTCTGCGACGCGGGAGGGGGGTTGGACTGCGGCCTCGTGGGCGTCGGGGGCTCGGTGACGGTCTGCGTGCTGGTGACCGTCGCGCCTTCCTGTGCGTTTCCTTCGCCGGAGCCGCAGCCACTGAGGCCTGCTAATGCCAGCGTCCCGGCCAGAAGCAGGGCGGAACCTGCGGGGAGAATGCGGCTCATCGGGTCACCTCACGGTGCTGATCGCGCTCTGCCCTCAGTGTGCGCCGCCCGCCACGGCGACGCCCGTGGATCATCCAGGAGCGCGCCCGCCGCAGGGTGCAGCCGGCGGTGCGTACTGTGCTCCGACGGCTGCGGGAGGGACATCGCGGTGACCGACGGCCGGCCGTCGGCGTGCGGGACGACCCCGAGGACCACGTCAGTCACAGCAGACTGGGACCGATGAAACTCTTGCGCCGACATGCCCCTACGCGCCGGCGCCGATCGCCCTGGGCGGTATCGGTACGCCGAGCCTGGACGGCCACACACGCCTGTGCGCCGCGACCGGCCAACGGTCGCTCGTGGAGAGCTTCGGCAGTGACGGGCATCCCGGCTCCTAACACCGGCGTCGACGCGTGACACTCTCCTGATGGCGGGTCACCACCCCGCCGAAACCCAGACGGTGCTGTGGTCACGCGTGCTGGACCGACTGCACGGCCCGCGACGGCCGCGTCACCCAGGTCCGCCGTGCGATCGGCACGTCACAGCCCTCCCGGACGCGGGACGCGCCCCCGTCGCCCTCTGACGCACGCCGCCCGCGCGGCGACGGCACCGTGCTCCAGGCGGCGGATCCCGGCAGGCCAGGCCCCCGCTCCGGCGGAAAACTGGACCGATACCGGAGCCCTCCCCGCCACGTCCCGGGCCCCGTATTCAGGAAGAGGCGATGACCGTGACGACGCCGCACGAAGGCGAGCCCGAGGGTGGCCACGACCCCGCGCGGAACGGCGAGCACACCGGTGCCCCTGATCGCGGACCGGTCGGCGACGGCACCCCCGGCTCCCCCGGCTCCTCCGCCGACTCGACGACGGACGGCGAGTCCACCCCCGCCAGCCCCACCGCGCTGCGCAAGCGCTCATGGAAGGACGCCCTCAAACGCACGCTGCGGGAGTTCCAGGCGGACAACCTCAGCGACTGGGGAGCCGCACTCACCTACTACGGCGTGCTGGCCATCTTCCCCGCCCTGCTGGCCCTGGTGTCCATCCTGGGCCTGCTCGGCAGCTCGACGATCCAATCGCTCATCGACAACCTCGGCAGCCTGGCCCCGGGGTCCGTCCGGGACGTCCTCACGAACATGCTGGAGCAGATGGAGGACAGCCAGGGCGCGGCAAGCCTCGCCCTGATCGTGGGCATCGTCATCGCCCTGTGGTCCGCCTCAGGGTACGTCGCGGCTTTCATGCGGGCCGCCAACGCCATCTACGACATCGGCGAGGGACGACCGGTGTGGAAGACCTTGCCGGTACGTCTGGGGATCACGGTCGTCGTGGTGGTGCTGCTGGCTCTCACGGCGATCGGGGTGGTGTTCACCGGTCCTCTCGCCCAGAAGATGGGTCAGGTCCTGGGGCTGGGCGACACGGCGCTGACGGTGTGGAACTTCGCCAAGTGGCCGGTACTCGTCATCCTGGTCTCGTTGATCTTCGCGGTGCTCTACTGGGCCGCTCCTAACGTCAGACGCACCTTCCGCTGGGTGACGCCGGGCGGTCTCCTGGCCGTGGTGATCTGGCTCGTCGCCTCCGCGCTGTTCGGCCTGTACGTGGCCAACTTCAGCAGCTACGACAAGACCTACGGCAGCTTCGCAGCGGTGATCATCTTCCTGGTCTGGCTGTGGATCTCCAACATCGCGACCCTGCTGGGTCTGGAGTTCAACTCGGAGCTCGAACGGTCCCGGGCCATCGAGGGCGGCCACCCGCCCGAGGAGGAGCCGTACGTCGAACCGCGCGACACCCGCAAACTCTGAGAGAGAGTCCGTGAACCGGGTCAGCGGGTGAAGCGGTTGCTGAGCTGCCAGGTGGCGGCGGTCCGGGTCACGGCTTCGTGGGTGGCGGGGAGGTCTCGTAGCCGCGTACGAGGCGGCGGAACCTGGCCGGCCAGGCGAAGGAGCATTCCACGACCCAGCGGCGGTGGAGCAGGACATGGCCCTTGGCCTGGTCAGGGCGCTTGACGATCGCCACGGCCAGGTCCCAGATGTTGCGCTGCGTAGATCCGGCACCACGCCCCCGCGCGCGGATCCACCGGCGGGGCAGGGCGTAGACGGTCTGGTGCCGCGGGAAGTCGGCCGGCAGGGCCCGCGCGTTCCGGATGCGGGCCAGGTAGAAGATCGCGTCCAGGACCAGGACCAGGGCCCGGTCCCACTGCTCGGGCCTGCCTCCGCGCCCGTCGGTGCTCCCCGTCGCCGGGAGCAGCAGCGCCGGCAGCGCCCACTGCCCGTCGGTCATCGTCGAACCGGGGTACAAGTGCCGCCGCGAGAGACGATCACCACCCCGGCCTGAGCAGGGCAGGGCAGGGCGAGTCTGCACTCGCCGATACGTGCACCCGGGCTCCTGGTAGGGCCGGAAAGCCTGGGCAACTCCTCTCCTGCCAGGAGTCCTTCACCTTCCGTGCGAGCCGCCCACCGATCGAGCACGCGGGCGCACTTCGCATCGTCCGGAGGTGTCGCCCGGCGCCTCACATATGTTGCCGACGCCGTCGGCGAAGGCGCGTCAGTGGTGGTGACCCTGCCGGCCGAGGGTTTCCACGGGGGTCGCGCCGGGGCGGGTCCACTGCGGCACGGGCCGGCTGGTCGGGCCCCAGGTGGCGACGCCGTCGGCGTCCGAGCGCCAGGTGCAGCTGATCGGCTCGCCATGCCCGCCGACGGGCGCGCCGGTCTGCGGGGCCTCGGGCCAGCCCTCGGGGTCGTCCTCCCACGCCTCGCGGCGGCCGTAGGGCGTCATGTCGAGCAGGCCGAGGGACCCGTTGACCGGCTCGTTGCCACGTCCCGTCGTGGAGTAGGTGAGGAACACGCGGTCGCCGTCGCGCAGGAAACAGGCGATGTGCCCCATCTGTCCGCCGATCGGCGCCTCCACGCCCCGCACCGAGTACCAGGGCTGGGTGTAGCCCATGAACTCGACGTAGGGAGCCACCTCGTCCCACGGGCCCGAGGTCAGGACGGCGAACGAGACGCCCCGGGCGTTGAGGTAGACGGCGTCCTTCACGTGCCAGGCCGTGGTGGTGCAGCCCTCGCACTGCCCCTGGTGCGGTGCGCCGTCGTACCACATGTGCTGGTAGACCACGAGCTCGTCGCGACCCTGGAACAGGGATAGGAACGGGACCGGCCCGTCAATGCCGGTGACCTTGACCGCGCCGTCGAGCTCGACCATCGGCAGCCGTCGCCGGGCCGCGGCGATCGCGTCGCCCTCATGGGTGTGCGCCTTCTCGCGGACCAGCAGCTCCTCGCGCGCCGCCTGCCAGGTGGCCAGGTCGACGACTGGCGGCTTGCCGGGGAGGTCGCCGCTCGCGTTGCCGGGCGTGGTCGTCATGGTGCCCTCCGTGGTGTCTCGTGCCGGGCGGCGTCGTACGACGGGCAACGACGCTCACCGGAACAGACTCGCGACCCGGCCGGAACTCATCGCACCAGGAGGCACCCTCGGTCGAGCCTGCACGGACCACGTCGGGCCGACATCTTCACAGGCGCGCTCTGGCGCCGGTTTCACCCGGGGCCCCGTCGGCAACGCGGTCCGGCCGGCGTCTTTCCCGGTCAGCGCGCGTAGAGCACGGCGTAGGCCATGAAGAACGCCGCGCAAAGGAGGACGACGATCCCGATGATGATGGCGGGGCCTTTGGCCCAGCCCCGCGTGAGGTCGGCGCGAGGGCCGGTCTCCGCACCCGTGCTGTCCTCACCGGGCGGGGTCTCCCCCGGGGGCACCAGACCACCGGGGTCAAGGCCGGGCGTGCGACGAGGCTCCGGATCCGGTTCTTGCGTGTCCATATGTCGAGCTTGCCCGATAGCGACCGATTCATTGGTGAGCGACGCCGGATCATTACCCCGGCCGCCGTGCGCACCGCGCCACGGGCGAGCGAGGAACCGCCGCCCCCCCAAAGATCTTGAGCGGCGTCTGCGGCGGCCACCCGATACCGCCGTGAGCTGCGGCATCGGCCACGGCGCGGGCCGAGTCGCCCGCCCCGCAGCCACACAGCGGCAGATAACCTCTCCCCCGAGCCCGGGAAAATCTGCCGCGGTGAAGGTAGACATGGAAAAACGACGCGGTTAGGGTTTCTCGGGTAGCCGACGAAGTCAGCGATAGGCGGCGGCGACGAACTGCCGCGAGGAACGCGGAACGGCAGTGGAGTGGTGGGGCCGGAAGTGCGCGATGGTCCCACGACTGATTGCCGGGCCGGGCGGCCGCAGGGTCGCCACCCGCAGAACCACAACACGGAGCAGGAAGTTCAACCGAGGAATTGAGAGAGGAGCAGACACCATCAGGATGGCCCGAGCAAGGCCCAGGCCGCTCGGGAACCGCAGGCCCCGGAATGGAAGGTGGTCCCCGGTCACGCATTCGCGATCCCCGTATCTCCGACCTCCCAGACGGACATGCGGAAACAGAAGGCCGGCGCCCGGCGCCGGCAGATGGTGTTGAAACCCCTCGGGGCCCCGGTGCCGTACGGCGCCGGGGCCCCTCGACGCGTCACAGAAGAGGTGCAAATGCCCCCAGAAAATCCCCCGAACACCACCGACCGACTTGATGATGACGATTACCCTGCCTACACCATGGGCCGCGCCGCGGAGATGATCGGCGCCACGCCCACCTTTCTCCGGGCCATCGGCGAGGCACGCCTGATCACCCCGCTGCGATCAGAGGGCGGCCACCGCCGCTACTCCCGCTACCAACTGCGCATCGCCGCCCGCGCCCGCGAACTCGTCGACGACGGCATGCCGATCGATGCCGCATGCCGCATCGTCATCCTGGAAGACCAGCTCGAAGACGCTCACCGGCTGAATGCCTCACTTCGCGAGTCCACGGCCGGAACGGGCGAGAGCGCGCATTCCTGACCGGTGTATTACCCCACGCCGGACGCCGGGGCAGCAGGCACCAACTACGTACGGGTGACACGCCGTCGCCGTCCTTTCCCACGTCGGCCACGGCCCCGGGACGGGCGGCGGCCGGGCCACCCGACAGGGGCCCCCGTCAGCGGAAACAGCCGTCCGGGCCGCGGATCGTGCGGCCCGGACGGACGAATATCTCCAGCCTCAGACGCAGAATTTTTCCCGATGTGCGGCAAGGGTTCACGACCCGACGAGCGCAGCGATATTACTCACCGCGCCCGTTCGCATGCACCGTGTTACTGTCGATCTCAGTTGCAGTTGTGGTTCCCAAAGACTTCAAGTGCGCTTAACGGCTTTCCGTGCCGGTGGGTGTGCTTTTGTATTTCCGGTGCATTCCGGACGGGGTAATCATCGCGGCAACGCCGGCCGCGCACAGTGCGCGGCCCGGGAATTGCCCCGAAGGAGATATGGCATGGCTACCGGCACCGTGAAGTGGTTCAACTCGGAAAAGGGTTTCGGCTTCATCGAGCAGGAGGGCGGCGGCGCTGACGTCTTCGCCCACTACTCGAACATCGCCGCCCAGGGCTTCCGCGAGCTTCAGGAAGGCCAGAAGGTGACGTTCGACGTGACGCAGGGCCAGAAGGGCCCGCAGGCGGAGAACATCGTCGTCGCCTGACCGAGGCGCACGAGCCGGTTGGGGCCCGCACCGTGAGGTGCGGGCCCCAACTGTTGTGCCACAACGGGCCGTCGGTGCTGCAGCGACCTTGAGGCGCCCCACTCTTCGCGCACCTCTTTCAGACGCTTCGACCGTTCGACACCGATATGTGCGGATCCATGCGTTCTTCACGGCTCCTTCATGACAATCACGACTGTTTCACCTCCCGGCCGCATGACAGCGTTCGTGGCATCACGAGGCCGAGGGAGTGGGATGAACAAGGGTTACGCCGTCTTCTGCGACGCCGACCGGCAGTTCTACGACGCCCCGCATCGGCTGCCGGCCACGGGCAAGGGCAGCGCCGGCCTCTACGAGACACTGCGGCAGGAGCTGCCGGACGGCTGGCAGCGCCACCGCTCGGGCGACTGGCTGGCGTTCCGCCCGCTCGACCGTGAACTGCCCAGCCAGGGCTGGAAGATTCACGTGTCCGCGTGCTTGGACAACGCCGAGAAGGTGCTCGACCGGGTCTGGGACTACTGCGTACCGAGAGCCATCGCCTTCAAGTGCATGCCGAGCCGGTACCTGCTGCACACACGCAACGCCAAGTACGCCGACCGCGGCGCCAGCGGGAAGTTCCTCACCATCTACCCCGCCGACGAAGCGCAGTGCCGCGTCATCGCGGAGGACCTGGACGCGCTGCTCGGGGGCGAGCCGGGGCCGTACATCCTCAGTGATCTGCGCTGGGGTGCCGGGCCGGTGTACGTCCGCTACGGCAGCTTCACCGAGCGGCACTGCTACGACGACGCGGGTGAGCTGTGCCCCGCGGTGGAGGACGCGCAGGGCCGGCTGGTCCCCGATCGCCGGGAGCCCACGTTCCACGTACCGCCGTGGGTCACGCTCCCGGACTTCCTCGAACCGCATCTGGCCGCCCGCTCCGCGACCACTGTCACCGAGATCCCGTACCGCATCGAGCGCGCGCTGCACTTCTCCAACGGCGGCGGCGTCTACGTCGCCCGAGACCTGCGCACGGACGAGCGGGTGGTGCTCAAGGAGGCCCGACCGCACGCCGGACTTGCCGCGGACGAGGCCGACGCGGTGACCCGTCTGCGGCGTGAGAGAGACGCACTGCGGCGACTGTCAGGGCTGGGGTGCACTCCCGAGGTGCGCGACTGGTTCACGCTGGGCGACCACTCCTTCCTTGCGTTGGAGTACATCGAGGGGCGGCCGCTGAACAGCTTCTTCGCCCATCGCCACCCGCTGATCGAAGCGGATCCCGGCCCGGACCGGCTCGCCGAGTACACGGAGTGGGCCCTTCGTGTGCACGGTCTGGTGGCGGACGCGGTCGCCGCGATCCACGCCCGCGGCGTGGTCTTCAACGATCTGCATCTGTTCAACATCATGCTGTCCGAGGACGAGACCTCGGTGGTGCTGCTGGACTTCGAGGCCGCCGCGATCGACGACCAGAGCGTCCGTCAGGTCATCGCCAACCCGGGCTTCGTGGCCCCCGCCGACCGCCGGGGCTTCGATGTCGACCGCTACGCCCTGGCCTGTCTGCGGCTGGCCCTGTTCCTGCCGCTCACCAGCCTCTTCGCGGTGGACCGTACGAAGGCGGCGCATCTGGCGCGGATCGCCGCCGAACAGTTCCCGGTACCACGGGCGTTCCTCGACGAAGCGGTGGCGGAGATTCTGCGCGGGCACCGGGCACCGGCCACACCGTCGACCGCGCCCGCGGACGCCGGGGCGGACTACCTGCCGGTAGCGCTGGACGACTGGCCGCGCAGCCGCGACTCCATGGTGCGAGCCGTGCTCGCGTCGGCCACGCCCGAGCGGGAGGATCGCTACTTCCCGGGCGACATCGCGCAGTTCGCGACGGCGGGCGGCGGCACCTCCTTCGCCAACGGCGCCGCCGGGGTGCTCTACGCCCTGGCCGAGACCGGCGCCGACCGCTGCCCCGAGGCCGAGGAATGGCTGCTGCTGCGGGCGAAGTCACCCGCCTCCGGCAGTCCGCTCGGCTTCTACGACGGCCTGTCCGGCGTCGCCTGGGTACTGGACCGACTCGGACACCGCGAGCACTCCCTGGCGCTCGTCGAGCGGATCACCGCCGAGAGCTGGACCGACATCGCTCCCGATCTGCACAGCGGGCTGGCGGGACTCGGCCTGGCCCTCGACTCCCTCGCCACGTCCACCGGCGAGAGCGCCCTGCGGGACAAGGCACTGCGGTGCGCCGAACTCGTCGCCGAGAGCGCCGAAGCGTCCGGCGGCGAGGGCACACAGGCCCGCCCGGCGGCCCGTGCCGGCCTCCTGCACGGAGCCACCGGCACGGCGCTGCTCTTCCTCCGCCTGTACGAACGGACCAAGGACACCGCCCTGCTGGACCTGGCCGCCGACGCGTTGCGCCGGGATCTGGCCCGCTGCGTACAGGGCGTCGGCGGCGCTTTACAGGTCGACGAAGGCTGGCGGACGATGCCGTATCTCGGCGCCGGCAGTGTCGGTATCGGCATGGTGCTCGACGACTACCTCGCGCATCGTGCGGACGCGGAGTTCGAACGGGCGCGGGGCGAGATCGTGCGGGCCGCGCAGGCCAAGTTCTATGCCCAGCCGGGGCTGTTCCGCGGCGCGGCGGGCATGGTGTTGCACCTGAGCCGCACCACGGCCGGTGGCCCCGGTACGCACGCCGCCGATCTGCGCAGGCAGATCGCCTCACTCTCCTGGGGCGCCGTTCCCTACCAGGGGCACCTGGCCTTCGCCGGGGAGCAGATGATGCGCCTCTCCATGGACCTGAGCACCGGCACCGCAGGGTGCCTGCTCGCGCTGGGCAGCGCGCTGCACGACAAGCCCGTGCACCTGCCCTTCCTCCCGCCGCCACCGCGGCCCTGAAGCCGGCCCCTCCGGGGGCCGAATGAGAAAACCCTGTCCCCACCTATGAGAGGAACCATCATGACCCTTCTCGACCTCCAGACGATGGAAACCCCCAAGGCCGAGACGACGGACGAGTTCACCGGCGGCGGAGGCGGCGGAAGCCGCGCGAGCCTGCTGCTCTGCGGTGACAGCAGCCTGAGCGTCACCACCTGTAACTGACGGCCGTCTGCGCTGAGGCTCAAGCCTCCGCGTGATGTGCTCGCGGCAGCCCCGGGCGGACAACCGTCCGGGGCCGCCGCTCCGCCGTACCCGTCCCACGGAGCCGAGGTCCGCACCGCATGGCCCCCACCTCCGGGCCCGCCGCGCCCCGGCGGCCCACCGCCCCGCACGGCGCACCGGACACCGGTGCCCGCCGTCTGCTGGCCGGCGCCCTCCGACACAGCGCGGGCCGAACCGCGGCCGTCTGTCTCTTCAGTACGGGCTCCGCCGCGGCGGCCGTCGCCCTGCCCGCCGTACTCGGGCACACGCTCGATCTGGCGCTGGAACACTCGGCGGCCCTCCCCCACGCGGTAGCCCTGTGCGCGATGCTGCTCGCCGCCGAGGTGCTGCTGGACACGCTGGTGGCGTGGACCGGGGGCGTCACCACCGCCCGTAGCACCGCGTGGCTGCGCCGCCGCGGTGTCGATCATCTGCTGGCGCTGGCCCCGCACCGCGCTGCCGACCGCTTCTCACCCGGCGATCTCGTCACCCGGCTGACCGGCAACGCCGCCGAAGCGGGTGCCGCACCGACGACGGCGGCCACCGGCCTCGCCGCCGTCCTCACCCCGGTGGGCGGTCTGCTGGCCCTTGCGCTCACCGACCTCTGGCTGGCCGCCGTGTTCATCGCCGGGGTACCCCTTCTGGCCCGCCTGCTGCGTGTGTTCGCCCGTGGCTCATCCGACAGCGTCTCGCGCTATCAGCGGGTTCAAGCGGACAT
Source organism: Streptomyces sp. NPDC017993 (assembly GCF_044328065.1). Classification (NCBI taxonomy): domain Bacteria; kingdom Bacillati; phylum Actinomycetota; class Actinomycetes; order Kitasatosporales; family Streptomycetaceae; genus Streptomyces; species Streptomyces sp. NPDC017993. The sequence goes on from NZ_JBIRGO010000006.1 coordinate 363,107, forward strand.
CGCCACCCGGCTCGTCGAAGCGCTGGGGGGCGCCCGCACCGTGGCCGCCGCCGGCACTGTGGACCGTGAGCGTGCCCGCGTCCTCACCCCGCTGCCCGAACTGGGCGCGCAGGGACGGCAGATGTGGCACGTGTACGGCCGCGCCGTGGTCAGCAGCAGCATCCTGGTGCCGCTGCTGACGACCGCCGTGCTCGCCGTCGGCGGAGTGCGGCTGGCGCACGGCGGCCTGTCCGTCGGAGAGCTGCTGGCGGCTTCCCGCTACGCGGTCCTCGCGGCCGGCCTCGGTGGTGTGATCGGACAGCTCAACTCCCTGCTGCGCAGCCGCGCCGCGGCCCGTCGGGCGGCCGAGCTGCTCGCGGTGGCACCGATGCGCAGCGGCAGCCGCCCGCTGCCGGACGGTGGCCCCGGACGGCTGGAGCTGCGTGCGGTCACCGTGGTGCGCGGGGGCGCCACCGTGCTGCGCGACATCGACCTGGTCGTGCCGGGGGGCACCACCATGGCTGTCGTCGGGCGGTCCGGAGCGGGCAAGTCGCTGCTCGGCGCCGTGGCCGGCCGGCTGGCCGATCCCGACGTCGGCGAGGTCCTGCTGGACGGGGTGCCGCTGACCGAGGTGGACCCGGCGGCGCTGCGCCGGGAGGTCGGGTACGCCTTCGAGCGCCCGACGCTGCTCGGTGACACCGTCGAGGCCGCGGTCGCCTTCGGGCCGTACCGCCCGCCCGCCGGGGAGATCGAGGCCGCGGCGCGTGCGGCCGGCGCCGACACCTTCGTGCGGCTGCTGCCCAAGGTGTGGTCCGCGCCGCTCCGCGACGCCCCGTTGTCGGGCGGTGAGCGTCAACGCCTGGGTCTGGCGAGGGCGTTCGCCCATGCCGGCCGACTACTGGTCCTCGACGACGCGACCTCCAGCCTGGACAGCGTCACCGAACTGCACGTCGGCCGCGCGCTGGTGCACGACGTACAGCCGGGCACCCGACTGCTGATCGCCCACCGGGTCTCCTCCGCCGCCCGCGCCGATCTGGTCGCGTGGGTGGACAACGGCCGGATACGTGCCGTCGGCCCGCACGACCGACTGTGGGAGGACGCCGCCTACCGGGCGGTGTTCGCCCATTCCGGTGACGACGCGACGGCGGCCCCGTGACGAGCACACGCGAGCGGCTGCTGCCGCAGGCACTGCGCTTCCTGGGCCGCCGCAAACGGGTACTGCTCACCCTGGCCGGCTGGTCGCTCCTGGAGTCGGCGCACACCTTCCTCGGCGGCTACGGCATCGCCATGGCACTGGACCACGGCTTCCTGGCCGGCCGCACCGGTACCGGGCTGGTGTGGCTGGGCGTGGCAGCGCTGGCCGTGGTGGTGGGCGGGCTGGCCGGCGGCGGGGTCTTCCGCGGGCTGGCCGACCTCGTCGAGCCGCTCCGGGACGGTCTGGTGCGCCGGGTGGTGGGGAGGGCGCTGACGCAGGCCGTGTCGGAGCCGGCGCGCGCGGCCGACAGTGCCGTGGTCTCCCGGTTGACGAACCAGACCGAGATCGCCCGGGACAGCTTCGCCGGGCTGGTGCTGGTCGCGCGCTCCTTCGTGTTCACCGCCGTCGGCGCGTTGCTGGGGCTCGCGTCGCTGGCACCGCAGCTGTTGCTGCTCGTACTGCCGCCGCTGATCGTGGGCCTGCTGCTCTTCCTTGCGACGCTCCGTCCCATGGCCGGCCGCCAACGCGCCTTCCTGCACGCCGACGAGGCGGTGTCGACGCAGGTCGGGGCGATCGCGACCGGACTGCGGGACGTGGTGGCCTGCGGCGCGCAGGAGCTGACGGCCGCACGGGCGCACGCCGTGATCGAGAGCGAGGCACGGGCAGCGCGTTCCCTCGCCCGGTGGGCGGCCGCGCGCTCGCTGTCGCTGGGCGTGGCGGGGCATCTACCGGTCCTGCTCCTGTTGGTCGCCGCCCCCTGGCTGTTGCGTCAACAGGTCACGGCAGGCGCCCTGTTGGGAGCCTTGACCTACCTGACCCAGTCCCTCCTGCCGGCTCTGCACACCTTGATGAACGCGCTCGGGGCGGCCGGCACCAGGCTGCTCGTGGTGCTCGACCGACTCACGGCCGGGCCGGAGGAGCCGAGCGGGCCGGGCACGCAGCGCCCCTCCACACCGCCTGCCGCGAGCCTCAACCCAAGCGCTGCGCCCTCGTCTCCGCCCGCCCGGGCCCGCCAGGGTGGCTCCCGGGTGGAGCTGCGTGCGGTGACGTTCACCTACGGTTCCACGGCCCAGCCCGTGTTGCGCGACCTCGATCTCACGGTCGAACCGGGCGAGCACCTGGTCGTCGTGGGCCCGAGCGGTATCGGCAAATCCACCCTGACCGGGCTGGTGGCCGGCCTCCTCGAACCCGCGCACGGCGAGGTGCTGGTCCAGGGAGGGCCGGCGCGCGTCCCGAGCGCCGACGATCCCGCGCTGCTGCGGGTGCTCATCCCGCAGGAGGCGTACGTCTTCACCGGCAGCGTGCGCGAGAACCTGCTCTACCTGTGCACGGCGGGGGCGCCCGCGGCGGCCCTGGAGGCGTCGGCGGAGGCGGTCGGGCTCGGTCCGTTGCTGCACCGCCTGGGCGGTTTCGACGCGCAGATCGATCCCGCGTCCTTGTCGCAGGGCGAGCGTCAGCTCATCGCGCTGGGCCGGGCCCACCTCTCCCCCGCACCGCTGGTGCTGCTGGACGAGGCGACCTGCCACCTCGATCCGGCGGCCGAGGCACGGGCGGAGCTGGCCTTCGCGGAGCGGCCGGGGACGGTGATCGTCGTGGCGCACCGGATCAGTTCGGCCCGGCGGGCGGACCGCATTTTGGTCCTCGACGGCGTCCACGCCGCCTGCGGCACTCACGACGAGTTGCTCAGCCGCTCGGCGCTCTACCGTGACCTGGTCGGGCGTTGGCACGCGGAACGCCTCTGAGAGCGACCAGGCCGCGCCCCGTAAGTGATCTTGTGGGGTCTCGACTTGCGTGGGTCCAGCCGCCACGGCCGAACCCCGCACGCGGCCGACCCGCCTATTACGGCTGTGTCGCGATCTGGATCAGGTTGCCGCAGGTGTCGTCGAAGACGGCGGTGGTGACCGGGCCCATCTCCAGGGGCTCCTGGGTGAAGGTGACGCCGAGCCCGCGCAGGCGCTCGTACTCCGCCTTCACGTCGTCGACGGCGAACTGGGCGAGCGGGATGCCGTCCTCTACGAGCGTGTCGCGGTAGGTCTTGACGGCCGGGTGGCCGGCGGGCTCCAGGAGGAGTTCGGTGCCGCCGGGCTCGTCGGGCGAGACGACGGTCAGCCACCGGTCCTTCTCGCCCACCGGGACGTCGTACTTCTTCACGAAGCCGAGGATCTCGGTGTAGAAGCGCAGGGCCTTGGCCTGGTCGTCGACGAAGACGCTGGTCAGATGGATCTTCATGGGGTGTTCTCCTCCGGTCCGGATGATTCGGGCACGAGCCATCGCTCGGCTATCTGCCGCAGCGGGGCCGTGTTCAGGTCGTGGAACTTGTAGCGGCCCTCCCGCCTGGTCTCGACGAGCCCGGCGGCCTCCAGCACGGCGAGGTGCTGGGAGACCCCCTGGCGCGAGATCCCGAGCTGGTGCTTCATGCTCAGTCGCGAGCAGATCTCGAACAGTGTCTGTCCGGACTTCTCCACAAGCTCGTCGAGGATGGTGCGGCGAGTGGGGTCGGCCAAGGCTTTGAAAAGGTCGTCGGCCACCATCGCAGGATAGGCAACTACTCACTTGCCTATCAAGTCGAGGCGCGCCGCGTACCGAGTCGGCCCGCCGTCGGCAGGCGCAGGTCCGCGGGCGGCGTCGCGGTAGGCGGCAAGCTTGCCGACGCCAAGAGCCGCGGTCATCTCCCGGCCGCGTCGAGGAGGATCCGCACCAGCTCACGCGGCGGGGAGAACATCGGCATCTCCCGCCCCTGCCACCAGCCGGAGGCGAAGGCATCCCCGTCGGCCGGGCCGGTGGAATCGACGAAGACCACGCGGGCCGGCCGGTCACCGATCCGTTCAACGGCCAGGCCGACCGGGATGCCGGAGTAGCTGTGGCCCACCAGGACGACATCGAGGCCGTCCTCGCTCTTGCTTGTGCCCGACGTCGCGACAACTGGGCGGATGCAAGAGCCTGCGAGACGGAATCGGGTCGTCGTCTCAGGTGACGTTGCCTCTCAGGTGCGCTTCTGCGGCGTCGTCTCAGTTGATGTTGCCGGAGCGTGGGCCGTCCGCCTTTCACTGCGCGCCCCTCGATCGAATGCCCGCATCGTGGTGTGCCGCACTTCGTTTCCCGAGCCGGCGATCCCGGTCACCGCGACAGTCACGACGCGCGTCCTGACGTCAGTGGCGTCCGTAGGCACGGGCGAGTACGCCCACGGTGGCGGCCATGGCCTGCCGCAGGTCGGTCGGCGCGACGACCTCGACGTCGATACCGAGCCGCAGCAGCTCACCGCAGGCGTGCTCGGTGCTCTCCGTCGGAATGACCGCCTCGACCCATCCGTCGTCGCCGACGGCGGTCGCGGTGGAGTCGACGGCCCGCACCACCTCCGGAGGAAGATTGTCCGGCAGGCGTCGGCGTCCCTGTGGGGACAAGCGGATGGTGGCCGAGCCGGTGAAGCGGCGTGCCTGGAAATCGTCGAGATAGGAGGTCCAGTACGCGCCCAGGTCGAAGTCCTGCGGCCGATCGAACCGCTCGTCGCTCAGCACCGTGTCGAGGACTTGGGTGACCCGGTAGGTCGCGATCCGACTCTCCGCAGCGGCCACGAGATACCAGATTCCGGACTTGAGTACCAGGCCATAGGGGCGGAGACGGCGACGCACCTCTTGCGGCGCGCGCCAACGGCGGTAGAGGACGTCCACCGCACGCCGGGTGAGCACGGCGTCGACGAACAGGGGGAGATACGGCGTCTGTTCAGGCTCCCGGTACCAAGCCGGAGCGTCCAGGTGGAACACCGCCGCGGTCCGCGCCGCCTCCTCACGCAGTTCCGCCGGCAGCGCGGCCAGCAGCTTCAGCCGTGCTGCCATCACCTCCGCCGCGAGCCCCAGATCGGCGGCGGGGCCGGGCAGCCCGGCGAAGAACAGCGCCCGTGCCTCGCCCTGGCTCATCCCGGTCAGGCGGGTGCGATAGCCGTCGAGCAGCTGGTAACCGCCTCCGCGGCCCGGCTCCGCATAGACCGGGACCCCGGTGGCCTGCAGACGCGCCAGGTCACGGTATGCGGTCCGCACGGACACTCCCAGCTCGTCGGCGATTCCCCGCGCGGACATCCGCCCACGGGATTGCAGCAACAGCAGTACCGACAGCAATCGACCAGCAGACATGGGCGCATTCTCCCCGGAAACCCTGACAGCCCCTGACACACGGCTGTCCTACCGTCAGTCCACGCCCAGCTCCGACCGAACGAGCGGGGAACTCATGCCCGGAAGAGAACTGAACAGGAGCATGCCGTGACGCCTACCGATCCTGTCGGCCGCCCCGCCGTGATCGAGCTTCGCCAGTACACGCTGCGTCCCGGCCGACGCGAGGAACTCATCGAGCTGTTCGACCAGGAGTTCGTCGAAACCCAGGAAGAGGCCGGGATGTTCGTGCTCGGCCAGTTCCGAGACCTCGACGCCCCGGACCGCTTCGTCTGGCTGCGCGGGTTCCGGGACATGGCAGCACGACACCGCGCGCTGACAGCCTTCTACGACGGCCCCGTCTGGGCCAAGCACGGCCCCCAGGCCAACGCCACCATGATCGACTCCGACGACGTCCTGCTGCTGCGCCCCCTGCCGGAAGAGGACGGCTTCGCCCTCTCCCCGTCCGAGCGTCCCCGGGTCGGCGCTCCCGCACCGGACCGATTCGTGTCCGCCACCGTGTGGTCCTTCCCTCCCGGACGACCCGACGGCGTCGCACTTTTCCGGGACGGGCTCCTTCCCGTCCTGCACACGACAGGGCCCGCACCGCTCGCCGCCCTCACCACCGAGACAGCACACAACACATTCCCCAGGCTGCCCGTCCGCAGCAGGGAGAACGTCGCCGCGGTCTTCACCTCTTACCCCGACGAGAGCACTTACCGACAGCACCTCGCCGATGTACAGGCCCATCCCCTCGCGCGGGACGAGCTCCTGCCGGGCATCGAGCGAGAACAGACAGCGGCCCCCCGGATACTGCGGCTGGCGCCTACAGGCCGCTCAGTCCTCTCCTGACCCGTCGTGCCTCACCCTCTTCGTGGCGCTGTTCGGGGAACGGTCACCGTGACCGTTCCCCGAACGCTTCCGCTTTCTCCACTGCTCAGGTACCGCAACGTAGCGGAGCGGTCCGACAACCGCCCCGGAACGCTTTCGACCCGCGTCCTAGAGCCAGCCCGCCCCCTGGGAGATGCGGATGGCGTCGACCCTGTTGCGGGCTCCGGTCTTGCGGTTGATCGCGGCCATGTAGTTGCGGACCGTGCCGTTGCTCAGATGCAGCTCACGAGCGATTTCGGGGACCGAAGCGCCGCCGGCGGCGAGCGTCAGCACTGACAACTCGCGTTCCGTCAGCGGCATTTCGGTGGCTTGCAGAAAGTCCACCGCGAGCGAGCTGTCGACATAGCGCTGCCCGGCAGCCACCAGCCGTATCGCACGGAGCAGGCGCACCGGAGGGGTGTCCTTGTCCACGATGCCCAGGGCACGGGCGGCCACGGCGCGGCGCAGCACTCCTGGCCGGCACGCCGTGGCCAAAACCAGCAGCGCGCATCCCGGCCCCCCGGGCCCGTTCGGGGACTCCGCGGTGCCGGGTGCGTCGCCGTCGACGATGCAGACCTGCGGACGGAACGCCCGCGCACGGCCGGGCGCTTTGTTCCAGGGGGCCGCGGCGACCTCGATGTCCTCCTCGTCGCTCAGTAACGCGGTGAGCGCGGAGCGCATCAGCCAGGTGTCGTGCACGAATAAAACCCGGATCACGTTCGCCCCTGTTCCTGAAGTTTCGAACCTTGCACCGAGCACGTCCATTAGTACCCGGTTCGAACGAAACGCGGTCTTCGCTTTTCGGCCATTGGGGCGCACGCCGGAGCGCACAAATTCCTATTGCGCGCCTACCAAGCCGAGGGACGCTCGGGCGACGCGCCGCCCGCACCGCACCGAGGGGGCAGCCCGCCGGCGAGCCGGCGCAATCAGGGTGGATACGGAGGGCGGCCCCCGGCAGAGGAAGGCGAGCCGGCGACCAGCCCGCGGCGGGCGAGCGCCTGCAGGAAGTCGTTCAGATCGAGATCCGCCGACGTGGTGCCCCGCACCCGCACGAAGGAGTAGACGTTCCAGCCGATGTCGCCGACATGCAGGTCCCAGGCGGCGCCGTCGACCTGCACGGTCTCTCTCCGGGTGCCCAGCGGTGCCGCACCGCCGTCTCTGGCCAGCCAGATCATGACCTCGTGCCGGGGGTCGCTCTGCCAGTCCGCGTCGGCCTTGTCGTGCAGCCACAGGTCGTAGGCGACGTTGTACACGCTGTCCTGCGACTCGGTGACCTGGTACTCCCACTTCGACCGCACCGGGGTTCTCGCGGAAATCCTGACCGGCAGCCCGGTCTCCTGCGACTTCCAGCCCCAGTGCCGGCCAAGGACGCTGCCGGCGTAGGACTTCACAGCGGTGTGCCCGCCCGACCACTCATAGGCGGTGCCCCAGCCGATGGTGCTGCAAGACCGATAGTTGTCCCAAATGCAGCTCGAGCCGCCGCCGTTGTCGGCTCCCCAGGTGTTGTTGTTGAGCCAGTATTTGCCCATGCCGATGGACTCGTAGGCCCCACAGCCACTGGCGGCACGGGCCCGTTGCGATGACACGTCGACGGCATAGAGGCTCAGTCCGGCGAGAGCGGCGAGTGTGACCGTCACGGCGGAGAAACGTCTGCCGGCGAGCCGGTGGCGTCCGAGGCGTGACATGGGCAACGACATTTCGCGTGAGGGAGGTTATGCCACTCAGTCGCCGCGGACGCCCCAAAGGTTGCCGTCGGGATCACCGTGTGCCGGTGATCCGTTCCGTGACTCCGCCGGTGGAGGCAGAGGGCAACCTTTCGGCGCGCGGCGGCGACCAGTGGGTGTCAGCGAGCCGGACGCACGGTCCGCTCGCGCCCCGTGGAAGGGAACCATCCGCTGTGAGCAGCACCGCAGGACGCCATCGGCGCACTCGTACGCTTTCGCTCGCCGGCACGACCGCGGCCGCTTTAGGCGTCGCCGGCTATCTGGCGCTGCCGTCCCACGACGCCCGCGCCTCCTCCGCCACCGTGGTGGTGTCCAGTACGGCAGCCCTGGAGAGCGCGGTCCGCGACGCCCGGGCCGGTACGGTCATCCAGGTGCGGGGCGGCACGTATTACCCGGCCGATACGCTCAAGTCCTCGGCCGACGGCACCGCGTCGAGCCGGATCACCCTCAGCCCGTACGGGTCCGAGAAAGTGAAGATTGACGGATCGAAGCTGCCGGCCGGCTCCTGGCTCGCGGCGATCCAAGGCGACTACTGGACGGTCTCGGGCATGCAGTTCCAGCGCTCGCCCGCACACGGCGTGGTCGTCACCTCGTCGTCGGGCGGAATCTTCAGAAATCTCACCACCAACGACAACGGCGACTCCGGATTCACCCTGCGCGGCGAGAACTGCAACGACAACCTCATCGCGAACCTGGACTCCTACGGCAATTACGACCCGGCACACCACGGGCAGAACGCCGATGGTCTCGCGGTCAAGTTCGGCTCCGGCAGCGGCAACAAGGTCACCGGGGCGCGGCTGTTCCACAACGCCGACGACGGCATGGATCTGTGGCAGTGGGCCAGCGCGGTCACCGTCGAGCACTCCTGGGCGTACGGCAACGGCAAGAACCGCTGGAGCGACCCGGCGTTCGAGGGCAACGGCAACGGCTTCAAGCTCGGCGGCGGCGGAGCGACGGCCGCGCATCTGGTGAACAACAACGCGACCTGGGACAACGCGTCGCACGGCTTCACCGAGAACAGCAACACCGGTGCCATCGCGGTCAACCGAAACACCGCTTACCGGAACGCGGATACCGGCTTCTACTTCGCGACCGGACGGGCCCGGCTCGCCGCGAATCTGGCCGTCGGTGGAGCGGCCGAGGCGAAGCTCGGCGGCTCCACCGTCTCCGCGCGCAACAACTGGGACCCGGGCATTCCCATCCCCGCTGTGAACGAGTCCGGGGCGGCCTCGGCCCAGGGTGCCCGTAAGACGGACGGCTCCCTGCCCGCGACCGACTTCCTCAGGGTGAGCGGCGGCGGGATCGGATCCACCATGGACTGACGCGGGTCAGGGCCCGTGACGAGCCGGCTTCCTGCGGCACAGCACCGCAGGAAGCCGGCTCCTCGTCCCCTCCCCGCGTTCAGTCGCTGCTGACGTTCCCGGGCGCATAACGGCAGTTGATCCCATCGGGGCCACTACCGGTCCTGGCCGGCTCCGCCCCGGTGTTGTTGCCCAGGTAGCGCACGCAGGGCTCGATGCCGGTACTGGGCTCGATGCCACCGCTGTCCCCGTGGAGTCGGATGTCGCGCAGCTCCGCGATGTCGCCGTAGTTGACGTTGATCGCGGCTATCTCCTTGCCCGGAGCGGTGAGGTCGACGTCGTGCACGATGACGGACCGGCGGTACTGCGTACGGCAGTTGGCGCACGAGCCGACCAGCTTGCCGAAGTCGACGGCCTGGAATCCGCTCAGCTTCAGCTTGCCCATGCCGTTGAACTGAAAGACGGTGTCGGCCGCATGCCGCGCGCCGCCCCCGGTCACCGTGTACACGGCATCCGCCGACGTCCCCTCGAACGTGGCGGCCTCCTCGCCGACGTCCTCCCACCACACGTTCCGCAGGGTGCAACTGCCCAGGCAGTGGACGCCATCAGCCCCGGAAGGGCTCAGCACGACGTTCGTGAGCTCAGCGCCGTCCTTGAGCGTGAAGACGGCGTCGCGGCCGTCGCCCTGGCCGCCGTCGCCCAGCTCGCCGCCGGCGCGGTAGCGCTTGAGACCGCCGTCAAAGGTGCCGGACACCTCTATCGTCTCGGTGACCGCCTTGCCGCCGCTGGGCGACGGCCATGAGCCGGCCGCACCGGCGGGTGCCAGCAGCACGCTGGTGGTGAGGGCGGCTCCGGTCATGCCCAGTGCGGCGACCAACCCGGCCAGGGTGCGCCGGCGCTGCACACGGCGCCTGTGGATCCTGCGTCGTTGAGCTCGGGTGGTCATCGGTGGTTCCTCCGTTGTGGGGGGACTGGGCTTGCGCCCTTGAGCTGCCGTCGGGGAGCAGGGGGTTGCCACGCCGCCCTACCGTGCCGGTCCGTGGTCGGCGCGCCCTGGGGCGAAGTCCCCACGGACGGTGAGGTTCTGCCCTCCCGCGCGCCCACGAGCCGTATACGTGTCGTACTCGGCGGACCGGCCGCCTTCCGCGTGGTTGTACTGTCCGGCGAACACATGCCGTCCCGCCGGGACCGTTCTGCCGTCCTTGAGAATCCAGCGGTAGACCAGTGCGTCCCGCTGCCGGCTCACGGACACGCTGAAGTCCTCTGCCGGGCGGGTCCGCCAGTTCCCGGTGCTCAGCACGCCCCCGGTCCGGACGATGCGCAGTTCGACCGTGAGGGCGGTCAAGGGCTTGCGGACATCGAGGGTGACCTCGCTCTGGGTCCAGTAGCGGTTGCTCCCCGGGTCGAGGGCGCCCTCGGACCGGAGCGGGCCGTCTTCGGGGTGCGGGGCGGCCGGCGGGGAAGCGGCCGACGGACGCGGGGAGGCAGGGCCGGCGGGCACCCGGTGGTCCTGCTCGCCGTGATGGAGGGACGTGGCCACGGCGTAGCCGCCGACCAGCAGCAGCGCTGCGGCTCCCGTTGCCATGGCGACTCGTGGCCAGCCCGCGGTGACGCCTCGTGGAGGCCGCCGCCCGGTCCGGGCGGAGCGCTCCATCCCGCTCTCCACGCGCGCCAGCATCCGCGCCCGATCGGGTTCGTGTTCCTCGGCCGCCGCGCGCAGCTGCCCGCCCAGATCGTCCATCAGTTCCCGCCCCCGACGAGTTCCCCGGCACGTGCGCCCAGGATCCTTTCCAGTTCCGCCATGCCCTTGGAGGTCTGGCTCTTCACCGTACCGACGGAGATGCCCAGCGCGAGCGCGGTCTCCTTCTCCGTGAGATCGAGCGCGTGCCGCAGAACGACGCACGCGCGCTTGCGGTCCGGCAGCCTGCGCAGGGCCTGTCGTACGTCCACGACCGCCGCGACGTCGGGGCCCTCGGTGCGGTCGCTCCGCGGCGCCCAGAACAGGGCGATCCGACGACGTTCCCGTACGGCACTGCGCACACGGCTGCGCGCCATGTTCGCCACCACGCCGCGTGCGTAGGCGACCCGGTGGTCGGCGCTTCGTACCCGGTCCCAGCGCTGCCATAACGCGACGAGCGCATCCGCGGCGAGGTCGTCCGCGGACTCCGCCTCGCCGGTCAACAGATGGGCGAAGCGGGCGAGTTCGGCGTGGTGCCGCTCGAAGAACTCGTGGAATTCAGCGGATACGTCATTGACGACCATGTCCGCTCAAGCCTCTCATCATGACGCGCCCATGCCCAGGCTTGTTACCAGGAGAGAGGGAGAATAGCAGCGGACGATGAGGCGACGGCGGGCGGGTTCTGACGGAGAGAAAGCATTCGGTGGCCGCGGCATGGTTGCCGACGCCGCCCGCGATGATGCGGGCCAACGGGGCGCTCGGCTTCCTCGCGTTCGCTGTGTGGGCCAGTAGGCGAATGAGAGCGACGGCGGGGGCAGCCTCAGCCGCGAGGCGTCCTGAGCGGTCGCGCCGAGCAAGGGACCGAGCGAAGACCTGAGCCGCGGTCGTGCGTTCCCCGGGCTGCGCGCCGTTCAGGTCAGCTGATCGGCCGCACACTCGACGATGCGCGGCGGCTCCTGGGTGAAGTCGCTGTACCGCACCCAGTGCGGCCGCACGCGCACGTGGGTGATGCCGGGCCACGCCAATCGGTCGCGGCCATCCGGATAGGCATCGAAGTAGCACTCCTGGAGGCGCTGGAGTTCACGGCCTTCAGGGAAGTCGGCGACACCCTCGATCTGTGCCGTGATCGCGTCGTCCCATCCGATGACGAGCGCGATCCGCGGATCGACCCGCAGGTTGCGGTACTTGCGCGTCGTGTCGACGGTGTCGAACACGATCTCCAGTGCGTCACTCACGGCGAACCCCACAACAGCGGCCTGGGGCGCGCCTTCCGGCGTGACGGAGGTCTGGACGGCGAGCCGGTACCTCCGCAGGAACCGCGTCAGATCGTCGCGCTGCACGCCAACCTCCTCTCACCGGGACGGGCCGGGACCGTTCCGTGCGTCGGGCACGTGCCGCCTGCTCCCCTACTGTCCGCGGCCGGTGACATAGTCACGAGCCCGGTCGACAAGACCGACCCCGGGGGCCAGCAGCTTGTTGGCAGGCGGCGTGCTGGGGGCGGCGGGATGCGGACGCGTGGGGGCGGTCTTCTTCGCATCGCGGACCTTGTTGCCGAGACTCTCCAGGACGTACGGGTGGCAGGACTCGCGGAGTTGGACGAACAGGTTGCGTTCCTCGTCCTCGACATGAGCCATGACTTCCGTCCGTACCTTGGCGACGAGCCGGTCGAAGTCGCTGTCGTCCGCCTCGAGGCCCTCCAGATCCTTCAGCCGTTGCTCGACCCGAGCGTGATCGTCGATCTCCTTGTCCGCGAGGGCATCACCTCCCTGTACGTGCTCGCGGACGGCCGGGTAGAGATGCTGCTCCTCGGCGACGGAGTGCCGCACCAGCTCGATGGTCAGCGCGTCGAGGAGCGACTTGCGATCCGCGCTGCCCGAAGGAGCCTGCGCGAACTGCTCGAAGAGCCTGTCCACCTCACGGTGGTCAGTGGTGAGTTCCTCGATGACGTCTCCGCCATGCCCCATGAGAAATACGCCTCCTGGTGACGCGTGCGCCTGCCCGGACGGCCCGGAGCGCCAAGGGACGCGTTCCCTTCACCCAGGGCGGATAACGAGTCGTCGTACGGATTCCGCCGGATGCCCGGCGTCGGCCGACGGGGCGAGCCGCGGCGGGACGACGGTGGCCGGCCGGCCCCCTGCCGGTGCCGGGGCCGGCTCAGGCCGCTCCGGGTCGGGGTCGCGACCGGGCTCCGGCGGCGGTACGGGTTCGGGATGGACGGGATCGAGGGGCCCGGGTGGCGGCGGGTCGGGCACCGGCCGGCCGGGCGGATCGCTCCCCGGCGGCGGCTTCGGGTCCCGCTCCGCCCGCGACGTGCCTGTCTGCGGAGGCGGCATGACCGGACGGGAGCGGGCTGTGGCGGGGCCGACTGATCCGAGCCGACCGGTGGCGAGGGGGTTCGGGCGCACGTTTGTCTCCAGAGTGTCGAAGATTCTCGAATGAGGGCGATGGGAGGTGAAGGAGCCGGCGCCCCCGCGGGGGCTCTGGCCGAGGGGCTCCGGGCAGTGGCCCGCGCTCCCCCGTCCGCGCTTTGCTTCGTACTGCTTCATCCGGCGCGTGTGCCCTGTTCATGACGGCTCAAGCTCAGGGCGGATCGAGCTCGGCCGGATCGGGCTCAGGGCGGATCGGACTCAGGGCTGGGGGCTGAGGGCCTGTTCCCGTACGTAGTCGCACGAGCGCCGCAGCAGCCGCGAGACGTGCATCTGCGAAAGACCGATCTGGGCGGCGATCTCGCTCTGCGTCAGCCCCATGAAGAAGCGCAGATACAGGATGCGCCGCTCGCGCTCCGGCAGCAGTCGCAGTGCCGGTGCCGCCGCCTCCCGGTCGTCCACCAGCCCGAGAGCCGGATCCTCCTGCCCCACCCGGTCGCTGAGCGTGTGGTTCTCCTCGCCGCTGATTGGACGTTCAAGGGACAGCGCGGTGAAGGTCTTCTGTGCGTCCAGGCCGATCAGCACGTCCTCAACGGGCAGGCCGGTATGCGCGGCCACGTCCTGGACAGTGATCGATTTGCGGTCCGGCCTGGCCGCGAGCTCTTCCCGCGCGCGGTGCACCTGCGCCCGCAGCTCCTGGGCGCGCCGGGGGACGTGTACAGCCCACATGGCGTCACGGAAGTGGCGTTTGATCTCACCGATGATGGTGGGCACCGCGAAGGCACCGAACGGCGTGCCCGTCTCCGGGTCGAACCGGTCGACGGCCTTCAGCAGGCCGACGGCAGCGACCTGGCGCAGGTCGTCATCGCTCTCGCCCCGGCCGTGGTAGCGCCGGGCGAGCCGGTGAGCCATCGGCAGCCAGGCGCGGACGATCTCCTCCCGCAGTTCCTGCCGGCGGGGGCCGTCCGGCAACGTCCTCAGCTCGGCAAACGCGGCACCGGTATCCGGGTCCTTCTGCGGATACCGATTGGGCCTGGCAAGGGAAGTCATCCGAACTCACGCCTTCCGATCGGTTGCCCCGTATCGCATCGCGTCCGGGCGGCGCTGCAGGCCGCCTGGCCTTCCCGTTCCGTCCACTCCACTCTGCGACAGTCGTCCCGCGCCCGCGACAGGGCTGGGTGGCGCGGGCAGTCGCGGGGCCGGCCTACGAGATCGGCACCGCGCCGGTAGCTCCCGGCGGCCGCGATCCGACCCGGCCAGGTGCGAGCCGTCAGCCGAATGCCGCGGTTCAGCGCGCTCCCCGCGACGGGATCGGGCCGGACGAGCGGCCGTGACCGTACGTAACCGACCACACCCGTTGCGCGCACAGGCCCGCACGGGACGCTCGCCCTGCCACCCCTCGGAACGTCCGGGCATTTGCCACATCCCACCCCCACCGCCGACGCTGGAGGAGTGGCCCTCGTTTCCGGGTCAGCGCGACGCTTCCGGGTCCGCACGAGTGACCCGGCCCGGATGCGTACCACCCGACGGGCCCCGATCATGGAGCCGTGGAGCCGCCGACGCGGCAAGGAGGCGACGCATGAAATTGCCTGACCAGGTCAAACGGCTGCTGACTCTCGGTGACTCACGGCACTTCGTGCCCGGTGAGAACGACAAGCCGCCCGCCGCCGACCAGCCTCAGGAGCGCACACGCCCGACAGAAACCAAACGCCGGAAACGGTCCAGCGCCGCCCATCGGTGACGCGAAACCGAGGGAGCCACAGTGACGAAGCACAAGAAGTCCTCGCAGCCGAAGATGGGCGAAGGCCCCAGCAGGCACAAGGGTTCCGACCAGCACGGTTGGTCACCCGACGTCGACGAGACGAAGCAGCAGAAGAACCCGAGCGCGGAACGGTCCTTCGACCCTCAGCGCCACGCCCCCGACAGTCCGCCCCGCAGGGAGACCGCGGAGGAGGACAAGGTTCCGTCGGCCAGCGAGGTCAAGAGCACGTCGCGCAGCGGTGAGCAGATCGCCGCCAAGGAGAGCGAGAAGGGCATGCGGGACACCGGTGAGAAGGGCCCGTCCCGGCGGCCCAGCGGGCGCAAGGACGCCGAGGCCCACACAGGGGTGGACCCGCAGAACCCCAAGCGCAACCCGTGACGCCACCCGTGGCCCCACCGCCCCGGCACCGCACCTACCGCGCAGAGCGGGCGCGGGGGCTTTACACCCACTGAGACCCCGGCCGGGAATCCCGGCCGGGGTCTCATTGCCCCAAGCGATCACCGCAACCCGCGTCCGGCCACATGCACATCCCGCCTCCTGCCGTCCCTGGCTACATACGGAACGTAGGGTTCGTCGGCCCGGATTGTTCATCGCGGAGCAGGACCCCCTCACCCCCCGCCCCTAGCCTCGCTGCAACATCACCAACGAGGGGCGGTACCGGTGAACTGGCTCATCCACGACTACCGCGAGAACGATCTCGCCGAAGTGGTCCACCTGATCGACTCCACGGCCGAGCTCGGGCAGGAATCGGTCTTCTCGCTGGCCGAATGCATCAGCGCCCTGACCTCCCGGCAGCCCGCGGTGGTGGCCGTCCACCAGGGAGTGCCCATCGGAACGGCGCTGGCCTGCGTGGCCGGTGAGCGAGGCTGGGTGATGCGGATCGCGATCTCCTCCGCCTGGCGCGGCCGGGGCTTGGCGAGTGCGTTGCTGGTGGAGCTGGAACGGCGGCTGATCGCCGCCCGGGTGAGCCGTATCGCCTATGTGCTTCCCGAGGAGGACCTGCTCGGGGAGGGCCTGCTCA
This sequence comes from Streptomyces sp. NPDC017993, assembly GCF_044328065.1. Classification (NCBI taxonomy): domain Bacteria; kingdom Bacillati; phylum Actinomycetota; class Actinomycetes; order Kitasatosporales; family Streptomycetaceae; genus Streptomyces; species Streptomyces sp. NPDC017993. The sequence continues at coordinate 379,145 of NZ_JBIRGO010000006.1, forward strand.
ACGCCGGCTACACCCGGCAGCCCGCCGTGGCCTACTTCGAGAAGGTCGAACCGCACCACGGCCCGTCGGCGAGCCTTCTGGACGATCTGGGCGGCCGCTTCCTGCCCACCGACCTGTGGGCCAAGGTGGCGGGCATGGAGTCGGAGAAAGACCTGATCGAGCGGCGTGTCGTGCTGCCCCTGGCAGAGCCGGAGCGAGCGGCCCGGCACGGCGTGCGGCCGCCTCGCGCCATCGCCCTCTTCGGTCCCCCGGGCACCGGCAAGACCACCTTCGCCCGGGGTATCGCCTCCAAGCTCGGCTGGCCCTTCGTGGAGCTGCTGCCGTCCCGGCTGGCCGACGAGGGCAACCTCGCGGCCGCGCTGCGCACCGCGTTCGCGCGCATCGCGGAGCTGGAGCGGGTCCTGGTCTTCATCGACGAGGTCGAGGAGATCGCGCCGGTACGCAGCGAGCCCGCGCAGCCAGGGGGCCTGCACGGCGTGACCAATGAACTCCTCAAGCTCATACCCGGGTTCCGCGAGCGGGACGAGCGCCTGCTGGTGTGCGCGACCAACTCCATCCGCTCGCTCGACCCGGCGTTTCTGCGTCCCGGACGCTTCGACTATCTGATCCCGATCGGCACGCCGGACGCGGCCGCCCGGTCGGCGATCTGGTCGCGGTACACGGACGGCCGTGCCGAGGTGGACGTGGCGGCGCTGGTGGCGGCGACGGAGCTGTTCACGCCTGCCGACATCGAGCACGCGGCCCGGATCGCGGCCCAGGCGTCGTTCGAGCGCGATCTGGAGTCGATCGGCCTGGGCGCGGGCGCAACGGGCCGCCTCGGCGCCGGCACCGAGGACTATCTCGCCGCCATCGCCCGGTGCCGGCCGACGGTCACGCCCGCGATGATCGACGAATTCGACGCGGACATCACCGCCCACGCCCGCTGCTGAAGGACGGGCGCCCTGCGGCAAAAACTTGGGACAACAGCCGCGGGGCGCCCCCGAACCGAGCACCCGAACGTCTCTCCCTCACAGCGCAGTTGGCCATGCCGAAGCGGCCGCCGGTACACCCGCCCACGGGCCCGACGCCCGCCCTGCGGAGGACATCGGGCGCACTACGGACGGAGGACACAACCCTTGGCGACTCCTCCGCCGGGGCGATGCCGGCTCCGGCCCCCGCACGTAGCGTGACGTGCAGCGTCCAGGGGGACGTGTCATCGAGAGAAGCGGGGGCAGCGCATGTCGGAGATCGTCGACCTGGGCGCATACGGTACGGACTTCACCTCGGACCCCTATCCGTACTACGCCAAGTTGCGTGCCCAAGGGCCCGTACACCGTGCGCGGGTTCCCGAGGTCCAGGACATGTGGCTGGTCGTCGGCTACGAAGCGGTCCGGTCCGCGCTCACCGATCCCCGTCTGACGAAGGACTTTCGCACCTCCGGGCTTTACGACGCCGCTGCCCAGGAGTCGCCGCTGTTCACCCACATGCTGGACTCCGACCCGCCCCACCACACGCGGCTGCGGAAGCTGGTGGCCAGGGAGTTCACCTCCCGCCGCGTCGAGGCCCTGCGCCCGCGGGTGCAGCAGATCACCGACGAGCTGCTCGACGCGATGCTCGCCGTCCCCGACGGCCGCGCCGACCTCGTCGAGGCGCTCGCCTTCCCCCTGCCGATGACCGTCATCTGCGAACTCATCGGCGTCCCGGACATCGACCGGGAAGACTTCCGGGCCTGGTCGAACGAGCTCGTCGCACCGACCGCACCGGAAGCGACCCAGGCGGCCACCGAGGCGATGACCGCCTACCTCATCGGCCTCATCGAGGACAAGCGCCAGGAGCCGGGCGAGGACCTGCTCAGCGCCCTGATCCGCACCAGCGACGAGGACGGTGACCAGCTGTCCCGCGACGAGCTGGTCGGCATGGCGTTCCTGCTGCTGGTCGCCGGCCACGAGACGACCGTCAGCCTGCTGGCCAACGGCGTCCGTGCGCTGCTCAGCCACCCCGCCCAGCTGGCCGCGCTCCGGGCCGATCCCTCGCTCCTCGACAACGCCGTGGAGGAGATGCTCCGCTACGACGGTCCGGTGGAGACCTCGACCTGGCGCTTCACCTCCGAACCTGTCGAGATCGATGGCACGCTGATTCCCGCCCGGCAACCGGTGCTGGTCGTGCTCGCCTCCGCGTCCCGCGACCCCGAACGCTTCGATGCCGCCGACGACTTCGACATCACCCGCGAGACCCGCGGCCATGTCGCCTTCGGCCATGGCATCCACTTCTGCCTCGGCGCCCCGCTGGCCCGTCTGGAGGCCCGTATCGCCCTCCGCGCTCTGCTGGACCGCTGCCCGGACCTCGCCATGGACGCCGATCCGAACGCCCTGAACTGGCGCACCGGCATGCTCATCCGTGGCCCGGAGCAGCTTCCCATCCGCTGGACGAAGCCGAGCGCGTAGTTCCGGCGCGCTGCGGCCCCGCCCGACCCGGCGCGCCGGCCCCGCGTCAGCAGCTCAGGTTGTCACCAGGAGTGGTGCCCAGGATCTGAACGAAGCTCTGGTAGCTGTTGATCCGGCTCTGCACCTGGCCGGGGTTGCCGCCGTTGCACTCGATCGATCCGTTGATGCTGCGGATCGTCTCGCCGAAGCCGGCTCCGCTGACCATCGCCTGGTGCGGCGTCATCGTGCCGGGCCCGGTCTGGGTGTTCCAGTACCAGAGGGCGGTCTTCCAGGCGACGGCGGAATCCTGCTCGACGAGGTAGGGGTTGTTCAACAGGTCGATGCCCAAGGCGTCACCCGCCGCCTTGTAGTTGAAGTTCCAGCTGAGCTGGATGGGGCCGCGGCCGTAGTACGCCGCCTGGCCGGCCGGGCACCCGTACGGCTGGGTGGCGTCGCAGTAGTGCGGATAGTTCCCGGTGTTCTGCTCCACGATGTGGACCAGGCCGCCGGTTTCGTGGCTGACGTTCGCCAGGAATGCCGCCGCCTCCTGCCGCTTGACGGTGTCGCTCCCGGTGTTCGCGAATTCGGGATAGGCACTGAGCGCCGCCGTCAAACCGCTGTAGGTGTAGAACGCGTTCCGGTTCGGGAACATCTGGTTGAACTGCGCCTCGCTGACGACGAACCCCTCGGCCGACGCGTCAGAAGCGGCCGCCTCGGCGGCCCCGGACGCGGCACAGGCCCCTTGGTCCGACCAGACGGCGTCGTGTCCGGGTGCCTCACTGTGACTCCGCTGCTGCGCGGACCAGTTGTGTCCGCCGTACGACGTGGTCTTCCCGTCGGCGTAGGTGGCCGACGCGTCCCACGACGGGGCGCAGCCCGCCGCTGCCGCCGCCGGCACGACGGGCACGAAGAGGGCTACTCCCGCCGCCATGGTGGCGGCACTCAGCACGGCGGCAATACGTGACTTCATCGCGTGACTCCTTCGCGCGACCGGTCCCTTGACGGAGCACGGCCCCGCATGTGGGGGGGAAGTGGCGTGCGGAGGCGGTCCGTTGACGGTCTGCCATCACGCGGTCCGACGTCGCGAAAAGCAGACAGACATCGACCGAATCCCGCACGCCGACGGAAGGTCTTCGCGGCGTGCGGGGCGCGATCGACGCCCCGCCGCACCAAGGGAGATGCGGTCTAGACCAACACCCTCAGGCTATGACCGCTCCGGTGAGCATGTCCATACCAATGACGCCCGAAAGACGGTCGGTTCGGCGGTCACCCCGTACCCGAACCAGTCCGTGCGAGGCGCCCCGGCACCGCCGCTCAGCTGAAGGGATCCAGCGTGATGGTGGCCTGCTGGGGGTTCCCGTCGTGCACCAGCGACTCGTGATTGCCGACATCGTCGAAGGCGAAGGCGTACGCCTTGCCGTCGGCCATCTGCGCGTGAATCGTGCGGGCGTAGTGGTTGGTCACCGCGTCCTGATAGAAACCGCCGGAACCGGCGTCCGGCTGCTGGGGGTTGTTCAGCAGCGTGGACCGGTTGAAACCGGCGCACAGCGTGCGGGAGATCGGGCCGCGCACGAGGTCGTTCGGAGCGTCCAGCAGCTTGTAGCAGCCGAAGATGCTGTCCGCGTCCGGCTTCTGGAAGGAGGTGACGACCGTTCCGGAGCTGTTGGTGAAGTTCATGGCGTTGCCGGAGACCCGGCCGTAGTACGTGGTGTTCGGCTGGTCGGCGAACGGTGTCACCGACAGGGTCGATGAGGCGTATTTGCTCCACACCCGGTCGATGTAGTCATTCATCACGCTTGCGGGCAGGGCGCCGGACTCGATGCCGTGGCCGGGAGCGAGGGCGCGCAGAACCGTGCCGTCGGCGCGGGTCTGGATCAGGTTGCCCCAGCCACCCGGCTGCCCCTTGAGGGCACTGAAGAAGCCGTTGTAGCCACCCGGCTTGAGGTGCCCCGTGCTCGCGGTCGTCCCGTCCGCGCGTTGGACGCCGACCGCGTACGGAGCCGAGAACATGTCGACCTGCGTGCTGTTGAGCCACAGACCGGCGTCGTTGAGCGTGTACTCCGACCAGTTGAAGAGGATGTCCCTGTTGGGGTCGCTCGGATTCTGCACCGCGGGCTGCACGAGACCGCCCGTTGTCAGCTTGAACACGAGCTTCTGGCCGTAGGAGAAGTAGATGCGGCCGGAGAACTTCGGCATGCGGATCGTCAGGGAGCTGCCGTTGGCCGGCCCGGCGATCGACGCGTCGGGGGCGGGGGTCGGTGGATTGCCGCCCGCCGGCCACGGGTGGAACGTACCGTTCGCGTCCGCCCAGCCCTGCTGCCCCGTGGCGAGCAGGGTGCCGATGTTGTAGACGTAAATCTGCTCACCGCGACCGGAGTTGTTGGTGAACCGGAGCGGGATGGTCGCGGGAACCGCCGCCTCAGCGGCCGCCTCGGCACTGGGCGTCGCCGCCTCGGCGGGGGCGGTTGCCGCCATTCCCGCAGCGAAGATCACCGCCGCGGCCAAGGATCTGAGCACTTTGGGTAAGGCCGGCACGTCGTCCTCCTCATCGGTGGAACTCACCAGGGCTGGAGCGTGAGGCGCGGATCCTTCGGCGCGGGGAGGCGCGTGGCGGACGCGACGGGAGCGTGCCGGCCAACGAGAACAGGTACGTGCCGCCCGCCCACGCCGTATGAGAGCGCTCTCAATTGTGCGCCCCCAGAATCACTCCCCGCCATGGGACCGTCAAGAGAACGCACCGAACACGTCAACTCACCGCACATGCACCGCACTTCACGGGTCAGTTCCGTTCGGGACGGCCCTCGCCATTCCTCTCCCCACAGCCACCACATCCCGGAGCATCCCGCCCGCTCGTGACCGCATCCGACTTCCTCAACACCGCCCGCGCGTTCAGCGACGCCGTGGCCAGCGACGGTCGCCGACCTCGGATGCGGCCCCGGACGCGTGACGGCACACCTGCACTCGCTCGGTCTGTCCGCGTACGGAATCGACCTGTCGCCGCGGATGGTCGCGCCGGCCCGGCGGTCGCATCCGGACCTGCGGTTCGAGGAAGGGTCGATGACGGCTCTGGACCTGCCGGACCGCGGCCTCGCAGGCGCCTGCGCCTGCGCCTGCGCCTGCGCCTGCGCCTGATACTCCCTCATCCACGCCCCGAGGGATCGGCTGCCCCGCATCTGTGCCGAGCCGGCCCGGGTACTGGCCCCGGGCGGCCATCTGCTGGTCGCGTTCCAGGTCGGCGACGTGCCGCTGCACCTGTCGGAGCCGTGGGGTCACCCCGTGTCGCTCGACTTCCACCGGCGGCAGCCGGTCCACATCGCCGAGCTTTTACAGCAGGCCGGACTCACCATGGGCGCCCAGCTCTTGCGCGAGCCCATCGAGGGCATGGAGACGACCCAGCAGGCATTGCTGCCGGCTCGGAAGCCGGGTGGCACCCGCCGGACCTGCCCGTACGTCCCCGCGACCGATCAGGGGGCTCTGTGCGAAAGTGGCCCGATGAAGACGATCGGGCTGCTCGGGGGCATGAGTTGGGAGTCCACGGCGGAGTACTACCGGCTGCTGAACCAGCTGACGCGTGAACGGCGGGGCGGGCTCCACTCCGCGAAGTGCGTCCTGTACTCCGTGGATTTCGCTGAGATCGAGCAGCTACAGGTCGCGGGACGCTGGGACGAAGCGGCCCAGGTACTCGCCGAGGCGGCCGGATCACTGGAAGCCGCGGGCGCGGAAATGCTGCTGCTCTGCACCAACACCATGCACAAGGTCGCCGATCAGGTAGCCGCCTCGGTCGGCATCCCCCTGCTGCATCTCGCCGACACCACCGCGGACGCGGTGCGCGCGGACGGCTTGCGCCGCGTCGGCCTGCTGGGCACCGCGTTCACCATGGAACAGGATTTCTATCGCGGCCGCCTGGAATCCCGTGGACTGGACGTGCTCGTCCCGGACGCCACCGGGCGCGGCACCGTCCACCGGGTGATCTACGACGAACTCTGCCGCGGCATCGTCCGCGAGGAGTCCCGGCAGGCGTACACGGCGGTCATCAGGGATCTTGTCGCTGCGGGCGCCGAAGGCATCGTGCTGGGCTGCACCGAGATCGAGCTGCTCATCCAGCCGCAGGACAGTCCGGTACCCGTCTTCCCGACCACCCGGCTGCATGCCGAGGCAGCCGTCAGCCGGGCACTTTCCGACGGCCGATAGCCCGCTCACCGCCGTAATCCGTAGCGCCGAAAGGCACGCCAACTGTCATATCCGCACAGATCCTTGGGTCCGGAAGGACACCGGAAATCCGGCGGGTACCCTGACGTCGTGTCGCGTAGCGAGTTAGAACGACTGGCAAGAATCCGGATGCAGGTGACCGGTGAGTCGCTCGAACGCGCCCTGGCCGCACTCACGGGACAGACCGCAGGATCCGACCCTGAGCACGAGAACGACGCCCCGCCGTCCCAGGATTTTCCGCAGCGCGAGGACACCCCGCATCTGGAGGACGTCTCGCTGTGCGAAGGCGCCCAGAGGCCCGACGAAGACGTCCGGCAGCCGACCGAGGACATTGCGGCGCCGGCCCAAGAACGTGATGTCCCGGAGCCGCCCCAGGACCAGGTGGACCAGGACCGCCCGGTGCCGGGCGCGGGTCGAAAGCGTCAGTCGCGGTCGCATCTGCGCGGCCTCTAGCCCAGGCGGGCGAGTAATGCGGGGGTGAATCCCGTAGCCGGCACCTGCGCCTTCGGCACCTGAGGTAGTACTCCGCGGCTACGCCGGCTGGGGGCGCCGTACGCCCCGTGGACCGCCGCGGCTCGCACCGTCGGCGGCCATGCGCCCGTTGCTCGCCCCAGGGGGCCGGTGGTGCCATGATCACGGCGACCGGCCCCGACGGGGTTTTGTGCAGTGCTCGGCCATCGGCAGCGAGTCCGGGGCACCGGGCCCGGGGATACGTCTGCGTGACCGGCCCACGCCGGGACTCAAGGTACTCAGATGCTCAGGGACTCAGGGTGATGCTCGCGGGTGCCGGCAGGGTGAGGGCAATGCTCACGAGCGGCGGCGCTTGCGGGTGCCGGAATCCGCACTCGGCACAGGGGAGCCTTCCGCCGGGGCCTCGTCGAAGTCCGGGGCCTGGAAGGGGTTCGTAGAGGGGGTGGGCGAGCCGGTGGCGGCCGGGACGGGCGCCGGTTCCGGCGAAGAGAACGGTGAGTTCGTGTCGATGGGACGACTCCCCTTTCCTCGGGGGTTCGCGGGGCAGGACATGCCTCAAGGGCCGGGCCGGGGGGAGGGATCTTGCATGCTCTCCTCGGCCGTGGCCCGGCCGTCCTAGAGGTTGGTCAGCTTGGGGTACGGGCTGGTGATCCGCTCCTGCATCGAGCCGAAATCGACGATGACCGCGATCCCTTCCTCGACGGCGGTTACCCGGCCGAGGCCGTACACATCGTGGGTGACCCGGTTTCCTATGGCGAAGCTCTTACGAGGCGGCGCAGCCGGGGCTTTGAAGGGGCTGGTGGGCAGAGGACGCTTGGTTACCGCTGGCTTTGTCATTGGGACCAGTATGCGCCTGCCGGAGCCTCCTGTGAGCCCGTGCACTGCGTGAACCTTCTCCACGGGCTCTTTTGCCACCTCCGGAAGCACTCATCCATGCGCCTGAAATGGGCAGATTTACACCCGTTCGTTATTGGTGAGCTCCGCCACAGATCCGCCCGCGCGGGCTCCACCGGCCTTGAAATTGCCCTCCTGAATTCCCTCGGGCGATACTTCGGTGCCGCTGTTCGCCGACCCCGGGGGCCGGCGCTCGGAGAAGCTGACCGCGTTGGTGCACTCGTGTCTGCCGGTCCTTGCCGCCCACGGCGACAAGCCGGACGCTGAGGCCGGTGCGAGACCGCCGCGGCTCGACATCCATGGCTCGGCGTCCATGGCTCGGCGTCCATGGCTCGACGCGGCGGATCCACCCGCCGCTCCGCCTCGCTCACGGCGTGAGGGGGCGTGCCAGGAGCGGCGTCCGGAGCATCTGGTGCCCGCCGCTGGCCAGCATGCGCACCTCCGCCCGGTCGCTGATCTCCGCGCGAACGATCCCCGATTCATCTTCGTAGACGGGATACCCGCCCGCGCCCGCCTTGTCCGTACGCCGGACGATCACCACATCGTCTTCCACGGCGGGGGCTTGAAATATCAATTCGTAGCTTTCCGGGTATTCCATCGGGGCCTCCCGACATGGCTCTGCGCAGGCCCGCCGCGCCGCTCCCCCGCGGCCGCGACACGCCGCTGTACCTCGGTCTTTCCATCCTCGCGCACGCGCGCCCTCGGCGCCTCATCTACACGAAGTGCGGACATGATCTTGGACCGGCACTCGGACCGCCGGCACTCGCACTCGCCGGCCGAGGGAGCCGTAACGGGTGCAGGCCCGACACGCCCGCCCCGGAGCACCGGATCGGCACGGGAGGAGCCGCGAATGCCGACGGATCGAGGGGTGCCCCGCCCCCGTGCGCTGTCACAGGGGCGGGGCGGGTCCGAGAAGCGCCAGCAGCTCGGATAGTGACTACGCCACGGTACGGGCGACCACTGACAACGGCGGCTCGGAAGGCAGGCGAGGAGACCGGCCGTGCGGGTAACTCGGCGTGGATCAGGAGGGGTTGAGGCGCTCAGGGGCATGCCGGACGGCGTCATCCCACCCTGGCGAGCAGGCCCGCACGCGCGCCTCGGGACGGGCGGTAATACCACCCGATAGGAGTAACCGAAGCGCCGCACCTCTCCCCCGCCGACCCCGATGACCTTCCCGGCATCGCACTACGTGCGTACGCTCCCTGCCCGCCGAACGAACAGCAGAGGCCGGCAACAGTTGCCGGTCAGACGAAAGGACGGTGTTGCGGAGTGACGGTGGCAAATGAACACGATGAGGCTGGTGGACCTCGGTTCTCACTCGCCTCGGTGGTCCTGGACTGCCCGGACGCTCATGCGCTCGCGGACTTCTACAGGCGGCTGCTGGGCTGGGAGGTGAAATACAGCGAACCGGACTGGGTGGTACTCAGAGGCCCGGCCGGTGGCACGGGGCTATCGTTCCAATCCGAGGCAGGCTATGAGCCGCCCGTATGGCCTGAGCAGGCCATGGTCCAGCAGAAAATGCTGCATCTCGACATTCGCGTCGACGATCTCGATACGGCCGGAGCGTATGCCGTCTTGGTCGGCGCGACGCAGGCGGAGCACCAGCCCCAGGACGATGTCCGCGTGTTCTTCGACCCGGCGGGACACCCGTTCTGTCTGTTTCTTCGGTGAGGTGGGCGGCGAGAGGCAGCGACAGGCGCTCTCCACCGGGACCGAGGACGCCTGACCGACGATGGGGGGCGGCGGCGGAACGATGGCCACCGTGGGCCCGTGCGCGCGGCATCTGCGGCCCGTCATCACCTCAAGGGTGAAAGTCCGGCGCGGTTCCGGCCCCGAACGCGGAGCGTGTGGGACTGACCACATGCGGGCAGCGCCGCGTGGTGAAGTCCTCTACGATCCTCGCTGGTCAGGGAGTTGGGGCGGTCGGCAGGGACGCCGGCGGTCGGCGCATCGACCTCACGAGGCGACATACGACGCACTGAGTTGTCAGCGGCTGCCACTAGCATGTTTCACATGCCCTTAAGCCCTTCTGCCCCTAAGGACGCGCCCGTGCCTGCCTCCGAGGCCAACGAATCGATCCGCCGATTTGTGCGAGCCCGGCGTGGTCGGGCGTGGACGCCCCAGGACATGGCGGAGTATGCCGGGCTGCTGGAAGTCTGGACCCTCGCCGTGCGCGCGGAGGTTGTCGAGGCGGCCTGATCGGACGTAGCGGCAGACGGAGGACGCCGGAGCCACGCCGGGCACGTCACACGTCGCATGTCTCAGGTCGGGCGCGCCCAGCACACCGCACAGGCCGGGGCGGTCTCATCGTGCCGCACCGTCGGATGCTCCCACTCGTGGCGGACGACTCCCCTGGCCGGAGCCCGCAAGATCATCGGTGGCCAACCGAACGGGGCGCCCACCCTGACGTCCGAATTCCGCCAGCGGCCCCGCTCTCCGTCCGACAGGCTGAAAATGCCACGCGAGGGCGGCCCGCCGGCGGCAACCGACCGGGATCGGAGCGCACACACCGCCCCTCCCCCGCCCCGCGCCTCCTCCGACGGAAGCACTCATGATCATCAACAACGCAGTGAACGCCCTGCCGCGGGACATGGGCTCTCCGCTTCTCCCACCAGCAACGGCAACCGCTTACGGCCCCCTGCCCTCCCCGGCACCCCACACCGACGCGGAACTCAAAGCCCTGCTCAGCCTGTTGACCGCTCCCGGCCCACCCCCGCGTACGCGAACCCGTATCCGCACAGTGGTCGTGGGGCACAGCAGAGACGCCGCGTCACGATCTGCCGCGACCGCCTTCGTCGAGGCGTGGCACTCGGCCGGCCTGCCTGTCCTGGCCGTGGTCGACTGGCCCGAGCAGGCCGCCTCCTGGCTGCGTGCCGCCCAGCGGTTCACCGCAGAAGAACCCGACGCCTGGGTCGTCGCGGCGGCACCGCTCGGATGGGCACAGATGAGTCGCCGTCTGCGCCGGAGCACCGGTTGGGACCCGGCCCGTACGTACGGCTTCGCGTCCCTCGCCGACTCCCGTCTCCCCGCGCTCACCGGCCCGGCGACCCTTCACGGGATGCGCGGCGCCACTGCGGACGGCGGAACGTGGGCCGTGGAGCGCGACTGGGTCACCCAGCGCCCGCAGTCCGGCCCGTGAGCCCGTGAGTGGGCGGCCGTGGCACGCTGAACAGGAAGAGCCCATGACGGGCGCTGCACCACGGTGCCGTGGGGGGCGAGGCCGCCCAGGGGCGAGACGCGAAGTCGGGGCCCCGGCGCAGGCAGGGAGACAGGTCGAGGAGCGGAGTCGAGAGCAGATGACCACGCCACTTCCCGGATTCGAGGAGTTCGGGCGACTCGACGGCTCCACGAGTCACCATTCCGGCGCCGTCCCCGCCTCCCCCGGTACCGGCCCGGCCGCTCCTGATGGCGAAGCCCGCTCCACTGCCGCGCCGACCGAGCAGGGTCGTACCGGTCGGCGGCTCATCGCCCCCGGCGCCGTCCACGTCCCCGGCTGGCTGCCCCTCGCCCAGCAGCGCGAGCTGGTCTCCGCCTGCCGTGACTGGGCGCGCGGCCCCGCGCCGATCCGGCACACCAAGCTGCCCAGGGGCGGCGTGATGTCCGTCCAGACGGTGTGTATCGGGTGGCACTGGCAGCCGTACGCGTACACCCGCACCGCCGACGACGTGAATGGCGCACGGGTCGCCGCTTTCCCGGAGTGGATGGTGGCGTTGGGGCGGAAGGCCCTGGTCGAGGCGTACGAGGACGCAACCGCGGGTGACGACTACACACCGGACACCGCACTGATCAATTTCTATGACGAGCAGGCGAAGCTCGGTATGCACCAGGACAAGGAAGAGCGGTCCGACGCCCCGGTTGTATCCCTCAGCATCGGCGACACCTGCGTCTTCCGTTTCGGCAACACCGAGACCCGGACCAAGCCGTACACCGACATCGAGCTGGCCTCGGGCGATCTGTTCGTCTTCGGCGGCCCGTCCCGCTTCGCCTACCACGGCGTGCCCAAGGTCCGTCCCGGCACCTGCGACCCGGCGTCCGGTCTTAACGGCGGCCGCCTCAACATCACCATGCGGGTCACCGGACTCGGCTGATCCGCCCTGGTCCGACCGCGGCGCGCCGGGTCTCACCCGGGCAGTGGCCGTCCGCCTGGCTGTGACCGCTTCGTGGCCGTGGCATGGTCACGGCAGTGCGGAGCGGGGCCGGTAAACAGATCTCCCCGCTTCCGCCCGTCGCGAGGCAGACTGGACTCATGTGCCGCAGCATCAAGACGCTCCGTCCGCCCGCCACCCCCGAGGTCACCGATGAGGACATCCGGGCCGCGGCCTTGCAGTACGTCCGCAAGGTCTCCGGGTTCCGCGCGCCGGCCGCGCACAACCGTGAGGTGTTCGATGACGCCGTGAACGCCGTGGCGGCCGCGACGCAGGAACTCCTCGACGGCCTCCAGGTCCGCGGCTCCGCCGCCCACCGGACCCCCGAGCACCCACCGCACGCCCACCAGCACTGACCCTGCCGACGGCCGCATCGGAGCACGGCCGGCCCCGCACGAGCCGGACGAGCGAGGAGCAGCTCCGACGGCTCGGGCCGCTTGGCTGCTTAGCTGCTTGGCCGCCTGGCTGCCTGGCTGCCTGGCTGCCTGGCTGCCTGGCTGCCTGGCTGCTCCGGCGTACGTCACCTCCCCACCGCGCCGCGCCGCTCTCACCAGTCGAGCAGCGCCTGCACCGGAAGGTGATCACTCGGGAACTGGCCGTTCTCGGAGAAGGTGTTGATCGAGGCCCGCCGCGTACGCACCGCAGGCGAGGTGAGAATCCAGTCGATCCGATCCCCGTCAGGCACCAGCGGCCGGTACCCGTGGAAGGTGGCGTACAGCGCGCTGCGCTCCTCGGCACTGTCCCAGCTGTCGACGAGGCCGCCTTTGAGCATCGCGTCGTAGACAGGGTTCTTGTGCGCCGCCACGTTGAAGTCTCCCGTGACGATCCTCGGCACGGACGGGTCCTGAGCCCCCAGCCGTTCGGTGATCAACGCTGCGGAGCGCTCACGAGAGTACTGGTTGAGGTGGTCGAGGTGAGTGTTGAGTGCGTAGAACTCCTGGCCGGTTCGCAGATCGCGGAAGCGGACCCAGGTGGCCATCCGAACGACGGTGTTTCCCCAGGTGGACGACCCGATCAGATACGGCGTGTCGGAGAGCCAGAAGTGGTCGTACTCGACAGGTGCGAGGCGGTGGACGTCATAGAAGACGGCCACGAATTCGTCGCGGCTCCCGCCGCCCCGCCCGGTGCCCACCCAGCCGTAGCGCGGCCCGAGGTCGGCCGCGATATCCCGTAGCTGCCCGTAGAGGCCCTCCTGCGTGCCGAGCAGGTGCGGCGCTTCGCGACGCAGCAGCGTGCGCATCACGGGCCGGCGCTCGGCCCAGGAATTCGGCCGGGTGTCCGCGGCGTATCTCAGGTTGAAGCTCATCACCCGCAGCCCCGGCTCGTGATCGGCGGCCTCCGCCGTGCCGGAGCCGTACGCCATGACCGGCGCGGCGACGGCGGTTGCGGCCGCCGCGCGCAGGGCGAAACGCCGACTGAACGGCGCCGTCGCGGCCGCCGGGTCCGGCGAGTGGATCGGGGAGGCGGGAGCGGGGACTTCGTTCGGCGCGGGAGCGGAAGCGGTCACAGCGACTCCAGGGGTCCATTGCGCCGGCAGAGGCCGACAGCGACTGACTGCAGAGTCTCGGACTCCACAGTGAGCCGGAAGTAGCCTTCGGGACACGGCAGTCGAAACACACGACTGCCGCCGACCGCTGCCCCGGCCCGCTCCCATCCGGCTACCGGTCGCTGGCGGGACCCTGCCAGTCGGCGTGCCGGATACGGGAGAGCTCCCGTACCTCGCCGAGCGTGCCCCACTCGTCCTTGCCCAGGCGCGAGAGGGGCTTCAGGCGGGAGATCTCGGGATGCCCGTCGACCATCACGTCCTCCGACACGACCGCATGCACCACCCGCCCGAACACGACGGTGGAGTCCCCGATCCGGATCGTGCTGTGCACCTCGCACTCCAACGCCACCGGCGAGGCCGCGACGCGCAGCGGCTTGACCCGAAGACCGGGCTCGGAGGCGATGCCCACCGCCTCGAACTCACTCACCCCGTGCGGAAAATCGGTGGCGCTGTCATTGATCTGCTCGAAGAGACCCTCCGGGGCGAGATTCACCACGAACTCGCCGGTCGCCTCGATGTTCCGCAAGGTGTCCTTGCGCCCGACGGAGCTGAACTGCACCACCGGCGGCGCCACGCTGGCAATGGTGAAGAAGGAGTGCGGCGCGAGGTTGTGCGTCCCGTCCGCCGACATGGTCGACACCCAGGCGATGGGCCGCGGCACCACGGTGGCGGTCAGCAGCCGGTAGAACTCGTTGCGGGGCATGGCAGCGGGATCGAAGTCAATGCGCATGGTGATCAGTATCCACACCGACGGCCACGGATCTCGCAGCGGACCCACGGCCCCCACCCTCCGAGTGCGACGGAAAGCGCCGGGAATCGAAGCCGCCGCGCACCAGGACCCGACCACCGTGGACCAGGTGAAATGCCCCTAGGACACGACCGTCGACTCCACCGAGAAGAACCCACCGTCCTCAACGGCTGCTGACGGCCGGCCGACCAGCTCAACACCAGAGCCGGGCGGCCTCTGCCAGGCCATCCCCCTCCCCATGCCCTGCTGTGATCCAGGGCTTCTGACAGTCTCCGTCGACGAATGATCACTTGGGGATAGCGGTGCTAAGGACACAGGTGGTCCTTCGGTCCCTGGCCCACTGTGTCGGCGTCGAGCTTGTCGCAGGCGGTCCTGGTCCTCGGCGCGGGGGAATCCGTTGGCCGGATGAAAGTTCAGCTCGAAATCCGTCGGTGGCTGCTGGAGAGGTCACGCTCTGCACGAGGCGCACCCGTCGGTTGCCAAGTGCACGGCTGGGCGACGCGGAACGGCAAGGTCACCGCAGCCACGCACTGGAGTGCCGGGGGCGGGGCCCGCGGGAGTTCCCCGCAGCGAGGCGGCGACGCCTGCCGCCTTTGGCCGGTAGCGCTGATTGCGCAGCAGCTCCTTCTTGTTCATGTAGGTCTCCTTAGTGTCCATCAGATTCTCCCTGTGGTCTGTGGTCTGTGGTCTGTGGGCGTGGGCGGGGCCTGGGTTTGGCTGCTGCGGAACGTATGGCCTCTTCGGGGCTGAGTCGGGCTGCAGGTGCGGGCCGTGGGCGACCGCGCGCTCCTTGACGCCGTCGTGGAGCTTGGCGGCGGCAGCCGCTATGAGCTTCTGGGAGCTCCGGGCTGCGGCGAGGTCGGTCGCCTGTTGCCGACGGAGCCGGCGCTCCTGGAGCGGGGAGACGGCCCCGGTCATCGCGGCCTTCACCCGGGCGGCGAGAGCGGCACTGGCGGGCTGGGCGCGCTCGTAGAGACGTGCCGTCCGGCGGCAGGTCAGAGGGCGGACCGTGGCGTGGCCGTCGGTGTGGTGCGGGTACAGGGAGCGGAAGCCGGCCGTGAGCGCGCGGCCGATGCTGCGGGTGTGGTTGTCGATGGCGGCCTGGCGTATGAGCGGTTGCAATCTACCGATCTGTGACGGGCCTGAAGACAAGACCTGTGGCCAGATGCTCGCTGCTGTGGTCATCCCTCATGTAGATCCTGCCGCTATCACCGGTATAGCGGTAGTTCAATGAACGCTGCAGCGTCTCGAAGGCGGATGCCTCGTCCTTCATGTTCTGTGCTGCGCAGGTGCGGTGCGTGGTGAGTTGGGCGTCGCGGAAGAAGACGTGGGAGCCGTTGAAGAAGACTTTGGCGTTAAAGTCGTTGCAGCCAAGCTTGCCGGTGACGGTGCCGTCGCGGTGGAATTCGAAAGAGGTGTCCTTGGCGGACGCCACTTTGTCGGAGCTGTCGTAGGCCATCCGCTCGTCAAGTTGGAACTTGGTGTCGAAGATGCCTGGGGATCTGACGATGGTGAGCGTGGCTACATCACCGTGCTTGTTCCGCAGTTGCGGCAACGAGCCGGGAGGCGGCCCCCCAGGTTTCTGCTCCAGTTTCTTCTCGGTGATCTTCAGCTGGCCTCGGTGGAAGAACTTCTTGACCTTCGCCTCGAAATCTGTCAGCTCCGAGTTCCGTGGTGTGAGGCCCTCGGCCTTCGACTTCTGTGCGTCCGGGCCCGTGGAGCTCGCGATGTCCTTCTGCTGCTTTCCCAGCGTCGGGCATGAGGCCGTCTCGTCGGGCGGAGCAGGCGTCGCCGAAGGAGGGGGCAGCACCGGAAGGTCTTCACCCAATGTCAGCGTGGTTGCCTCCAGCTCGGCTTTCACTCGAAACGGCGTGCAGCCGTAGTCCCCTGCAACTGACCCGTCCTCGCGGAACTCCACCCACGGACTGGCGATCTGGGGCCCGTGCGCCTCTTGTCCGTCCACCGTGAGCGTGAGGTCATCGAAGGCCCAGATCCCACCGAACAGCCTGCCTCCGGGGCCTCCTGGCCCCTTCTTCGCGGGGAAAGCGGATGCCGTAGCACCCCCGCTCCGGCCGCCCTCATCGTCCGAGGCCGCCCCACAGGCTGAGATCGCGCCGCACACCATTGCTATGCCGGCGACGACCCCCGCAACACGTCTTAGAGAGATCTGCACGCCAACCCAAACGTCTTTCCTGAAGATCCAGTTCCACCTCCTGCGGTGACAACCCACGCGTGTACAGGTGTAGATGACAGGTTCGCTCCACCACATAGGGCACGGTCTTAGATATCGTCCTTGCCGCCGCGGAACTACCGTTAAGACGAGGTGTAGCGCCGGAGTACGTCGCTGGTGTGCTGGAATTCTTCCATCAGGGGAAGCTGTGCGATGTCGGCGATGACTTCCAGGAAAGTGGCGTAGGACTCCAGGAATGCTCTGTAGGGGTAGGTGGTCTCGCTGGCGCGCCACTGGTCGAGGCTGCGGGTGAGGGCGGCTGCTTGGTAGAGCGTCCGTTCCAGCCGTCCCAACACCGCACCGTAGTTTTCGAAGCGGGTGCGTTCGCGGTGCCGGCGCAAGAGGCGGCGCGGGTTGTTATAGCGGCTCTCCTGCGCGGTGTGCATACCGGCCCGGGCCTGGGTAATCAACTGCTCACGCGTCGCCGAAAAGCCGGGCCCGCAAAAAGGGCCCAGCCGGTGTTGTACCGCTCGGTCCGGCAGGAAGCGCCTCGCGGGCTGAGCATGATCTCCTCCCGGCGGCGCGGACGCGGCAACGTCCTGAGCGAGGAGGGCGTGTCAACGCGTGGGGGCGTGTCAACACGTGAGGACGGAGTCGTCCTCCACGCGAGTGCCCGGGAGCTGATGGCGTGCGGCGATCAGGGCTGCGTCCCCGTCACGCGTTCCGGTCGAGACGCACAAGGTGTAGGTGACATCCTCCAGCCGCTGGCGCACGGTGTTGCCGCCTTCCTGGGCCTGGAGCAGCCGAAGAGCCTGGTACTGCTCAATGAGATCGCGCAGTACCGCGGGGTGGGCCATGGGCACGGTCCGGCTCCTTCTGTCGCCAACGAGGTCTTTGCAGCGGATGCCCGGCCCTGCGGTTCTGCATGCGGGCTGTCTCCGGTCACCGAAGGTGCAAGTGCGAACGCCTTGTGATCGGTGGACAGACACTCCGCACGGTCTCCACCCTGGCGTTGATCATTTTCGCGCCCATGTTCGGGCTCGTCGCCCAGGACGGCACCAGGCCCCAGCGCAGCGACGGTAGCTGCCAGGCATGGCCGCACATACCGAGAGGTCGCGAGACCCCGGGTATGCCCGGCCCACCCAAGGGGACTCGCCGTCCACCGGCGCCAGATGCGTAAAGCACGCGCGTGTGCGGCACCATGCCGCCATGAAGACTGCCCGGACCCCTACGTCTGCCTGCGGCCCTCGGCGAGACGCCGCGCACGCCCCTCCACCGGAAGAACTGCGACGAGAGGCCAGGTGCGTCGCCACGATGCCCGGCGGCTGGTTTGACGTGCTTCGCCGATGTTGCTGGTGCAGCACATGGGCGACGGTTCAGGCGCTGCGCACAGACTGGAACTGCACCCAATGCCGCACCTGGCACGGGCCGACGGAGTGCCTCACTGCGGAGGGCCTTCCGGTCGAGGGGCTGACCTACCGGGGGTCGGGCGAGTTCTTGGGGGCCGTGGATGCGCGTTGGGCCTAGAACGCCCTGCCCCGATGGCTGCTGAAGCCGTTTCCTCGAGCCGGGCGCGGCGATCATAGAGTGCTCGCACTGCGCGCGCTCTCACCCGGCCCGGTTAGGCGCCCCGGCTCGGCTCCGTTAGGCGCCCTCGTCCCCGTCAGCCGCTCGGCGTGTGGCTCAGATCGACGAGGCAGAAGATGTTGCCATCAGGATCCGCCAGGACAACAAAGAGACCAGCCACAGAATCCAAGTGACGCCCGCGAGCGGTCTGCGGCGGTCGACCGGGGCCACCTCGTAGAGAGCGGCAGACAGGCGGCCCCGGCCCGGTTGGCGGTCCCCGACAGAGTGGCGAGCGGGGCTCCGACGTAGCCTGCTGCCATGACTGACGCACCGCCGCTGACTCCATCCGAAGCCGTTGAGCTGCTGCTGGCCGGCAACCAGCGCTTCGTCTCCGGTACCCCGGAGCACCCCAATCAGGACGCCGCGCGCCGCGCGCAGACCGCATCCGGCCAGCGCCCGTTCGCTGTGCTCTTCGGCTGCTCCGACTCACGTCTGGCCGCCGAGGTCATCTTCGACCGGGGCCTGGGTGACCTGTTCGTTGTCCGCACTGCAGGCCACGTGGCGGGGCCGGAGGTGCTGGGCAGCATCGAGTACGGCGTGAGCGTGCTGGAATGCCCGCTGGTGGTAGTGCTCGGTCACGACTCATGTGGTGCGGTCGCGGCCACCCGTGCCGCCCTGACCGACGGCGTTGCGGCCACCGGGTACGTGCGCGACGTGATTGAACGTGTCACCCCCAGCGTCCTGGCAGCCCGCGCCGCCGGGCTCACCCAGGACGACGACATCATCGCCGAGCACATAAGGCACACCGTCGACCTCCTCCTCGACCGCTCCCGAGTGCTCGCCGATCAGGTCACCGCCGGACAGACGGCGGTGGTGGGCCTGTCCTACCGGCTCGCCGATGGCAGCGCCCGACTCGTCACAACACGCGGCCTGCCCGCCGAAGCGGCAGCCCCCGGCCCGGGCGCCTGAACGCCGGCTCCACGGGCGACGGCGGCGAGGGCGATGCCTAAAAGGCCCATCCGGGCCTGGCCCGGAGTGCGTCCGACACGCCTGGCGTTGCGGTTCCGCGCTGCGCTATCGCTGGGAGGGACCGACCCGTATCGCAGGGGCGCTGAGCTTGCGGCCACAGGTCGACTTGGTCACTGGGCAGATCGCCGCAGGCCAGCCAGCCACCTACAGCCGCCCCGCAGGAGTTCGTCCGCGCCGTCCGCGCCCTGCTCGACGCCACAACGGACGGGGAACGCGACGGAAGCGAGCGCCGCGCCCTCGCGTGATGCCGGTATGGGGCGTGGTAGTCGACAGGTATGCCAATGAAGCCCATCGCCGCTGACGCGGAACGTGACTCTCTGATCGGGCGGCTTCGACGCGCGGTCAGCCGGTCACCGGTCGGCCGCGGGTGGCGGCAAAGCAGGGAGCTTGAACTGGGGCAGCGCGCGTTGGGCTTCGCCGCGCTCGGGTTCCTCACGTTGGTGCCGCTGCTCATCATTGTTTCCACTGGCGATCCCGAGCACGGGCGGGGGTTCGCGCAGTGGTTGGGGGCAGGGCTCGGGGTGTCGACGGCCTCCAGAGAATTGATCGAGCAGTTGTTCGCTCGACCCGGCCAGGCTCTGCGCAGCACGACCGCGTTTGGGTTTGTCGCCCTCTCCCTGTTCGGCCTGACCTTCGGGGTAGCGGTGCAGACCGGCTACGAGAAGGTCTGGGGCCTGCCGGCGGCCCGCTGGCACGCTCATTGGCGGCATGTGCTGTGGCTCGGTGTACTGACCGGATTTCTCTTCGTCTCCGCCACAACGTTGCAGCGCGAGCCCTTCGCGGGAGGAGCCATCGCGTCGTTGAGCGCCGTGCTGTTCCTCTGGTGGTCCCAGCGCGTACTGCTCGGCGGGCGGGTCCGCTGGCGTGCCCTGCTCCCCGGCGCCGTGGCCACCGTGGTTGGGCTCCTCGGCCTGAGGGTCTTCTCCAGCCTCGTCTTCTCGCCCCTGATCGCGTCCAGCACCGTCACCTACGGCCCTGTCGGCACCGTCCTGGTCATCCAGTCCTGGCTGGTCGGTGTCGGTGTCGTCGTCTTCGGGGGTGCGCTGACGGGCCGGCTCCTGTACGAGGAGACCTTCCGCAGGGCACGCGCATGGAAGCGGCGCAGGCGACATGCGGACCGGGGCTGACAAGCGCGGCGCCCCTGGCCCACCCCTCCTCCAGCGGCATGCTCGGGTGAGCCCCGCCGCCGCGTAGGAGCCGGTCTCAGGTCAGCGGATACGACGTGCGGCCGGACGCGTCGTCGATCTCGTCGTGGGCCTTCGTCAGCAGCCTCATGGCCAGTTCGTTGAGTGCGCGGGCGCCCGCGACCTCCTCACCGACCCTGGGCTGGTTGGAGTCGGCCGGGTGACGGCTGGCGTAACCATGGGCCCGTACCTCGGTGCCGTCGCGCAGCCGTATCAGTGCGGCCGCACGCGTGCGTTTGGCGTCTTCCTCGAATTCCAGCTCGACATGCCATCCGACGGCGCTCTGCAACATGACGATCACCTCCAGCCCCCTCTTACAAGGGTGCGCCCGCTCCAGCCACCGCGCACGGCGTTCATGCGGGGAGCACCGTAGCGGCAACGCATCTCCGGGCTTCTGCGAACCCGGATCCTCGCCCAGCCATGAGCCTCGCCGACTTGGTCTCCCCTCCGGGGCCGCCGTGCCGGCGGGTGTCACTGCTGACCTCAGCCGGGGCGGCTGCCGCTACCTGCGACAACTGCCCCTACTGGCCGGTGGATCTCGCTTGGAGACGAGCCGTTTCATCGACGCGTCCGGCGCTCGTCCGCGAGGCACCGGTGGTCACCGGTTGGTCACCGTCAAGGCGGCGCGCGCAGCGGCGAGGTCTCCTCGGAGAGCGGGGAGCCCTTGGTGGCTCGGGCGAGGACGAGTGCGCCGAGCATGGTGCACAGCCGGGTGATGCCGTCTACGCCAACTGCACTCCCAGCGCGGCACATTCCCGCCGCCCCGTCCGCGCTCGTGCGGTGCCGCGTTTCCGCTCCGGGACCTTGCTCATTTCGCGATCGGTGTGCGATCTTAAATTCAGTCGGTTCATGGAAACGTTTCCACAAGGAGGTGGGGCGCATGGCCACGATCAAGGACGTCGCCGCACGGGCCGGGGTCGCGCTCGGTACCGCGTCCCGAGTGCTCAGCGGCAGCAGTCAGACCTCGGCCGACTCCCGGTCCCGCGTGCTCGCAGCCGCGGCCGAGCTGGGCTACATCGCCAACGGCCCCGCCCGTTCCCTGCGGCGCGCCCGCACCGACGTGCTGGGGCTGCTCGTCTCGGACATCCGCAACCCGTTCTTTTCCGAGCTTGCTCACGCCGCCGAGCAGGAGGCGCGCCGCCACGGATACACCGTCCTGCTGGCCAACGCGAACGAGGACGCAGAACAGGCCGACGCCTACCTTCAGACCTTCGCCTCCCAACGCATCGACGGCCTGCTGTTCTCGCCGCAGAGCACCGTCTCGCCGCAGCTCGCGGCCACGCTCGCGTCCGGACTGCCGCTCGTGTTCCTCAACCGCAGGATCGAGGGCGTCGACGCCCCGCTGTACGGCACCGACAACGCTCAGGGCGTGGAGCAGGTGCTCGCCTGGCTGCAGCGCCGGGGCCATCGCGACGTCGCCTTCATCGGCGGCCCGGACACGATCTCCACCGGAGCCGAGCGCCGCGCCGCCTACCTCTCCGGTCGCCAGGCGCACGGCATCAGCACCGACGACAGGCTGCTGGAGGCCGGTGACTTCCTGGCGGGCGGGGCGGCCGAGGCCATGTGCCGCATCCTCGACCGCGGCGTCACGTTCACGGCCGTGTTCGGCACGAACGGTCCGACCACCCTGGGTGCCGTGCGCGCGCTGCGCGAGCGGCTCGGCGCAGAGGAGGCCGCGCGCATCGAGATCGTCTCCTTCGACGACCTCGACTGGTTCGAGTTCGCCTCACCGCCCATCAGCGCGGTCCGCAACAACGCGTCGTCGATCGGCCGACTCGGCGTACGAGGGCTCGTCGACCTCATCGCCGGCCGCGCCGCACCCGGACAACGCATCCCCACCACCTTCGCCGACCGGTCCTTGCCGGGCGTCCGATGAGCACCCGGATCGCCGTCCCCGCCACCGTCTCCGTAAACGCCGACTCCCTCAGCCGTCCGCCTGGCCCCCGCCAAGCTGTCGCAGCGCGGGCCAGGACGCTCCTCACCGGTGCACTCGGCGGTGCGCTCGGCGGTGATGCCGCCCTGCCCGATCTCCCCGCTCGCGAGCCCAGCGTCATCCCTGGTGGGGCTACTCAGCCGGAGGGCACCCCGTCAGGCCGTGCGACTGTGCGCCGTGATGGTGCCCGGCGCCGAGCACACGATCGCCGTCAAGGCCGTCGACTGCGCTTACGCAATCGCGCAGCGTGCGATCAACGGCTGCACGCTGCGCTCACCGCCGCTCTCACACCCGACCGAGCACTGCAACGTCCGTCCTCCACCTGGCAAAACCGCAGTGTGCCCTTCCTGAAAGGAACAGCCGATGAAGGTCGCCCTCGGCGCAGACCACGCCGGATATGCGCTCAAAGACACCGTGCGCCAGGCCATTGAGGCTCTCGGGCATGAGGTGATCGACTGCGGCACCCACAGCTGCGACCCTGTCGACTTCCCGGACATCACCCGCACAACCTGCGAGGCTGTGCTCTCCGGCTCCGCCGATCGGGCCGTGCTCGTCTGCGGCACCGGCCAGGGCGCCGTCATGGCCGCCAACAAACTGCCCGGCGTCCGCTGCGGCCTCGCCCATGAGCCCTACTCCGCGCACCAGGCCGTCGAGCACGACGACGCCAACGCCATCGCCATGGGGGCGTGGCTGGTCCCGCACGCGCTCGTGCCCGAGATCGTCCGTGAGTTCCTCGGTGCCGTCTTCGACGACGACGAAGAAACCCGCCGCCGGGTCGCCAAACTCAACGCACTTGACGCCCTGACCCCGGCCCCCTGACAAGCCGCCCACGCACCCCCTTGAGCGGGTGAGCCTTCTCTTTCGCTGATACCGAACGCCCTGCCCACGGACGACTACGCCGGGCGCCTCCTCGTCATGCCCCCAACACCCGGTCAATAGATCAGGCCTCCCCTCTTGCGGCCCCCATCCTCCTCACTGCGTATACGCCGGGGACGATCCGGCGACCCTTCAAGGAGAACTCCCATGACCACCAGCGTCCCTGCCGGACCGCGGAGCGTGCTCGGCTCCAAGGACCGCGTCAAGACCGCGGTCGCCGCGGCCTTCGGCACGAGCGTCGAGAACTACGACTTCATCGCGTACGGCACCGCCTCCGCGCTCTACTTCGGAGCGGTGTTCTTCCCCGAGAGCGATCGGTTCGTCGGCACCCTGCTCTCCTTCGCCACCCTCGCGGTCGGCTTCGTCATGCGCCCTCTCGGGGGCGCCATCGGCGGCTACTTCGCCGACAAGTTCGGCCGCAAGCCCGTCCTCGTCGCGGCCATGATCGTCATGGGCGCCGCCACCTTCCTCATCGGCGCGCTGCCGACCTACGAACAGGTCGGTGTGCTCGCACCGATCCTGCTCGTGGCCATCCGCATGATCCAGGGCCTGGCGTTCGGCGCCGAGTGGGGCGGTGCGATCACCATGGCCTACGAGCACGCGCCATGGCACCGCCGCGGCATGTTCGCCGCGATCCCCCAGTCCGGCAACCCTCTGGGCATTGCCCTGGCCAGCGGCGTTTTCGCGTGGAGCGACACCCTCGACGGCAACTGGCAGTGGAGGACGCCCTTCCTGCTCAGCGCCGTCCTCGTGATCGCCGCGCTGATCGTGCGCTCCCGGCTCTCCGAATCCCCCGAATTCAAGGAAGCCCAGGCCGGCGGCAAAACCGAGAAGAACCCGTTCCTCGCCACTCTGGCCGACGACTGGCGCGCCATCCTGCGCGTCATCGCCTTGCGCGTCGTCGAATCCTTCGCCTACTACTCCACCGCGACCTACCTGCTCAGCTACATCACCGAACGCCACCCCGACCTCAGGCCCGTCGCCCTCGGCGCGATCACCGCCGCCAGCATCCTCGCCATTGCGGTCACCTTCCTCGCCGGCGCGCTCACCGACCGGATCGGACGCCGTCCCCTCTACATAACGGCCTGTACGGCGGCGGTCCTCTTCGCCTTCCCGATGTATCTGCTCACCAACTCCGCCCAACCCACCCTTGTGTTCACGGTGTTCATCATCGGCATCGGCGTCATCCACGCATCACTCACCGGAACCCAGGGCTCTCTGCTCACCGAGCAGTTCCGCACCGCGACCCGTACCTCGGGAGCCTCGCTCGGCTACCAACTCGCCGCGGCCATCGGCGGCTTCGCCCCACTGCTCGCCGCCGCTCTGGTGGGTGCGTTCGGCTGGCCAGGCGCCGCGCTGCTCTACCTCGCCGCGGCCGTGATCGGCCTCGGCGGCATCCTCGCAACCAAGGAGACCTGGGGCCGCCATGAGCGAGAGCGCGTGCTCGGCCTCGTCGCACAGGAAAGGGGTGCTCAGACCGCTTCAGGGACGTCGGCGAGTGGCGTCCTGCCGCCCTCGTCCAAGTCTCGGTGAACTCTGTTTTCCTCCTCACCCGTGAGTCCGCGGCGCACCGTTGCGCCCGGGCGGCCGGCAGCCCTGCCGAGCTGTACGCCGTGATTCCCTCTCCGCGCCAGTCCCAGCCGCGCACGCCGCCGGAGGTGGTCGAGCCGGCGATGGCGCTGAAGAAGGAGAACCCCGAGCGCACGGCGACGCTGGTCAGAAGGTTCTGCGGGCCCAGCTGGGCTGGGCGCCGGACGAGCGCACGCTGCAGCGGATGTTCCACCGCACCGGGCTGATCGCGCTCAAGGCACCCCGGCAGAAGGAGACGGTCGGCCGGTTCGAGGCCGACCGCCCCGACGAACTCCGGGTCGGTGATGCTCTGCACGGCCGCGGATCGATGGCCGTGCAGAGCGAATCGCTTCGTCTTCCTGGATGACCATTCCAGGGCGGTGGACTGCCACCGGTGGGGTTTCGCGGAGGACGCCGTCCGCCTGGCGGCGGCCCGGCGGGCCCGCGCCGGCGGCCCGGCTCAGACCCCGGAGGAGACCTCAACCTTCTCGTTGGGCCCCGTGTCCTGTCCCTCGGCCGCCGCCAGCCTGCGGTTGCGCTTGACCGAGGAGAAGAAGGACCAGGCGATCAGGACGACGCCGACGAGGCCCGTGATGACCTCGTGGATCTCGTACTGGATGGTGACGAGCAGGATCACGGCGAGGGCGCCGATCGCGTAGTGCGCGCCGTGCTCCAGGTAGACGTAGTCGTCGAGGGTGCCCTGGCGGACCAGGTAGACCGTGAGCGAGCGGACGTACATCGCGCCGATGCCGAGGCCGAGCGCCATCAGGACGATGTCGTTGGTGATCGCGAAGGCGCCGATGACGCCGTCGAAGGAGAAGGACGCGTCCAGGACCTCCAGGTAGAGGAACATGAAGAACGCGGCCTTGCCGGCCATCACGACCGCCGGGACCTTCTTGCCGCTCCTCTTGGCCTCTTCCTCGGCCTCATGCTCGCGCTCCTCGTCCTCTTCGAGCTTGTTCTCGAAGAAGCCGGAGAGTCCGGCGACGATCAGGTACGTGATCAGACCGGCAATGCCCGCGATCAATACGGTCTCGGCCTTGTTGACGTGCGCACCGCCGTGCTGGTGGGCGTTGACCGCGAACGTCATCGAGGTGACGACCAGGACGATCAGGGCGATGCAGACCGACAGCATGTCGACCTTGCCGAGCTTGGCGAGAGGACGCTCAAGCCACCCGAGCCACTTGATGTCACGGTCCTCGAAGATGAAGTCGAGGAAGATCATTATCAGGAACATGCCACCGAACGCGGCGATTGACGGGTGAGCGTCGGTCACCAGCTGCTTGTACATGTCCTTGTCGGTCATCGCCAGGTCGACGGCCTCGATCGGGCCGATCTTGGCGCTGATGGCGACGATCACGACCGGGAAGACCAGGCGCATGCCGAAGACCGCGATCAGGACGCCGATGGTGAGGAAGAGCTTCTGCCAGAAGGCATTCATCTTCCTCAGGATCCCGGCGTTGACCACGGCGTTGTCGAAGGACACCGAGATTTCGAGGATGGACAGGATCGCCACGATCCCGAAGCCGGTCCACCCCCCGTAGAGGACCGCCGCGACGAGGCCGAGCGCGGTGACCGCGAACGACCAGCCGAACGTTTTCAGAAGCACTGGCTACCCAATCGTTTTGTACGGGGTTCCCCCGCGCCGTACTTGGCTTTACGAATCATTGACCCCGAAGTCTAGAGCGATGCCTCGCAGCCCTGACACATACATCGGGCCAACAGCGCAGAACTTCCGCCGGCCGCCGTGCCGGTAGACCTCGCCGAAGAGCATCGCCGTCTCCGTGGACGCGTCTTCGCTGAGGTCCCAGCGGGCGCGCTCCTGGCCGTCGACCTGGTTCACCACGGGGATGGACGCGTTGCTGACCTGGCCGAGAGTTTGCCCGCGGTTGTCGGCGTCGTGGATCGAGACCGGGAAGACGATCTT
The DNA here is from genome assembly GCF_044328065.1 of Streptomyces sp. NPDC017993. Taxonomy (NCBI): domain Bacteria; kingdom Bacillati; phylum Actinomycetota; class Actinomycetes; order Kitasatosporales; family Streptomycetaceae; genus Streptomyces; species Streptomyces sp. NPDC017993. The sequence goes on from NZ_JBIRGO010000006.1 coordinate 405,814, forward strand.
GTCGCCGGTGGCGGGCACCTTGGAGAGGTAGTTCAGGTTGTGGAAGCTGAACTACTCGTCGCCGCGCGGCCAACTGCGATGCTCAAGTGGCCAACTGCGGGGGCCTGGCGCTCGGCATTCCCTGGAATACGCCCAACTGCCCGGGTCACGGCCGAGTGCGTCCAGTGCCTCCCGCATCAACAGCGATAGCTCGCGTTCCTCGTCCGCCGCGATCCAGCGATGGAAGCCGACTTTGTATGACGGGTGCTGCTGGCGTCGGCCGATGGAGACTCGGGGGGTAGGTGGCGGGACGGGCGTGCAGGGTCAGCCGGCCCGGCCTCTCGGTGACGACCATGGCGCACATGTGCTGGGCGACTCCGACGGCAGCGCCCTCGAAGGTCCCCGCTCCGTGCTGCTCGACGTCCGTGTCCGAGCGTTCGCCATCGGCCGCCGGGCGCCCGCACTCCACCGGTGTGGAATCCACGATCCAGCCGTAACCGGGCGCCGGGGTCGCGCAGGCGAGCGTGAACGTCGTACGGGCCGGTGAGCGAGCAGGAGGCGAGCCAAGCATGGACCCCGGTTCCGCCTCGATCACGACCGCGATCTCGGGTCCATACGGTGGGCTCTTGTCGGTGGGTCACAGATCCAGGACGAGGAGCGGGCAGGCGGCGCGCGAGACGCAGAGGAACATCGTGTCGTTGCATGCCTGTTCAGCAGGGGTGAGCAGGGAGTCTCGGTGGTCTACCACCCCGTCGAGGACCGGGGTCTCGCAGGTGCCACAGGTGCCCTCCTCGCACGAGGACAGGACCTGCACGCCGGCCTCCTCAACACTCTGGAGGACGGTCTTGTCCGGCGGGACGGTCACCGTGATGCCGCTGCGGGAGAGTTCCACCTCGAACGAGGCCGAAGGGGCGTCGTCCACCCGCGCCTTCGGCGTGAACCGCTCGACGTGCAGCGTGCCCTCCGGCCAGGAAGCACACCGCCGTTCCACCGCGTTGAGCAGGGGCTCGGGACCGCAGCAGTAGACGAGGGTGCCGGCGACGGGGCTGTCGAGCAGCCCGTCCAGGTCGAGGAGTCCGGACTCGTCCTGGGGGCACAGTTCCACCCGGTGGGGGTGGTCCTTGGTGAGTTGTCTAGCGAAGGCCATGGTGGCGCGGTTGCGCCCGCCGTACACCAGTCGCCAGTCGGCTCCCCTCCGGTCGGCGGCGGCGATCATCGGCAGGACCGGGGTGATGCCGATGCCGCCCGCGATGAACAGGTAGCGGGGGGAGTCGGCCAGCGGGAAGTGGTTGCGGGGGCCGCTCACCCGGACCGTGTCGCCCTCGGCCAGCGTGTCGTGCACGTACCGGGACCCGCCCCGGCTCTCCGGCTCGCGCAGCACGGCCACGTGGAAGAGGGAGGTGTCACCCGGGTCGCCGCACAGTGAGTACTGCCGTGCCAGGTCGGGGCCCAGCATCAGGTCGATGTGGGCGCCCGGGCTCCACGTGGGCAGCCGCTCGCCGGAGGGATGGGCCAGGCTGAGCCGGACGACGCCCTCGGCGAGGGGCTCCTTGCGCACCAGGGTCAGGTCGAGTTCGGCCCCGGGGCGTGGCAGGCTCGTGGTGGTCATGGTGACTCTCTTTCCGGACCGTGGGCAGCTTCAGGCGAAGGCCGCCTTCGAGGCTGAGGGGCGGCGGCGGGAGCGAACTCCGGGGCAGGGCCGGGGTGGTGATCATCGGGATGGCCCAGCAGCCAGTCCCACAGCCCGACGGGGTCCTCGAACTCCCGCTGCGCGCCGCAGTGGCAGACGGCCAGCAGCCGGTCGGTACCGAGCACCCAGTGGATGCGGTAGACGTCCTCACCGGAGAGGACGGGTGGATGCTGCGGGATCATGGGGCCACCGCCCGGTCCTGCGACCCGGCCCCCTCCTGGGCCAGGCGAGCGAGAATGCGGCGGGCGGCGAGCCCTCCCGTGTCGATGTTGATACTCAGCTCCTGGTAGCCGGCCGGCTCGGTATCCAGGGACTTCTGCAGCACGTTGAGGGCCACGACATCCTGCATGACCACCGTGTGGTTGTTGCCGCGAAGAAACTCGGTGACGTCCTGGTCATCGAGGGCGAAGTCGCGGGCCACGGCCCAGAAGTCGTACGTCGTCCTCTCCGTCGAAGGGGTGATGCCGTAGACGACCTCGACGTGGAAGGCATGCGGGTCGCTGCCGTCCGGATTCGGCCCGGGTGCGCCGACGGGCGCGATGCGCGAGTGGAGCAGATAGAGACAGGGCGCGTGGTACTCGATGTCCTGCCAGCGGCTGATGCGGCCCTCTATACCTGTGGACTTGGCGTAGAACGGAGGGCACTCCGCGTCGTCCATGTGGCGGCTGACGTAGACGATGCCGGCCTCGCCGTCGACCTCGGTGGTGATGGGCGTCTCGGCCACCTCGGGAGTGCCGATGTAACCGCCGTGCAGGTACGTCTCGTGCGACAGGTCCATGAGGTTGTCGACCAGCAGACCGTAGTCGCCGTCGATCGGCTCCATGCCCGACACCACGGTGTAGTCGGGCGAGTCCATCCACGGAGCGCGGGGCGGCAGGGCATCCCCGGGCTCGCGGTCACCGATCCACACCCACACGAAGGAGTCCTGCTCGACCACCGGGTACGTCTTCAGGCGCGCCGTGCGCGGGATGCGCTGCTGGCCGGGGACGAAGACGCAGCCGCCGTCGTTGCCGTAGGTGAAACCGTGGTAGCCGCAGACCACCCGATCGCCGTCCAGCCGGCTCGGCGCGTGCGACAGCGGAAAGCGTCGGTGCACACAGCGCTCGGACATGGCCACCGCCCGGCCGTCCTCCGTGCGGTACAGCAGGATCGGCTCGCCCAGTACGGTGCGTCCGAGCAACTCGCGCCCGACCTCGCGGCCATAGGCGGCGACGTACCAGTGATTGCGTACGAAAGCAGTCATGATCGTTCCTTTCTGAGTGGGGCGTTCAGTGCGCGTGGTGCAGAGGCCGGGACCGCGACGGCGGCCGGCAGGGGCTCATCGGCCCCTCGCCGCGGGAGGTGTGCAGAGAGCGTCGCGGGAGCCCCCCCGGCGGACCGGGGCCTGGCCTCGACCAATGCGGACCATCGTGGGGTCGGCGCCCCCGGGTCACCAGGGGGCTTTCCGAATGCCGGGAAACATCTGCGTAGTTGCGGCCGCGCCGCTGTGCCGGGACGGCATCAGGATCTGCGACACGGCACGGCACACGCGGGGTATCGAAGCCTTCGAGCCCGGGACGGCGCGGTTCAGACCTGCGGCGTGCTCATCGCGCGGGAGATCGCCCGGGCGCTCGTACAGACGAGCCGGGCCAGCGCATGCGCGGAGGTGCTGCCATGGCGTACTACCAGCGACACCGAGGCGATCACCGCGCCGCCGCGGTGCACAGGGGCCGCGACCGACAGGGCGTCCATGGTGACCTGACGGTCGCTGACCGCGTAGCCATGGGTCCGCGCCTCGGCCAGCATGCGCCGCAACGCACGCGGATCGGTGACCGTTCCTGGTGTGAACCGCTCGAGGGGGCCGGCCAGCGCCTGCTCCTGCACGTCGGCTGGGGCATGCGCCAGAAGCACCAGCCCGACACCGGTGACCGTGAGGGCGAACCGCCCGCCCACGCGCGTCAGTACCGGCACGGCACCGGACCCCGCGATGCGCTCGACGAAGACGACCTCTGTACCCTCGCGCACCGCGAGCTGAACGTTCTCGCGGGTGATCTGGGAGAGGTCCTCCAGGAACGGCAGGGCCCGCTCGCGCAGGCCCTGTCCGCGCGGCGCAAGGGAGGCAACTTCCCACAGTCGCAGGCCGACGCGATAGCGCCCCTGGTCGCTGCGCTCCAGCGCTCCCCAGGCGGTGAGTTCGCCGAGCATCCGGTACACGGTCGACACCGGCAGGCCAGAGCGCCGCGAGAGTTCGCTCAACGTCATCTCCGGGCAGTTCGCGCTGAACGCACCGAGGATCTGCAGCGCGCGGCCCAGTACGGGCCGCGGGCCCGGCTCGGAACTGCGGCGGCGGGCTATCGGGCCCGTTTCATCCGGCACGGGTGAAGGCTCGTCATCGGCATGCCGCGCCTCACGTGCGAGCGAGTCGTCCAAAGCGCCCTCACCGGTTCCCGATTGCGCCTTCCGGCCGGCTGTCGCGCGGCCACCTGCGGCGGTTTGACGTTCCGCTGTCGACGTGTCCCAAGCTGTGGCGGTCAGTGTGCAAGAAGGTTGCTGCCACGTCGAGACGTCGGCACTTCTCCTGCTGATTGCCGTCCGTGTCCTCGACGAACAGCCGCACCCCCGGGTGATGTAGACGACCCCTGCTTGGCCGCCACACGCCATGTGATCCCCGCCATGTGGCCCACGCCGCCCAGCAAAACGCTACCTCTCACTTGGCTTTCGCGGCTAGAGCGTGTCTCTTTGACGAACTGCCGGTTGATTGGATGCGTCTGTCCGGTTAGTGATCACTGATCCGATGTGGGACCGGATCGAGCCGCTGATGCCGGCCGATCCGGTCCGTGGACGGCGGTGGGCCAACCACCGCCGCACCCTTGAGGCCATTGCGTGGAAGTACCGCACCTGCTCGCCGTGGCGGGACCTGCCCGATGAACTCGGCCCTTTCCAGACCGCCCACAAACGCCTGATCAGGTGGGCAGTCGATGGCACATGGACACGGATCCTCGCCGCCGTCCTTGCCGCGGCGGATGCCGACGACGAGGTGGGCTGGACCATCTCGGTGGACTCCACCGTCTGCCGGGCTCACCAGCACGCCGCCGGAGCATCTAAAAAGGGGCATCAGGTCGGGACGAGCCCACAGATCACGCGCTCGGTCGCTCCCGCGGCGGACTGAGCACGAAGGTCCATCTGGCCAGCGACAGCCGCGCACGGCCTCTCGCTCTGTTCGTCACCCCGGGCCAGGCCGGTGACGCGCCAGCCTTCGAGGCGGTAATGGCCCGCATCCGGGTGCCTCGAAGAGGGCTGGGAAGGCCGCGTACCAGGCCCACAGCTGTCCTCGCGGACCGCGCCTACTCCTCCCGCGCGATCCGCTGGCATCTCCGGCGTCGTGGTATCCGGGCCGTCATTCCGCAGCCCGCCGACCAGATCCGCAACCGCCTGAGGCGTGGCCGCAACGGAGGTCGCCCACCCGGCTTCGACACCCAGCTCTACAAGCAGCGGAACACCGTCGAACGGTGCATCAACCGCCTGAAGCAGTGGCGCGGCCTGGCCATGCGAACCGACAAACTCGCCATCGCCTACCAGGCCGCACTGCATCTCGCCGCCATCCTCATCTGGACCCGACACTGAGCGGCAATGAACCTAACCGTCAGTCCCTGGTAGCCAGCTGGTAGCGCCCACCACTTCGCGCGCTATGTCGACCACGGAACGTCCGTCGGTCGTCACTCGCACCGTGCCCACGGGTGTCTGCTCGTCCAGAATCCGCGCCTTTCGGGCGCTGCTCTTCAGCTCGTGCTCCAGCTCCGAGCCAAGTTCCCGACCCGTCAGCCGCTCACGGGCAGTGGCATCGGACGCGGTAAGCACGACCCGTACGATCCTGACATTCGCACCCATGGCGCGCTGGAACATGCCCTCGTTCTCAGCCAGTACGCTCACGGTGTGCGTGTAGATCAGGCGGTGGTACCCGAGCTCGGCGTAGTTCGACCAGAGCGCCGTCAGATTGCGCTCGGCGATCTTCTTGCGGCGGGGGTCCCCCTCCGGAGCAGGATGTGCCTGCCCCATGAAGTCGCCATCGATTACGCAGTGAGGAACCGTCGCGGCGCGCAAACGCGCTGAGACCTCCCATCCCACCGTCGTCTTGCCGACGCCAGCGCGCCCTCCGATGAGCAATACCTCTGCTTGATCCATAACTGCACCCTGCCACCGAGTAGCCAAATCGCGCGAACAAGTTGTGCGCGGATCAGGGAGACAGGCCCTAGGTGTGGTCGCACCGAACGCCCGGGCAGCTCTGCCGAGATCCCGAGGAGCGTCACGGCCGCTGCCGGCCTTGACCGCCATCCCCGAGGCGATCACCCTCGCCGCGGCGGGCGCACTCCAGGAGCTGGGCTCGTCGAGCGCGATCGTTCCGAAGCGGGGTGGTCGTTGCGGAACCGCCGTGGGGTGATTGGTGCGATCACCGCGGAGAAGTGGCCACGAAACTCCACCTCGCCGCGGCGGCCGCCCGGCCACTGGCCTTCGTCGTGACAGCAGAGCAGGCCGGTGAAGCCCCGGCGTTGGACGAACACCACGACGCACCGTCTCTCCTGCCTACCTCAGGCGGGACCCTGCGCGTAGAAGGGCTTGCAGCCGCCGTCCACGTTGTCGGTGGCGATCTCCAGCACACTCTTCCCGTCGGCCGCCGGCAGCAGCGCGCTGCTGTAGTTGGCGCAGGAGTCCTCCTTACCGGAGTTCACCGCCACTGGAGCGCGCTTCGACTGCCACGCGCCTTCCCCACCCTTGCTGTTGGTCCAGAACGTCCGCTCGCCGCCGGGATTCGGTTTGCCGTCCCGGTCGCGCGTCACCTGCCCGATCAGCATCAGCTTGCCCCGCGGGTTGCCGCTCTCGGGAGCCCACGCCAGCGTCGGCGTGTGGGCAAAGTAGTGACCGTCGGCAGTCTCCGGACGTGTCCCCAGATCCGACGGCTCGCCCCACTCCCAGCCGTCCTCGGACGTACGGGTGTGCACGACGCACGCGTACTTCCCGCCGGGCGTGCAGATCTCGTAGACCATGACGTACTTGCCGCCAGGCAACTTCCGCACGACGGCCATCCCCGGCCGGTCCGGCTCCTGGCTGCTCTCGACGGTGGCGTGCCGCCCGTTCCAGCTCTTACCGTCCGAGGTGCGTACGGCCATCAGCTTCTGGCTGTGCTTCGGGTCGGTCTCGTCCGAGTAGTGGCACACGAGGTTGCCCTGCGCATCGATGGAGAACTCCGGTTCCCACAGGCCCCCTTCGTTCCCGGCGGTCGCGGCGATCGACAGATGCGACCAGGAGCGTCCGTGATCGGTGCTCTTGAAGACGCGGATCGACATCTTGCGGGGCTTCTCGGTCTGGCCCGGCGAATCCGCCCACAGCAGCGTCCCCGCGGGCATGTCACCGATCTGCTTCGGCAGTTCGTACAGTGTGCTGCAGCACAGCCCCTTGCCGTCGGCGCCCTTCGGATCGGCGACGGAGCCGACCTCCCGGAACGTCTTCCCGTTGTCGGAACTCTCGTGGATGACTCCGACCCCGTCCTTCCCCCGGAAGGTGACGTTCGAGGTCAGGATGCGGCCGTTGGCGTTTCCGCTGTGCTGCAACCGGATCGCCCGCGGGTAGAACCCGGGCTCCTTCTGCAGCGGCCGGCGTGCGGCGACTCCCGCCGTCCCCTCCAGCGGTTCGGCGGCGGTGGGCGCGGAGCCCCCGCTCCCCTTTGCGTCTCCCGTGCCGCCTCCGCCACCCTCGCCCTCCCCGCCGACGACAGCTTGTGTGACCACCACCGCCAGTAGGACGCACAGGAGGGACGAGCCGAGTATCAAGAGCAGGCTGCGCCGGCCGAAGGGCGCGCGTACGAAGGGCATGAACTCCCCAGCAATCGAAGATCGTTGTTCATGCCACGCTTTCACAGCACGCTGTTCAGCAGCGAAGGGCCGGGTGCATGGTGACAGGACCGGCAACACGGTGACACGCCCGCTACACGGTCCCAGAGGGTCCAGGGTGAGGCGGCGTCCCAGGTAATGGAACCAGCCGGCGTCGCCGGCGGCGTCGGCGACTGCCTGGACGTGCTGCAGCAGCCGCTTCCCGGGTGCCGTCGGCCGACCACAGCATGTGCCGCTTGTGGACGGTCTGCCATGAGCCGAAACGGTCGGGCAGCTTGCGCCACTGACCGCCGGTGCTGGGCCGATGAAGGATCCCGTTGATCACGTGCCGGTGATCACGCCACCGGCCGTAACCGTTGCTGCCCCTGGGCAGCGACGGCTCCAGCACCGCCCATTCGCCGTCGGTCACGCCCCAGCCGAGCATGACCACAACAACCCATAACTGATCGACGAGGCACCCCCCCCCAGGCGGCAGGAGCTCGGTGGGACCGGCGACGGCACTCGGTATGGTTGTGCGCATGGGGACGCCAAGGGGGCGGCGCGGCGGCTACGCAACGGGGCTGGCCAGGCGCAACCAGATCCTTGAGGCCGCGCTGCTGCGCTTCGGCAAGGACGGCTACCGCAAGACCTCGCTGGCCGGCATTGCCCGCGATGCCGGGATCACCGACGCCGGACTGCTCCATCACTTCCCCGACAAGCAGCAACTGCTGCTGGCCGTGGTCCAGTACTGGCACAAGCAGCTCGACGAGCAGTGGGTCCGCGTGTCCGACTCGGTGCGGGACGCCTTCCGATGCCACTTCGACGACACCGCCGAGTCGCTGAACATGCCGGGGATGCTGGAACTCGCCGTCGTGGTGGGCGCCGAGGCCACCGCTCCCGACCACCCCGCGCACGGCTTCTTCTCCCAATGGCAGGAGAAAGGCGTACGCGAACTCGCGGACCGTCTGCGCGCCGGCACCGAGGCGGGGGAACTCAAGGCGGGGCTGGACCACGAGAACATCGCCCGGGAGTGCGCCGCGCTCGACGCCGGGCTACGCCTCCAGTGGCCGGCCGCCGGGCGCTCCTTCGACTTGATCGCCGTGATGCGCTCCCACCTGAACCGCCTCATGACCAGCATCGCGGCTGACGGCAAGGGACTGTAGCGTCCGGTCGGGGCGGGCGGCGCAAGCCTTCCGCATCGCCCCTGCGGTAGATCTCGCAGTGGGCCTCCCGCCTGCCGCGTTCACCCGCTCCTTGCTGCCCAGCGCTGCGCACGGCCCTTTCGGCCCGCCGGTGCCGAGGTGACGGGCCGAAGTCGTTCCTCCACGTAGCGCCGCCGGGACCACCCCCTTCCGGGTGCGAGCTGTCCTCAGACCCGTTCGAGCAGTAGGGCCATGCCCTAGGTTGTGTCCGCAAAGTCCCTTCGTCCGCCCGGAGGGCGGGGCTCGCGGTGTCTGGTGCACTGCACTCGCTGCGCTCGCTCCGTCTCCGCTCCTCATTCAGCCGGTGGATGCCGAGCGCCCTCGCAAGGCGGAGGGCCTTCCCGGTACTGGGCGTACCGGGAAGATCCCGACAACGCAGCGAGGGTGCGTGCCAGGCGCCGCGAGCCAGAAGGGACTTTGCGGACACAACCTAGTGCCGAGGGCTCGGCTGACGGCCAGGACCTGTGAGGCGAAGGCCTCGTTCAGCTCGACGATCTCCACCTCGTCGATGCGGAGCCCTGCCCGGTCGAGGAGACGGCGGACCGCATCGATCGGCCCACGCCCATCAAGGCCGGATCGACGCCGCTCACCGCCGTACCGAGGATGCGCGCCCGTACGGGCAGGCCCCGACGCTCCGCGAGCTGTTCATCCACGAGTACGGCTGCTTCGGCGCCGTCGTTGAGCGAGCAGGAGTTCCCGGCGGTCACCGCGCCGCCGGGCCGGAAGGCCGGTGGCAGCGCCGCCGGCTTGTCCCTGCCGGTGTCCGGGCGTGGCCCGTCGTCGGCCGTGACCGGTCCTTGCGGGGCGTGCACCGGCAGGATCTTCAACGCCGACCTCACCGACATCAGGTTGATTTACCCGGACGGCGAGGACCGCCAAGCCGATGCACTCGGCGTCAGCCGCCGACGGGGCGAACCGGATTGCCCGACGCCAGAGCATGCCGTCGACTGGACCGACAGGGTGGTGGATCCCTTGACTGAAGCCGGGCACCCCAAGATCAGAGGTGGAGGCTGCTAGCTTCGCGAACTGTCCGAGGCCCAGGAAACTGCAGCCGAGGCCAACCCATGTTGCGTACGGAGGCCGCGGTGACTGGAGCGAAGGAAAGCCCGGACGGCCCGACGGGCGCCCACCTCAAACGCCGGAGCTTCCTGGCATCAGCCGCTTTTGCAGCCGCCATGCCTGTCGCGGCCGCCAATACTGCGCAGGCTGTCGAGCTACCGGCCGACGGACCTCCCACTACGCCCGACCACTGCTCCGTGGGGCGCCTCCTCGCGGTTCCCGAGGACGTCCGCGGATCGGCCTGGATCAGGTCGGCCCTCCAGGTAGCCGTCGAACTCGAACTCGCCACAATTCCGGCCTACTTGTGCGGCTGGTGGTCCATCAAGGACCGTGGCAGCGAGGCCGCCCGGTTGATCCGACGCATCGTGGGCGACGAGATGTTCCATCTGGGTGTGGTGTCCAACCTGCTTGTCGCCGTGGGCGGGCGGCCGAAGATCAGAGACGCGGCACCCAGCTACCCCGGACCATTGCCCGGCGGTGTGCGTGACGGAGTGACCGTGTATCTGTCAGGGCTCACCAAGTCACTCGTGCATGACGTGATGATGGCGATCGAGGCTCCTGAAGCCCCGCTCGCCCAGAGCGAAGACACTTCACCCACTGTCGGCGCCTTCTACAGCGAACTGCAGAAGGCATTCCGTTCCACGGCACCTGAACTGTCAACCCGGGGGCAACTGTCCGAACACATCGGCTCGGACGCGCTGAAACCGATCGAGAACCTCGACGACGTCGAGTGGGCCCTGGAAATGGTCAAGGAGCAGGGCGAGGGCACCGCCAGTTCCCCGTCCGACACCTTCGAGGATGACCATCCAGCCCACTACTACGCGTTCGGCGAGATCTACCACGGGCGGCGACTGCGCAAGGTGGGAGGGAGATGGGAGTTCACTGGTTCGCCCATGCCCTTCCCGGATGTCCGCCCCATGGCACGAGTACCGGAAGGCGGATGGCCCGACCCCCCGGCGCACGTTCGACAACTCCTGAACAATTTCGACGCCGCTTACCACGCCGTGCTCAACTCCCTTGACCACGCCTGGGACGGAGGCGGCCCCCGCGCCTTGAGCACGGCGGTCCACGCCATGCGCGGGCTGGAGGCCCCCGCGATCGAACTGATGGAGACCGCCATTCCCGACGGCGCGGGCACCTATGGGCCCGAGTTCGGCCCACTCCCAAGCCATCCCGCCCCCTGACGGTGATGCTGTCGGAGCACGCGCACCCCGCTATGCCAGGGGCTCCGGGGCCGTCCGGCCAACACCCATTTCCTCAGAACTTCGCCGGCGCGAAGTTGTGCGTCCCGTCCGCCGGCAATTCCGGCCGACCAAGGTAGCGGGCGAGTTCACCACCGCCCATCGAGCGCGCCACGAGCATCACGTCCTGTAGATCGAGATCCGTGATGAGGTCGTTCAGATGGTCCGCAAAGGTGTCGAAATCGTAGCCGTCGTACACCGGCGTCGAGCGACCGTGACCGCGCCGGTCGTGGGCGATGCCTCGGTAGTCGGCATCGGTCACCGCCTTAGGCGCCGCCGACCAGCCTGGCCACGGCCCTGAACGGCAGGGTGACGACGGTGGCGATGGCCCCGCCGATGGACCGAAGAACATCTGCGATTGCCGTCAACAGGGTGCACCTCCCTCTTCTCCGGCGCAGAGCGCTGGATCTGGCTTGCCGCTGCACGGCCGGTCATCGGGCAGGTGGCCGAGGGCCGGCCGAGGAAACGTTCACCCAGCTCACGCTCCCTGGCGTTCCTCCACGGTTTCAAGGATCTTGGTCTGTGGCGTCCCGACCAGAGCCGGTGCGGCCTCGCTCGACGACCAGACCTTGGTCTGTAGGAGTCCGAGGAACTTCTCCGCCTCGGCGACGGTCTCGAAATCGAGATCGATCACGACGTACTGCGGATCGCCGACCGGGCGCTGGATGCGATACCTGCGTACCCCTGACTGCTGCCGGAACGCGGAGAACCGGTCGAACGCGGCCTTCCAGAGATCGAAGTCGGTGATCGCGTGTTCGACATGGAGCGTGGGCATGCTGCCTCCCGATACAGACGACGTTGCCTGTCCTTCCACTCCACGCCTGAGTGAGGCCGCCCGCGACCGGACGAGCAGACCGGGCCCCGGTCTGCGGCCGACGCCCGAACCGCCGCAGTTCCGCGTCCCTTGCCGAGGCCCAGCCCAGGGTGCTCACGCCTCGGCGAAGACGCCTTCGCGCAGGGTGGCCAGAACTCGGGCGAGAAGGCGGGAGATGTGCATCTGGGACAGGCCCATGTCTTTGCCGATCTCGGACTGTGTCATCTGCGCACCGAAGCGAAGTTCGATCAGGGTGCGCTGGCGCTCGTCCAGCTTGGCGAGGTGCGGCTTGCGGGCGTCGAGATCGAGGCGCTGTATCTCGCGGCTGCTGCGGAGGCCAGTATCGGCGGCGACTTCTACGAGGTGGTCGACACGAAGCACCAGGCGCAGTGGAGGCGGCACCCAAGGGTGCCACTGGTCGGTTCACGTGCCCCTCTCCTCTCCCCCGCCGGGACCAGGAGTGTCCGGTCCGGCCAAGTCGCAGAGTGCACCCAACGTCGGCCAACTCATTCAGGTGACTAGGACCTTTGAACTACAGGTCGGCGCACAGGTCGAGTGGTGCTCGAGCTCCGCAGATGCGGGTCACGGTGACGACGATGGTGACGCTTGCTGTACTGCCACCGGAGATCGTGCAATCTGGTCAAGGTCAATGCGCATCGACACGTACTTCGGTTCACTCAAGCCGCGATATGCGGGCGCGGAGGTCAGCCGGCAGTGTTGGGCGTCTGCTCGGGAGTGGTTGCACCGGCGGGAGACGTGCCGGTCCAGCTGGCCAGGAGGTTGATGGCTTCGGCGGCGGGTGAGGCCGGCTCCGGAGTGTAGATGACGAGGGTCTGCTCGGGGTCGTCTTCGACGGCCAGGACGACGTAGTCGAGGGTGAGGTCGCCGACGAGCGGGTGGTGCAGACGTTTGCTGCCGCTGGTATGGGCGAGGACGTTGTGGTCGGCCCACATGCGGCGGAAGGTGTCGCTGTGCAGGGACAGCTCGCCGATCAGTTCGGTGAGCTGTGGGTCGTCCGGGTGGCGTCCGGCGTACAGGCGCAAGGTGGCGACGCAGTCAGCGGCCACCCGTTCCCAGTCGGAGTACAGCGTGCCGGCGGCTTCGTCGAGGAACACGAAGCGGGCGGCGTTGCGGTCGCGGTGCGGCCGGGCTTCGAAGTCTGCGATGAGGGCGTAGCCGAGCCGGTTGGCCGCGAGGATGTCCATGCGTCGGCCCTGCACGACCGCGGGAACGCCGAGTGCGTCCAGGGCGCGGTAGAGGGCGGGGCGGACCTTTTGCGGGGCGAGGGGCCGCTTGCGGCGTGCCCGTCCGGTTGTGGGCTGGGCGAGGTCGAAGAGGTGGGCACGTTCGGTGTCGTCCAGCTGGAGGGCGCGGGCGACGGCCTCCAGGACGGCCTCGGAGACACCTTGAGTGCGTCCGCGCTCCAGGCGGATGTAGTAGTCGACACTGACCCCGGCGAGCTGGGCGACTTCTTCGCGACGCAGCCCCGGGACCCGGCGGGCCCCGGTGTGGGGCGCGACGCCGGCCTGCTCGGGGGTGATCCGGGCTCGGCGGGTGCGCAGGAACTCGCGGATCTCGCTGCTGCGGTCCATGCATCCACCGTACGGCGGGCCCGGGTGCCTTTCAGCCGGCGAGGGAGGCACTGGCAGACCCCCGGTGGAGCGGTGCTCCGTACGGGGGTCCGGACGGCGCTGTCGGGTGGTTGCCTGGGTGGCGGGGCCCTGAGCTGCACCGATCATGGCACGCGCAAGACCCTCACCTGGTGTGACGGCCTGCGGGCCGCGCCGTACATCCGGAGGAAAGGACAACGCCTTCATGGCTCCGAGACCGACCGGCAACGTCGTGCTCGTCACCGGTGCGAGCGCAGTGGGGGCGGACATCACCGACGGTTCTCAGGCTGGGGCCGCCGTGCGGCAGGCGGTGGAGCGACGCGGGCGGCTGGACGTCCTGGTCAACAACGCTGGGCTGATGCTGCTGGTCCGGTCGTCGGCGCGGATCCCAGGAGTGGGAGCGGAATGATCACGGTCACCGGCCAGGGGCCGCTCCACACGACCTATGCCGCTCCACCGCACCTGCTCAAGGCCGCCGATGAGGGGCCCGCGGTGGGCGCCGACATCGTCAACATCAGCTCGATCCCCGGCCCTCAGGCATCGGCGAATTCAGTGAGGAGCATGAGCGACTCGCCCCACTTAGATCGCCGACGGGATCGCCTACATCGTGACCCCGTCCTGGCACGCCTCGATCGCCGAGCTCCGGGACATCCCACCGACCATGCCTGACGGCCACCACGACAAGGAGCAAACCAATGAAGCACGTATCGCTGGGCGGGCTGGATGTCTCGCGCATCGGCCTGGGCGCCATGACCATGGCCGGCATCTACACCACGGGCGGGGGGCTCGACGACACCGAGTCGATCCGCACCATCCACCGGGCACTGGACCTCGGGGTCACCCACATCGACACTGCCGAGATCTACGGTCCCTTCCACAGCGAAGAGGTCGTCGGCAAGGCCATCAAGGGCCGGCGCGACGACGTCGTCGTGGCGACCAAATTCGGTCTGGTCTCGCACTCCGGCGGCGGCCCCGGCGTCATCGACAGCAGCGCCGGCAACGTGAAGACCGCGGTCGAAGGATCCCTCAAGCGGCTCGGCACCGACCACATCGACCTCTACTACCAGCACCGCGTCGACCCGAACACCCCCATCGAAGAGACCGTCGGCGCGCTGGCCGAACTGGTCAACGAGGGCAAGATCCGCCACATCGGGCTCTCCGAGGCCGGCCCCCGGACGATCCGCCGTGCGCACGCCGTGCATCCGGTGGCCGCGCTCCAAACGGAATACTCCCTGTGGACCCGCGACGTCGAGGCAGAGATCCTCCCGCTGCTACGCGAGCTCGGCATCGGGTTCGTTCCGTACTCGCCGCTCGGGCACGGCCTCCTGACCGGTCAGATCCGCTCCGTGGAGGACTTCCCCGACGACGACTGGCGCAAGACCAACCCGCGCTTCATCGGTGAGAACTTCCAGCGCAACCTGCGCATCGTCGACGAAGTACAGGCGATCGGCGCCGAGATCGGAGCAACTCCGGCACAGACCGCGCTGGCGTGGCTGCTGACCCGCGGCGACTACATCGCCCCCATCCCAGGAACCCGGCGGGTCTCGCGCGTCGAAGAGAACACGGCTGCCGACAGCGTCGAACTCACCGCCGATCAGCTTGACCTCCTGAACAACCTCACCCCTGCCTCGGGCGAACGCCACGACGAGGCGAACATGTCCAGCATCGACCGCTGACCACGCTCACTTGGTCCCTCAAATCGAGGATCAGCTCGTCTCATTCGGCGCGCCACGGTTGGATAGCCGTGGCGCGCCGAGCGTCGGTTGCGCGGCGCCCGGGTCACGACCATCTGCTGTCACCACGAGGCAGGACGACCAGTCCGAAGAAGCCCCGGACCTGGCATACACCGGAGCCGCCGCGCGCGGGGCACGCGCGCGCTCCCGGCCACGCCTACCTTAGGACCCCGGATATCACCACGTGGAGCGGCCACGGGCAAACATGACGCGACCCCGGCTCGTTGGTGTGGGATCTGCGGCTCATGCACGGGGATCTCGTAGAACTGCCGGTTCTGCGCCAGGATTTCACGAAGCAGGCCGTCCGGATCAGTAGTCTCGTGGGAATATGCACACCGGCCCGGTCGCCACACTCCCCGGACGACTGCGTCGCTCGGGCAGCGCATCGCGGAAGGCGTTCTTTCCGGCAGATTCGTCCTAACGTACTGGCAATATCACCTTTCTCGGAGGAATTCCCCCGCCGACGGGCCCGGGTGGTCTCTGGAAATTCCCGGGTCCCGCCGACGTCGCAGCTGGTTTCCCTGCCACGCTTGGAGAACGCCTAGCTGCCGAGGGCCCCCGTGGCCGCCCCGACGATCGGGGAAAGGGTGTCGTCCAGCATCTGCCCGTGGACCTTGAGGTTGCCGGCAGGATCGCTGAGCATGCTGGTCAACTCCCACGACGGGTCACTCAGGTGGTACATCTCGACGTGATGCCACAGCGCGTCCGCCGATTCGCCCACCGGGCTGGTGAGGGTGGCTGCCGGAACCGTCGTGTGGCCCGCGTGTGCGGTCGTCATCGGTGCCGCCGAAGCCGTCCCGGTGCCGGCGACCCCTATGACCGCCACCGCGGCCACCAGCGTCCCGGCGAAGCCCACCCACCGGCGGCGTGCAGTCGCGCCCGATGCAGCGGCAGAATCATGGCCTCGGTTCACGTGTCGGTAAGCACTCATGAAATACCCCTTCCTTGTGGAACGTCAATAAGCTGACGCCCTTGGGTTGCGATAAGAAGTTCAACACGATCTCAACCCCGCATGGTTTCCCTCTCGTTGCTGATCCAAGAACGGTGACTCACCGTCAAAAATTCAGCGCCTGCAGGCCCATTTAACAGTTGAGTGACTCATGGGAAATGACTGAGCAACTGAGACAGCGTCTGATCTGGGTACCGCGCCGCAATTCCCCTGCCATACGCGGGAAACCCTTCGATGCGAGAACGTGACGAAGCTCCGGGGGAAGAGGAACTGGAGAAGGGGAGTTCGCGGGTTTGCGGCCGTTCAGTACCTGCTCATCCTCGGGTGGGTCCGCCCGGTGACGCCCCGCCCGGTGCGGGTCTTTCCCTGTACTCAGGAGAGGGACGATGATGACGATTCAGGAATCTTTGCCCACCACATTTCGGGCGACCTCTCGGTCCCAGCCGGAGCGCACGCACCTCGCTGATCTGCTGATCCAGGCTGCCGAGCACTACCCGGGCAACGGGCTGCAGTATTGCCTGACGGACGATGTCGCAGAGAGCCGGCTCCAGCCTTACCCCGAGCTGCTGGACGAGGCCCGCCGGATCCTTGCGGGACTGCGTGGCCACGGCGCGGGAGCCGGCCGCAAGATCGCGCTGCTGCTGGAGCGGCCGGATGACTTCCTGCCCACCTTCTGGGCCTGTCTCCTCGGAGGCATGACCGCCTGCCCCCTCGTTCCCATCCGCAATGACCAGGAGCGGTGGAGCGCCCAACTCGCGCACGTCAACGCCCTGCTCGACGGTCCGCTGCTGGTCACCACGGCGCGGCTGCGTGACGAAATGCCCGAGGTTCCGGGCCTGGAGACAGTGGCCCTCAAGGACCTCACCGCCCACTCGGGTGACATCGCCCCCGCGGACGTGACGATCTCCGAGGCCCGCCCCACGGACGTCGCCCTGATGGTCCTCACCTCGGGGTCCACAGGCAACTCCAAGGCCGTGACGCTCACCCACGCCAACCTCCTGGCCTCCATGGCGGCGAAGGCCGAAATGCAGAGCCTCGACTCGGCGGACATCACGCTCAACTGGATCTCGTACGATCACGTCGCTGCTCTGCTGGAGGCGCACCTGCTGCCGCTGTCGGTGGGTGCGAACCAGCTGCAGACCACCCCGGACACGATCCTGGGCGACCCGTTGCGCTTCCTCCAGCTCATCGACGCGCACCGCGTGACGATGACCTTCACGCCCAACTTCCTGCTCGGTCTGATCAACCAGGCCTTGGAGCAGCTGCCCGGCGAACTACCACTGGACCTGTCCGGGCTGCGGCACATCGTTTCGGGCGGCGAGGCCAACTTGGTGGCCACCGGCGTGGCCTTCCTGGACAACCTCGCCCCGTACGGACTCGACCGTGGCGCGCTGTGGCCGGCGTTCGGCATGACGGAGACCTGCGCGGGCAGCATCTACAACCCCGACTTCCCCGAGAAGGACCTCGCCGAGGAGTTCGCGGCGGTCGGCGGCCCTGTGAGAGGCCTGACCATCCGGATAGCCGCCGAGGACGGCGGGGACGGAGTGCCCGCCGACGGCGAAGTCGGCGAGGTCCAGCTGAACGGGCCGATGGTCACCGGCGGGTACTTCAACAACGCGCAGGCCACCGAGGAGGCGTTCACCCCCGACGGCTGGTTCCGCACCGGCGACCTGGGGCGCCTCGTCGACGACAGGCTCACCCTCGTCGGGCGCAGCAAGGACAGCATCATCGTCAACGGCGTGAACTACTTCAGCCACGAGCTGGAAGCTCTCCTCGAAGACCTCGACGGCGTACGGAAGTCGTACGTCGCGGCCTTCCCGACCCGCCCCGAAGGTACTGACACCGAGCAGTTGGTGGTGGCCTTCGCGACCGCCCTCGCCCCGGACGACGAGGCCGGTCTGCATCGCCTGCTGATCGCGGTGCGCAACAGCGTCGTCATGGCGTGGGGCTTCCGCCCGGCGCTACTGCTGCCGCTGCCCGAGGACGCCTTTCCCAAGACCAGCCTCGGCAAGATCCAGCGTTCACTCATGCGAAAGCGCCTGGAGGCAGGCGACTATGCCGCGCACCGGGCGGCGGTCGACGATGTGGTCACCCTCCACCTCGGGGGGTACGTCGCCCCGGAGGGTGAGACCGAGCAGGCCCTGGCAGGGATTTACGCGGAGCTTTTCGACATGGCGCCCGGGACGGTCAGTGCCACGGCAAGCTTCTTCGACCTGGGTGGCACCTCGCTGGACATCCTGCGGATGAAGCGGCTGGTGGGCATCCGGCTCGGCGCCGTGGACCTGCCGGTCCTCGCCATCCTCACCGCGCCGAGCGTCCGCGAGCTGGCCAAGCGGCTCACGTGGCGTGAGGACGCCGAACCGGCGGCGTACGACCCGATCGTCCCTCTGCAGAGCAGTGGCGACAAGACGCCGCTGTTCTGCGTCCATCCGGGCGTCGGCGAGGTTCTCGTCTTCGTCAACCTGGCCAAGTACTTCGTCCAGGAGCGCCCCTTCCACGCGCTGCGGGCGCGCGGCTTCAACCCCGGGGAGAAGCCCTTCGAGTCCTTCGACGAAATGGCCCGTACGTACGCCGCCGCCATCCGCGAAAAGCAGCCGCACGGCCCGTACGCGCTGGCCGGCTACTCCTTCGGCTCTGCGGTGGCCTTCGAGATCGCCAAGATCCTTGAGGCCGAGGGCGAGCGGGTCGACTTCGTGGGCAGCTTCAATCTCCCGCCACACATCAAGTACCGCATGGACGAGCTCGATTACATCGAGACCGCGGTCAACCTGGCGATGTTCCTGGAACTGATCTCCAAGCAGCAAGCCGCGGAGCTGCCCGCGCAGCTGCGTCCGCTCGGCAAGGACGAGCAGCTCAAGCACCTGATCGCGATCTCCCCGCCGGAGCGGTTGACCGAACTGGACCTCGACCTGCCCCGGTTCACGGCCTGGGCCGACCTCGCCGACGGCCTGACCGGACTGGGCCGCACGTACCACCCGAGCGGCACCGTGCGCTCGATGAGCGTCTTCTACGCGATCCCGCTGCGCGGAACCAAGGAGGACTGGCTCAACGACGAGCTGCGCCGCTGGGACGAGCACACCCGCGAGGAGAACCGCTACCTCGACGTGCCCGGCGAGCACTACACGCTCATGGGCCCCAAGCACGTCGCCACCTTCCAGAGCATCCTGCGGTCCGAGCTCGACCGCTCCCTCAACGGCAAGTAAGCCCAGGAGGCACTACTTTGACGCACGGTAAGAAAATCTTGATCACTGGTGGCACCGGTCAGGCGGCCCGCCCGGTCGCGGAGGCCCTCGCCGCTGACAACGAGGTCTGGTGCCTCGGCCGTTTCGCCACCCCCGGTGTCGAGGGCGAGCTGCGCGCCCAGGGCATCACGACGTACCACTGGGACATGGGCGAGGACACCCTCGACTCGCTGCCCGACGACTTCACCCACGTCATGCACTCCGCGGTCCACCGGGGCTACGACGGTGACTTCGACACCGCCATCGAGGTCAACTCGGTTGCCGTCGGAAGGCTCATGACCCACTGCCGCAAGGCGGAGGCGTTCCTGCACGTGTCAACCGGCGCGTTCTACAAACGCCAGACGCTCGACCATCAGTACAAGGAGACCGACCCGCTGGACGGCGTGGCGGACTGGCTGCCGACCTACCCCGTCTGCAAGATCGCGGCGGAGGGCACCGCCCGCGCGTACGCCCGCACGGTCGGCGTACCCACCACCATCGCGCGCCTCAATATTTCGTACGGCCCGGCCTCCTACGGCGGCGTGCCCGTCATGTACTTCAAGAAGATGCTGGCCGGCGAGCCCCTCCAGATTCCGCTCGAAGGCCAGAACTGGGCGTCGCTGATCCACACCGACGACCTCGTGCACCAGGTCCCGCTGCTGTGGGGCATCGCGAGTACGCCCGCGACGATCGTCAACTGGGGCGGTGACGAGCCGGTTGGCATGACCGACTGCGTCGAGTACATGTCGGCGATCACGGGGGTCGAGGCGAAGGTCGACAAGACCGACGTCACCCGCGAGACGTACGCCTTCGACAGCACCAAGCGGCGGTCGCTGATCGGCGACTGCACCGTCGAGTGGCACGACGGCATCCGCCGCACGCTGCGGGCGCACTTCCCCGACATCACCCTGAAGGACGCGAAGAAGGTATCCGTGTGAGCCCCACCGACGCGGAGAAGCGGATACGGGCCGCATACGAAGCCTTCCACCGCCGGGACATCGACGCCATCCTGTCCTGCTTCGACCCCGGGGTCGTCTGGGTGCACCCCGACGGGATGCGCGAGGTGGGCCTGGGCGGGCCCAAGCACGGGCACGACGGCATACGCGAGTTCCTCACTCGCGTGCCCGGCGTGCTCGGCGGAATGATCCTCGACCCGCACGAGTTCCTGGTCGACGGCGACCGGGTGATGGTGCTCGGGGATCGGGAGGTCACCTCCCGCGACGGGCGGAAGGCGACCTTGCGGTTCGTCCACTCCTGGACACTCGGCAAGGACGGTTCGGCCGTGCACTTCGAGGACTACTTCGACACCGTCGAGATGTTCCGCCTGATGGACCCGGACTCGGTCCGCGTCCCGCAGCCCGGAGCGGGCGCATGAGCCGCGGCGCTGTTCTTCGCCCGGCTGTGGGCCGCCAAGGAGGCCGGTGCTCACCTCTCGACCGGCGATGGGCTGCGGGTCTGTCGGAGCGGCACGGTGGCATCGGCTCGACGCGGTCTGCGCTGGTGGCTGCGGTGCGCGAGGCCTGGCACCGGTGTCCTGGCTGTGTGGCCCGGAACTCAGCGCAGGTGGGCTGGTGGGCGAGCGGTACACCACGTTGTGCGACCCGCGCCAGGGCGGTCGCCGTGACCGAGCCCGGGGCGCTCCCCCTGGCCGGACCTGCTGGACCTACCCACACCAAGGAGGTTCCGTCCCGATGCCCACCGCATATCTGGGCCCGTCCGGTTCGTTCACCGAAGCCGCGCTCTCAGGCCTGAAGGTTCCGTCCGGCGAGGCCGTGCCGTACCCGAGCGTCCGCCAAGCGCTCGATGCCGTCCGCAGGGGGGCCGCGGATGCCGCGGTCGTGCCGTGGGAGAACTCCGTCGAGGGGGCCGTCACCGCCTCCGTCGACGCCCTCGCGCACACCGGCGACCTGTGCATCACCGGCGAGACACTGCTGCACGTCCAATTCGCGCTCGCCGTGCCACAGGGCGGCTCGCTCTCCTCGGTACGCCGGGTGCTGACACATCCGCACGCCCACGCGCAGTGCCGCACCTGGATCGAAACCCGCCTCCCGCACGCTGATTTCGTCGCGTCCGCCTCGACGGCGCAGGCCGCCCGCGAGGTGGGGAACTCGCGTACTCCTGGTACCGCCGCCATCGCCTCGCCGAAAACGCTCACGGCATACGGTCTCGACGTCGTCGCACAGGACATAGGGACCCGGTCGGATGCGGTGACCCGCTTCGTAAAGGTCACCCGACGCAATAGGCGGTCCTCTCCGACCGGGGCGGACCGCAGCACCCTGGTCGTGCCGCTGGCGGGCAAGGTGAGCGACCTCCACGACGTACTACTTGAATTCGTCCGCACATCCGTGCCGTTGACGTCGGTGCTGTCCAGGCCCAGCGGTGTCGGCTTCGGTGGCTACTCCTTCCTCCTCGAATGCGAGGGCCATATAGACGAGCCCTCCGTCGGTTCGGTCGTCGCGGCCCTGCGCCGGCGCAACGGCCACATCAATTTTCTCGGCAGCTATCCACGTGCCATATCGAATAGTGCTCCTACACGAGGTGAAACGTTGTGACTTCCCTACTCCCCACTGACGCGCAGGACCTTCTCTTCAAGCAGGCCCACACCGCACACACGTACACCGACGAGCCGGTGAGCGACGAGCAGGTCAACACCATCCACGAGCTGATCAAGAACGCCCCGACCTCGCTCAACAGCCAGCCACTACGAGCCGTCCTGATCCGCAGCGACGAGGCACGCACACGACTGGTTGAGCGGATGGCACCCGGCAACCAGCCCAAGGTGCGCCAAGCCCCGCTCGTTGTCGTCCTCGCAGCCGACCTCGAATTCCACGAGACGCTGTCCAAGGTCGCGCCGCACGTACCGAACGCCCGCGACTTCTTCGTCGACGAGACCATGCGGCATGACACCGCCGTGGTCAACGCATCTCTCCAGATCGCCTACTTCATCGTGGGCGTGCGGGCTGTCGGCCTCGCCATCGGCCCCATGGCGGGCTTCGACGCCAAGGCCGTCACCGAGGAATTCTTTCCCGGCGGACACCACCGTGCGCTGGTCGTGGCGGCTGTCGGGCACCCAGGCCCGGACGCCTTCCGCCCCCGCGCTCCCCGCCTGGAATACGACGAGGTATTCCGGAGCGTCTGACAAGACACGGCATGTGGACGGGGCCGGGCAGGCGGGACGGCCGCAGGGCCAAGTGCCGGCGTGCGCAACGGCAGCGCTCATGGAGGGATGAGGGGAGGCAGCCGCGCGGAGACGCCGGTAATCCGCCTGCCACCCACCACGGCAGAGGTTGCGCGGACATCAGCGCGTGGCCCAGAGCCGCCGTCGTCACGCACACGCCGCGAAGACCGCGGCAGGAGCAGGGCCCATCTCCAGGACCCGTCCAGTGGGTCACCTCACGCGTCACTGCGGGAACTCACGTATCCGTTTGTCCGACCTTCTGGAAGCGGCACGGCAGCGGACCGCGCCACTTCACCTTCGAACAGGGAGCGCCCGCGTGCCCACTGAACAACGTCTCGCGTCGAGCGCTACGGACGATGCCCGGGACACTGCCGACTCGGGCGGGCAACAGCCTGCCGTACGACGGGCCGGATGGTCCGCCCTTCGCCCGTTGGTGCTGCGGCTGCACTTCTACGCAGGCGTTCTCGTGGCGCCCTTCCTCCTTGTCGCTGCCGTCACCGGGCTGCTGTACGCGGGCTCGTTCCAGGCGGAGAAGATGGTCTACGCGCACGAGCTGAACGTCCCGGTCGGTACGCGCACGTTGCCGCTGTCGCAACAGGTCGCTGACGCCCGCAAGGCACACCCGGAGGGCAAGATCGCCGCCGTGCGGCCAGCGCCGCAGCCAGGGGACACCACGCGTGTCCTGCTCTCCGGCGTGCCGGGTGTGTCCGCCGACCACCAGCTCGCGGTCTTCGTCGACCCGCACACCGGCAGCGTCCGGGGAGCGCTGGAGACGTACGGCTCCACCGGCGCACTGCCGCTACGCACCTGGCTCGACGAACTCCACCGCGACCTGCACCTCGGGGAGAACGGCCGCCTCTACAGCGAACTGGCCGCCAGCTGGCTGTGGGTGGTCGCCGGCGGCGGCCTCGCGCTGTGGATCGGTCGGAAGCGGACCAACCGCAAGCTGCGGGCCCTCGCCCTGCCGGACCGCACCGCCACCGGACGGCGCCGGACGCTGTCGTGGCACGGCGCGGTCGGGCTGTGGGCCGCGGCCGGCTTCGTCTTCCTGTCCGCGACCGGTCTGACCTGGTCCGCGTACGCCGGAGCCAACATCGATACATTCCGGCAGTCGCTGGGACAGGCGACCCCGACCCTTTCGACGGCGACGGCGACGGCCGAGGACCATGCCCACCACGGAGACTCCGCAGGGATGGCGGGGATGCCGGACATGCCTGGGATGGGCGGGAAGAAGGGCGGCGCGTCGGGATCCGCGTCCTCGCCTTCGGATGTGGGGATCGACGCGGTACTCAAGGCGGCCCGTGCCGAGGGGCTGTCCAACCCCGTCGAGATCGGCCTGCCGACGGGCAAGGGCACTGCGTACACGGTCAAGCAGGTGCAGCGCAGTTGGCCCGAGAAGCAGGACGCCGTCGCCGTGGACCCGGCCACGGGAAAGGTCACCGACGTCTCGCGCTTCGCCGACTACCCGGTGCTGGCCAAACTCAGCCGCTACGGCATCGATCTGCACACCGGCACGCTGTTCGGCATCGTCAACCAGATCGCGCTCGCCGCGCTCGTCCTCGCGCTGATCTTCCTGATCGTCTGGGGCTACCGGATGTGGTGGCAGCGACGGCCCACCCGCGATCGTGGCCTGTCCTTCGGTCGTCCGATTCCGCGCGGCGCCTGGCGGCAGATTCCACTGCCCGTGCTCCTTCCGCTCACGCTCGTCACCGCCGTGGTGGGCTGGGCGGTCCCGTTGCTCGGCATCTCGCTCGTCGGGTTCCTGGTCGTGGACGTCGCTCTCGGTGTGCTCGCGCGCCGGCGTCGCGTCCCGGTCGCTGCGGACTAGCCTTCCTCGCCGCATGCACGGCCGCCGCCTGGGAACGGGAACGATCTGCTTGATCGCTGTGTCCCGATCACGCTCAACCAGACGCCCTGGTCGTCGGTCTGGTCGTTTCGCAGCTGGCGATACGGGTCCGGCGGCTGGAGGTGGCTGTCGTCACCGACGCCGAATACCTGTCCCGCCTGCAGGAGACCGCTCAGCTAGCGGGGGGCGCATCCTCCCAGGCCCTCGTCGACCACGTTCGGCGTGAGCTTACCGACCTTCTTCACCTCAAGGGCTGCCGGTTCGAATACGGAAAGCTGATGGGGAACCCCCCGCGGATGGAGCACGACGGCAGTATCCGGTCGGGGCGCCGCCCGTGGGATGCCGGCCCCGGGCCCCTTGGCGTCAGCGCAGGCCCGCCCCGTGGCAGTCGCCCTCGCTGCGCAGACCGGTTCCGGGGCTTCCCCACCAGGGCTGACGCCGCCTACGGCGCTTCGCGTAATGACCGCATCAAAGGTCCCCGCATGCCCGTAAGGGGCCCGTCAAGGAGTGCCGACGCGAGGCCGCCGACGCGGTTTGCTTCTTCTCGGCCACACGGCTGATTTCCATCTCTTCACTTCATTCAGGAGCTCACGATGGCCGACCTGGCCTTCGTCGTCACCACGATCGCGGTCTTCGCACTGGTGGCTCTCATCGCCAAAGGGGTGACCAAGCTGTGACCGTCGAGAACGTTGTCGGCCTCATCGTCGCCGTCGCCCTGCTCGGATACCTCATCCTCGCCCTCGTGTACCCGGAGAGGTTCTGAGCACCGATATGAGCCCCCAAACCGCTGGTGTGCTCCAGCTGCTCGCGCTGATCGGCGCTCTCGCACTGGCATACCGTCCCCTGGGCGACTACATGGCCCGCGTCTACTCCTCCGAGCGGCACTACCGACCGGAGAAGTGGATCTACAAGGCCATCGGCGCCAACCCGGCGGCCGAGATGCGCTGGCCCGCCTATCTGCGCGGCGTCCTCGCCTTCTCCGCCGTGAGTGTCCTCTTCCTCTACCTCCTACAGCGCCTGCAGGCCAGCCTCCCCGGCTCACTCGGCTTCTCGTCGATCGACCCGGACCAGGCGTTCAACACCGCCGCGTCGTTCGTGTCGAACACGAACTGGCAGTCGTACTACGGCGAGCAGGCCATGGGCCACGTCGTGCAGACCGGCGGCCTGGCGGTGCAGAACTTCGTCTCCGCCGCTGTCGGCATGGCCGTGGCGGTGGCGCTGGTCCGCGGCTTCGCCCGGTCCCGTACCGGTGAGCTGGGCAACTTCTGGGCGGACCTGGTGCGCGGCACCCTCCGCATCCTGATCCCCATCTCGGTGATCGGCGCGATCATCCTGGTCGCCTGCGGCGCCATCCAGAACTTCTCCGGCATCCACGAGGTCGGCCAGTTCATGGGCGGTACGCAGCAGGTGAACGGCGGCGCGGTCGCCTCCCAGGAAGTCATCAAGGAGCTGGGCACCAATGGCGGCGGCTATTTCAACGCCAACTCCGCCCACCCCTTCGAGAATCCGACCCCCTTCTCGAACCTCTTCGAGATCTTCGTGATCCTCGTCATCCCGTTCGCGCTCACCCGCACCTTCGGCAGGATGGTCGGCTCGATCAAGCAGGGCTACGCGATCCTGGGCACGATGGTGACCATCTGGCTCGGGTTCACCGCGCTGATGATGTGGACCGAGTTCCACCATGGCGGGCAGGCCCTCGACCTCGCGGGTGGCGCGATGGAGGGCAAGGAGACGCGCTTCGGGATCGGCGGCTCGTCGATCTTCGCGGTGGCCACCACACTCACCTCCACCGGGGCGGTCAATTCCTTCCACTCCTCGTTCACCGGGTTCGGTGGCGGCATCACGATGCTCGGCATGCAGCTGGGCGAGATCGCGCCCGGCGGTGTCGGCTCCGGCCTCTACGGCATGCTGATCATGGCGATCATCGCGGTGTTCATCGCCGGCCTGATGGTCGGCCGTACGCCTGAATATCTGGGCAAGAAGATCGGCACCCGCCAGATCAAGTTCGCCGCCTGCTACATCCTGATCACACCGGCGCTGGTGCTCGCCTTCACCGCCGCGGCGATGGCCCTGCCCACCCCGGCGAACTCGATGACCAACTCCGGCGCGCACGGCTTCTCCGAGATCCTCTACGCCTATACCTCGGGCGCCAACAACAACGGCAGCGCCTTCGCCGGCCTCAATGCCGACACACAGTGGTTCAACACCACCATCGGTATCGCGATGCTGCTCGGCCGGTTCCTGCCCATGGTGTTCGTCCTGGCGCTGGCCGGCTCGCTCGCGGAGCAGAAACCGGTCCCCGAGACCACCGGCACGCTGCGTACGGAAAAGCCACTGTTCACCGGGCTGCTGGTCGGCACCATCCTGATCATCACCGGGCTGACCTACTTCCCGGCACTGGCGCTGGGGCCGCTCGCTGAAGGGCTGGCGTCATGAACCACGACAAGAAGCAAGAGGACCCCGGCTCCATGTCCACCGCCACTTCGACCCGTGCGCCCCACCAGGACGTGCCCACCGGCCACAAGCCGGATGCAGGGCGCGTCGGCGGGGGGCTGTTCGACCCCAAGCAGCTGATCAGATCCTTCCCGGACGCGATCCGTAAGCTCGACCCCCGGGTGATGGTCAAGTCGCCGGTGATGTTCGTGGTCCTGGTCGGCTCGGTCGTCACGACCGTGCTGGCCCTGACGGACCCGGGCGACTGGTTCGGCTGGGCCATCGCGGCCTGGCTGTGGCTGACCACGATCTTCGCGAACCTGGCGGAGGCGGTGGCGGAGGGCCGCGGCAAGGCGCAGGCGGACACTCTGCGCAAGGCCAAGACCGACACCGTCGCCCGCCGCATCACCGGCACCGGCGAAGAGCATGTACCGGGCACTGACCTGCGTATCGGCGACCTGGTGGTCTGCGAGGCCGGCGACATCATCCCCGGCGACGGTGACGTCGTCGAAGGCGTCGCGTCGGTGGACGAGTCCGCCATCACCGGTGAATCGGCTCCCGTGATCCGCGAGTCCGGCGGTGACCGGTCCGCCGTCACCGGCGGTACCAAGGTCCTCTCCGACCGCATCGTCATCAAGATCACGACGAAGCCCGGCGAGACCTTCATCGACCGGATGATCAATCTGGTCGAGGGCGCAGCCCGGCAGAAGACGCCCAACGAGATCGCGCTGAACATCCTGCTCGCCTCGCTGACCATCGTCTTCCTGCTGGCTGTCGTCACGCTCCAGCCGTTCGCGATCTACGCGGGCGCCGAACAGTCGATGATCGTGCTGACCGCTCTCCTGGTCTGCCTGATCCCGACCACCATCGGCGCCCTGCTCTCGGCAATCGGGATCGCCGGCATGGACCGGCTGGTGCAGCGCAATGTCCTCGCGATGTCCGGCCGCGCTGTCGAGGCCGCGGGCGACGTCTCGACCCTGCTGCTGGACAAGACCGGCACCATCACCCTGGGCAACCGGCAGGCCGCCGAGTTCGTCTCGGTCAAGGGCGTCACCGAGGCCGCACTGGCCGACGCCGCCCAACTTTCCTCGCTGGCGGACGAGACCCCCGAAGGCCGGTCCATCGTCGTCCTGGCGAAGGAAAAGTACGGGCTGCGCGAGCGCAGCCAGGGCGAGCTGGAGGGTGCCGAGTGGGTGGCCTTCACCGCCCAGACCCGGATGTCGGGTGTGGACGTCGACGGTCGCAAGGTACGTAAGGGCGCGACCGGATCGGTCGTGGCCTGGGTCAAGGAGCGGGGCGGCAGTGTTTCGGAGGACGCCCAGGCGCTCACCGACCGGATTTCACAGGCTGGTGGCACGCCGCTGCTGGTGGCTCTGGAAGACGCGGAAGGCGCCCGGGTCCTGGGTGTCATTCACCTCAAGGACGTCGTCAAGGACGGCATGCGGGAGCGGTTCGACGAACTGCGCCGGATGGGCATCAAGACGGTCATGATCACGGGTGACAACCCGCTGACGGCCAAGGCCATCGCCGAGGAGGCCGGGGTCGACGACTTCCTGGCCGAGGCGACGCCCGAGGACAAGATGGCGCTGATCAAGCGCGAGCAGGCCGGCGGCAAGTTGGTCGCGATGACGGGCGACGGTACGAACGACGCCCCGGCGCTGGCCCAGGCGGACGTCGGGGTGGCCATGAACACCGGCACCTCGGCCGCCAAGGAGGCCGGGAACATGGTCGACCTCGACTCCAACCCGACCAAGCTCATCGAGATCGTCGAGATCGGCAAGCAACTCCTCATCACCCGGGGCGCGCTGACCACGTTCTCCATCGCCAACGACGTCGCGAAGTACTTCGCGATCATCCCGGCGATGTTCGCGGTGGTCTACCCAGGGCTGGACAAGCTCAACATCATGGGGCTGGCCTCGCCCGAATCGGCGATTCTCTCCGCGGTCATCTTCAACGCGCTGATCATCGTCGCCCTGGTGCCGCTGGCCCTCAAGGGCGTGCAGTACCGGCCGACCACCGCGGACAAGTTGCTCCGCCGAAACCTGGGCCTGTACGGGCTCGGGGGGCTGATCGCCCCCTTCATCGGCATCAAGATCATCGACCTGCTCATCTCCACCATCCCTGGCATCGGGTGACGACCATGAACAACTCTGTAGGAAACACGGCCCGCCTCATCGGCGCCGGCCTGCGGGCTCTGCTCGTCCTCACCGTGATCTGCGGGATCATCTACCCGCTCGCCATCACCGGTGTCGCCCAGGCCCTGTTCAACGACAAGGCCAACGGCTCCGAGATCACCTCCGAGGGCAAGGTGGTGGGCTCCGAGCTCATCGGCCAGACCTACAACCTCCCGCTGAAGAAGGGCGAGGAGACCCCCGCGCCGGACCTGCGCTGGTTCCAGCCCCGCCCCTCCAACGGCCTCGGCAGCAACAGCGTCAACACCCAGTACAAGCTCATCCTCTCCGGCGCGACCAACCGCTCCGCGGACAACGCCGAACTGATCCAGTGGGTCACCGACGCCAAGAAGGCCGTCGTCGTGGACAACAAGACGAAGGATTACGCGGTGAAGCCTTCGGAGGTGCCGGCCGAGGCCGTCACCTCCTCCGGCTCCGGGCTCGACCCGCAGATCTCCCCCGAGTACGCACGGCTCCAGGTCCACCGGGTGGCCGAGAAGAACCACCTCAACGTGCAGCAGGTCGAGAAACTGGTGAAGGACAACACCGAGGGCCGGACCCTCGGATTCATGGGCGAGCCCCGCGTCAACGTCCTCGAACTCAACATCGCCCTCAAGGCGCTGGCCAAGAGCTGATGTTCCAGCCGACCGAGGTCCGGAGCCGGTGGCAAGCGCGACGTTCGCGCACCGCCGGCTCCGGACCGCACTTACCTCAGCCACCCCGAAGGGAAGGCATCACACCGATGGCCAGGGCCCTGGTGGTGGAAGACGACCCGCAACTCGTCCGTGCCTTGAGGATCAACCTCCAAGCTCGGAAGTTCGACGTGGAGTCGGCAACCGACGGCACAACGGCGCTCCGGCTCACGGCCGCCCGCAGGCGGGCATCTGTCGCACCGTCAGCCATGCATCCCAGACCGCGGGTGTCAGGCAGCGGGGACTGCTGGTACCGCTCTACTGCGTGCTACTGGTGATGCCAACTACTGGTGGCTCGGAGTAAGCGCTAGTGGGCCGCCTGTTGCGCAGGAGGTGCCTGATGGGGAAGTAAGGCACGTTTCGTTGTCCTCAGCGCGCATCATCTGGATCACCAATGCTCGTGGTGTTCGTCACGATCCCGAAGCCGGCGCACCGTAAGTGAGGCCACGGGCCCGCTGGGCGTAAGGGGACGCCGGGGCGACCATGGCCCGGAATCCCCTGGGTAGGCATACTGGCGGCCATGTCACCTTGTAGGAGCCAGTTCGTCGATGATCCACGACCTTCGTAAAGCAGTCCGCGTCCCGCGCATGCGCCCTCATGCTGTGGACCTCAGCCACCCGGCGCGCTCTCCGCTCGGCAACGCCGTCGTGAACTGTGTGGTCTACGTGGACGGTGTGCGCCAGATCGGCGACTGCCCGGCGCACGAGGCGATCGAGCGGGTCCGCGAGACCGATGAGGGCTTTGTGTGGATCGGCTTGCACGAGCCGACGGAGGAGGAGTTCTCCGGCATAGCGGAACTTTTCGGCCTGCACCCTCTGGTGGTGGAGGATGCCGTTCATGCCCACCAGCGGCCGAAGCTGGAGCGGTACGACGACACGCTGTTCACCGTCTTCAAGACCGTCACCTACGTGGAGCACGACCAGCTCACGGCCACCAGTGAGGTCGTGGACACCGGAGAGATCATGGTCTTCACCGGTCCCGACTTCGTGATCACTGTGCGCCACGGCGGCCACGGCTCCTTGGGGCCGCTCCGCGAAAATCTCGAATCGATCCCCGGACATCTGGCCAAGGGCCCCTCCGCCGTGCTGCACGCCATAGCCGACCACGTCGTCGACGACTACCTGGCGGTCACCGCGTCCGTGCAGATGGACATCGACGCGGTGGAGAGCGAAGTCTTCTCGGCCCACCGCGCCGGCGCAGACGCCGGACAGATCTACCAGCTCAAGCGCGAACTGCTGCAGCTCAAACACGCCGTGATGCCGCTGGACCGCCCCCTGCAACTGCTTGCCCAGCAGCCCACGCAGCTGGTCGACACCGATATCCAGAAGTACTTCCGGGATGTCGCCGACCACCTGGCCCGGGTCAATGAGCACATCACCGCCTGCGACGAGCTGCTCAACTCGATCCTTCAGGCCAACATCGCCCAGATGTCCGTGGCCCAGAACGAGGACATGCGCAGGATCAGCGCCTGGGTCGCCATCATCGCGGTGCCCACCATGGTCTGCGGCGTGTACGGAATGAACTTCGACCACATGCCCGAGCTGCGCTGGACCTACGGCTATCCACTCGTCCTCGCCGTCATGGCCACCGCCTGCTTCCTCATGCACCGCGGTTTCCGCCGCAGTGGATGGCTCTGAACTCCGGCCGGCTCCCTGGCCCGGCTGATCACTACCAGCCTGCGCTGTACTCCGACGCAGTCCTAGTGCTCTGCGGCCGGGCGAGGGGCGCGCACCCGCGCACCCGCCCCGGGGGGAAATGCGTGTCCCTCCCGAGTTGCCTATCCCTGGCCTGGACTTGGTTGCGCGGCGTCGCCTGAGGCTGTTTCGGGTTTGGTGTGGAGGACCTCGCGGGCCTGTTCGGCGGCGCGAGTGATGCTCTCGCTGATGAAGTCGAGGAAGCGGGCGACGTTCTCCAGGCGGGTGGCGGCGGGGGTGTCGGGGCCGAGGATGGCGACGCCTTGGCGTGCGGTTTGGACGAGCTGATCGTTGGATCGGGCGCTGGCGATCGTCGCCTGGTAGAAGAGTTCGTCGTCGACGACATAGCGGTCGCGGCGGCGTTCGTCGCGCTCTCGGCGGACGAGGCTCTGGCTCTCCAGGAAGGCGATCGCTTTGGAGATGGACGCCGGGCTGACCTGGAGGCGCTGGGACAGTTGGGACGCGGTGAGGGTGCCCTCGTCGGTGGTGAACAGGCAGGTCAGCACCCGGGCCGTCATCTTGGTCAGGCCCGAAGCCATGAGGACGGTGGTGAGCGTCTCTTCGTACTCGGCCACGGCCTCGGCGTCGCGTCCGTGTGACTGAGGGACTGACTCCGCCCCTCGAGAGGTGGCGGGCCTGCGCCGGTGTGCGCGGCGTTCGGTGGCGCGGTGGGCCAGGTCGGCGCGGTAGGCGGCGGGGCCGCCGTTGCGCATCACCTCACGCGTGATCGTCGAGGTAGGGCGATCGAGGCGTCGGGCGATCTCGGCGTAGGGGAGGCTGTCGGCCAGCCCCAGCGCGATCTGTTGACGTTCGGCCTGGGTGAGCCTGCCTCCCGGCATCGCGATCTCCTTGGTGATCTTTCGTGGTGGTCCCTGATCCACCCCACCATAGCGTTCACCCTCATCCATTGCAATGATCGAACCAATCCGCGTTGCGTTACCAGCGGAACCGTTGCAACGATTTTATAGCTTCTACCTGCATTGATGCACTTCACTCGCAACATACTCGTTGCCTGATTAATGAACGCAACGTAGCGTTTCCACTATCAGAAACAACGAACGAGCACTGGAGAGCACGATGCAGAAGTTCGACACCCCCGCCCCGATCTCCGCCGTCCTCGACATCCCCGCCGGACGCATCCAGTTCATCGCCGCCGACCGCGCCGACACCACCGTCGAGGTCCTGCCCGCCAACCCCTCCAAGAGCCGCGACGTCCAGACCGCCGAGCAGACCACGGTCACCTACGCCGACGGCGTCCTGCGGATCCACGCCCCCGAGCCCAAGAACCAGCTCTTCGGCCCCTCCGGATCCCTGGAGGTCACCATCCAGCTGCCCGCCGGCTCCCGCGTCGAGGCCAAGGCCGCCAGTTCCGAACTCCGCGGCGTCGGCCGCCTCGGCGACGTCGCCTTCGACGGCGCGTACCGCCAGATCAAGATCGACGAGGCCGCGAGCGTCCGCCTCACCGCGATCGACGGCGACGTCGAGGTCGGCCGGCTCAACGGCCCCGCGGAGATCAGCAGCACAAGGGGCAACATCCGGATCACCGAGGCAGTGCGCGACACGGTCGTCCTCCGCACCCAGTCCGGCGACATTTCGATCGGCGCCGCCGCCGGCGTCTCGGCCGCCCTGGACGCCGGCACCGGCTACGGCCGCGTCAGCAACACCCTCAAGAACGAC
The DNA here is from genome assembly GCF_044328065.1 of Streptomyces sp. NPDC017993. NCBI lineage: Bacteria > Bacillati > Actinomycetota > Actinomycetes > Kitasatosporales > Streptomycetaceae > Streptomyces > Streptomyces sp. NPDC017993. The sequence goes on from NZ_JBIRGO010000006.1 coordinate 438,846, forward strand.
GGCACCGCCGAGCTCGACATCCGCGCCACCACCTCCCGCGGCGACATCACCGCCCGCAGCCTCTAGCCGCCCGCAGCCTCCAAAGGAGCCCCCTCATGACCGACTTGGCCATCGCGGCGAACGGGCTGCGCAAGTCCTACGGCGACAAGACCGTCCTCGACGGCATAGATCTGCGCATCCCGGCCGGGTCCGTGTTCGCGCTGCTCGGGCCGAACGGCGCCGGCAAAACCACCGCCGTGAAGATCCTGTCCACGCTCATCACCGCCGACGGCGGGCAGGCCCAGGTCGCGGGCCAGGACCTCGCCGCCGACCCGCAGGCCGTACGTGCCTCGATCGGCGTCACCGGACAGTTCTCCGCCGTCGACGGCCTGATCACCGGCGAGGAGAACATGCTCCTCATGGCGGACCTGCACCACCTCTCCAAGCGCGAGGGACGGCGGGTCGCCGCCGAGCTCCTGGAGCGGTTCGACCTGGTCGAGGCCGCGAAGAAGCCCGCCTCCACCTACTCCGGCGGCATGAAGCGCCGCCTCGACATCTCAATGACCCTGGTCGGCGACCCACGGATCATCTTCCTCGACGAGCCGACCACCGGCCTCGACCCGCGCAGCCGCCACAGCATGTGGCAGATCATCCGCGAGCTCGTCACGGGCGGCGTCACCGTCTTCCTCACCACCCAGTACCTGGAGGAGGCCGACCAGCTCGCCGACCGCATCGCGGTGCTCAACGACGGGAAGATCGCCGCCGAAGGCACCGCCGACGAACTGAAGCGGCTCATCCCCGGCGGGCACGTCCGGCTTCGCTTCACCGACCCGGCCACCTATCAGGGCGCCGCCCTGGCACTGCGCGAGGTCACCCTGCCCCAAGCCCTCGACTTCGCTCGAGCAGGGGGTGCCGCCACCGACGAGTCGCTGACGCTGCAGATCCCCAGCGACGGCAGCCAGCGCGATCTGCGCTCCCTCCTCGACCGGCTGGACTCCGCCGGTATCGAGGCGGACGAGCTGACCGTGCACACCCCCGACCTCGACGACGTGTTCTTCGCCCTGACCGGCGCCGCCGTACCGAGCCGGCCCAACCAGCCTAACCAGCCCAAGGAGACTGTCCGATGAGCGCCCTCTCCCTCGCCGTACGCGACTCGTCCACGATGCTGCGGCGGAATCTGCTGCACGCGCGGCGCTATCCGTCCCTCACCCTGAACCTGCTGCTCACCCCGGTCATGCTGCTGCTGCTCTTCGTCTACATCTTCGGCGACGTGATGAGCGCGGGCATCGGCGGCGGCGGCGCCGACCGCTCCGACTACATCGCCTATATCGTCCCGGGCCTCCTGCTGATGACCATCGGCAGCACCACGATCGGGACCGCGGTGTCCGTCTCCACCGACATGACCGAGGGCATCATCGCCCGCTTCCGCACGATGGCGATCCACCGCGGATCGGTGCTCATCGGACACGTCGTCGGCAGCGTGCTGCAGTGCGTCATGAGCGTGATTCTCGTGGGCGCCGTCGCCGTCGCCATCGGCTTCCGGTCCACGAACGCCGGCGCCCTGGAGTGGCTCGCGGCAATCGGACTGCTCGTGCTCTTCGCCACGGCACTCACCTGGATTGCGGTCGGCATGGGCCTCATCAGCCCGAACGCCGAGGCCGCCAGCAACAACGCAATGCCGATGATTCTGCTGCCGCTCCTGTCCAGCGCCTTCATCCCGGTCGACACGATGCCGGGCTGGTTCCAGCCGATCGCCGAGTACCAGCCGTTCACGCCCGCCATCGAAACCCTGCGCGGACTCCTCCTCGGCAGCGAGATCGGCCACAACGGATGGCTCGCGGTCGCCTGGTGCCTGGGGCTCGCGGTGCTCGGCTACTTCTGGTCGGCCTCGAAGTTCAACAGCGACCCGCAGTAACCGCCAGGGCGACGCGGGCCGCCTCCCGCAACTCGTCCCACCCGAGGGCGGCGTACACCGACACAGCGTCGGAAGTACGCCGCCCCTTCGTGTGTGTTCGTTTGTGCGTAGCTGAGGCGTCGCCGGATCAGGGCGTTGGCTTGGGCGAGGAGCTCGCCGTCGGCGGTGGCGATCTGCGAAGAGGTTGGACCCCGAAGCGGGTGAGAGCAGCGCATCGCTGTCGGCGAGACAGCCGGCCCGGTAGGCGCTGTCGGCCAGGACGCCGCTCATCGAGAACAGGTCCGGCCCTCCTCGATGAGCGGTGGCCGGCAGGTGCACAACCGGGATGCCGCGTTCACGCGGATCGACCGATCGCCGGCTTCCGTGACGTCCGCCCCGCCACCATCAGTCCCACACCGTGAGTGCCTCAACGCGGTGAGTAGATGCTGGTCACGGCAGGACCCGGCCCCTTGCGCCGCCCGGTGGGAAATCGGGCACACGGGGGCCCCAGATCCCGCACGGCTGGAGCCGGCAGGGAGCATGGCCGGCATGAGTACACAGCATCCCGCCGAGCGGGGCGGCCCCGGACGCGACTGGTTCGCCGCCTTCTCCGAGCGGGCATCGAACGTCACCAGCTCCCCGCTGTTCTACGCCCTGTGCGTGCTCCTGGTCCTCGGCATGGTCGCCGTACACCTCGCGCACCTGCCGGTGCCCTGGCTGATCTTCGCGGGGGATGTCATGACGGCCATCAACCTCCTCTTGCTTACCTTGCTGAAGAACACCGAACGGCGTGACGCGCGCGCCGTTCAGCGCAAGCTGGACGCCATCGCGGCGGCAATGCTGGAGCAGCGCGAGGGCGCGAGCCACACAGCGGCCGACGAGCTACGGCGTGCCATCCGCATGGAGGAGTCACAGTGACGGGGCTGCGTCACGCGCCTCGGTCTCAGAAGCGCGCGAGGTGCCGTCAGGATGCCTTCGATGGCCTTGGCTGAGACGCCGGCGGTCTCGGCGGAGACGCCGGCGCTCTTGGCTCGGGGCTGCGTCACGCTCGTGGAGCCGGCGGTGGCTCCGAAGGCGCCGGTAGCGGCCGGGACGACGACTGCCGCGTGGTTTCCCGTACGCTCGGGCGCCTCTCACGAGTCGTGAACGGCACGACCGGGTCGAGGACGTTTCGGGGCACGTCTTCCAGCTGGCTGACGGCTTACGTCAGGTGGTGGGGCCCGTGGGCGTGCGCAGTGTTGCCGCTGTCGCGCCAAGCAGGGCCAGGGTCAGGATGATTGCCATGAAGACCTGGCCGTGCACGCCGAGGATGAAGCGGGTTTGGTCGGAGAACTCCGGGTCATAGGTGGCGGTGCCGGGGAACAGGAGTGCGCCGATCATGCCGAGCCAGGGAGTGGCCAGGACCGCGGCGGCACACAGCAGCCGGCCGCGGGTGTTCCGGCCCTGACGCAGGGCGAGGGCCAGGCCGATGAGGCCGAGAAGCACCGTCATCACCATGTACTGGGCGTCGTGGAACTTGGCGTGGGGCGGCCAGCCGGGGTTGAAGGCGTGCTGCGCCGCCAGGTCCGGGATGACGAAGTCGGCGAGCACCGCGCTGACCGTTGTGATCGCTCCGACGAGGGCGATCAGGATTCGCGGGAGGAGCATGGGTTCACCTCTTGAGGTTCGGTGGCTTCCCGGGGACGACACGCCTTCGCGGCGTCGGGCGGATGGGGTCACGTGGGGGGCGTGTCAGAGCGTCCAGGTGTAGGCGCGGGCGATCGAGCGGTTGAAGAGTGACTTGGGCAGGAGTGGGAGAGCCACGTCTCGCAGGGCGGCCAGTGGCGGGGACGTCCAGTGCGCGGGAGCGCCGGCCTGCCGGGAGCGGCGGGCGATCATCTGGGTGCGCGGCCTGCGGATGTGGTCGTATTCCTCCAGCCCCGCACGCACGCCGAGGGTGTCCGCTGCTGCGGCAAGGGTGACTGCGTCCTCGAGTGCCTGGCAGGCGCCCTGCCCCAGGTTGGGAGTCATGGCATGCGCGGCGTCTCCGAGAATCGCGACCTTTCCGGAGACGTACGTCGGCAACGTCGGCAGTTCGTATGTGTCGTGCTGCAACACCGCGTCCTCGCCTGCGGTGTTGAGCAGTGTGGGGATGGGGCCGGGCCAGTGCGTGAAGCGTTCGCGTAGCTGGTGCAGGTGGGTGCGGGAGCCGATCGGGGCGTCGGCCATCATGTAGCAATAGACGCGGCCATCCGGCATTGGCACATGCCCGAATCGTTCGCCTCGCCCCCACGTCTCCACGCTCCCCTCGACGGGCTGGGGTGGCGCGATGAAGCGCCAGGTGGTGTATCCGACGTAGCGCGGTCCGGGTAGGTGTGGCCAGAGGGAACGCCGCGTGACGCTGTGCACGCCGTCAGCGCCCACGACGAGATCCGCGGTGGAAGTGCCGCCACTGTGGCGGACCGTGCCATCGGACCGCACCTGGCACACCTCGGTGCCGGGCCGCAGCGCCTCTACGGGCACGGCCGCGCGCAGGAGGTCGACCAGGGCGGCCCGATGCACGGTCACCCACTGACCGAAGCGGCGTTTCAGGTCGTCGATGTCGTTGCGGATCAGCCAGCCCCCGCTCGCACGACGGATGCCCGCGGGTGGATCGGCCAGTCCGCCGGAACGCAGACGATCACCGAGGCCCAGTGCGTCCAGCGCGCGTAAACCGTTGGGCTGAATCGACACTCCCGCACCGATCTCGGTGAACTCCGGAGCGCGTTCAAGGATCTCCACCTGCCAGCCACGCTGGTGGAAAGCGACAGCCGCGGTCAGCCCACCGATGCCACCGCCCACAATGATCGCCTTCATCGTCGAGTCTCCTCTGTGGTCGTTGTGTGCCGGGGTCAGCGCGGGCTGCGGCGGACTTGAGCGGATCTGGACAACCGCCACCACACGGCCGCAACGAGCAGCACAGCCACGAGAAGAGCCGCCCCATCCACACTCCTTATAGCTTCTAGATTTCCTTAGAGGCATTAAGGAAACATAGATGCCCTAGGATGTCAACGGCGCTGAGCTGAGGGCGCTGACGGAGCGACAGAGGGGCGACGATGGCCGCAGGGACCGGCAGCAGGCGGGAGAGGTTGCGACAGGCGACCCTCGATGAGATCCACGCGGCCGCGCGCAAGCTCCTGGTCGAGCAGGGATCGAGTGCGGTCACCATCAACGCGGTCGCCAGGCAGGTGGGAATGAGCGGCCCGGCGCTGTACCACTACTACGCCGGCCACGACGAGTTGGTCGGCGCGGTGACAGCGGACTTCTTCCGCGAGTTGGCCACGATCATGGAACACGCCCGGGACGCCCACACCCACGCGCCGGTCGGCGAACGCATACTCGCGGCCTGCCGAGCCATGCGCGCCTGGGCGATCACTCATCCCGCCGAGTTCGGCTGGATCTTCGCGAGCCCGATCGCCCCGCCGAACCGACAGCCGGACTCGGCACGCCACCAGGCCGGGCAGCGTTTCGAGCAGGTCCTGCTGGACCTTACGGTCGAGCTGTGGCAGACGCGACCGTATCCGGTGCCCGATCCGGCCGGCCTACCCACGTCACTGCGCGAGCAGCTGACCGCCTACTCCGCCACCATCGACGGGCGCCTGCCGCCCGAGGCCGCGCACGTCTTCCTGTCCTGCTGGACCAGGCTGTACGGCCTGCTGTGCATGGAAGTCCTGCACCAACTGGACTTCGCCTACTCCGACCTGGAACCCGTCTTCGAGGAATGCCTACGCGACCTGAGCGGCGTCCTCGGCCTGTAAGGGGTCGCATGTGGGTTCGCGAGCGCCCGTGGAGCCAGGTGCCCTTCGAGTTCCGATCTCCAGGTCGAGCTGCGGGAGCGGCATCGCCAGTTCTTGGTGACGGGCGTCCAATTCTTGGTGACGGGCGTCCGTCCTACTGCCAGAACGTCGCGGACGCTCGGAGTCTCATCGCCTGGGACGGTAACTGTCTTCGATCACGAAAGAAGCCGCGCGCAGCGAGCCCGAGCTGGAGTTGACGAGCGGCCTGAGAGCCTGCCGGATCGTCAAGACACTTGCGTGCCCACGGCGCAGAGAAGCAAGACAGCGAGCTCGCCGCACCCGCACACCCTCGCTCGCACCGGCCCACCGGCCCGGCGCACTCTAACCAGCACAGCGCAGCGACCGGCCCCGTCCGACACCACAACGCCCCCCTAACCACCATCAACAGGAACCAGGGCAACGTACGGAGGGAAGTCGGAATCCCCCGGCCCTCTTACCAAGGGGCCTGACCTGCTGCGATGCCCAGATGTGACGGTCGGTGATGTGTGCCCAAGGGGGGCGCCTACCGGGGGCTTGTAGAGGGGCCCATGTAGGCCCCTCCCAGGCAAGGACAGAGCCTCAGGAGTCACAGCCCGTCGGGACGGGGTAGACGCCCCGGAGCGGCACTCAAAAGATGGGCGCGTGGCGAAACGGTGTTGCCCAGCACGAGGGCCCAACTAGAAGTGGGAGCGTGCCCTCCCCGACACGGGCCCTGCTGCGTGCCTTCGTCGAAGTCGACCGCGCGACAGAGTCATCCGAGCGGCTCGCATCCAAGGTCATCACCTACGCCCGATTCACCGTCATGTTCCCGTCGCGGGCCGACGTGGCAACGACCCGTCGGGGCTGCGTCCGTGGCAGCAAAGCTATGCGATCTTCCCGAGGCTGCTGTTCGTGTTGACCGGTGCCGGCCCGCGGGCGCTCGCGCAGCGGGTGGCGGATCTGCGGGCAATGGTGTGCGAGCACCCGCTGACCGAGCAGTTCGCGGACGAGGTAGCGGTGGGCGCGGCGGTGCTGAGGAGATGGAGGAGCACGGGCCCTCGGCTGCGGTGTGGTGGCCGCTCGACGGTCGCCCCGGCCGTTGCAGCTGGATGGAGTTGTGAGCACCGCCCGACTCCCGATCGCGGGGAGACGGCGCGGACGGTCGAGCTGTACGGGCCGGACGACGGGGGCTGGTTCCGCACCGCGGTGATGGACTGGATCACGCTGTGCGACGACCTGTGAGATGCGGATGTGCGCTGCCGCGGGCAAGGTCGTCGAGGGACAGGCATCCGGGGCCTCCGCCTTCCCGGCGCGGGCGCCCCGAGCGGGTCGCAAATCCGACCCGGGCACCACAGCGGGTCGGAGAGACCACCCGCCTGGTCGGAAATCCGACCCGCATTCGGGATCTGACCCGCGAGAACGCGGCGCTTCTCTTTCTACTAACTCTTCTCTCCCCTGCAGCGCCGCGGTTAACTCTTCTCTCCCCTGCAGCGCCGCGGTTAACTCTTCTCTCCCCTGCAGCGCCGCGGTCGGGCAAATGTCCCTCACACCGCGGGGCCGCGCCCGTCCACCCAAGGCGACGCGAGCGAGGCCCTTTCTCGTAGGCGGCAGATCATTGCCCGGCAGGATCATGCACCACGAGACCGGGAGTCGAGGATGGGCCCAACTTCCCCAAGGCGGCGGGAGAGATGGCTTGCTCCGACGACCGCAGCACGATCTGGTCTCCGGCCGGCGTCACCTCCAAAGAGAAGTCACCGACCGAGAGCTGACCGAGGTCCTGGAACTCCTCGTAGACACGCTGCACTTCAGCCCACAGATCTCGCTCCCCGAACACGGTCGCTGAATCGACGTCCGCGATAGCTGCAGAGCCATGCCGGTCCTGCAGCCAGACGCGCAGAGCACCCTCGTGCTCACCCTCCACCAGGGAGACCCCCGGCAGGCGCGCCCCCGCGTACAAGGCGAACGGCAAATTGAGCAGGTCGCGGGGATCCAGGGCCGACCAGCGCGACCGCGAGGAACTGGCGTCCACCGGCGCAGCATCTGCGGCCCGGTGTGAGCGCATCGGCATGTAGGAGGCGCCGCCCATAAACGGGCCCCGCGCGAGATCGCCGCTTTCCCCTACCGTGAGCTGCACCAGGGCACCGCTCCAGAACTCCCGCGCGATCGGGGCGACGAGGATGCCGCCCGGCTTGACCTGCCGCACCAACTCGATGGGCACATGCCGCAGGGCGCAAGTAGAGATGAGGCGGTCAAACGGCGCGCCCGCCGGGTACCCGTGCTCTCCGTCGGCAACCACCAGTGTCGGCGCGTAGCCGGCCGCCTTGAGGTTCCGGGAGGCCTGCGCAGACAGGGAGGCGTCGATCTCGACGCTGGTCACTTGCCGGTCGCCGAGTCGTGCGGAGAGCAGGGCCGCCACGTATCCCGTAGCTGTGCCGATCTCCAGGACGCGGGATTCGTCGCGGACTGCCAGGAGGCGGAGCATCTGGGCGACCATGCTCGGCATGCTGTTCGAAGAGCTGGCGATGCCGGGCCCGTCCTCCTGGCCGTCGTCGACTTGGGTCACCACCGGCTCGTCGCTGCTGATGAGGGCCCGTCGATCGGCGTCCGTAGTGATCGGTTCGCATCGCCGCGGGCCCTGCCGCCAGATCCGGTCGGGGATGAATTGGTGCCGCGGTGTGCGCTCCCATACGGAGCGCCATTCGGGGGCCAACAGGCCGCGCTCGTCCAAGGACTGGACGAGCGCGGCGTGCCCCTGTTGGGGGTCGGTCACGTCATTTACCGCCCGACCCGTTGCCATCGGGCGACGGCGGGGTGGGGGGCGGATTCCACGGCTTGTCGGAGGGTGCCCCGCCATGCTTGCCGTCGTCGGTCATGTGCGGTGTGCTCATGAGTCCTCCCTTGTCGGTCTCTGTTCTTACCGTCCGTCCAGCTGTCACGGTCAGGTCCGTAGCAGCCGGCCTACCCGCTGCGCCTCGTAGGTCGCAGAGCAACGGGAAATCAGGAGCTGAGGTTTGGCGGGTCTCTGGGGAGCCGCACGCCGGCTCTGCTGGCGAGGATCCGGGCGACCGACTCGGGCACAGGACACGGGCTGACCGGCCCGGTCGCGCACAAGCCGCAGACGGTCAGGACGATGCACGGGCCCGTGGCCGTGTCGATGAGGACGTCGCGAAGGTCGAGGGGCGAACCGCAGTCGCAGCGGTCGTCGTCAGTCATGCCTCCCCCCGGCAATACCAACCGCGAGGACGAACGCCAGTGCGGCGAGACACGTGACGTACGTGATGACGAGACGGATTCGGCACTGCTCAGACACGCCGGCATCCAGCGAGGGCCTCGTGAAAGCGCTGGTCGGACTCATCGAACGTGGTGGCCGAGTAGCCGCTCGCCTGCGCGATGCGCTGTTGAATCGCAATGCGATCCTGAACGTCGTGGGCAAAGCGAGACCAGTTGTGGACCAGGCAGACCACCTCGCGGTCGGGGGCTGCCGCACGCATAGCCGCGAGCAGCTCGCCCAGCTGTGGCCGAGCGGAGTCGAGTGCAGAATCACCGAGGTCGAGCCAGCGCCCGGCGAGTACCCATCCCTTGCGGTCGGCGTAGGTGTGGCAGCCGATGAGCCGCATGTCGAGAGGGCGCTGGGCTCGGGACGCCCACCGGTCGTAGATGAAAGCCAGCGGAGCCCTGTGTGTCATCGGCCAACCTCTGCGGTGAGCCACGCCAAGAGCCACTGACAGTCCCGGGCAAGCTGATGCACCTGGACATGCGCCGCCAGCGCACCTCGCCCCAGCCCCTGCCTCGCCTGCCGCTCGATGCAGTCGAGCCGCCCCGTCAAACTGGGCGCCTCCACACTGCCCTGCCATTGCATTCGATCCGGCTTGCGGGCCTCGGCCAGGAGTAACGCGATGTGCCCGTGGAGCTCTTCCTCCAGCTCAGTCATCTCGCTGAGTTCGGGTCGGCCCAAACCGAACTGCAGCGCTCGATGGATCGTCTCGCTGATGGTCTCCGCGTCGATCCGTAGAGCAGGCGCAAAGCGCTCCGTGGATCCCTCGGCACGCGTATTCACCGCGGCCTCCGGGTCCCGGTGCTGGGGGCAGGCCACGATGAACCACACACATACGCCGCCCTCGACTGGTGTGGTGACCGATCCAGCGGGGGCGAGGGCACCGTGTGCGGCTCCGCACCAGTAGCACGCCTCGCCATGCAGCCGGACGATACTCAGGTCAGGATCTGCCGGCGGTGGAGCTGTCGTTGCGGTCACGCTCTCTCCCTGTGTCGTTGGGCTCAAGGAGAGGTTGGCCCTGCTGATACCCCTCAAGTACCCCTGCGAGGGGTACTGGTCAAGGCGCTCCCCCGGCGTGGCACCACTCAGCGAAGTTCGACAGGTCCTCGGCGTCCGCTCGCTTCAAGCGGCGCAACGTGGCTGCGTCCTCCCGCACCCACCGGTGCTCCCGCGCGTGCTGGGGGGCAATCTGACGGGCCACCTTCAGTGACTCGAACGCAGCGTCCGGGCGGCCGGCCCATAGCTGGGCGCGTCCCAACTCGATATAGAAGCCCGATCGGCGTTCAGCCGGCAGGTCCCGCGGAGGTTTCCACTCCCGAGCCAGCTTCAACGCCCGGTCGAGGTAGTCGTCACCGAGGCTTACGGCCACGGATACCTCGTGGACCCTGACGCTGTCCGGTCCGAACGCCGTCCCCTGATAGACGCCCTCCCGCAACCGATCACCGAGTGACCGCGCGTCGTCGAGATGACTGTGCGCGGCATTGCCATTGCCAGCTCGACCGGCGATCACAGCGGCGCGCATGTGCAGGGCTCCGCGGGCCGCCAGCGCCGCTGACGAGTCGGTGCGCGGAGCATGGTCGAGGGCCCGCTCAAGGACGCGCAGCCCCACGGCATGGGTGCGAGCGCCAAAGTGCACTTCAGTCCGGACGTAGGCCACTGTCGCGTCCACCAACGGGTCGTGAGCTTGCACCGCCGCCCACCACATCAAGTCGAGGAGACGTGCCGAAAGATCCTTCGCGCCGTGCTTGAACGCCACGGCGTCCGCGGCGCGGCAGGCGTCCACCAAGAGACGTGCCACCGCCTGCCGATCGCTCGGAGCCGCAGTGCTCAGGGCGCGGCACAGCTCGGCCAGGAGCCCAGGCGCGGTCCGGGCGATACGTGAGTACTGCGCGCTCAGCCGGTGCGCGACGACCGTCGCCACGGCCTCGCGTAGCGCTGGCAGGTCGCGGCACGGCCCATCGTCTGGATCCTCATACTGAGCGAGGACAGTTAACAGCCCTGGCATCGCCTGATGCACACGGTCATCTGGGCGCTCCTGATTCGGCAGGAGGCGGGCGGGATCCACGCCGAGGGCGTCCGCAATGGTGCCCAGGACGGCATCGGAGACCCCGCGCTCTCCCCGCTCGATCTTTCTGATGCTGCCCAGCGCAACACCGGCGCGCTCAGCGAGCTCGTCCTGCGTAAGGCTTGCGATGCGGCGTTCGTAGGCAAGCCGAGGGCCTGTCCCGTGGTACACGATGCTGGGCATGCTGTCTCCTTCGGCGCAGCCACCCGAACCGTACCCGCGCCGTCACAGTCGGGGAACGCAGACGGCCTCGCCTGCATCTTGCAGGCGAGGCCGTGTAGTTGCCCCTCACAGAGCCAGGACGTCCACAAGCTCGGTCAGGCTCTGCACACGCCAGTCCGCGGCCAGCGCCTCGCCACTGTCCGCCCAGAGATGGCCGAGCGGACCACGGCGCAGATGCGCCGTCCGCATCCCGGCGGCGAGGGCCGGCAGGACGTCGTTCTGCGGGTGATCGCCCACATACAGCACTTCACCCGCAGGCACCCCTGCCAGCTCGATGGTGCGCGCGAAGAACGCCGCGTCCGGCTTGGCCACACCCCACTCCCCGGAGGTGGCCAACGCGTCCACCGGCAGGTCGAGGGCCCGTAGCAACTCCGCCGCCCTCGTGGTCTGGTTGCCAGCCACGACTACACGGATCCCGGCCTCGCGCAGCGCGCCCAGCGCCGAGCGAACATCGGGGTACAGGTCAGACTCGGACAGCGCCTCGCCCCTGCCTGCGCGTTGCATCGCGGCCCGCTCCGTCTCGATGTCGATCCCTGGGCGGATCAGACGCAGCGCGTCGGCATTGTCCCTGCCCTGAGCGACGACCGCGCCGACCAGGGCCGACAGGGTGTGCGGTTTGACGCCGAGCCAGTCGGCCCACGCTCCCCACCCCCGGTCATCGCTGATGAGCGTCTCACCGACATCGAATGCCACTGCGCGGATCATGCGAACAGCGTACGGCCGACCGGAGACTGCCTATGGCCGCGTCCATTCCGGGCAAGGATCGCGGCTTGAGACGTGATTGGCGTGAAGCCCAACGGTGCGCCCCTCCCCTGCACACAACCCATAGTTCCCTGCACTGACGGCGGACTCAGCCCCTATCGGTGGCGCCCATGTCTTCCGCTGGGCTGAGCAGACGCAAGCCGGGCCGGACAGGGGGTGCTGCCAGCGGGGCTTGGCTTTGAGCGTCCGACACCCGGACCCATCTGCGCCGCCGCCCGGGCCGTCACCAAGATCAACCGCTCACCGAGCGTAGGACGCGTCGCAGAGCTGGAAGGCGAGCTCCTGGGAACGCAGTCCCGCGTAAGTGGCCAGCCGTACCGGGGCTCCCTGGTGTAGGTGCTCCGGTGGGGTACCGATGATCCTGGCGCGAAGGCGGAAGCCTTCGTTCATCGCGATGACGGCCAACGCGTGCGGCTCATCCGCGTTCCGGCCGACGACGGTGACCCTGCGGATGACGCCCCTGCCTGTGCTGGGCTCCCCGGCCATGTCGGTGCAGCCGCAGGTGGGGCAGAGCAGGCGGCGGAAGGACGGAGTGTTGCACCAGCAGCAACGCTGGAAGTGCAGTGTCCCGTCTTTCACCTCGGCCGGGCCTTCCGGCGGGAGGGGCTCCGTTGCCGCTGGTTCCACAGGCGTGGTCCAGTCCGGTGTGTCGTGGTTGAGAGGGGCGTCGAGGGAATCGATCACTGGGTGAATCACGGTGCCATCTCCTTCCGGGAGGAGGACTGCCGAAGAGCGCCGAGGCGGTTGGGCATCCGCCGCCCCGCGCAAGAGGCTGCGGCGCACCAGCGTCATCGCGCCATGCAACACCCAGACGATATGACACTCAGTGCCATGCGTAAAGGCACTGAGTACCGTTGCGCGAAACCCGCCGCGACCTCACCCCCCGGTTCGGGACTCGATCTCCTGGACCACGCGCCACATCGGGGTACCACGCTTGGTGATCACGACGACGACATCCTCCGGCTCCCGCTCACCCTCGCCCGCCTCCTCCCCGGGGCTGCTCCAGGACTGCTGCACGAAGCCCAGAGCGTGGTCCATCCGGGCCGAGACGTCCTCGCTTCCGCCGGAACGGAGCCATGACCGAAGTGCGTGGTTATGGGCAGCCACCACCGAGGCCGCGATCGTCTCGGCGCGCAAGCCCCTGTCGGGCCGGCCCGCGAAGCGGCGCTGCAGGTACTCCGAGAGGGTGCGTTCGTAGCGGCGGACCACGGCCAGTTCGTGGGTTCGAAGGCCCGGAACGCTCTTGGTGAGGCGGTACCGCTGTACGGAGAACGAGGGGGCGGCGGCGTAGACCCGCAACACCAACCGGGCCGCATCACACGCCCGTTTCACCGGCTCTTCCTCGCTCGCCTCCTCAAGGAAGGCCGTCATCTCAGCAAGGCATTGCTCATGGTCAGGGAAGACCACGTCCTCCTTCGACGGGAAGTAGCGAAAGAAGGAGCGCCTCCCCACACCGGCGAGCCGGACGATGTCGTCGATCGTGGTCTGCTCGAATCCACGCTCCACGAACAACTCGAACGCCGCCGAGATCAACGCGTCCCGCATCGAGGGCTTGGCGACGGCCCCATCGGCGACGCCCTCGCCCTGTCCCTGTGCCTCAGTCATGCGGGGAAGATACACCGACGGTCACACCCCACGGACTGGAACGCGTGGCACTGAGTGTGCATACTTCAGGGTACTGAGTGCCATCCGCTAGGGCGATCGGACGACGGGACGTGTCTGCAATGAACCACTTGTTCGACCTCTACCGGCTCCCGGAGGAGCACGACATGCTCCGGGAGTCGGTGCGTGCGCTCGCCGAGGCGAAGATCGCGCCCTTCGCCACCGCGGTGGATGAGGAGGCGCGCTTCCC